>NZ_JCAUAM010000009.1:0-338464 GCF_059691955.1 Paenibacillus sp. J22FR83
CTGTCATTAGCAGGGTCTAGTTCAGTATTGCCTTTTTAAGGGATACACGACAAACAGCCCATGAAAAGCGGTGCGTTAAAGCAACTTCCTGCTGGGAGATTTTCAGGGTAGGAAATCCATCTATTGCTCCCAAACGAGGAAAATCAGCAAGTATAGCTACATAAAATCCATTTAATTTGTTTGGAGCGGCGGAGCAAGGTTAGAAGGGAGAGGATACACCCATCTTCGACCGAACTGTTGTGACACATCCATTCCTGCGGCTATAAGAAGCACTAGCAAAAACCCAATCACCATCCGCAAAATCGGATGTTGACTGGGTTTTATTTTAACAAGTAAAGGAATCAATAAAGCGCAAATCAATACCAAAGAATATCCAAGAGAAACCAGTCCAGCGGAATCCAGAAACCGATGTCCGTCCAACGAATACTGGGAAGTACCAGTACTGTTGGCCGTTGCTTTGCCAGATATACGTAAATCTGAACAAGCAGCGGGAGATGCCGCCTGGATCTACAGCGTAGACGCCAGGAGCTTTAAGCGGCTTAACGGGAATCTGAGATGGCGGCGCAGAGGTTGGCGGTTGAAATCCGCCTTGCCCTGGTCCAGGTCCTGGAGGTGGAAATCCAGGTCCGGGTCCAGGTCCACCTGGGAAACCACCAGGAGCACCAGGGAATCCCGGTCCACCCGGGAAACCGCCAGGACCGCCAGGGAACCCAGGTCCACCTGGAAATCCAGGTAGCATGCCGCCAGTGCCTGGGAAGCCAGGGATGCCGAAGCCACCTAATCCGCGCGGATCATAGGCTGGTACCCAGCCGTAATATTGCGGTACGGGATAGCCGTAAGGGTACGGCGTATTTTGCGGATAATAAGCAGTTGGATAGTCGGATTCCGTTGCCGCGCTTTGTGAAACCTCTGTTTCAAGCTCTACGTCGCGCAGTTCTTGTTTTTTGTTCGTTGCCATTCGTGAAGTCCTCCTTAGGTAAAAGCGGATAGTCGATACTTACTATATGCAGGGGGATAGACGGATGTCACGGTTAACAAATAACAAAAGTTAAGGATCGCTAGACCTAGAAGTCATGTTAGAATAGAAGTAACTGGGAAAATTAACCTAGATGAATTTGTCGAAATATAGGTTAATTCTCCCATATATGCGAGGGGATATGTCGTATATAATAGAAATTGGTATGATTTTGAAATTAATGGAGCGGGATTTCTTGAGAGACCTATTGGGTAAAAGATTAAGATACGATGTGACAACAAGCTATGGGCTAGTCTTAGTTCCTATCCATACCATTCTCAGTGAAGAGCATTTGGACTTATTTAAGCAGCATCGCATTGATACGATGGATATCGTAACCACGACTATGTCTGATGATCAGACGCAAGCTGCACCTGCTCATGAAGCGAATCGTTTAGTTCAGAAAGCGACGGAATATGCCAAGGATTTGTTCGAACGCATTCAGACGCAGAAGAAAATACCACTGCTTGAGATTAAGTCAGAATTAATTCCTATCGTCCAGCAGGCGGCTGATAATCCAGATCTGTTTCAATTATTTCAAGCTGTCAAAGCGAAGGATGAATACACACATCAACACAATATTGGCGTAGGCGTTCTTTCGACGCTTATAGGCAAATGGATGGAGCTCGCGGACACAGAAGTGGCTCTTCTATCTTTAGCAGCAACCATGCATGATGTGGGTAAAATCAAAATTTCTCAAGAAATTCTCATGAAGCCAGGTAAATTATCCAAAGAAGAATATGAAGAGATTAAAAAGCACACCATTTATGGCTATAATATGCTGCGTGAGACGGTAGGCATTAACTATCGTGTAGCTCTTGTGGCATTGCAGCATCATGAGCGCGCTGATGGCACGGGATATCCCCTGCAGTTGCAAGATAGTCAACTGGATAAAATGAGTCGTATCGTAGCTGTAGCCGATGTATTCCACGCGATGTCATCGAAGAGGCCTTATCATGAAATGATGCCTTTTCACGAAGTCGTCAGCCGCTTGAGGAAAGGTTTCTTCGGCGAATTAGATCCGCATATTGTTTCTGTTTTCTTGCAGAATATGATTAACAATCTAGTAGGCCGGCAAGTGCTGCTCACGGATGGTCGCTGGGGTGAAGTCGTCTATATTAATCCAACGGACGATACGAATCCACTCGTGAAAATCGAAAATTCCTTTCTTGATCTTAGTCGAGAAAGACACATTCATATAAAGGAAGTTGTCATATGAAGCCAATGATCTCAGAAAAGTCAGACGTTTTACTTCAATTTTATTCGAATTATGGGCTAACTCAACGCGAAATCGAAATCATTTCTTTGCTCGCTACATATGGATATACCAACAAGGAAATTGCCGAAAATTGCTGTATTAGTGAGAAAACAGTGAAGATTCACCTTGCCAATATTATGGGGAAAATCGGTATCGGCTCCATGCGAAAGTTGTTAGCTTTGCTGTTGCAGCAAGCGCTGCTCGTATCGCGATTAGGTGCAGGTGAGCCAGTCCGCGTAGCATCAATAGGAATGAGATAAGTAGAGCGTTTTGCCTTGTAAAAGCAGCCTATCCTCTAGGGGGAAAGTGCTGCTTTTTGCATTCTCTAACGCTCTTAAATGTGATACGATTTGGAACTAAAAAACGAGAATATTGTGTTGACATGATACGAAAAGTATCTTAAAGTAAGAGTAACAATTAAGATACAAATAGTATCATAGAAAATCGAAATAGACTTCTATTGGGAGGGAATCATGGAAATTAATTTTAAGGAATATTTGATGGTTATAAAGAAGCGATGGTGGCTAATTGTTATTGTCGTTTTTGTTTGTACCTTACTCACGAGTATGTATACAACTTCGAACTACGTACCCGTCTATCAGGCATCAACGAAATTAATCGTGAATAAAACATTTGAGCAAGATCAACTAGGTACAGAGCAGATCGATTATGGTGCGATTGGTGTGAATATGGCGCTTATCAATACATACAAAGAAATCATTAAAACCCCAGCTATCATGGACAAAGTCGTCCAGCGTTACCCTGATTTACGAGTTTCGACAGATCAATTGATATCTATCGTCAATGTAACTAATTTAAATGATACGCAAGTGATGTCGATTGTCGTGAGACATTTCTCACATGAAAGAGCTGTTGCTATTGCGAATGCCGTCTCCGATGTGTTCCAAACCGAAATTCCTCATATTATGAAGGTTGATAATATTACGATTCTGAATCGAGCCAAAGTTCAGGACAATCCTACTCCGGTGAATCAAAAGTCGAATCAATATATCATCCTTGGATTTTTTGCTTCCTTGGCTGCTACAATTGGTATCATTCTACTATTGGATGCGATGGATGATACGTTGAAAACAGATGAAGATATTCGAGAAGTGTTCGGACTTTCTACGTTAGCTTACATACCGAAAGCGAAGTACGGAAAGTTGAAATTGAAACGGAAAAATAAACTAAGAAAAAATGATGAGGATATTTCCTATGCGAAAACTATCTACTAATTCGACATCTCTCGCCTTGAAGCAAATTCTCCATAATTCCTCTACCTCAGAAGCCTATCGATCATTGCGATTTAACATTGAGTGCTCGGTATTTGGTCGTGAAGCCAAAACGATTACCATCACTTCAGCAAGTCGAGGTGAAGGGAAGACCACGACTGCGATTCAATTAGCTGTTGCCTATGCTCAGATTGGGAATAAAGTCATGTTGCTTGATGCAGATCTTCGAAATCCCTCCATCCATTTGGCATTTGGCGTTGAACCCAGCCATGGGCTAACCAATTATCTGAATGGTCAAATTACCATGAATGAAATCGTCCGAGAGACGATGGTAGAAAATCTCGAATTAATCCCGTCGGGCTCCAGGACACAGAATCCTTCGGGATTGTTAGCTTCTAAATTAATGGACAGCTTACTCGCAACGTTGAAGGAGAACTACGATATTGTCATTATTGACGCTTCCTCGTTGCTGACGATAACGGATGCCAAAATTATGGGGTCGAAGAGTGACGGTGTCCTGCTTATTGTCGAGCATGGCAAAGTCAAACGTGATATTGCAAAGAAGGTAAAAGAAGAGCTCCTGCTAGCGAATATGAAATTAATTGGCGTTGTACTTAATGAAGTCAAAGATAATCAAGCAGATGCTTATCTCTAATCAATCCTTTTGAAAAAATAAAGTAAGGGGAGAGAGTTTATAGCAAATGAGACAAAAAAGAAGAAAGCCACAGTCGCGAACTGTAAGAATTGCTTCTATTTTAACGCTCAGTATTGGCATCTTGGCAGGATGTTCGGACACAGCGATCCAGAATACAGATGCAAATTCAGTCTATGCGGATCAATCGCAGCAAGCGGTTAGAGTGTTCAAGGTAATTCCACAGAGAATTGGTGATTCGCCTGAGCGCGTCGCAGAAGTACAATTCTCTGCTCAATTTAAAATCATGGCCAAAGCTACCGGTGAAGTTGAGCAAATTATGAAGAAGCGCGGGGATATGGTTCAAGAAGGCGATGTTATTTTAAAGTTAAAATCAAGCGAAATTCTTGCGAGCCGGGAAGCAGCGGCTGCAACCGTTAAGACACTGCAAGACGCGATGGACAAAGCTCGCATAAGAGGACAGAAAGAAACGGAAAATCAGAAATCCGAGTTGAGTAATACCATTCAAAAAATGGAATTGGGGATGACTTCGCTCCTCCGCAGCTACAATAAAATGAAGAATGACTTTGATATTGGACTCGCAACCAAAGCTCAGCTGTACCAAATGGAAACGCAGATGATGAATGCTCGGATGGATTTGGATCAAATGAAAGTTAAATTACAAACATTTGACCCGATTGATCTAACTTCCGAGATGGAGTCACAACTGAAAGCGGCTAAACTGGCTTTGCAGCAGGTTGAGCAATCGACTGCGAACCTTGAAGTGAAAGCGACGGTCAGCGGTCTGATGACGGAGATGCCATTTGAAGCTGGAATGGGTATTGGGGCAGGTGCCCAGATCGCAATGATTCAAAGGCTGGATCCGATCAAAATTAAATCCCAATTATCTGATGAAGAAATGAAGCTAGCTAATGGGAAAACCGTCATGTCGTATTTACTTCCTAACAATAAAACGAAGTTTCAAGGGGCTATCAGCTATCTCTCCAAAGTGATGGATCCGGAAACGAAAGCATACGAAATTAACCTTGAAGTACCCAACAAGGATCTTAGCTTAAAGCCAGGCACGAAGTTAAAGCTGCAACTTGCAGAGGAAAAAGACCTTATTGTATTGACCGTACCGACTTATAGCATTGTTAGAGAAGGCGATAATGCTTATGTCTATGTCGTTTCGGGTGATACCGTCGAGAAACGTAATATTCAATTGGGGAGATTAAACGAACCTAAGCAAGAAGTGCTTTCTGGGCTTAAGGAAGGCGAGATGGTTGTGAAAATCAATCCTAGCGCTCTAGTGGATAAAGCGAAAGTGCAAGTAGCGGCAGTTGAAGAGCAATAAATAATAATGGAGTGACTTTATTTGAAAATACATTGGAAAAAAACGACGATAATGTTCATCCTAGCCGTCTCTCTGGTCATTCCATCGGCATCTTTCCATGTTGCAGCCGATGAGAAGTATTCACAATCCTACACATTAAGTCGTTACCAGCTGACGGAATCACTTCAAGTTGATGTGAAAAGCGTACTAAATGAACCTACTTCAGAGGGAACTAGAATTGGCGCTGTTGTTCGTTACTATAACGCTGGCGAGCGCTTAGTCGGTATTCCAGAGTATGAAGTTCGCGTGAAAACGAATGAAGGTTTGGAATACATTATGCGTCCTAGTCAAGCGAATGCGAGAAATATTCAGCCGAAAGAAACCATCGAGCTTAGTTATTTCAATGTCGTAGATCGTTATGATGTATTTGCTTTGGATGAGCTGTCATGGTCGGATGTGGATGAATTCGTCTACCCGAAGCAAGAGAAGCGAATTATCTCTCTGCCTATCGCGGATTTGGAGTGGAAAGGGGAGAAGGCGAATCTTTCTGACCCTGCTCAAATCAAGCAGTGGCAGGACACGTTCACCATCCCTATGCTAACGGATAAAATTCAATATCAACCTGTGAGCTTGAATGAACAGAATACAACTAATGGGATCAAGACCGTAGTCGGTTTCCTTGCAACCAACACGGGAGACAAGCCAATCTCTGTACCTGATTTTCGGATAAATGGGAAGTCAGGGAATAAAGTATTTATTGGCGAGCGACTGGAGCAAGATGAACTTATCTTAGATCCAGGTGAGAAGAATTATGTGCACTACGCCATACCGGTCAAGAGTAAAGCCGAATTGAAGAACTTAACGGTGCTAACACCGGAGGACTTTGTAGCGGAAGATAAAACACATATCTCTTACACCATCGGCAGACTAATGATTAATTTAATAGGGGCAACCAATTCAACTCGTTTACTGAGTCCGATTGGGTCCTATGAGTTGAACAAGCCGATTAAGTTCGATCCCATTAGTCAACTGATCCGATCGGATATTGAGGTATCCATGGTTGACCTGAACATGAGCGAGAGCGCAGGCGGCGGATTCAAAGCTGTAGTTGCTAAGTTCAAATTGTTAAATAAGAGTGGAGATTCCGTCCCGGTGCCTTCGTTCCAAACGGTACTGACCATTGCAGATGGTAAGAAATTCTCAGGCACTAGGCAAGAAACGAAGGTAGATACGTTAATCCCCAATATCAGCTACGTGATCTACTATACATATGTCGTGCCAAACTCTGAGACGGGTGAGCGGTTAACGATGGAAATTCTTGACGGTAAAAAGGTCGAGCCTTATAACTTAACCATTGCAGCGTTTAAGACAAAAGTGGTGGATACGTCAGACAATACTCTCGCGTTCTATCCATTTCAGGTGAAAATAAATGACACGTCCCTGCAACGAAGCTTTAATTTAGGAAACGGACCTAATTATTCCTATAAGTTAGGGATTGATTTCAACGTTAAACTGCAGGACGAGATTGTCGTGGATCAGAGCTTTTCCAAACTGAGATTAGAAGTAGCGGATGCCTCGAACCGAATTATGACATCGAAAGTGTTTTCATTCGCAGGTGAGAAAAAGCTGGTGACGGGTACAGAACTTCTGGCCTTCGATGCGGATACTTTAGAAGCTACGTTAACTCTTCGTCTCTATGAGGTCATAGATACTCCATTTGGAGAAGTAAGAAGACTAGTTCAAACGTTGAAAGAATAGGAGAGAAGAAAAGATGGAGAATGAGGCTATGAAACAAAAAGTGTATTCACCACCTATGGTGTTAAGCCAGCAGCCAGTTAGGTTTGAAACCGCCCAAAGTTGGAATAAAGGTCGTGGAAATTTGAATCACCCTGGAAAAGGGAATGGTGGCATTAACTATCCGAATCCTCCTTACACGGGACCGCACAATGGCAAAGGGAATGGTAAGCACTAGAAACTAGAAATAATTATTCTATGGAGGTCAATGAGATGCAGTCCGTGTAATTGGCCTCCCTTATTAATGAAGTGTCGAGGAGTAGAAGCATGGAACACATTCATACAATTATTGGTGAGCATTATATTCAAGTTCAGAGTCAGTCTACGAAGATTATGGATTGGATACGGAGAAACTTCGCAATTGTACCCGCCACATCGACTACCCCTCATATGAGGGTTCGGCTTCATGAAGGCTATGGTGTTCCTTTTGTTAATTATGAGGTATCCATTAAACAAGAAGAGAACAATCAGATTGTCTATCGAAGGTCGGATTATCTTATCGCGGTTGATAGTGATTATCGTGAAGCAGCGATCTCCGTGCACAATGAATTAGCTTTAAAGCATGCGTTCATGAATCTGTACAGCTCATTTCTCGTGCATACCAAGTGGGGGCTCCTTATTCATTCGTCTTGTGTAATCGAGAAGGATAAGGCCTATTTGTTCGCTGGTCACTCTGGCGCTGGCAAATCGACCGCTGCGAAATTGTCTGATCCTCGTGAGCTTCTCTCCGATGAAGCTTCTATTGTTAAGATTACACCAGATGGTATTACCGTGTTCGACTCGCCTTTTCGAAGCGAATTATCGCGATCAGGGAGTATGGATAAGAGTGCACTAGCAGGCATTTATTTATTGAATCAAGCAGCCACTAATCACAAGGTAGCACTGAGCAAGTCAGATGGTTTTCTGCAACTCGTTGATAAAGTGTTTTATTGGGCACATAGCTTGGAAGAAACAGTTAATATTCTGCATATGTTATTGGTTTTGGCCAAAACAGTTACGATTAACGAATTGCATTTTCAGAAAAATGATACTTTTTGGGAGCTGATCTCGTAATGACGCAATATGTGCGAATGAATAATTATGAGTCTATTGAGCTTGATATGGAATGGATTATTCTCAATACGGATGCGTATACGTTAACGAAGCTGAATGGTGTAGGCGGATTTTGCTGGTCTCTGCTGGGGACTGCGCAAACTATAGACACAATTGCCGAGGCGGTGCGCAACGAGTTCCAGTCGGTTCATAGCGATGTGGAAACAGAAGTCGAAGTATTTTTGCATGATATGATGGATCGAGGTCTTGTTCAACTTGCTGGGTCATAAGAACATCGATCAGATGATTGCGTTAACTATGGAGAAGCAAGGTTGGATTGATCTGCCTGCGCAAGGCATGAGTATGTATCCTTTTATCATAGAGGGGGATATTTGTAGATTTGTTCGTATAGAAGCATCATGCATGAAGAAGGGGGATATTCTCTTATTTCGTGCGAAGCACGGTCATTTAATCGCTCATCGATTGTCTCACTTCGTGATGAACGATCAACAACCACAGTATCGGTGCAAAGGTGATACGAATGTAACGTATGACGAATGGATTGCACAGGATCAGATCATCGGAAGATTGATTTGGATAAACCGTCATGGTCAACGTATTCAAATGACGAATCTAGCTTCAAGAACGTGGAGCTGGGCTATACGAACACTCCCTCTGTTATCGCGATTAGTTCAATTCTATTTGGTTCGAAGTCAACTTGCGAAATCGTCATCGTAGAATGAGTATGGAGTGTCGATGAGATGAACGGTCTATTGAAAATGGATGAAGCACGCAGAACGTATAAGGTTTTGAAGCCCTACATTAAGCAGCACCGAAGACCTTACCTAGGTCTCTTCCTCTTACTCTTCGTTGAAATTATGCTAACTATTGGATTCTCATGGTTTTTCGGTTCAATTACAGATGCAGCAATTCATAGTGACATCACACGGATGAAATGGTTAGTACCTCTTGGTATCACACTTGTTTTAATCAGTATTACCTCCACCTACCTGAATACCCTTTGGGAGACGATTGCTACCAATGCTGTAAAAAGGGATTTCTCCCAGCACTTATTTAAACATATTTTACAATTACCAGGTAAACAAGTAGATCGTATTCATTCTGGTGATTTATTAGCTCATTTCACGAATGACATTCATAATCTGGATGGCATTATTGGCAGCTCCTTAATAAATTTGATTAAGTTACCTTTTATTTATGGTGCTGTTCTCATTTATTTACTGCAAATCAATTGGAAACTAGCGCTTTTATGTGCACTTGTAGCTCCAGTGGCCATGGTTTCTGGGGTTATCTTCGGCATATTACTGCGTAATAATAATAGGCGAATTCAGCATTTGGTTGCTGGGTTCAATGTGCTGTTAAATGAAACATTTCAGGGCTTTTTCGTTATTCGCTCCTTTCTTATGGAGAAAGCGGTATTCACGAAATATGCGATCAAAAATAAAAAGCTTTACGCACTGGAATTAAACAATGCCAGATTACGCGGATGGTTTTATGTGGGGAGTCAAGCAGCCGCTTCCCTTACATTTCTAGTCAGCTTGTGTTTGGGTTCGTATTATATTTCTATAGGCGTATTATCTGTAGGAGCATTACTAACTTTTATCAATCTCGTCAATCATGTGGTGTATCCATTAACAGAGTTCGCTGGACAATGGGCTGGCTTGCAGAAATCGATGTCTGCTATGGAACGCATATTTCAAGTATTGGAGATCGAAGCGGAATCGGATGATTTCCCAGCCGCGATGAAAGTAGAACCCTTTGTGTCCTCCATTTCTTTTAGAGACATTACTTTCCAGTATGAGGGGCAAGCTCATCTATTTGATCATCTGAATGTACATATCCCAGCAGGGAAAATCGTGGCTATCGTAGGTTTAAGTGGAGCTGGGAAGACGACGCTGTTCAATTTGCTCCAAGGTTTCTACAAACCGCAAGCGGGTGAGATTTTAATTAACGGACGCCAAATCTCGCGTCTTTCGATATCTGAGCGAAGAAGTCTATTTGCCCATGTCTCTCAGGAAACGATGCTATTCAGCGGAACAATCAGAGATAATTTGTTAGTTGCGCGGCCTGATATTACCGATAGACAAATGATTGAAGCCACGACAACGGCGGGAATCCATGCTTATATTTCTACGTTGCCCCAAGGCTATGATACGGAAATTGGAGAAAATGGGTTAACATTTTCGGGCGGGCAGCGGCAGCGCTTAGCGATCGCAAGGGCCATTTTGAAGGAGGCTCCCATTTTATTATTAGATGAGGGTACCTCAGCCTTAGATAGTGAAACCGAATATCATGTGAAAGCGGCATTAGATCGGCTTATGCATAATCGAACCACGCTCATTATCACACATCGCTTAGCATCCGTTCACAGAGCAGATTATATTATTGTGATGGATAAAGGAGCAGTCGTACAAATGGGGCGACATGAGGAGATTATGCAACAAGAAGGGGTATACCGCCATTTGCAAGGAATGGAATCAAAGAGAGGAGAGTGGGGCTATGCTAATGTCTTTGATCAAAGCGTTGTATGACCCGCATGCTGCTCTTCCGGAGGAGTCCATGGTATATGAGAGGTCACTTGAGGAAATCAACCGGTATGCCATAGGATCACAAATGTTCACTTTACTGCATCAGCAGGGAAAATGGGACCATGTGCCTGTTTTTTTTCAAGAACGTTTACAGCAGCTCCTTGATGAGACGCGTTGTCTTAATTTTTTTATCAGAAATCAACTTGATCATATTCTTCGGCAGTTCGAAGCATCGCGTATTTCCGTGATTCCGTTAAAAGGTGTCCGATTTGCTGAGAAGTATTTCGGCCATTTCGGTGCTAGAGCGACTTCGGATATTGATGTATTGATCCAAAAGTCCGATTTGAATACCGCCATTCAATGCCTAAAGTCTCTCGGGTTCGTCAACGAGGAAGAGAGGTCTCCATCGCATTTCCATTGGAGTTTCTCCAAACGATTGCCATCTAGTCCGATTCCTTTGACCGTCGAGCTGCATTGGAATGTCCTTGTGGAGCAGACCTCCAATATTAACATGGGTGAATTCTGGGAGCAGGCGACGCCATTCGCATCTTACCAGCATGTTAAGGAGCTTTCCGTCTATCATACGTTCTATATGATGTGCCTGCATGGTTGGAGTCATTATATGGACTCGCCTAAGTATTATATCGACATTATGCAAATGATCCATCGTCATGGCGATGACATTAGCTTTGAAGCGCTCTTTCAAGATGCAGCGTCACATCAAACGCTACGAAGAATACACCGTACGTTAGTAAACGTGTATAGCCATTTCCCGCATCTCGGGGATATTAAAGAGCTGCCGGTCTCTTATAAGAAGGGAAGTAGTCAGTCTGGCAACCGTAATTTGATGGCATTAGCGAACAAGGTGAATAACAAATTTTTTAACTTTGACTCGGCTTCGCATACCTTGGTGGCCGTGATCCATACCTTATCACAATTGGTAAATTCAAGGTTTTCTAGCAGAATAAAAAAGTTTTAATAAGGCTGTTGACAGTGGAGATAGAAGATGATATTCTGAAAATGTTCTTGATAAAGAACGAAATGAGAGCGAATAGAGAACGATCAGAGAACGACAAAGAAATTGCTTATGTCATCTCTTTGTTAAAGAAACTCATCAGCAAATGTTCTCTAATAAGAATTTTTAGATAGAATGCTAACTTTGAGATTTGGCTATGTGGAGGGAAAGTATGAGTGCAATAACGGGAATCCGTCACTTCAATCAAGCGCATGTGAGTACTGAATATGGCCAAAGTTTAATGCAAGGATTACAGAAGTATCCAGCAGATGATGTGCGAACTTGGTATGATCAGGACATTTTCCTTGGCTGCCATTCGCAATGGATTACTCCGGAATCTGTGGGAGAACGCAATCCATACTATGATTCAGCAAGAGGATTAGTCATAGCGGCTGATGCGATTATAGATAACCGTGATGAACTGTTCCAACTTCTACAAATAGAGGCGAATAGGCAGAAATCGATGACAGACAGCGAGTTGATTGTACTAGCCTATAGCAAATGGGGCGAGGATGCTCCTAAGTATTTGATTGGTGACTTCGCTTTTATAATTTGGGATGAGAGAAATCAGCTGTTGTTTGGAGCTAGAGATTTCTCGGGTAGCCGGACGCTCTACTATCATTGTGACAAGGAAGCTTTCGCTTTCTGTACGGTGATTCAGCCTCTGCTAAGTTTACCTCATGTCAATAAAAGTATAAATGAACATTGGATCGCTGAATATTTGGCAAATCCCGGTGTAATAGAATGCGTTGACGACACGTCAACTGTGTTTAGAGATATTCAACAGTTACCTCCCTCACATGCCATTTCGATTAAGGGTGAGCGAGTGACGGTATCGAGATATTGCAAAATCACGCAGCAAGAAGAACGATTGAAGTTAAAGTCAGATCAAGAGTATGAAGAAGCGTTCCTGGATGTGTTTCAACAAGCAATTCAATCTCGGTTGCGAACGCATCGGCAGGTTGGGGCCTTCTTAAGCGGAGGGCTTGACTCAGGTACAATCGTTAGCTTGGCGGCTAGAGAGTTGCACAAGAAAAATAGCAAGTTACATACGTACAGCTATATTCCAGTAGATGATTATATCGATTGGACACCTAAAAGTGAAGTCGCGGACGAAAGACCGTACATCCATTCGACAGTCAATCATGTCGGGAACATCAATGATAACTATTTGGATTTCAAAGGGAAAAGTGCCTTAACGGAAGTGGATGATTGGCTGGAGATGCTGGAAATGCCCTATAAGATTTTTGAGAATTCCTACTGGATTAATGGCATCTATGAAAAAGCGCAGAACCAAGGCGTAGGGGTGCTCTTAAGTGGGGCAAGAGGAAACAATACAATCTCATGGGGGCCCGCTTTATCCCATTACGCTTCACTATTGAAGGAAATGAAATGGATTCGCCTTTTTAGAGAAATGGAAATGTATAGCGCTAATAATGGTGTCAAAAGGTCAAGGTTCATGAAGGCTGTCGCTCAAAAGGCATATCCGTTCATGAAACGTGGAAATGGGCAGCAAGTAGAGTATCACTTTCCGAAGTTGATCCATCCTGATCTTGCTGCGCGAACAGATGTTTACAGCAAGCTGCAGGCTTACGATATCGATTCAAATGGATTTACAAGTCCATCCAATATTTTCGAGACGAGAAAAAAACACTTTGAACAAACGTTTGTCTGGAGTCTAAATGGTACTTGTGGGACCAAATCATCGCTGCGCTACGCAGTCTGGAATCGAGATCCATCGAATGACTTGCGAGTAATTAAGTTCTGTCTCTCTGTTCCTGAGAACCAGACCGTGAAAGACGGGATGGATCGAGCCTTAATCAGGCGATCAACCAAAGGCCTATTGCCTGATAAAGTGAGATTAAATCAGCGAGTTCGAGGTGTTCAAGGAGCTGATGGTATTCATCGCATGGTGCCGGACTGGCATTCATTTATTGAGGAATTGCAGCAGCTTGCCGATGACCCTCAAATCTCGTCCTACATTAACATTCCAGTAGTCAAGGAAGCAATAGCTAGAATCGAGGGTACCACGCGGCCGAATAATCCATTCGACGCAGATTATAGCATTCTAATGCGAAGTTTAATAATGTACCGATTCTTACAAAAAAATGCTTGAAGGGAGGTGAGTATATGAACAAAACATGGGAAAAACCAGAATTGGAAGTACTTGATGTGAAAATGACAATGACAGGATTTCCGGATCAAAAACGGGACTTCTTGGACACGAACCAAACAGAACACCTAATGGGGCCTAGCTAGGTTCAAGTTACATAACCTTCAAAATTCCTGTGTTAAAAGCCCTTATACTGGAAAGTATGAGGGCTCGTTTTTTAAAGTTCTACAAGACAAAGCTTGGAGTGAGTAATGATGATAAGTACGGTGAAAGTCATGTATTATCGAGCTTTTGGATTTACTGTGGTAAGTACGATTCACTTACCTGAGTTAGTACAATTACATGATATTCAGGGATCACCTGATATTACCATTGAGACCACGGATCTATCACAATTATGGATTAGCATGGAAGCGGAGCTTGGTAAGTATACCGTTCGTGAGGGAAACGTCATTTTTCAAATTCCCCATCTGGGTATATTTTACATTGAACATGGAAATAAGATTCTCATTTCACCCGCCATTGGCTCTGACAAGGATGAAATTAGGCTTTATATATTAGGATCTTGTATGGGAGCACTGTTGCTTCAAAGAAAGATCCTGCCTTTACACGGAAGTGCAGTTGTTATTGAAGGAAATGCCTATGCGATCGTTGGAGATTCTGGAGCTGGCAAGTCGACGCTTGCATCCGCCATTATGAAGCAAGGTTATCCATTATTAAGTGATGATGTCATTGCGATTTCTTTCTCGTCGGATCAACAAACAGCTTATGTAACACCATCCTATCCGCAGCAGAAATTGTGGCAAGAAAGCATGGATCACTTCGGGATGGAATCAGCTGGTTATCGCCCGTTATTTAAAAGGGAAACCAAATTTTCAATTCCAGTTGTGTCCAATTATGAGTCAAAGCCTGTACCCATCGCAGGAATTTTCGAATTGGTCAAATCCGAGGGGGAGCACGTGGCGATTGGGCGGATGCCTAGTCTCGAATGCTTATCCATGTTGTATCATCACACGTTTCGTAACTTTCTGGTTCATAGGATGAACCTCTCATCGTGGCATTTTGACATGACAGCTAAGCTCGTTAATAAGCTGAGTCTATACCGACTAGAACGTCCTGTATCTAAATTTACGGCACCGGATCTCGTATCTACAATAATTACAACAATTAATAGGAGGCATATCTCATGATATCCAATCAAACCATTGATTTAACACAAGAAGTTGTTCAAAAGGATGGCCATATCGTAAGTGATATGGGGGGAGAAAAGGTCATGTTAAGTATTGAAAATGGAAAATACTACAATTTGGGATCAGTTGGCGGCATCATTTGGGACATGATTCAAGAACCCATACAAGTAGAGCATCTCATTCATAAATTAACGGGAGAATACGATGTTGAGCGATCTGTTTGCGAAGAGCAGGTACTATCGTTTCTAGAACATATGGCTAAAGAAGGCTTAATTCTTCGTATAGAAACAGGGGATGTGCGTTGAAAGCCATTATTTACTGGAGCCAACGATTGTATGCCAATACAGGGAAGAAGTTGTATGTAAGTGTTCTCGGTATGATTCTCATTAGTCTATTCGAAGGAATTGGCATCATTATGCTAATTCCTATGTTGAATATGAGCGGGATCTTTGACTTATCTGTTACGCATATTCCGATATCTGCTGCATTTGATTTCCTACGAGAATTGCCAAGGATCTGGGGCTTAACCATTATATTGGGCATTTATATCCTACTCGTACTAGGTCAAGGCATAATGAAATGGGTGATTACGGAAGGAAATACGAAGATCCACCAGGGCTTTATGCATCGAGTTAGATTGGATACGTTTAGCTCATTGTTGCAGGCGAAGTGGGACTTTCATTTGAAACGTAGAAAATCAGATTATGTAAATTCATTGACGGCCGAAATAGCAGGTGTTAGCGGTGGAATTAACGCTGGATTACAGCTGGTTACTTCGCTCATTTTTACGGGGATTCAAATTGCTTTAGCCTTCTGGTTATCTGCGAAGTTAGCCATTTTTGTCTTGATTTGCGGGTTGGCTGTCGCGATTATCTTCCGGAAATTCGTCCATAAATCGCAAGTCATCGGGCAGAATTCCATGGAATTGGGGAAACATTACCTCGCGGGCATAACAGATCAATTAAACGGAATAAAAGACATTAAGAGTAATATGCTGGAGCATTCCCGTATGACCTGGATGAAGGACCTCGATAGCCGAATACAACAAGAGCAGCTCGCTCACGTCAGATTGAAGAATACATCGCAATTCGTGTATCAGACGGCAGCGGCACTTTTTATCGCGCTCTTTATATTCCTTTCCGTTGGCATCTTTCAATCACAGTTAGAACAATTATTATTAATTATTCTGATCTTTTCAAGGTTGTGGCCACGATTGAATGGCATCCAGACCAATATGGAGACCATAGCCGCTTCAGTTCCAGCCTTCACAGCACTGAAATCGCTTCATGAAGAATGTGCGGAATCACAAGAATTTACAATGCAGAAGGTTGATTCTTCAATCGAGCCTATTGCGTTAAAGGATAACATAGAATGTCAGCATGTTTATTTCCGATATAACCGGAATACCGTGTATGCACTCCAAGACATCAACTTACAAATTCCAGTTAATCGAATGACGGCAATCGTAGGGCGTTCTGGTGCTGGGAAAAGTACATTGATTGACATTCTCATGGGCCTTATGCTGCCAGAAGAAGGGCATGTTTTGGTGGATGGAGTGCCATTAACACAAGAACGCCTATTATCGTTCCGTGCATCCATTAGTTATGTATCGCAGGATCCCTTCCTGTTCAATGCAAGTATAAGGGAGAATTTGCTGTTGGTTAAACCAGACGCTACCGAAGATGAAATCCATGAAGCGCTTGTGTTCTCCGCATCAGCCGAATTTGTTGCGAAGCTCCCTCAAGGTCTGGACACAGCAATCGGTGATCGTGGGGTTCGATTGTCCGGAGGCGAGCGTCAACGACTTGTGTTGGCAAGAGCTATCCTTCGTAAGCCATCCATTCTTGTATTGGATGAGGCGACGAGTGCACTCGATACGGACAATGAAACGAAAATTCAAGAAGCGTTGGAATTGTTAAGGGGTAAAATGACGATCATCGTGATTGCCCACCGCTTATCAACGATTCGGAATGCAGATCAAGTTCTTGTCGTTGATCAAGGAGCCATCGTTCAGCGGGGGATCTTCAGTCAACTTGCTAATGAAAAGAGAAGTTTGCTGAATCATCTCGTTGATAGTCAGCATGTGATAAGAAAGAATGGCTAGTTGCAACCATATTCATTATTTGGATGGAGTCAATGATGGTAATGATAACGATCATGCGAAAGTTCTTCTCATTAAATAGGAAGACGATGTTTCTATTTGTTGAGGCATTTATTTATTTGGCGTGGGCCAGAATTCTCATATCGGTTCCTTTTGCCAAGATAGCACCTTCTTTAGGTAGAGCTATGGAGGAATCAGCGCAAGATCAACCTAATATTCGGAAAGTGGATCTCATCCAGATTCATGATGCCATTGGGATCGTCAGTCGCCATACAGTATGGGATAGTAAATGCCTAGTCAGGGCAATCGCAGCTATGAAAATGTTAAAGAGACGCGAAATTTCCTGTACGCTTTATATGGGTACGCGCAAAGATGAAACAGGGAAGATGATTGCGCATGCCTGGCTTCGGAGCGGTCCTTTCTTTATTACCGGCGCGGAGGGGAAGGATGGCTATGTTGTTGTCGGGAAATTCGCACATCATAGTAACTAGTAGAATGAGGTTGGGAGGACCGAGATGAGTATCCGTTCGCAAGCGACATCCACACTGTTTTCCAAAGAATTAACATTGCTGCTTGCATTCATGCATATGCCGCCAGGCCAGAAGCAACTCCCTATCGGGAATGAACATCTCAATGGCATGGATTGGGACGAGTTTCTTGTGCTGACAAGACATCACCGAGTGTATCCGAATGTATATGACAAGCTTAGGCAAATGGATGACGAGCGCATTCCGGCCTATGTCATAAGGCAACTGCAGCAAGACTACCAACGTAACACGTTCTCTATGCTGCATTTAAGCTCTGAGATGGGGAGTATTTCCAAACACTTCGAAGAAGCCGACATTCGTGTCTTGGTTCTTAAGGGGCCAGTGCTAGCGGAAGATTTATATGGGGATGTATCACTCCGTACTTGCAGTGATTTGGATATCCTTATTCCAATTGATAACCTCCTGCAGGCAGAAGCCATGCTTATTGGGCTAGGATATGTGAAAGAGGACGTGTACAAAACGATCCTTGGTGATTGGAAATGGCGGCATCATCATATTACATATAAACACCCTCAGAAGGGAGTTAAACTTGAAATTCATTGGAGATTAGGACCCGGTCCTGGAAAAGAACCTACCTTTAATGAACTCTGGGAAAGTAAACGAAAGTGTTCCTTTGCCAAACATCCTGTCTATTATTTAGGAAGAGAGGATTTATTACTATTTCTTGCATCGCATGGCGCTCGTCACGGCTGGTCACGATTACGGTGGCTAGTGGATATCGACCGAATCCTTAGACAAGATTTGGCGTATGATAAGCTGAAGTATCAACTGAAGAAATACAGCCAGATGCATATCGCTGCACAAGCAATCATACTAGCTGTTAAACTGCTACAAACGCCGCTCACTAGTGAACTGGAGTCTATTGCAATGGCTAAACGAGGCGAACACCTTGCTGAGGATGCTTATTTCTACATTCATCAAAAAGTGAATCTCCACACAGATCCGGTTCCAGAGCATATTTCCAAATATCATAAACGACATCTGTTTTCCTTAATGACGTACTGGCAGAAAGCATTATTTATTTTAAGCTTTTTATATCCGTATCCGGAGGATGCTGAAACATTAAAATTGCCTCAGCGCCTGCATCTGCTCTACTTTCCATTAAGGCCTTTCCTATGGACATGGAGAAAAACCAAAAAACATGTGTTGTCATAGGCAAGCTATGGCAATGCTGAGCTGTATGTAAACGTTCTCTATGAAGTACAATGGTGTTGACATGTTCTTTATAAAGAACTATACTTGAGAGGAGTAAAGGTTCTTTATTAAGAACTTTTTATGTTTTTCGAATTAGGAGAGAGGTATCCCATGAAAATTCCCCAAATTATTCACTACTGCTGGTTTGGACATAATGAGAAGCCAGATATCGTGAAGCGATGCATACAAAGCTGGCACCTTCATCTACCTGGATATCAATTCATAGAGTGGAACGATAGCAATTTCGATCTGAACAGCAATCCCTATGTGAAAGAGGCTTACCAAGCAGGGAAGTTTGCATTCGTTAGTGATTATGTAAGAGTCTATGCACTCTATCACTTTGGTGGGATTTACTTAGACACGGATGTAGAAGTATTCAAACCGTTTGATGATATATTGCATCATGACTCCTTTTGGGGCTTTGAGCAAGAGAATTACATTGCCACTTCCACGATCGGAGCGGCCCCGCATAACAAGTTAATCCAAGTTTTCTTGGATTCCTATACGAACAAAAACTTCTTACGCTCGGATGGTACCTATGACTCATTAACCAATGTGGCCTTGATTACCAACATACTTAGCGACTGGGGAGTCAAACCGAATGGTGAATTTCAAGAGCTAGAAGGTATTGCGACGTTTTATCCCCAGGCGTATTTCTCCCCCTATGACTATATTAATTGCCGGACCTTAACAACGGGAGATACTTATGCTATGCACCACTTCTATAAGAGTTGGCTGCCGCTGAAGGCAAGGTGGAAGGGGCGGATCAAGGTGAAGCTGGCAAAAGTGATCGGTGGGGATAATATTGCTAGGTTGCGCAAACTACTTAGTTAAAATGATTTTTGAGGAGAATAGGCATGCAGATCTTAGGTAAAAAAATTCTAAGCACATTAATAAATGATGGCCGCGGTAGGGGATTCTACTACATGTTTATCATGAATGTATCGCATGCCATGGGAATTCTGAGAGCCTATCTCAACAAGCTTCTCTACTATAGAAATATTAAGTCTTCTATTTTCTCATTACAATCAAACAGTAGAATCGATGTGTTTAGCAAACACGCTAGGATCTATATTGGCAAATTCGTATTTATAAGGAAGAACGCAAGTATAAGAGTGGATCACTATGGAGAATTGTTTATTGCGGAGAAGGTGTTTATTAATGATCAGTGCAACATCAATTGTGTCTACAAAATAACGATTGGTAAGAACACTAAAATTGCACCTAACGTAAGTATAAATGATCATGACCATAATTTTCGTGAAAACGCTGGCGAACATCTTGTAAAGGGAGAGATTGTTATTGGTGAAAATGTGTGGGTAGGCTCTAATGTGGTTATTCTTCGAGACACGGTTATCGGTGATAATGCTGTTATTGCAGCGGGAAGTGTTGTTAAAGGTAATGTACCTGCGAATACCATATTCTTAAATAAAAGGGAAAAGAGCTACATTCAATATGCGTAAAATTCTTATTACAGTGTTTGATATGGAGATTGGTGGCATCGAGCGAAGCTTGATTAACATGCTGGAGAGCTTCGATTACAGCAACTACGAAGTGGATCTATTTATTTGCAAACATTCAGGAGATTTCTTGAGTTTGATCCCTGATAAAGTAAATCTGCTGCCACAGATAGATAGCTATACGGTATTTCGTGCATCCATGCTGGATTGTTTAAAGAGGGGGCAACTTCTAGCTTTAGGCATTCGAGTGTTGAGTAAAGTCGTTTCGAATTGGATGGCAAAAGTAAGGCAGCTAAAGGAGGGATCTGGGTACATCCAAATGCAGCTTGTTCAAAAATATACGACGTATTTCTTACCGAAGATAGGGAAGCAATATGATTTAGCTATTAGTTATGCATGGCCGCATGATATTGTCGCTAGCAAGGTAAAAGCGGTGAAAAAAATCGCATGGATACATACGGATTATAGCGAATTAGAGATCGATAATAAAATCGATTTGGCAGTATGGTGCAAGTACGATGTCATTGCTTCTATCTCTGAGGCCTGTACGGAAGCATTCATTAAGACGTACCCCACATTAGAAGAGAAGATTCAATTAATAGAGAACATTACATCTCCAGCGTTTATTAGAAAAATGGCAGATGATTATATTCACCTAGATGCTGAGCATCAGGATCATTTTAATATCGTATCCGTCGGCAGGTTATCTTATGTCAAAGGATTTGATATGGCTGTAAAAGCTTTGAGGTTACTTCATGATAGAGGATTAACTTCCATCAAATGGTTTGTCGTAGGATATGGGGGATATGAAGAACAGCTTAAACAGCTGATCGTGGCGAATAACTTAACGGATAGTTTCATTCTAGTCGGTAAGCAAATGAATCCCTATCCGTACATCAAGCTTTGTGACTTATATGTACAACCATCTCGTTACGAGGGGAAAGCAGTGACAGTAACGGAAGCTAAAATTTTAGGTAAACCGATATTAATTACCAACTATCCAACTGCGAGTAGTCAGATTGAAGATGGTGTGGATGGTATGATTTGTGAACTAAGTGTAGAGGGTATCGCGGAAGGAATTGAAGAGATGTATACACGAAGTGAACTCAGAACGGGCTTCATGAACAATAATGTAGGGCAAGATTACAGTAATACTTGGGAATTGAATAAGTTATACGGAGTGATATAGACATGAGTACGAAAGTAAGTGTAATTATCCCTGTGTATAATGCAGAGAAATACTTAGTGCCATGCATAGAATCACTTACCAGTCAGACGCTAGAAGAATGTGAATTCATCTTCATTAACGATGGATCCAAGGACGGGAGCGCTGGCATAATTGAGCATTATGCGAAACTCGATCGCAGAATTAGACTCGTGCATCAAGAAAATCAGGGTGTAAGCATAGCGCGAAATCAAGGGATAAAGTTAGCGAATGGTGAGTATGTAGGTTTTGTTGACGCAGATGATTATGTGGAGACGGATATGTTTGAAACGCTGTATGGGACAGCGAAAGAAGAAAATTATGATGTAGTTATTTCTATCTTTGAAACAGAAGTAGCGGGAAATAAGGTCATTACTGCATATCCATTTCCCACAGATACGAAATTAACTAGAGGTTTCATTGAACAAGAAATTATAACTTATTTACTCAAATCAGACCAAATGAATACAGTATGGAACAAATTGTATAAACGAAGATTAATTGTTGATCATGAGGTGGAGTTTCCCCAGAATATGCCGCTAGGTGAAGATGGATATTTTAATATGAGCTTCTTCAGCCATGCTCAACTAGTTATTTCGAAGGGTTATAGGGGATATCATTATCGAGAAGTAGCTGGAAGTGCAACTAGGAACATTCTAGAAAAGGATTACTTCAAGCGTGCCTTGGAAGTGTATCACCAGGACGTTCCGAAACTAGAAGTCATTATTGGAAACCAGCATAAAGTTAAGCAACTAAAATCAACTAAATTGATGAGAAGTGTGATGGCTAATATTCACGTATATCTAAATCCTACCCATGAGATTAGTTTCTATCGAAGGTTTAGGTATGTCACAAATATGGTTAAACATCCCATTGTATCTGAAGCATTACCGCTCTTCTATGAGCAAGAATACGATAACCTAGGCAGATACGAGAAGCTCATTACCTACTTAATTCAAAAAAAATCAATAGCCGGTCTATACGTTTGCACAAGATACAGCAAGCTTAAAAGCAAATCTATTTGAAGGGGATTATACAAATGAAAATTATGATGTTTGCTCATGATGGTAGCTTAAATAGAGGATGTGAGGCAATCGTGAGATCCTCAACACATATTATCAAGGAACGAATTCGTGGATCCAAGGTGTATCTTGCCTCAGGTAAACCAGAAACAGATCGTTTGATCACTAGACTAGATGGTATTTATGATGGATCGACGCGGAAGTTGAAAAAGTATTCATACGACTGGTTACTTTCTTCTCTTCAATACAAAGTATTTAGAGACGATTCCTACGCGCTGGGGAAGATTCATGATAACATTGTCAAGCTTATTCCCAAAATGGATGTGTATCTCTCCATTGGTGGTGATAACTACTGTTATGGTGAACAACCTGGCTGGTATGAAATTAATAAAAGAGTGAAGGCTGGAGGGAAAAAATTAGTTTTGTGGGGCTGCTCCATTGGACAAGAGGATATGTCTGAACGGAAGTTAGAAGATCTGAAATTATTCGATCTTATTCTAGCGCGAGAAACGCTTACCTATAACATGCTGAAGAGTAAAGGATTAACGAATGTGGAATTGTGTGCGGATGCAGCATTCACGATGGAGAAGGAAGAACTAGAGCTTCCTGAAGGTTGGCAACAAGGAAATACGCTTGGTTTAAATTTCAGTCCTTTAGTCATGGAACGAAATGTGAATTCTCAAATCGCAGTTAGAGAGTTAATTTCACATATTCTAGATAAAACGGATATGACGATTGCATTAACACCACATGTTATCCAGGCTGGCAATAATGACTATGAAATTCTTGAGAAGTTTTTCGAAGAATTTAAACATACAGGTAGAGTGATTTTGTTACCGAATCACTTAAACGCGATTCAATATAAAGGGTATATTTCAAGAATGAGATTCTTTATTGGAGCTAGAACCCATGCTACTATTGCGGCTTATTCCAATTACGTACCAACGATGGTACTAGGATATAGTGTGAAGTCCAAAGGGATTGCTCAAGATATTTTCGGTGAAGAGAAACTCGTGTTGGGCATTGAAGAAATTTCTGATGGGAACAAGCTTAAGACCAAATTTGATGAAATGTTCGCTGAGGAAGATGAAATAAAACACACACTGCAAGCTGCAATTCCGCGAATTAAAAAAATGTCATACCGAGCTGTTGAGTTACTTCATCAATTAGTTTAATGAATGAGGTGAATGTTAGTGAAAAAACTAATCTTTATCATGCCTAGTTTAACTTCTGGTGGGGGAGAAAAAAGTCTAGTTACCTTACTAAATAAACTTGATTATAACAAATATAGTGTGGATCTATTCTTATTATCACATGAAGGATTATTTATGGAGTTTGTGCCCAAGGAAGTGCGAATATTACCGCTGCCTAAGAATTTTACGATTTTCAGTTTACCCCTACTGAAGTCCATTGGGAAGTTTTTACTTAACGGAAGTGTTGGTTTAGCATACAACCGGGCTATGTTTACTTTTAGAAATAGAAGCCTTAAGAATGTAGCTTTAAGAGAACAATACAATTGGAAATATATTTCCAAGTCATTGGGCCTGATTAAAGGGCCTTATGATGCGGCTATCGGATTTTTAGAAAAAACATCTACATATATTTGTATAGATAAAGTCGATTCAGCCACTAGGAAAATAGGTTGGGTACATATTGATTATGATCAATTAGGCATGGATCCTTCGTTTGATCAGATCTATTTTAGTAAATTAGATCAAATTGTCACAGTATCAGAAGAGTGCGCTAATATCTTGGAAAGCAGATTTCCCGAGCAAAGAGATAAGGTAAAGGTCATTTATAATATTGTATCACCCGCGATAATTAAGAAAATGGCTGAACAAGGTCAAGCAGAATTGTTTGGTAAAAAAGAGAATCAGATT
The DNA here is from genome assembly GCF_059691955.1 of Paenibacillus sp. J22FR83. Taxonomy (NCBI): domain Bacteria; kingdom Bacillati; phylum Bacillota; class Bacilli; order Caryophanales; family Paenibacillaceae; genus Paenibacillus; species Paenibacillus sp. J22FR83. The sequence continues at coordinate 24,572 of NZ_JCAUAM010000009.1, forward strand.
GTAATTGTATCAATTGGACGTTTACACTATCAAAAGAATTTCGTTATGGCTATTGAGTCCTGCAAAATGCTGATTGATCGTGGATATAACATCTCATGGAATGTCATTGGAGATGGTGAAGAGAAACAAAAACTCATGGAATTAATTAAAGAATATGGGTTAGAAGAAAATTTCAAATTATTAGGACTTAAATCGAATCCGTATCCTTATGTCAAACAAGCGGACATTTATTCACAAACATCAAGGTTTGAGGGTAAATCAATCGCAATTGATGAGGCTAAGATTTTGAATAAACCGATTATCGTGACTAATTTCACTACAGCTAAAGATCAGATTGATCAGGGCGTAGATGGTATTATCTCAGAAATGAATGCAGATGATCTCGCAAATGAAATAGAAAAACTAATTAATGATGTCGATTTAAGGGAGCGGTTATCGGCTACTCTAGCTAAGCAAAAATTGGGAACGGAAGATGAAATAGAGAAGTTTTATGAGCTGATCGGATAGGAGGCAGCAATGAAAAAAAAGGTGCTTTTTATTATGAATAGTTTAACCTGTGGCGGAGCAGAGAAAGCATTGATCTCGCTTCTGGAGACGTTGGATTATTCAAAATATGAGGTTGATTTATTTTTACTAAAACATGAGGGCCTATTTCTCAATAAAATACCAGATGAAGTCAACTTATTAAGTGAACCTCAAAATTATAAATATTTCGAAATGCCAATGGGAGCGGCTGTACTCGACTGTCTTCGCAAAGGAAGGTTGAAAGTAGCTCTTGCACGAGTGAGAGCTGGATTTATTTATAAAAGTGAGAAAAATTCAGCTAGGTCAGAGCAGAGGGCATGGAAATATGTTTACCAGGCTTTGCCTGATATCAATACGAAATATGACGCGGCTGTCGGATATCTCGAGAAGAATCCGATTTATTTTTGTATTGATAAAGTGAGAGCAACTAAAAAATTAGGATTTATTCATAGTGATTATAACAAAATGGGTATGGATGCTAAGTTGGATCACGGGTATTTCAACAAATTAGATCATATCGTGACTGTCTCGGAAGAATGTCAGCTCATTCTAAGAAAAATATTCCCGAGTTATATGCAAAGAATTGAAGTCATGCATAATATCGTATCGCCAGCAGCTATACGTAAACTCTCCTTAGAGGAAATTCATTTGGGCGGTCAAGAGTTGAAAATTGTTTCCGTAGGGAGATTAAATTATCACAAAGGATTTGAACTGGCTATTGAGTCTTGTAAGGAACTTGTAATGACTGGGTATCAAGTGAAATGGTACATCATCGGAGAAGGCGAAGAACGTAAACACCTAGAGAGAATAATCCATGACAACCAATTACACGATAATATCAAGCTTCTTGGCATCAAAGAGAATCCGTATCCTTATATAAAAGCTGCAGATATTTACGTTCAGCCTTCCAGATCTGAGGGGAAATCAATTGCGATCGACGAAGCCAAAATACTCAACAAACCGATTGTCGTAACCAACTTTGACACAGCCAAAGATCAAATCATTGATCAAATGAATGGTTTAATTGTTGAAATGAACCCGAAGTCATTGTCTGCAGGAATTGCTAGTTTAATAGATAATCCGTCTCTTCGGCAGCAATTCTCGCACAATCTCTCAACTGAAAATTTGGGGACAGAAAATGAAATAAACAAATTATACGAGATGTTTAATTAAATGAAAGAGGTTAACTTATATGATATTTCAACTCATAGGTTATGTTATATTACTCCTCATTGCAATCATAATCAGTATCGATATCTTTCCGATATTCAAGGATTGGTTAAGCAGAATTCATATCGGGAGATACGACAACCAACAAATATGGAATAAATCCATAACAAAGCTTGGCCTTAAGTGGCTGCATGCGACGCCGAAAATAAAAGTGACCGATCATACCAGGTTAGTCTTTATTGATATGTTGAAGGGGAACTATACGAAAGCTGCCATTCAGCATTGGCAAGAAGCTGCGTTGCTTCTAGGCATGTCGGAATATTTGAAACAAAATGATGACAGCGATGTTAAGCATCAACTTAATAAATTTATGTCTCAAAAATTTAATGATCAAGGTCAATGGAAACACACGCCAAAATATGTTGATGGGGCTATTTTTGCGTACGCAGTGATGAAATTAGATTTTATTGAAATCGACAAGTATAAACCTGCCTTGGATGCTGTTTGGGAAATGATAAGAGGGCATATTGGTCAGGATGGTACAGTCCAATATCGTAGCTTTATGAAAGAATATCGCTACGTGGATACGATAGGTTTCATTTGTCCTTTCTTAGTGGCGTATGGACTACGCTATCAAAAAGAGGAGTGCGTAGAGTTGGCTGTGAAGCAGATTACAACGTATGAAGACAGAGGTATGTTACAAGGACACCACATCCCAAGTCATGCTTACGCGGTTGCCGAGAAATTACCACTGGGACTGTATGGGTGGGGCAGAGGTCTTGGATGGTATGCTATAGGACTTATTGATGCATGGGGGGAAATGCCTAGTAATCATATCCATAAGTCAAGGCTGACAGAGAGCGTTAAACGATTCGCTGAAGCAGCCGTGTTATTCCAGCAGGATCAAGGAAATTGGAATTGGACGGTGACTAGAGGAGAATGTCGGCCAGACTCATCCACGACAGCAACGTTAGGTTGGTTCATGTTAAATGCCTCGCAAATTGATGGAATCTCAGAATTGTGTTTAAACAGTGCTAATCGAGCAGCAGCCTATCTCATGAAGGTCACTAGAAGAAACGGCGCTGTTGATTTCTCACAAGGAGACACCAAAGATATTGGTGTATATTCAACATTGTTTAATATTTTGCCATTTACACAAGGTTTCTGTATTCGAATGATGAATTTCAATCACGGTTATAAGGTTGTGAAGAGATGATTAAACGCATCGTGACCATTTTGAAAGTTAGGATTAGAAAATTTTTCCTAGAGGAAATTTGGTTAGAAGACTATGTGAAGATGGGAATGGTAGTTGGCAAGAATTGCTCAATACAACCGGGCGTTGTTATTGATTATTCACACTGCTGGCTTATTAAGATTGGAAATAATGTAACGATTGCGCCTCAGGCATACCTACTAGCTCATGATGCTAGTACGAAAAGTATCATTAATTTCACCAAAATAGGTAGCATTACAATTGAAGATAATGTATTTATTGGGGCGAGAGCATTGATTATGCCTGGTGTTACCATAGGGAAGAACTCCATTATTGGAGCTGGAAGCATTGTAACAAAATCAATTCCAGCAGATAGTGTTGCCGTTGGTAATCCTGCGAAAGTTGTAAAATCGGTTGACGAATACATTAAAAGCAATGAAATCCTGTTAACGAATAGTAGAAAATATGATGCTAGCTACACGCATGAAGGCCATATCACGCCGGAACAAAAGTATCGCATGTATCAAGAACTCTCAAATGAAATAGGTTTCGTTCTATGAGAACAAAAAGCTCGATTATTAATATTTCAGTCGGACTAGGTAATCAGTTAATTATTACTTTCTTAAGTTTCTTCTCGAGAACCGTCTTCATTCAAACGCTAGGCATCGATTATTTAGGTGTAAATGGCTTATTTACAAATATACTTGCTATGCTTTCCCTTGCGGAAGCGGGTATTGGTTCCAGCATTATTTATAACCTATATAAACCTGTTGCTGAAAATGACAAAGAAAAAATGATTATGCTTATGAAATTGTATAAGAAAGCATACTTAGTCATTGCGCTAATAGTCTTAGTCTTAGGACTTGCTGTTATGCCTTTTCTAAATTATTTTGTGAAAGATACGAATGTAGCGCATATCCATCTGATCTATTTTGTGTTTCTGATAAACACAGTTACACCTTATTTATTTCAATACAAGAGTTCTTTTCTGAATGTAAGTCAAAAGGGATATATTGTTACGGGGATGTTTTCAATCTCTTCAATTGTTTCAACTTCACTTAAAATAGTTATTCTGTATACGACTCAAAACTATGTCGTGTACTTAATTATTGACAGCATGATCACGTTAATTAATAGTGTCATCCTGTCGCTGATTGTTGATCGCTTATATCCGTTTCTTAAGGAGAAGATAACGAAGCAGATTGATCAGTTAACAAAGAGTAATTTAGTTAAGAATATTAAAGCCATCATCTTGCAGAATGTGGGGACCTATTTAATATTCGGTACCGATAATATTATTATTTCCTACTATGTGAGTGTGGCGGCTGTTGGGTTATATTCGAATTATTTTATGCTCATCGACATATGTCGAACCTTTGTTAATCAAATTTTTAATAATATTTACCACAGTATCGGCAATCTAGTAGCCAAAGAAAGTAAAGAGAAGATCTATCGTGTGTATAGAGTGACTATGTTTCTTAATTTCTGGCTGTACTCGCTGCTTGCGATTGTATTATATATCATGATTGAACCATTTATAAGCCTCTGGATAGGTCCCAAATTCCTAATGGATAAACTTGTATTAATCGTTTTAGTCGTTACTTTCTATGAAAGAGGAATGAGAAACTCGATTAGTACGGTTAAAACAACCGCTGGTATCTTTCATGAGGATAGATTTGTACCTCTGTGCCAGGCTGCAGTGAACCTAGTCTTCTCAATTATTCTAGTACAATACATAGGAATTGCAGGCGTATTTATTGGAACATTGATCAGCGCAATGGTTGTTCCATTTTGGACGACACCGTATTTCGTGTATAAGAAAGTGTTTCACAAGTCGATTTTCCGTTATTTTGTGCGGTATTTCTACTATGCGGCTATAGGATTAGGTACTTGCTTAATCACTTCTTATATAGCCAATTTGATAGTTGTGGAGAGCATTGTTTCATTAGTTCTGAGGGCAATTCTTTGTTTGTGTATTCCTAATCTTATTTACATTCTCTTGTTCCATAGGAGTGATGAATATAAGTATTTACTGGGAATCGCGAAAGGGATGTTAAATAGCATTCAGAGGAAAGTTACACCAAAAGGGAGTTCAGAATCTTTTTGATCTTTGGGTGTTCTTAATTGGGAACAGTAAAGGAGTCCGAAATGTGATGGAAATGATGCCATGTAACCCAGAAACCATAGCGTTTCTATTGCAAAAACGTGCGAAAACGTGTGCCAAAGATATTGCATACAGTTTTCCGGAAATAGAGCAGCATTATTCTTGGTCAAAGCTGTGGAATGAAGTTCAAATCATAGCAAAAGGGTATTTAGAGCTAGGGATACAGAAGGGTGATTCCATCGCATTTCTTATGACAGGAAGAATGGAACTCATCATTTCAATGTATGCAGCGGCTTGTATTGGCGCAGTAAGCGTACCATTGAATACCTATTCGAAAAAGGGAGAAGTATGCGAGTTTCTAAAGGGAGCGAGTCCCAAAGCTATGATCATTGGAAAGGAAGGACATCAACAACAATATGCTTCCATGATGATCGATATTTTCCGTGAGTACGTTCATAGTGACAACCGCCCAGCCTGGTTACCCTCCCATATTTTCATAGTGGAAGGGGATGGGATAGAAGTTCAGTCTCCTATACGACCCTATTCAGACTTATACACAATCGGAGCACAATCGGGAGATGAGGCTCTTCTTCGTGCATGTCTATTGACATCTATCCATGATCCGTTAATTCTGTTATACACGTCGGGTACGACCGGTACACCTAAAGGGGTGATTCGTACAACGGCTTCCTTCATATCAACCGCACCTAAGTATACGAACAAGAAGAAAGCTAACCCTATCTTGCAAAAAGTGACAGATGTGATAGCTAGAAGTTTTTCTGTTATCAGTCTGTTGCCATTGTACCACCTAGGGGGATTCGGCGTTATTTTCACAAATTTGAAGGTTTGTAATGTAAGGATGGTACTGCTTAGTTATTACCATCCTTTAACTGCCATAGAGATGGTTAGGAAGGAATCATGCCGTATATTGATTGGCACACCGTATATGGTCCAACGTATGCTTTCTGTTACCAAGGCCAACAATTCAGCCCTCTCCTCTCTAATTGGCATTTCCTTTACTTCTGCGGCAGTCAGTAGTGCATTACTTCATAGGGTGAAAAGCGAGCTTAAGCTCTTATTTTTTATGGTTACCTATGGCTCTACAGAAGCTGGTGCTATTGCGAACGGCACTTGTTTCACCGGTGGGGAGAGAAATTTACTCTTGTCACTGCTTTTCAAATTACTGAGAAGTACTCATTTATTAAGCGGTGCCGTGGAGTACAAGCAATTCGAGCAGAACAGTTACAGTCTTGCAGGGAAAGTTGACCGAGGCGTAGAGGTAAGAATTCGCGATGTTGTAACGGGGCTTGATCAATCTGCGCTTGAACATGGTGAAATTGAAGTTCGCAGCCATCGTGTAATGGGTATGCTTCATAGTCAGTCGTCCAATATGGATGAAGGTGGCTGGTTTCGAACAGGAGATCTAGGGTATATAGATAATAACCGAAATTTGACAATTACAGGAAGAATTCATCGACTGATATCGCGCGGTGGGGAGAAAATCTCTCCTCTTGAAATTGAAGGGGTATTATTGAGGAACGAAGATGTAGAGGATGCCTTCGTATTAGGTATTCCAGATGTGCTATACGGTGAAAAACTATGTGCATGCATTGTAGCAAGGAAAGGCTCGAGCCTTACAGCTGAATCATTAGTAAGAAGTCTTGTTAGTCAAGTATCGGCTTTTAAAGTACCTGAGCATATTATTTTTCTCCCGGAATTGCCATTATCTCCGACTGGAAAAATTTCTGTGGTTGAAATTCGTTCAATCGTCATGAATGGGTTAAATCGGGAGATTCGTTATGCGTAAATACTATCCGGGCATTACAATTTTTAAACTTGTCGGTTGCCTGCTCGTTTTATTTGCCCATTTGGTGATTAATCGTTATATGGTCTCAATGCCGGACCATCAACTGCGATTTCTTTCGCTGCCGCTTGGTGTGATCGTTCCTTGCTTTTATGTTGTTGCAGGGTTCCTAGCTTATAAGGGATGGACAAATGCGAGCAATTCACAGCACTATATCAGAAGGTATGTTAGCCGGATTCTTTTGATGTATGTGCCTTTTTGTTTGCTGTTTCTATTTGTATTTATTGCGCCTGAACTGATTCGCGGCGGGTTGACAATCACCAATCTCGGGCTTCAAGCCAAAATTCTTGCTGTTGCTGTCATCTTGAATGGACCATCCGTGCAATTATGGTTTATTCCTCCCTTAATTTTCAGTCTTAGTGTTGGGTACTGGCTTGTTATGAAAAGGGGTGTACGCACCGCACTATTGGCAGGGATTGTCGGTTTTCTAATGAGTTTGCTGATATCGGGCAGCTTGCGTTCTTTCGTAATCACTCCTATAGAAGACTACCTGTCTGGAAGCTCGATTCTGATCTATATGAAGTTGTTCATTTATAGATACCTTGGGCTTGGTTTTACTTTTGTTGTAATGGGGATTCTACTTGCACGCTATGAAGAGAAGTTCAATCGGGCGAAAGTGTGGCCATTAGTTGGAGTTGCCTTCATTATTTCGACAGCGGAATTTTTCTATTTATGGCGATACATCGACTGGAATATGGAGTATAAGATTACATTGAGTATTATTCCTAATACCTTACTTGTCTTCTACGGCATACTAAGAGTGAAAAGCTCCATCATCCAGAAGTATCATAGCTTCATTAATTTATTTAGTATAGTTACCTTCTGTGGGCACATTCTGTTTATGAAGCTTAACCTTTTAGTATTAGATTGGGAGATAACAGAGCTGAGCAATGGGCAGAACATTATCTATGTGGCAGCTACAGGTATAGAATGTATTCTTGTAAGCATCGTTTTGTATAAATGGAAGTCAATTTTTTCGAGCATTCAGATTAACAGGTTGAAGAGAATGAGTAAAAGCACTAATCGATAGTAGGGAGAAATTCCCGTAGATATGAGAGGATTGATATTTGGTAATGTCTAAATTAGTTTTACTTATTTACGTTTTGATGCTGTCCTTATTGCCAACGTGGTCTAGTAGTTCGAGTACAAGCGCTAATGTTAGCCCGAGTCCAAGTCCAACGGTTACTGCGAGTCCTACTACTGATTCGCCTTCTACTTCCGATACTCCGACAACAGGCCCTATTCAAGTACCTACAGGGAAGACATATGAACTTAATTTGTCCCAGTGGCAGATTTACAATGATAATACACATGCCCAAGAAACAACGGATGGATTAAACAAGGCTCTTATATGGGCGCGTGAAGCGGGATACACTGTGTTTAAAGTACCTGCGGGAACGTATCTCATTGCGAAGGGTACCGATGGAACGTGGGATTCTCGTGGGCGAATTAATATGGTAAGCGACATGACTTTCTGGCTTGATGATAAGGCTGTTATTCAAAAGGAAACGAATGGTTTCCAAGGTTACTCAACTTTATATGTTGGAGTTGGTGTCCAAAATGTTCGAATCGTTGGAGGTACCTACCGCGGCGATAGAGAAACACATGATTATTCAAGCGGAGGCACACATGAAGGCGGATATGGCATAGTCACGAAAGGTGCTATCAATGTAACGATAGACGGCGTGAAGACACTAAACTTTATTGGCGACGGGATCTATGTGGCAGGTGGAAGTGGGTATATGCAGGATATCTATGAACCTGGATTTGAGACAGGTGGCATTGATGATAAGGGGAATTCAAGCGCTGAGACGAATAAAATTAGAACCAAATCAACCTGGAAGATAACAGACCCTTCATTTGCATTGACGAAAGCAGTTATTATTGATAATGGAAAGAAATTACCATATACGTTTGATATATTTTTTTATAGAGCGGATGGTAGCTTTCTGACAAGTACCAAGCAACAGAAGCAAGGTAAATATATCCCGATACCTGAGGGAAGTAGTTCGATTCGACTTGTATTCTCTGGAAACCTGCAGACGGGGAACTATTTGGAAATATGGAATAAGATACAATCCACTGGAGTAATTATTCAGAATTCAGACTCTTCATTTAATCGTAGACAAGGGTTGAGTATAAGCGGTGGTAAACAGATTCTTGTGCAGAATAGTGTGTTCCATGATATCGGGGGGAAAGGTGGAACCGCTCCAATGGCAGGGATTGACGTGGAAGGCGGAGCTGGTGACAACGGTTATATTAACGAGAATATTACGATTAAAAATAATAAGTTTTATAAAAATAGTAGATATGATGTGATTTTCTACGATGGCCATGATGGGGTTCTTGAGAACAATCATTTAGCTTCTGCTGGAGCTATTGGGCTGGCCGTTTCTGAGCCATTTACAGGGGCTACGATAACTAATAATAATTTTGAAGGTACGAGTATTTATGCGAGTCATGACGTTACTTTCAATGGCAATCAGATTAGTGATTCATTGACTCATTTTGATGGTCCTAATATTGCGATCAGAGGCATGACGGCAACAAATACGAACTTTTCGATATCAAGTTCAATCCCCTTTGGCGTAACTGCATCGGATATTACGATTAATCTTACGAAAAAAACAGCTGATGCAGGATTATCAATTTGGAAAAATCCTGTACATTTAACGAATGTCACCATTCATGGAGCACCTGCATTGAGGTCAGTTTCAGGAGGGAATGTGCAAGGGAATATTATTGATAACCTCACAGTTACCGCTTATAATTCAACCTACGGATTGGATTTACCGCCTGGAACGTATAACAATTGCTCCTTTACTGGGCCAGAGGATGGTGGCAAAGCTATCCCAAGCGTTGGAAAACCTGGTGAATATATATTTAACAACTGTTCCTTTACTGGTTATGGGGGGATACAAGCTGGGAATGAAAATTTGGAACTCACCATCACGAACTCAAGATTTCATACAAAGGCTAATGCACCTGCAATATCAGTAGATAGCGCTCGGAAGGTGATTATTGAGAATAATGAAATTGTAGCAGATGGTATTACGTCAAGCTCAACCGAAATCATTAAACTGAATGATTTTTGGCAGAAAGAGAAACCGAATGACATCGGATTTGCTCGCATCAAGAATAACTCGATTTCAAGCAATATGGAGGCGATCGGAATTTCAACGATAAATGTTGGAACAGGAGCACCTGCTTTTGATATTTCAAATAACAATTTAAAGAACGCAATATTAAAATTAAAAGCAAACGATGTGAAATAGCTAAATAGTTAAGCGGATATAAAAAGGAAGAGCGATTGTGAATAGCACAGCTCTTCCTTTTGCTATGAGATTATAACGTGATATTGTTAATTAACCGGGTATTGGTGTTTATATCTGAAGTTACATTATTAAATATACAAGCAGCGATTGTCATTGATTTCTCACGTGTGAGCCAACGAAGATTTATTTTTGTGTTTTCAAGGTAACTATTTGTAATAACAGATATATTGGCACTGTCGGCTTTACCAATGCTTGAATTTATTAATGTACTCCGATTATTGGTTACGTTGCCATTGTAATTAATGCCTACATTTTGAAAGATACAGTTATCAACAAATAATTTTCTAGTATAACGAACATCATTGGAACCGAGAGCAATATCGCCGCCAAGTATGCTCGTCTTGGCTCGAATGAAGGAACCATTGGTTACATTTGCAGATTCGAAATTAGCGCCACCTTCAATTACGGTAATCCCGTCAATCGTATTGGGTCTTCCTACATAATTAGCAGGCGGACGAAGGTCGACTTCATAGTTTTTCACGGTGATATTGCGGAGAACAGCCCCTGTAAGAAGTAGCTGGAAATTTGGTGTCAGCACATTATCTGCCCGCCAATCCCGCTCAACAATAACATCGGAGATGTAGCATCTGCCATAATTAAAACGACTAAGGTTGAAACCAGATACGCCGGCGTCTGTCATCTTGACCGCGGGGCCATTCAAACTCTCCGAGACTTGAAAGCTGTTGGTTTTAACATTAATCGTATAATACAGTTTGTCAACACTAATCCCAGAGGGAACCTTGCCAATCCATTGCTCGAACGCAACTTTCGCTCCGTTTCCTGCCCCATGGGCTGCAGCGAAAGTGAATGTACTCGTTGCAATGTCGACTGTTGGCGTTCCCCAATAACCGTAGACACTTGAACCATAGAATAGGCCATTAGTAATCTTACAATTGTTAATTACTGCTCCAGTAACATCTGCAATTCGAATGTTTCCATTGTTGCAAATGGCCCCATTAACAAAATTATCACCTTTCACAACAAGTTCACAATTAATCATCGTGTTATTGAGGTAATTGATATACATATTATTGGGATACGAACTAATGCCTCCAACATTGTATCCTTCAAATTTGTTGTTTTCTAAGGTGACATGAATTGCATCTGCATTAACGAAATGGCCGCGGCTATTGGTGTAGATATAGTTCTGAGCGATATAAATACGTGTATTTAACTCCAAACCAGATTGATTCAATTCAGGACGCCAAGTAGGAATATTTGTTTCTGACCACATCGATTCAAGGTCAATACCGAACATGGGAGCCGTTCCGTCTTCTGTTACACCGTCATCAGCTAAACCAATATGGTGTATCTTATTGTTAATAATGCTCACGTCAGTCGGACCTGCAATGGAAATTCCTTGTCTTCTACAGTTGTGAAGATTGCAGTTATGAACTGTAATGTAAGATCCCATTTGTCCTTGTGTATAGTCAGCTGAATTTGTTTTGTATTCAAGCCAAGAAGCGAAGACAGCATCACCTGTACAGTTGCTGATATCCATATTCTCGATAAGAATGTTATTTGCACCTAGTAGATTAAACCCATGCCCCCATTCATGTGTATAGTTCTGAGCATCTACTTTAGCAGTGATTTGAGCAATCTGAGCATCTGTAAGAGGAGAGGTTGTAATATCAATGGCGAAAATCATTTTATTGGCATTAGCAATATCAGCAAACCAACCCCGTCCAGTTGGCGCTGCGGGTGCAAATTGTCCATTCGTTCTTGACCCGGCCAATGTCTCTTTTGAAATCTTGTCTTTGTATTGAAAGAAACTATAATTCGTGTTCGTTATACCGTTAATTGTCCATAATCGGAACATTTGAAGTAACCCAGGATTGCTGTATCGATCAACGACTTCACTACGGATCCAATTTGGATTTGTATTTAGGGAACCATCCGGATTAACCCCGCCACGGACGAACTTTACACCTAACTGATAAATGTGTGTTTTCTTATCCCCGACAACGGTTCCTCCTGAAATCTTAGCATCCGACACTCCTTTTAAATAAAAGATGCTGTACCAAGGAGAAGAATTCGCTTCCAATTGTAAAATGCAACCATCAAGCATTTCGAAATGCATATTGCTTTGCATGGTGATACAGGAGTAAATGGTGTTGTCGATTTTTAATGCATAGGTCCCTTTTGGTAAAACACAATGTGTAATGCCTTGTGATTTGGCCCAAGCAATTGAATCATTGATACCCTTTGTGGTTGCGGCTGAATTCGTACCATCATTCTTAATCGACCATTTGGCTAAATCAATTACGTAGGAAGCGGAGGAGAGGGAGTTCGAACTAACGGGTTGTTTAGGAACCCAACGTGATTGTGTACTGTCATAAGTCAGAACATCATTTTGGGCAGGCAGCTTGGTTGTTACATTAACATCATCTAAATCACCCAAATTTGCATGAATCATACAATCTCACCTTCTTTCTAGTTATTTTGTCGCATAGATTAGTGTATGTATAGCTAGTTGAATGCGTTAAGGATGAGAGACTAGGAGCCGATAGTTTATTTTGTTATTGACACGTTCTTTATAAAGAACTACAATGAAAGTAATTTAATCGAACCGTTCGTCAGTCTATTTTTTTTAATCCGAATGTTCTTTATAAAGAATTTATATTGAGAAAACGTTCTCTATACAAAGTAATCAGCAGAGTTGTTCCTTGTCGTTCTTTATAAAGAACTTCAATAGTCATAAAACGCTGTCGGTAATGTCTCCTTACCGTTATCAATGGGGGCACTCGATCATGCTGTGGGTTAGTGTATAAGACCTTAGACGCGAGTCGTCAAGAGTGTGGTGCGAGGTGGGGTTAGATGCCCTATTTATTAAAGGGTTTAATTATAAGGTCTTTTCCAAAGGCCCTATACTTAAGAACTTTAAAGAAAGGGTGAATTTATGTGTCATATAGCCAACGGTTGTCGCTTTTAATTATAGTAGACTCCTTCATAGTGTTAACTTCTATTTTCTTTAGCCGATTTTTGTTAAGCGCAGATCTACGAGTCATCACATTGCCGTTAGTTGTAAGTGCAATCGCATTGTTAGTAAGTCATCACGTATTTTCGCTAAGATATAAACTTTATAAGAAAGCTTGGGAATACGCGAGTGTAGGCGAGTTGCTCATTGTGTTGAAGGCTGTTTCCTTCTCCATTATTGCTGCTGCGTGCGTTCAACAAATTGTTGTTCAAGACATATACTTTCGTTTACTCGCTGTTACATGGATGATACATATTCTGTTAATTGGCGGCTCTCGCTTCTGTTGGAGATTATTGCGCGGGACTTTGACGAATAGGACGGACAACAAGAAGCGGACATTGATCATTGGCGCTGGATCAGCAGGTACGATGGTAGCCAGGCAGTTAATCAAGAATAGTGATACAGAACTGCTTCCAGTCGCATTTATTGATGATAACGTGCGTATCCATAATCTCGACATTATGGGAATTCCCGTTGTTGGAGGTATTAGTCAAATTGAGAAGACGGTCGCTGATCTTGGAATTGACAGCATTATTATTGCGATTCCATCCTTAGGACGGAAAGACTTGAATGCGATTTTCCAAGAATGCGCCAAGACGACAGCCAAAACACAAACATTGCCCATGTTAGAAGATCTTGTAACTGGTAAACTTTCGGTCAATCAATTCATGGATGTTCATGTCGAGGATCTCTTAGGTAGGGAACCAATCGAGCTGGATATCGCAAGTATTTCGGAGTTTGTTACCCACAAAGTGGTATTGGTAACTGGTGCGGGAGGTTCTATTGGTTCTGAAATCTGCCGTCAAGTTGCTAAATTCCAGCCAAGTAAGCTCATCCTGCTAGGGCATGGTGAGAACAGTATTTATTCCATCGAGATGGAATTGAAGGACATTTGTGAATACGACCAAACGGAATTCATTACAGAAATTGCCGATATTCAGGATTCACGCAAAATGATGGCCGTTATGAATCGATATCGCCCTGATGTCGTGTATCATGCGGCAGCACACAAGCATGTACCGCTGATGGAACGTAATCCCGAGGAAGCGGTTAAGAATAACGTCATAGGTACGATGAACGTAGCGATTGCAGCAAGTATGTGTGAAGTGAACACCTTCGTCATGATCTCAACAGATAAAGCAGTGAATCCAACGAGTGTCATGGGGGCAACCAAACGAATGGCTGAAATGATTATTCAAGACATGGATAAGAGCAGTAATACCAAATTCGTAGCCGTACGATTCGGTAATGTCTTGGGAAGCAGAGGCAGTGTCATTCCAAGGTTTAAGCATCAGATTGAAAAAGGCGGCCCTGTATCGGTCACTCATCCGGACATGATTCGATACTTTATGACCATTCCAGAGGCCTCTCGACTTGTTATGCAGGCTGGAGCTTTAGCCAAAGGTGGAGAAATTTTTGTCCTCGATATGGGCGAGCCAGTGAAAATTGTTGATCTCGCCACAAATCTTATCAAGCTATCGGGCAACTCCGTGGAAGATATCGGTATTGAATTTACCGGAATGAGACCGGGAGAGAAACTTTACGAAGAGCTTCTGAAAGCTGAAGAAATCGAGGAGCAGCAAGTATATCCGAAGATCTATATTGGGAAAACGGCGGATTTATTTATGGATGAAATCAAAGAGACCATTTCCGTGTACAACACCTTAGATAAGGACAGCTTAAGAGAACGTTTGCTTAATATTGGTAACAGCAACGTTCTTCTTTTATCCAAGAAACTATCATCTGTAGGCTAAAAAGGAGCAATCATGTATGAAAGTTAGAAAAGCCATTATCCCAGCTGCGGGTCTGGGGACAAGATTCCTGCCGGCAACGAAAGCAATGCCGAAGGAAATGCTGCCGATTGTTGATAAACCGACCATTCAATACATTGTTGAGGAAGCTGTTGAATCAGGCATTGAAGATATTATTATTGTGACGGGTAAAGGGAAAAGAGCGATCGAAGATCACTTCGATAACTCCTTCGAGCTTGAGCAGAATTTATTAGAGAAGCAGAAGTTCGAACTTCTTTCTGAAGTGAAGAAGTCATCTAACGTGGATATTCATTATATTCGTCAGAAGGAGCCGAAGGGCCTAGGGCATGCGATCTGGTGTGCACGCAAATTTATTGGCAATGAGCCGTTCGCCGTATTGCTTGGGGACGACATTGTTCGGGCAGATAAGCCTTGCTTGCAGCAACTGATGGAACAGTATGAGTACAACGACGCATCCATAATAGGTGTGAAGCATGTACCAGACGAAGAAGTGTCTCGATACGGAATCGTTGATGGATTTGAATTAGAGAACCGCCTACATAGCGTTAATCATCTGGTTGAAAAACCGCTCAAAGAGTTAGCTCCCTCCAATTTAGCTATCATGGGGCGATATATTCTAACTCCCACCATTTTCGATATCCTTAATAATCAACAGCCAGGTGCTGGAGGCGAGATCCAATTAACGGATGCGATCGCACAGCTCAATCGGATTGAATCGGTATATGCGTATGAATTTGAAGGTAAACGCTATGATGTTGGGGAGAAAATGGGCTTCATCCAAACGACAATCGAATATGCATTGCAGCGTAAAGATCTAAGATACGGTTTGTTGAAATATCTTTCCGAGCTCATGGAGAAAGAATTAATTAAATAGGTGATGCGGCGATGACTAAAAAAGTATTGTTCTGTGCCACGGTTGATTATCACTTCCGTGCCTTCCATCTACCTTACTTGAAATGGTTCAAGGACCAGGGTTTCGAGGTTCATGTTGCTGCAAGTGGAAATATAGAACTCCCCTATGTCGATACGAAGTTTGACATTCCGATTCAGAGATCGCCTCTACATCGTACGAATTTGGAGGCTTATGGGGCACTGAAGTCCATTCTTACTGCGAACAAGTATGACATTATCCATTGCCATACACCAATGGGAGGTGTACTGGCACGCTTAGCTGCACGATCTGCCCGTAAGAAGGGGACCAAGGTTATTTATACCGCGCATGGTTTTCATTTTTGCCAAGGTGCTCCTTTATTTCATTGGTTAGCTTATTATCCATTAGAGAAATTCTTATCTTATTATACAGATTGTTTGATTACGATCAATGAGGAAGATTACGCACTTGCTAAGAATCGCCGGTTCCGTGCGAACCAGATTGAGCATGTGCATGGAGTAGGCGTGAATACAACACAGTTTCAACAGATGGATGAACTGCATAGAGCTGCACATAAAGTATCCATGGGCTATCTGCCATCGGATATTCTTTTATTTTATGCGGCAGAATTTAATTCCAATAAGAATCAACATCAGCTTATACGCGCATTAGCTCATATTCGCAATGAAGCTCCTCATGTCAAACTGTTACTGGCTGGAGTAGGCGCACTACAAGAGCAATGTCAAGAACTTGCTAAGGAACTTCAGGTTGATCAACAAGTGGAATTCCTTGGTTATCGTACAGATATAGATCAGTTGGCGCCTGTGTGTGACATTGCTGTTGCTTCAAGTCTACGTGAAGGCTTGCCCGTGAACATGATGGAAGCGATGGCCTGTGGTCTTCCTGTAGTAGCGAGTGAGAACAGAGGTCACAGAGAACTTGTACATAATGGTGAAAATGGTTGGCTAACCCCCCCTAATGATCACAAAACAATGGCGGAGAAGCTCTTGCTCTTAGTTGGTGATAAGGAGTTACGGACTCGATTAGGATCGAATGGGAGACAAATGATCGAAGCCAAATACGCTATTGATCGAGTATTACATCAGAAAAGCGCGATATATTCCCGATTTATGGATGAAAAGGTGGAGGTCATGTGGGCGATCCAATAAGAATTCTGCATGTTGTTGTCAATATGAACAGAGGGGGCGCTGAAACCCTTCTTATGAATTTATATCGGAATGTAGATCGAACGAAAATTCAATTCGATTTTCTAACGTGTAAAGCAGGAGCCTATGATTCGGAGATTACCGAGATGGGAGGGATGATTCATAGAATTCCCTATGTGTCGGAAATTGGACACGCCAAGTATATCCAAGCCTTAAATCAATTCTTCGATACGCATACTACTTACAGAATTGTACACGCGCATATGGATAAAATGAGTGGCTTTGTATTACGTTCTGCCAAGAAGGCTGGTATCCCCATTCGCATTGCACATAGTCACAATACAAGCAGTGAAGGCGGCATAGCGGCTAAAGCATATAAATGGTTTGCAGGTACGTTCATCGCTTCCTGTGCCACTCATTTTCTAGCTTGCTCAAATAAAGCAGCGCAGTGGCTATTCGCAAATCAGCGGAGCAATGTGGTGTTAGTGAAGAATGGAATCGAGAGTGAACAATTCGCTTATTCACCAGTAGTAAGAGAGGAAGTAAGACGAGAGTTGCAAATTCCTCCGGACTCTTTCGTACTTGGTCATGTGGGCAGATTCAATCATCAGAAGAATCACACCTTCCTTATCGATGTATTTGCAGAATTGCATCGAGAGAAACCTAATACGATGCTTGTACTAGCAGGTGATGGACCTCTTCGAGAAGAGATGCAGAGAAAAGTGAAGATGCTTCGTTTGCAGGATAAAGTCAAATTCCTTGGCGTACGCAGCGATATTGCACATTTGCTTCAGGGGCTAGACATGTTTGTATTCCCCTCCTTACATGAAGGCTTGCCCGTGACGCTTATTGAGGCACAAGGCGCGGGACTGCCTTGCATGATCTCGGATGAGATTACACAAGAAGTGGATATGGGCATTCGATTAGTAGAGCGATTGCCACTCGCGGATAAAGAGATTTGGGTTCATCAGATGAAGGTTGTGATGGCCAGGAACAAATCCAGGCACATACCTGCTTCCTCCTTATCTAACCAGGGGTATGATATCCGCAACACGGCTGCTTGGACAGAAGGTTTTTATCTAGGTATTTCGAGGTGAAGAGATGACAAAGCTTACTGTTTTTACTCCAACGTATAATCGTGCGTATTGTCTTCCGAATTGTTATGAGAACTTGAAGAAGCAAACTTCGAGGGATTTCGTATGGCTTATCATTGACGATGGCTCAACAGACCATACAGATCAGGTAGTGGCTGGCTGGATTAAAGAGGATGTGATTAGGATCCGATACCACCGTCAAGATAATCAAGGTATGCATGGCGCGCACAATACAGCTTATCAATTGATTGATACAGAACTGAATGTATGTATAGATTCGGATGACTATATGCCACCGAATGCAGTAGAGCATATTCTTACTTTCTGGGAGGAACATGGCAGTGATCAGGTTAGCGGTTTGATCGGGCTCGATTCCTATACAGATGGGCGAATTATTGGTACCAAGCTGCCTGAGTACCTTGAGCGATCGACGCTATTCGAACTGTATAGTAAGCATGGCGTGACGGGAGATAAGAAGTTAGTGTACCGAAGCGAGTTAACGCGAGCTTATCCTTACCCCATTTTTGATAACGAGAAATATGTAGGTTTAGCTTACAAGTATTATAAATTGGATCAACAATATGAAATGCTCCTCTTGAACGAAGTTCTCTGCTGTGTGGAATATTTGCCGGATGGCTCTTCATTAAACATGGTAAAGCAGTATGCCAAGAACCCCCGAGGCTTTGCCTTCTACCGGAAAGAGCTCATGAAGCTACCCTTTGCCTCCTTATCTTTTAAATTCAAACAGTGTATTCATTATGTGTCTAGCAGTATGATATCTGGCAATCGTCGGTTTATGAGAGAAACACCTGCTAAACTCCTTACATTCCTTGCGATCCCGCTTGGCTGCATGCTCTATTGGTATGTTAGCCGCAAATCAAGAATCTCTTAAGCTATCAGGAAGGGAATTCACATGGCTATATTATGGCTTAACTTGGTCGTTGTTTATATTGCTTCCTATTTCTCTAGGCAGATTGCAAAACCTGTACGTGTTAGTTCAGGTCTGTTATGGATGAAACCTAATCAGTGGCTGACAGCTATTGTGATGGTGACATTCGTCTTAATTGCAGGGCTGCGCAACAACATTGGAGATACGTTCTTCTATATGTATTCCTACACATTAAGTGATTTTACTTGGGAAGAAGTCATGGCAGAAAAGGATATTGGTTTCGGTATTCTTCAAATGATACTGAAATCATTTACGAATGATCCGCAGTTATTAATCTTTATCACTGCGTTAGTAACCAACGTACTCATCGTGTATGTGTTGTACAAATATTCCAAATTATTTGAACTCAGTATTTTCATTTATATCACTTCAGGCCTGTACATTGTATCCATGAACGGTGTTCGGCAATTCCTAGCTTCAGCCATTGTTTTCGCTGCATCGAAATTCCTATTCGAAGGAAATTGGAAGAAATACTTTCTTGTTGTTGCTTTTGGCTCCTTATTTCACGGCAGTGCTCTAATCCTCATCCCCATCTATTTCATCGTGAGAAGAAAAGCTTGGACATCCTCTACGTTCGTTCTATTAACACTTGCTGTGATTCTGATAATTGGCTATAGCGTCTTATCCGACGCAATCTTTACAGCTATTGCAGATACACATTACGGTGAATACCAGAATTTTCAAGAGGGTGGGGCCAGTGTTATTCGTGTAGTCATTAGTGCGATTCCCCTCATATTTGCATTTATCGGAAGAGATAAGCTTCGGGAAATATTTCCCTATGGTGACTATGTCGTAAACATGTCTTTGCTGAATTTCGTGGTGATGGCTGTAGCGACGCAGAACTGGATTTTCGCGAGGTTTACCATTTATTTCGGTTTATACAACGTTATTCTCATGTCTTGGGTCATTAGTCTATTTGCTAAGAGACAACAAAAATTTATGTATTATGTCATTTTGGGCTTTTATCTCGTGTATTTCTATTTTGAAAATGTAGTTACGTTAAACATTATTTATCAAAGCGATTATTTTAAATTCTAAATGAATGATAGGAGGATATCACGATGGCAATTCTCGTAACGGGTGGAGCAGGCTATATTGGAAGTCACACATGTGTGGAGTTATTGAATGCGGGGTATGACATCGTTGTCGTTGATAATTTAAGTAATAGCAGTGCAGAGTCCTTGCTGCGAGTAACAGAGCTTACGGGTAAAGATTTCGCGTTCTATCCTGTTAGTTTGAACAATCGACCGGACATGGAGGGTATATTTCGCAACCATAAGATTGAAGCGGTCATTCATTTGGCAGGGCTTAAGGCGGTTGGCGAATCTGTTTCTGTGCCCTTACGCTACTATCATAATAATATCTCGGGTTCCATCGTCTTGTGTGAAATTATGCAAGAATATGGCGTGAAGAAGATTGTGTTTAGTTCATCTGCGACGGTGTATGGTACGTCAGAACATGTCCCCATTACTGAGGATGCGCCGCTAGGAGCAACGAATGCGTATGGTCGAACCAAGCTCATGATTGAGGAAATCATGAGGGATCTTCATGTCTCAGATGCAACATGGAGTATTGCGCTATTGCGTTATTTTAACCCAATTGGGGCTCATGCGAGTGGTCGATTAGGTGAGGATCCGAATGGAATTCCTAACAATCTCATGCCTTATATCACACAAGTGGCTGTTGGCAGTCTTAAGGAACTGCAGATATATGGCAATGATTATGCAACGACAGATGGTACAGGTGTTAGAGATTATATCCATGTAGTGGATTTAGCACAAGGGCACTTGAAGGCACTTGAGAAGGTTATGGAAACAACGGGCGTTGAAGCCTACAATCTGGGAACAGGGCAAGGTTACAGTGTATTGGAAATGGTCCAGACCTTCGAGCGTGTAACTGGCAGGCGTGTTCCCTATCAGATAGCTGCACGCAGGGCTGGTGATATTGGGGTATGTTACTCGGATCCTACCAAGGCTGAACGAGAATTAGGATGGATTGCTCTTAAAGGCATTGATGAAATGTGTCTGGATTCGTGGCGTTGGCAAACCAGTAACCCGCGTGGTTACCTAGTCGAGAACGAAATGCTCGCAAATATATAAGGAGGAATTAGCTTGTCGATCATTCGTGCAATGGACTTTAGAAGATTTAAGAATTGGTATGCTCTGTTGCGGAATGGAATGATTGTGTCGTTGTGGTCAATTACTGTATTTATTTCAGATAGTGTAATGGCTAGTGAGCCCCAGAAGCATAAGTTGGCAATGCCAAGCCTCCAAGCATCCGATGTAACGGATGTACCTGCTGAGTTTGTTGCTGATCCTTTCATTATTCAGCATAACGCAGAATTTCTTCTCTTCTTTGAAATTCTTAACAAAGCAACTGGTAAAGGAGAAATTGGTGTAGCAACCAGTTCCAATGGGAGCGAATGGACATATCGACAGGTCGTGTTGCGCGAGAAATTTCATTTATCTTACCCGCAAGTGTTTCTTCATAATAATGAGATGTACATGTTGCCGGAAACGGCGGAATCGAATCGCATTCTTCTATACAAAGCCACCCAATTTCCTTATGAATGGGAAGTGGCGTCTGAGCTCAAGGAAGGAAAGTACCTCGATCCTTCTATTGTGAATATGCATGATAGATGGTGGATGTTTACAGGGACAGGTGAGGGGAATCTTCATGTCCTTCATGCAGATCAGTTGGAGGGGCCGTGGTTGGAGCATGTTCAAAGTCCAGTCATCGTAAACAATCATATCATTAGTCGTCCTGGTGGGAGACTCATTGTTTCAGATGGTGTTCTGTACAGATATACACAAGCCGACTATCCGCATTATGGAGACTCTGTCCGAATGTTTAAAGTACATACACTCTCCGAAGATAAGTATGAAGAAGAGGAAGTTTCACTTGTCTTACGTGGTTCCAAGCAAGAGATGGATTGGAGAAAAGACGGGATGCATCATATAGACCAGCTTCAGTTGGATGAGAATCAGTGGTTGGTCGCTGTAGATGGTCATGAGATCAAGAAAGTAAATTATTTTGCTTGGAAGTTTGACCGTTTGAAGTCGAGCTTTATGGCAAAGCTGAGTGGGAGTTCAACGATTATGAAAAGACTATTTGATGTCAGTGTCGCAATCACATTATTACTAGTATTTCTACCGATTATCGGTATTGTTGCTCTTCTGATTCGGTTGAAGCTTGGCTCGCCAGTTATCTTTAGGCAGCAAAGACCAGGCCTATACGAGAAACCCATCAACATATTAAAATTGAGATCCATGACGGATGCCAGAGACTCCGAGGGTAATCTATTGCCGGATGCAATAAGATTAACACCATTCGGCCATTTTCTTAGAAAATTCAGTCTGGATGAATTATTACAATTGGTCAATGTCATTAAAGGTGATTTGAGTCTTGTTGGGCCAAGGCCGCTCCTAATGGATTATTTACCTCTGTATTCCAAAGAACAAGCGAAGCGTCATTTGGTTCGTCCTGGGATTACGGGGTGGGCCCAAGTGCATGGCAGAAACGCGATTTCGTGGGAAGCGAAATTTGAGCTTGATATTTGGTATGTAGAGAATAGGAGCTTTATGTTGGACCTCAAAATATTGGTGTTAACCGTCGGCAAAGTCTTGAAATCGGAAGGCGTCAGTCATGGAAATCATGTAACGATGGAGAAGTTCTCAGGATCAAATTTGTCATGAAGCGATGTGGACTCTTGTGAATATTGTTGTCATTGGCGAAGGTGGTCATAGCAAGGTTATCAGGGATATCATTAGATTAAATCCATTGAATCAAGTCGTAGCCATGTTAGATGATAAGTATTCGGAATTCACTTACAGAGATGGCCTGTATCAGGGACCGATCTCAGCAGCTCATCAATTGAGGGATCTCAGTCATGAGTTGAAATGGGTGGTTGCCATTGGTAATAACGAAATAAGGAAATCTATTGTTATGAAATTAGGCTTACCACATGAAGACTATGTCACCTTGATTCATGAGACAGCCGTCATTAGTCCAAGTGCAGCACTAGGTCATGGTTCTGTCATTATGGCGAATTCGGTTATTCATGCAGATGCCCATATTGGTCACCATGCCGTTGTGAATACGGGATCCATTGTTGAACATGACTGTCAGATTGCAGACTATGTTCATATTGCGCCTAAAGCAACGTTGACAGGGGCGGTTGTGATTCAAGAAGGAAGTATGATCGGGGCAGGAGCCACCATTATCCCAAGTAGGCAGATTGGCGAATGGGCTACAGTAGGAGCGGGAGCTACAGTTATCCGTGATGTTCCCTCATTTCGAACCGCAATTGGCACCCCAGCAATCCTTATTACTAAAAAAGAGTGAATGAAAGGTGTGTTTATATCATGTTTACCAACAAAAAACGAATCTATCTATCTCCTCCGCATATGAGTGGCAATGAGATGGCGTTTATCCAGGACGCTTTTGATACAAATTGGATCGCTCCGCTAGGTCCGCATGTCGATGCGTTCGAGAAAGAGATCGCAAGCCATGTCGGTCTTGTTGATGCGGCAGCAGTTAGTTCAGGAACAGCGGCCATCCACTTAGCCTTACGTCTATTAGATGTTGCTGAGGGAGATACCGTCTTTTGTTCAAGTCTGACGTTTGTTGCCAGTGCGAATCCGATTGTTTATGTGGGTGCAACCCCTGTGTTTATCGATTCAGAGCCAGAAACGTGGAACATGTCTCCGCAGGCATTGGAACGTGCTTTGTATGAAGCCGCGCGTATTGGGAAACTGCCCAAAGCGATCATAGTCGTTAATTTATATGGTCAAAGTGCCAAAATGGACGAAATCGTAGCGCTGTGTAAATTATTCCATGTGCCCCTGATTGAGGACGCGGCGGAATCATTGGGTTCAACTTATAAAGGAAGAGCAAGCGGTTCATTTGGCAAATTTGGCATTTATTCCTTCAATGGGAATAAGATTATTTCCACGTCAGGTGGAGGCATGTTGGTATCCAACGATGTTGATGGTCTGAATAAAGCACGCTTTCTTGCTACACAAGCACGCGATTATGCTTTGCATTATCAACACAGTCAGATGGGCTATAATTATCGGATGAGCAATATATTAGCTGGTGTTGGCCGTGCTCAGCTGGCTGTGCTGGAAGAGAGAGTGACCGCTAGGCGTGCTGTATTTGAACGTTATTACAACGAGTTAGCGCATTTGCCAGGCATTCAATTTATGCCAGAGATACCGAATACGAGGTCGAATCGGTGGTTGACAGCGCTAACAATCGATGCGAAAGAAGCCGGTGTATCGGTGGAAAGAATAATAGAACTCCTCGCGGAAGAGAATATCGAGGCTCGTCTCGTTTGGAAGCCGCTGCATATGCAGCCTTTATTCGAAGGGATTCCTTATTATCCGCATAGTGACAACGATAATGTGTCAGAGCGATTATTCCAATCAGGTTTATGCCTGCCTTCAGGTTCGAGTATGGCTGAAGAAGAGCAAGATCGGGTCATTGCATGTATTCAGAATTCCATACTTAAGGCGAAGAGTATCAGTGCTTAAATAATGAGTTGGCCTATGAATATTCGTCCATTTTCAACCGATGATGATGCATTTTTTGAAATATCATAATTTTCATTGGAATGTCGAGACAGTCGTGATAGAGGATAGAGTTGTAGTCATGCATGAATGTATGGTACCTACGTATCACCTTTCTCCATACGTTTATCCAAAATGAAGTCATGGCATGAATTCCTCCCTTCTGTACAAACGTATGAATACATAGACAATTCTATTCAATTATTCCTATATACTGACTTATTGTTCTTTATTAAGAATTTCGAAGGGGAGGACATGCGCATGTGCGGAATTGTAGGATATATCGGCAATCAGGATGCGAAGGAAATTTTGGTTAAGGGATTAGAAAAGTTAGAATATCGAGGGTATGACTCTTCGGGTATTGCTATTCTGAACGACAGCGGGCTACACGTGTACAAAGAGAAAGGTCGAATTGCAGCGCTTCGCGAAGTGATTGACTTGGAACAGGGGGCGCGGGTGGGAATCGGGCATACGAGGTGGGCTACGCATGGCAAACCTAGTAAACGCAATGCGCATCCTCATCAAAGCCACAATGGTAGATTCACGGTCGTACATAATGGTGTAATTGAGAATTATCAAGAGCTGAAGGAGAAGTCCCTCTCGCATATTCCTTTCTCCAGTGATACGGACACGGAAGTCATTGTGCAGAAGATGGAGCAGCTTGTGGAAAGTGGCTTATCTGTCGAGGAGGCTTTTCGGCAGTTGCTTCTAGCGATGAAAGGTTCCTATGCTGTTGCTATTTTAGACAGTCAGGACACGGGAACGATTTATGTTGGCAAAAATAAGAGCCCACTGCTCATCGGACTTGGATCCGATTTCCATGTGATTGCGAGCGATGCGATGGCGATGCTGCAGCTAACGAATCAATTCGTTGAATTAATGGATGAAGAAATGGTTATTCTACGTCAGCATACCAAGAACATTAAGAAACTGAACGGTGAAATCATTCAGAGAAGACCTTTCCAAGTAAAGCTGGATGCAAGCGATATAGAGAAGGGATTATACGCTCACTATATGCTCAAGGAAATTGACGAGCAGCCAGCCGTTATTCGCAAGGTGATCTCCAAATATCAGGATGACCAAGGTGGGATCCGGATTGACCCGCAGTTGCGTGAACGCGTGATGATGGCGGATCGCATCTATGTCATTGCTTGTGGAACTAGTTATCATGCTGGATTAGTTGGCAAGCAATTGATTGAGAACATCGCGAGCATCCCGGTTGAAGCCCATATCGCCAGCGAGTTTCTCTATAACAGGCCTATTCTGTCCGCGAATCCTCTGTTTATCTTTATTTCGCAGAGCGGTGAGACGGCAGATAGTCGAGGTGTCTTGGTTGCGATTAAACAGATGGGATATCCTGCCGTCACGATTACGAACGTACCTGGTTCGACACTTTCTCGTGAAGCAGATTATACGTTGTTAACGCACGCAGGACCAGAGATTGCTGTAGCTTCTACCAAAGCCTATACAGCACAGATTGCTGTATTAGCGCTGCTTGCCTTCGGTAGCGTAAGAGAGAATGCCAAGGCGCAGTGGCATGGCGTAGATCCTTTCCATGAACTGAGTATCGCAGCGAACGCCATGGAAATTCTAATTAATAAGAAAGAGATGATGGAAGAAGTCGTATGGCAATACCTGACTTCCTCACGCAATTGCTTCTTTATCGGCCGAGGGGTAGATTATTATGTTGCCTTAGAAGGTGCGTTAAAGCTGAAAGAGATTTCCTATATCCAAGCAGAAGGATTCGCAGGCGGGGAACTCAAGCACGGCACAATTGCCCTCGTTGAGGAGGGGACGCCAGCAATAGCTCTGATTACACAGCCGCATATTCGTGCGAACGTTCGAAGCAATGTGCAAGAAATTATGGCTCGAGGTGCACATGTGTGCATGATTACCATGGAAGGGTCGGAGGAGACCGGTGATCAGATTGTACTGCCTGCCGTCCATACGTTGCTAACTCCTCTGGTATCCGTAATTCCAGTTCAGTTAATCTCTTATTATGCTGCTAAATATCGGGGCTGTGATATTGATAAGCCCAGAAATCTTGCCAAAAGTGTCACTGTGGAGTGATGATAACGATGATTGGTCAGAATATATCGAGCATTCGCAAGCAAAGGGGGTATACATTGTCCGAGCTTTCGGAGCGGACAGGTATTTCCAAGTCGTATTTAAGCAACATTGAGAGAAATTTGAAACAGAATCCGTCTATTCATGTTATTGAAAAAATCGCTGTGGTACTTAAGGTTGATCTGAAAATACTATTGAAAATTGCCGTAGAAGTGGAAACCAACCAGCAGCTTGATCAGGAGTGGATGGATTTTATCGCGGACTTAAAGAAGTCCGGAATCAACAAGGAACGGATTCATGAGTTGAAAATATTGATCGAGTTTATGAAATGGCACAATGACAAAATAACGACGATATAATGAGATTGTATGAACCTTGTAATCAGGTAGAAAGCAAATACTAGCCCCTTAGGGGGCTAGTATTGTTCTTTATTAGGAACAAAATTTGTTCTTTAATAGGAATTCTGTTATACTAATAGGAGCAACCACTACATTTAAAAGGGAAGATCTACGATGATAGGTAAACGTGTACAACAATTAAGGAAAGAGAAAGGTCTGTCTCTGACAGAATTAGCTGAACGGGCAGGTGTGGCCAAATCGTATATTAGCAGCCTAGAGCGAGATATCCAGAAGAACCCTTCTATTCAGTTTCTAGAGAAGATTGCAGGCGTATTAAAGGTGCCTGTCGACAGACTTATCGATGATCAAGAAGAGATAGCTGTAGGTGAGCGAGAGTTAGATGAGGAATGGTACGAAATCATTAAAGAAGCTATGTCTTCTGGTGTTGATAAGCAACAATTTCGGGAGTTTTTGGATTTCAATAAATGGAGAATGAAACGGCCTAACGATGAATAGCTAGCTGCGCTATATGAACTTATGGGGACATGCACGGATTATTTTCATTTGCGTTTGGTGTTGGTTTCGTGGGTTGGAACGGGCTTCTTAAGAATGCGCGAATATCTTCCATGGTAAGTCCCATCTTACGAGCGCTTATAATGAGATTAATCCATTCTGCATCATATTCTTCTTTATCCATTTGCTTTAGCATGTTCACAACTGACCCCTCCAAAACTTTCTATGTAAGATACGCTTTGTATCGTTATATGTATTATCGCACGTTTTTTATCCGAAATCAATCCCGTTAACATTAAAATTATACAAACTGTATCATGAAATAAGAAGAGAATCATGTAGTATTATGTATGGATACAAGTCTTTAGACCTAGTTAGGAGGCGGACGCAGCATGGACGATACCCCCTTAAGTCGTAGGTCATTCCTCAAGCATAGTCTATTGGCGGTTGGTTCATTAGGGGTATTAGCGGGGATGAGCGGTGCGTATGGTATTTTTGGAGAGCCGAATTGGATCCAAACGACAACGGTCCAACTATCATACAAGCGGTACCCAGCTTCATTCGCAGGTATGCGAATCGTGCAATTCAGTGATACACATATTAGCAAGTATTATGGTTTATCACACTTAACTAGATTGGTTCAGCTGTTGCAGCGACAAGAGCCTGATATCCTTGTTTTTACTGGTGATTTATTCGATTCCAGGCAAGGTAAAATATCAGATGACGTGATTCCCGTGTTATCTCAGCTTCAAGCCCCGTATGGGAAATTTGCAGTCCTAGGCAATCATGATCTTCGTATGGATGCGAAGCGTATCACAGAGGTGTTAGAGAAATCTGGGTTTCAAGTACTCGTTAATGAAAACCGAAAAATCAGCCGAGGAGAAGAAAGCATTCGTATCGTCGGTGTGGATGAGATGTTCCACGGTAACCCTAATCTACCACTCGCGCTAGAAGGCGTAGACCAAGATGAGTTCGCCCTCTTGCTCGCGCATGAGCCTGATTTCGCTGATTTAGCTTCGAAGTACGCTATCGATTTACAACTTTCCGGTCATAGCCACGGTGGACAGATACGTATTCCTTTCTATGGCAGTGTATTCACGCCAGACCTAGGACAGAAGTACTCGATGGGGTTGTACAATTTCGACGGAACGGAGTTCCATGTATACACCAACCGCGGAATCGGTACGACTTTATTACCCATTCGCTTCAATTGCCGGCCAGAGATTACTGTATTCGTCCTTGAGACGAATTCCATATAAACGTCAAAAACTCCGCGGCACAAGGGATGCAGCGGAGTTTTTCTATCAATAGCAGAACCATTTTTTCCAGATGTCAAAGGAATCTTCGCATTCAATATTTTCGAAATCGAAATCATCCCAACAATCTTCCCAATCATAATCGTCCCAGTTGTTGTTATTATGATTGTTATTATTGTTGTTATTATTGTTGTTATTATTGTTGTTGTTGTTGTTGTTGTTGTTGTTGTTGTTGTGATTATTGTTATTATTATTGTTATTATTATTGTGATTGTTGTTGCTGTTGTTATTATTGTTAGCGTTGCCATATGTATTTGAATTGAAAATTTTACTTAAATTATTCATGAATTGAGATAGTAGACTATTCTTTTGTGAGTTTCCATTATCATAGCCGGAAGCAAAGGCAGATGCAGGAAATAGAATAGTAGTCAAGAGTATAACGATGAGGGGAATTCTTACTATTTTTTTGAACATGTATGGCGCAACCTCCTTTCTTCCTAGTATAGTAGTACTATAGTATTGTTCTTTATTAAGAATTATACATGAAATTTTCGGGTTTGAGAACAGTAAAAGGCATAGATCATTTCTTAAATTTATGATACAATATGTAACATGATAGATGAAAAGGGAGTGGTATGCCTATAAAATGAGTTCGTCACCAATTGATAGATACATATCGTAACATATCCTATGAAACTAATTAAGGTCATGTGAGGTGCTACTCATGCAAGTTGTTCAACCAATTAGAGAACAAGAGAAGATTGAGCAGATTCAAGAAGTGTTGAAAGAACAATCGGTTCGTGACTGGCTGCTATTCACAATTGGAATTAATTCAGGACTCCATCTTAGTGATATTCTCTATTTAAAAGTAAAAGATGTAACGGATCGAAATACGGTGAGTGTAAGAGAGGAAAAAACGGGGAAAGTAAAGACATTCCAGCTTTCTTCGCAGCTGAAGGCTTATATTAAGGAATATGTCCAATATATGGATGAAGACAATTACTTATTTCCTTCCCAGCGTACGGGGCACCCTATTAAGCGAATACGTGTGTATCGCATACTTAACCAAGCTGCAAAGCAAGTAGGCCTAACTGATATAGGCACGCATACCCTTCGTAAGACCTATGGCTATCATTACTACCTCAAAACGAGAAATGTCTCAGTTCTTAGAGATTTATTTAATCAGTCAGCACCATCCGTGACTTTAAAGTATATCGGTGTCAACAATTAATGGAAGGCTGAGCGTTGAGAGCAGCTAATAATTACTCTAATGAACGCTCAGCCCTAACAAAAGCAATAAATCTCCTTGCTTCCTCGGCTGATAATCGCTTCCCATCCACGGTTAATGAAAACTTCTGTAGAATTCCCTCGTCAGTTAAATCCAAATTTTCGACAAAGTCACGTACGTCTTCATCCAAAACCGTTTGTTGATGGTTTGTACGACCTAACAAATAATCGATAGAAACATTAAAAAAGTTTGCGATTTTATTAATAGTTTCATAATCAGGTTCGCGGCGATTTGTCTCATAATGCGACAGGGATGCCCTGGAAATACCTATTTTGACGGATAAGTCCTCTTGGGTTAGTCCTCTTTTTTCACGTAAGAGTGCAATGCGATCTCCGTATTTCAGCTTGATCAGTCCTCACTGTTCATAATCATTTCATTATTATATCCATTATCATTAACGTGGTATACCAGAAGATAATTATATCAAAGCAGAGATTCATTTGACTAGATACAAAATGTATTTCAAATCAGGAATAAACCCTTGATAAGTTACGAAATGTATCATATAATGAATAATATATACATATTGTAACAGGTTACGACATTTAGTCATACATTAGAGGGGGATATGAAATGATTAATCTTGAGAAAGTATTTTGTGTCGAATGCAACGAAATGATGGATAAGAGTTATGCTAGAAAGATTTTTAAGACAGGTTACTATCAAACAACAATCCCATTGGCTCATTGCATGAAATGCGAGACGATGCATGCCATGTACATGCCGAGCTTTGTTGAAGAAATGGCAGTTGCGAGTTGGATTTAATGGGATAAGGCGGGAGCAACATGAGAGACATGAAATGGACTTGTCACCACCAATAAGCCACGTTCTCTTAGTTGCATAAGAGTCGTGGCTTATTATTTGTTTTCTTAGTATAGTTCTACAACCTCAACGATACAATACGTATCTAATAAATAGATAAGTTTAAAGGAGTGACTACATGCGCCGTTGGGTAATGTACACTGCAGGCTGTCTCTTTGTTGGAATCGTTGGGGGAGGATTAGGTGTTTATTGGAAATATGAGCCCATTCATCACTTTGAGCAAGTGGACGTGCCAGTTCTAAGCAGGCCATCGCTTCCCATGGAGGAGGGAGTTGCGAATACTCAGTCTGTTGCTGCTGTAGAAGGAACGCCTTCTGTTATGCAGCAAGCCCCCCCTCAACCGATAAAGTCATTCAATGTGCTGCTTCTTGGAACGGACGCTAGAGGAACAGAGAACTCAAGATCGGATGTTATTATCGTGTTACACATCATGCCTAGCATGCGTAAAATCAATATGATTTCGATTCCCAGGGACAGTCGGGTCTACATTGAAGGTGTGGGATATACCAAAATAAACCATGCACATATGCTTGGCGAGATGCGAGGCGGTAACGAAGAGGGAACGAAGGAAGCTCTTCAGACTGTATCCAATTTCCTGGATGTTCCCATTAATTATTACATGAAGACTAATTTCAAAGGGTTTGAGGATTTCATTGATACCATCGGCGGTGTGGATGTAGAAGTTAAACAGAGTATACACTTACTCCATTCTGGAGAGACACTCCCTCAAGGCAGGCAGCACGTGGATGGCAAATTGGCACTGAGTCTGGTAAGAGAACGATACGCTTTTGCGAATGGAGATTTCGACAGGCAGAGCGAGCAAACGCAGTTATTGAAAACAGTTGCTTCAGAAATTTTGCGTCCAGAGCATGTTGGAGAGATCGCAAGCCTGCTATCAAAGGTTAAGAAAGATATCGTGGATACCAATTTCAAGGATAGCGATATGATAAGTTTAGCTTGGCTATTTAAAGGAATGACAGCAGACGATTTTACAACCAAGCAAGTTCCTGGCCATAGTGGTTATGAGATGGATCCCTTGGTGCGCGCACGGTTATATTATTGGATTCCGGATATGGTGAAGGTGAAGGAGATCAGCTCTACATTATTTTTGCAAAATGACATATTACGAGAGCGCTGATTCTATCAGACTTGGGTGCGCTTACAAGATTTATTGCTGGAATTCATGCAGGATTCTAATCATATCTGGCGATTTACGGGCATAACTTTGAAAACAAACAAGTGATTTTCACACGTGCTATGCAAGTCTTTGAGTATCTATTGAATTTTCTCGTTTCATCTTGACAAGATACGAAATGTATCATAAATTGAAAACAGAATTAAAATAAAATGTCATAGAACATATCATGATCAGGAGTGGTGCTCTTTTATGGAAAAAGATAAACCAGTTACACTTGAGATTAACGATGTTTTAAGACATTTGGGACTGGATGTGCAACAATTTCTGTTGTGGAAAGAAAACCAGTCGAAGAAGAAGCCCCACCAAGTTACTCCAACCCATGCTCCCCTCACTCACGAGAGATAATCGACATCGCCTCGTCCAAACCATCCCTACCACACGTATCGCACAAAGAAGTCAGCACGTACTGTAGTTATATTCACAATGATACATATCGTAACATTGAGGAGGTGAATCGATGACGACATCTTGGGCAGAATGCTCAGAAACTATTTTGGAATATCCTTGTTATGGTTTGATGAATATTAAACAGATTGACGGTCGAATGTTGGACTCCAAGTATACGCCGTTCAAAGTCATCGACATGAGTCCATCGCGAATGGGCTTCACTTCTTCTTTAAGTCTGCCCACAAATGAAAATGTGATTTGGTGTTTCCAATTTAAGTTTCATAACCAAGAGATCTCGTTATGCGGTGTGCTTCGTGAAAAGAGTCTGAGAGAGAATGGGTATGTCTATGCTGTGGAATGGCTGAATGAAGAAACGTCAACCGGCAACACCGTGCTGCAAACCCTTCGTTTCTGGGAGTACCAATTCAAGAATGAATTTGGCAAAGCGGTACGTGGCTATATCAATGCCATGGAGCTAGCCAACAAGACAACAATGGATGTTTCGTGCTAATTGATTTTCGGGCCAAGAAGGTAGAGTCTCTCAGAGACTCCTTCTTGACTTGGCTGCGGCTCGATCTTTAACAGTACATTCACGATAGGAGGTCACAATGGAAATTGAACTCAGACAATATTTGACCATTGTTCAAAAAAAGATGAGGCTAATTGCCGGCATTGTACTTCTAGCAAGTGTAGTTACGGGGCTTGTGAGCTACTATGGGATTGCTCCTCTGTATGAAGCGAGTTCGAAGATCATCGTAAATAAATCAACGGACATCGCTGGGAGAGAGAATCTCGATTACGATTCCATACGGACGAATGCGTTATTGATTAAAACGTATAAGGAAATTATTTTAACCCCAGCTATCCTCGACAATGTAGTTATGAAGTATCCCGATCTTGGTTTGACAAGCGCTGACCTTAAGGACATGATTCTAGTCAGCTCAACGGTTGATACGCAAGTGATGACCATATCCATTCGAAGTTCCTCGCCAGAACACGCAGCTAAGGCAGTCAATGCCGTCTCCGACGTATTCAAAACTACAATTCCTTCCATTATGAAAGTAGATAATGTTGTTATTTTGAATGAAGCTAAGCCCGAAGATCATCAAAGCCCTGTGTCCCCCCATCTGATTATGAATGTCGTGATTGCCTTCGTAGTGTCTCTGATGTTGGCTGTTAGCTTCGTGTTTCTTCTAAATTATCTAGATGATTCCATCCAGTCAGAAGCAGATATTGAACAATATCTTGGCTTACCTACACTTGCTACCATTGCCAGCGTCAAACCAGAGGATCTGCCTAACAAAGCACCTACGCAATCCCATAGAAAGGTGGCTGATACGGTCTATGCGAACGCTAATCAATAAGCATCCCCTCATTACGGAATCGCATCCCAAATCGCAAGTGTCCGAATCGTATCGAACCTTAAGAACGAACATTCAGTTCTCATCGATTGATCGCAATGTGAAGACCATCTTAGTGACATCGGCGCAGCCTGGTGATGGCAAATCAACGACAGCTGCTAACTTATCCGTTGCCTATGCACAAGAGGGAAAGAAGGTTCTCATTGTTGACGCCGATTTACGCAAGCCAACCCTGCATCATTATTTTGGAAAGTCGAATCGGTTTGGCTTGACCAGCGCAATTGTGAACCGAACCCAGTTCGATGAGTTCATCTGTGAGACGTCGATCGAGAATTTATCCCTTATCCCCTCAGGTCCGATCCCTCCGAATCCATCTGAATTGCTCATGTCGCAGAAGATGACCGCTTTCCTAGAGGAAATGGCCGACAGATTTGATGTCATTATTATTGACTCGCCGCCAACGTTAGCTGTGGCCGACGCACAAATTTTGGCTACCAAATGTGATGGTGTTGTCATGGTCATTCGTGATGGGAAGGTCAAGCGAGATATGGCTAGGAAGGCAATTCATAACCTAGAAAGAGTGCAGGCGAAAGTGCTAGGTGTCGTGCTTAACAACAAGCGCCATAAGAAAAGTGATGCTGCTTATTACGACTATTATGGCGACTAAATAGATAGAGAAGAGACAGAGAAGAGATATGAGGAGGAGTAGGGGATGGAGAGAACAGTAAGGAAAGCAATTATTCCTGCAGCTGGTTTAGGGACCCGATTCTTACCCGCAACGAAAGCGATGCCGAAAGAAATGCTGCCCATTGTCGATAAACCGACCATCCAATACATCGTAGAAGAAGCGATTGAATCAGGGATTGAAGACATCATTATTGTGACGGGGAAAGGAAAGCGTGCGATCGAGGATCATTTCGACAATGCCTTTGAATTAGAATACTCCTTAGCAGAGAAAGGGAAGTTGGAGCTGCTCGAGGAAATTCTGAGGCCCGCCAAAGTAGATATTCATTATATTCGTCAAAAGGAAGCAAAGGGGCTTGGTCATGCCGTCTGGTGTGCACGTCGCTTTATCGGTAACGAGCCATTCGCTGTGTTGCTAGGTGATGATATTGTAACGGCGGAAGTACCTTGCTTGAAACAATTGATGAGTCAATATGAACGGACACAATGTTCCGTCATTGGCGTGCAGCCCGTCTCTGAGGAAGAAACCAAACGATATGGCATCATAGATCCTGTGAATCGCAATGGAAAATTGTATCAAGTTCGCAATCTTGTGGAGAAACCACAACCGGGGACATCACCTTCCAAACTTGCCATTATGGGACGATACATTCTTACGCCAGAAATATTTGAGTTTCTTGATCTTCAAGAACGTGGCGCTGGGGGAGAAATCCAGTTAACGGATGCCATTTCGAAACTGAATGAGATACAGAATGTGTATGCCTATCATTTTAATGGGATTAGATATGATGTAGGTGAAAAGCTTGGATTTATCCTTACTTCGTTAGATTTCGCTCTTCGGAACAATGAGCTTAGAATGCCTCTCTTGCAGGCGCTCAATGAAGTGCTGAAACGTGAAAAGTCACCTCGCGCTATTGGCTAGAAGGAGGGAAACGAATGTCTAAATTATCCAACGATTCATCGGTAATCGAGGCAAACCAATACTATCCTAGAACAAGATGGAAGAAAGCAGATAGTTCAATGGTTTACTATGTCATTGCTAAACGAGTATTGGATATGATAGGTGCATGTTTGGGACTGCTTGTTTGCCTGCCCTTGTTCATTGTGCTAGCGATACGTATGAAGATAGAGGATCCGAAGGGACACATATTCTTCTATCAGCAGCGAGTAGGTAAAGATGGGAAAGTATTTAATATGTATAAGTTGAGATCGATGGTATCGAATGCAGAAGAGTTGCTTAACGATCTGCTTGATCAGAATGAAATGGAAGGCCATATGTTCAAAATGAAAGAAGATCCCCGAATTACCAAAGTCGGGAAATTCATGCGAAGAACAAGTATCGATGAACTTCCGCAATTATGGAATGTGTTGAAGGGGGATATGAGTTTAGTAGGGCCAAGACCGCCACTCCTTCGTGAAGTTGAGCAATACAGCGCCTATCATAAACAACGGCTGCAAGTTACGCCTGGGTGTACAGGGTTATGGCAAGTTAGTGGTCGGAACGACATCGGGTTTGAGGAAATGGTGGAATTGGATCTGACGTATATTCGTGAGCGGAAACTTTCATTAGAAGTCAAAATCATTCTGAGAACTTTCAGAGCCTTACTCGGTTCCAAAAATGCTTATTAATTGAAGTCTGAATTCGTCCATTTGAAGGAGGATAACTCGGGTGTGCCGAACGCGCGCTCTAGTCATCCTCTGAAAGGAGAGAGCTTCAATGAAGATTTGTTTAGCGAGTTCTACTGGTGGACACTTGGGTGAATTGAAGAAGGTCATTCCAGCTGTTGCTGAACATAACTATTTCATAGTTACAGAGCAAAGTGAGATGAGTCGATCTCTGAAAGACCAAGAAAGGGTCTATTACTTAACGCAGCAGGAAAGAAAAAATGCGCTCCTCCTCCTCCACTTATTTCTTAATTTGTTCATGTCCTTGTATATCCTATTCAAAGAGAGGCCGAAAGTCATTATAACGACGGGAGCAGGCGCTGTCCTAGGACTCTGCATATTCGGGAAACTGTTCGGGGCGAAAATTGTGTATATCGAAAGCTTTGCTAAAGTGTATACGGCTAGTGTCACCGGTAGGCTCATTTATAAAATTGCTGATCAATTTTATATTCAATGGGAGCAATTAAGAGATGTTTATCCGACGGGGACGTACAGGGGGAGCTTATATTGATCCTGATAACGGTAGGTACGCAGAGATTTCAATTCAATCGATTGTTACGTTGTATTGATCAGTTAGTAGAAGAAGGCGTACTGACAGATTCCGTTATCGCTCAGATTGGCTATTCGGATTATAAGCCTAGACATTATACATATGCTGACTTTTACAAACTGGAAGAGATCGATCAATTGACGAGAGCGTGCGACGTATGCATTACGCATGGTGGTATCGGATCTATTCTCAATGCGCTCAAATATAACAAGAAAGTAATCGTCATGCCTAGAAGACAATCATTAGGCGAACATGTAGATGATCATCAAGCTGAAATCTCATCTGCCTTTAGAGAAAAGGGATACATTCAGGTTGCCGAAGATGTGGATCAATTAAGGTTTCTACTTACTGAGATGGATAACCTGCACTTTAACACATACCTACAAGAGGAATCCAACCTCCTTCATGCCATTAAGGCATATCTTCAAACCTTAGGATAGGAGGCGAGCTCGGATGAAAGCGAAGATTCTTGTCGTAGGTTCATCGTTAAGGGATATGGGCGGCATCGTTACGGTCATTCGAAATATAGAACAATCCAATCTCAATGAACAATACGAGCTAACGAGAGTGGAAACGTACATAACTGGGAGTGTCATAGCCCGATTACACATTTTCATAGTGGGTCTGATTAAGTATCTTTATCAATTGTTATGGCACAGGCCTGATGTCGTTCATATCCATATGTCCAATGGCGGGAGCTTTTACAGGAAATCTATCATGATCATGGTTGGCAAAATTGTTAGAGTACCCATTATCCTGCATATACATGCAGCAAGTTTCGATGAGTTTTACAACCACAACAAGGTTCAGAAGAGGTATTGTCGGTTTATCTTGAATAGCGTTGATACCCTAGTCGTTTTATCGCAAGAGTGGAAAAATTACTTCTCTACCATTGTTCCTAGCGGGAAAATAGAGATTCTTTATAACGGGGTTTTTAAAATGGAGGAACCCATTAGCCGAAATAATGCGATACCGATTTGTCTTTTTCTAGGGAGATTAGGGGAGCGTAAGGGAACTTATGACTTACTTCTAGCTATTAGAAATTTGCGGAAAAAAGGGGTTGCCTGTAAGTTCCTCTTAGCTGGCGATGGGGAAATAACAGAAGTGAAACAGATCATCCAAAACTATGGTATCCAAGATACGGTTGATGTACTAGGTTGGATTAACGTTCAGGAGAAGGAAGCGTTGCTAAGAAGCGTAGATATGCTAGTATTACCCTCGTACAATGAGGGATTGCCAATGGCCATCTTGGAAGCGATGAATTTCTCATTGCCGGTTATTTCAACTTACGTTGGGGGCATACCTGAGGTTATCCAACATGGGGAGAACGGTTATCTCATTGAACCTGGTGACATTCAGGGGCTAACTAGATCATTAGAAATGCTGCTTAACGACAAGAATACGATCATCACAATGGGAGAGAAGAACAGGGCATTGATTCATCATCAATTTGATATCAACAGGCTGATGAACGAACTATCACACCTGTATCAACGACTCATTTTGAAATGACAATAGCTTCTAAAAGGAATGATTCATAATGAGCCTAACGATGAGATGTTTCTTGTGCTTTGTACTATTCATGTTTGCTCAGGATCTTATCACCATCCAATTGAACAACACCTTAGGCACGTATTTATCTTATGTGGATGAATTCTTCATTATAGGAAGCATTGGCATCATCATGGTTAGATCTAATTTTAAAATGAAAAGTAGTACATTGATCTTGTCGCTCATCACAATAGGCGTTTTGTTTTTCGGGCTGCTATCCAGCGCCATTCATCACGTACCGATAAGTACGACATTCGCAGGCGCACTATTAACAATTAAAGGATTTTTTTTATTCTTTATTTTTAAAAACGTAACGATTAACGAGCATAATACTCGGCCATGGATACGTCTCTTTACGATTCTTGGAGGTTTGGCTGCCTTTTGTGCGCTAGTGGATCTCTTGTTTCACGAGCAATTTCGAAATTTGCTGCACACGAATAATCTAGTAGATGCGAGATCTAATCTAGTCAGTGTGCAATCCTTCTTTATTCATCCGGGTACCTATGGTTGGTTCATGGTATTTGTAGGTTTGTACTACTTGTCGAATTATGTCGTTCTCAAACACAAGAAATCACTCATCTATACGATTCTTTTCTTCCTACTAGCATTTCTTTCGTTGCGATTTAAGGTATTGCTGACGATTGTCGTTATCCTCCTGTTGGTTGCCATGAAGAGGCGTATATATTCGGCAGCACTTGTGTGTGTGGGCATCCTCGTTTATTTGTTTTTTGGAGACATGATACAGAATCTGACCTTGTTAACCATAGACAGATATATTTCCGTAGACTATATGGACTCGGCTCGTAAAGCCTTATACCATACGGGGTTTAGTATTGGGCTTCATGATTTTCCGCTAGGTGAAGGATTCGGGAGATTCGGCAGTTGGATGGCGAGAGTCGACTACAGTCCTGTTTATTATGAATATGGCTTAGAACGTGTATACGGTTTGAGCCCCGATGATCCGAAGTGGGCAACCGATACGTACTGGCCATCCATTATTGGCGAGGTTGGTATTCTGGGAACGATCCTATTTATCTCTTTCTTTCTCTATGTCATGAGAGGAATTTATGTGACAATGCATGACGCCAGCGTCAGCAAGAATGAGAAAGTCTTTCTTCTTTTTGCTCTATTTATTATGATTCAGAGCTTGGTTGAGTCGTTGGGGGAACAAATTTTTAATGGCTCGCCCCAGTATATTTTTATTTTTGCGGTCATGGGAATGGCGGCCTCTCAAGTTGACAACATAAGAAGCAGTCATGCGAGCGTACAACTTTATGCACAAAGGAAGTATGCCTATGACTCGAGTCCTGTTTAAAACGGGGTTGGTCTTATTTCTGATCACAATCGTAAGTAAGGTACTTGGATTTACAAGAGAAATATTAATAGCCCGAACTTATGGGACTTCTTCATTGGCAGATGCCTATTACGTTGCGTTAACGCCGACGATGTTAGCCATTACCTTCTCCTTCACACTCAGCAGCGTTTTCCTCCCACTATTTGTTCAAGTTGCTTCCCATAAAAAGCATTCCAATGTCTTCACGAACAATGTCTTATTCCTGTTTTTTGCTATGTTCGTTGTGGCCTATGCACTTGTGATCGTGTTTACACAGCATGTAATCCATCTGCTTGCCCCTGGATTAACAGCAGAAGCGGAAGCCATGGCCATAACGCTTGTGAGAATAGTATTTCCGCTCGTTTTTATAGTTATTGCCATTCAGATCTATACCTTAATGTTAAATACATCTCATGACTATATGGCTTCAGCGGCAAGTATTCTTCCTAATAACCTCATCATTATTGCCTATCTGTGGTTGTTTGCTGATAAGTACGGTATGGTTGGTATCGCTGTTACAACGTTAGTCGCCTATGTCATACAGCTTGTCATACTGTTCATCCTGCTGAAGGGTCATCACTATAAAGTCGTGAAACATGTGGAACTTTGGCGGCCCGACTCTAAGAAATTCTTGCTATTGCTGTACCCGATTCTGTTTAGCTCTGGTTTCAATCAATGTAATGCGATCGTAGACCGCATACTGGCTTCAGGTATTTCAGAGGGCGCCATCGCGGCACTATCGTATGCCTTTAATTTAAGGGGAATCGCGACAGGTATAATCATTACGCCGATCATTACACTAACATTTCCTGAGTTATCGCGGCTATCGCATAACCAAGATTACGACAAAGTGAGTACACTTACGCACAATAGTCTATTTTCGCTGTTCATCCTCCTCATGCCACTTACCGTCATATTTATGTCATTTAGTCCGACAATTGTCCAAACCCTGCTAGAAAGAGGCAGTTTTGATTCGCAAGCCACGGCAATGACATCTACGATTTTCTGGGCCTATTCCATAGGGATTATCGCTATTGGGTTCAGAGAAGTCACCTTAAGAGCTTTTTATAGTTTCGGAGATACCCGTACGCCAACGTATATCATGATTGCTGGCACAGTGGTGAACATGGTTCTCAGTTATATCCTTGTGAGGAGCAGCGGAGTTATGGGGATTGGGCTATCAGCCAGTATTTCATTCATCCT
Organism: Paenibacillus sp. J22FR83; assembly: GCF_059691955.1. Classification (NCBI taxonomy): domain Bacteria; kingdom Bacillati; phylum Bacillota; class Bacilli; order Caryophanales; family Paenibacillaceae; genus Paenibacillus; species Paenibacillus sp. J22FR83. The sequence continues at coordinate 65,398 of NZ_JCAUAM010000009.1, forward strand.
CACAGCGCTTATTACGGCTGTTTTACTCAAAAGGAAGCAAGCTTCCCTATGGTCGAAAGATTTTATAAGAAAAATGATGAAATTAACTGTCGCAATGGGCGGATGTGGATTGGCCGTCTATTTGCTAAAGCAGGTTCCGTTGCTCGGAAGTCTACTCGCTGTTAATCGATATTACACGGTCATTGGATTGAGCTTATATGCACTGTTTGCCTACATCACTTTTATTGTTCTATTACTCGTCATGAAAGAAGATGACCTGATCACTCTCATGAAGAAGCTACTCTTTCGTAGGAAAAAGGAGATGAAGTTAGGATGAATATCTTACTTATTAATGCGCATTCCTCCAAGAATAAAGGTGATGCAGGCATTGTTCTTTCGATGATCGATGCGATCAAAAAACACAATGTGGACTGCTCTATTCGAATTCACAGTAGATTCCCGGAAATTGACAGTGAGTTTTATGAAGAACAGGTTAGCGCTTGCGTGGAAAATGTTTCAATAGATCCGGATACGTCGAAAATCGAAAAGATTGGATCGGTCTTAAAACTGCTGCCGAATTTGAAGAATGCAAGAAAAATAAAATCCGATGATTACCAATGGGCGGATGTGGTTGTCAGTTGTGGAGGGGGATTTTTACTTTCGCACAGATTTAGCGTCGCGCTTATGCAGCACCTGGTTCAGATTAAAACCGCATTCGACTATGGCAAACCCGTTGTTATTTATTCACAATCCATTGGCCCTTTCTATAATACGTATATGCAAAAGTTAGCGAAGGAGATTCTCGATAAAGTAGATCACATTTTCCTGAGAGAAGCGGTTTCCATGCGGTGGCTTGAGAAGATCGGGTGCAGCAATAAGAACGTGATGCTAGTTCCTGATTCTGCCTTTTCCATGGAGGAGGTTAGTTCGCCGCGGATAGATCGTCTGATGGAGGAGTTGAGGGCGTCACATGATGGTCCTATAATCGGTTTCACGGTTAGGGATTGGAATTTTCCAGAGGTCATGGATACGGAAGCGTATAGGTCCAAGTATATAGCAAGTATTCGACATGCGATTCAGTTTATTCATCAAGCGTACAAGGGAAAGGTATTGTTAATGCCTCAAGTGCTCGGTCCTAATGACTTTAATGATGACAGAATTATTAGCAGAGAAGTGCTAGCAGGCATTGACGCGCGAATTGCTGAGTTGTTGGCGTTTGATTTCCACCCTCGTGAATTGAAGTATTTATATTCCAAAATGGATATGTTTGTTGGGACTAGAATGCATTCCAATATCTTCGCTCTCTCCAATCATATCCCGACTGTCGCCATTAACTACGAACACAAAACGAGGGGCATCATGGAAATGCTCGGCTTACATGACTATGTGGTAGATATCTCGGATATTGAACCGGTCTCCTTCATTGAGATGATCGATCGTTGTTGGCAGAATAGGCAGGAATTAAGTGCTAAACTTGCTAATGAAATTCCTTCTGTTGTGAAACAAGCAGAGTTGCCAGCACAAATTCTTAAAGCGTTATAAATACAAATTTGTTAACCAGAGTGGTGAGAGGCCTTGATGACGAACCTACGAGCTGACATAAATCGTTATATAAAAGTAGGAAACCATGTTAGTGTATTGTCCAAACTGAAAATGTTCATTCTTCATGAGCCAATGTGGTATCTCATCATCTATCGTGCAGGAAGTTATGTGAAAGATCATATGAGAATTCCTGTCATTAAACAATTGTTATATATCATCCTATTTATCCTGCATAAATGTGTTTCCATCGTGATGGGCATTCAAATTCCGCTGGGAACACGAATTGGCAAAGGGGTTTACTTGCCTCATTATGGTACGATCGTGGTTCATCAGGATTCTATTATCGGTGAGAATTGCAATATTGGACAGGGCGTTACAATCGGCATTGCTGGCAGGGGGGAGAAGAAGGGCGTACCGCGAATTGGGAATAAAGTATATATGGCACCAGGAGCCAAGATTATTGGCAAAATCGTGATAGGCCATAATGTGATGATTGGTGCGAATGCAGTCGTCACGAAAGATGTGCCCGATAACGCTGTTGTCGCAGGTGTTCCAGCACGAATTATTAGTTACAAGGGATGGGAATAGACATAGCGACAGCAAACACGCCTCCTTGTAGAAGGGGGCGTGTTCTCGATTAATTTAATAAATGCTTGAATGCGCTGTAATCAATCTGTTGCTTCTCCAAGAAGCTCGTCAAGCTTCGATAATCTCGCTTCGGCGTTGCAAGGATGTAACCCTCGATACAGTGTTCTCTTGTAACTTCATTGGCATGAGCTTCTAGAGCTACTTGTCCGATACGCGCGGCGATGGAATGCTTGGCAATATCACGGAAAGCTGTTGGTACCGGCGACACTAATTGGTCGAGAAATGCTTTGGAATCTGCCGTCCATAGATGCCGAGACGTGTCCACGTAATGATTCTGCCAATCGAGTTTGGACTTGCCGTCCTCTTTGGGAAGGACCTTAATAAACTTGCGGAACATGAAGAACCCGCCGATGGACATGAATGCAAGCAGCACGCATACCCAAAAAATGATGAAATACATAAAGAAATCATTCGCCATTTATTTGTCACCTCGCTAATTTGCTTGGAATAGATAGTAAGAATTATACCTTATTTCTAGATTTCTTGCGACAATACGAGTAAAATAGGAGGGTAGCAGCTACTAATAAAGGAGTTATGGACTATGCCGAAAATTGGATCACACGTTTCGTTCTCAGATAAAGGCTTGCTCAATGCAGCAGAAGAAGCCGTTTCCTACGGATCATCCACGTTTATGATATACACAGGCGCACCGCAGAATACGCGCCGTAAACCGATCGAAGAGCAGTATATTGAAGAAGGCAAAGCTGTAATGGACAAGCATGCGATGAATGAAATCGTTGTTCATGCCCCCTACATTATCAACTTGGGTTCTTACAAAGAAGATACATTTGAACTTGCCGTACGTTTCCTTCAAGAAGAAATCCGTCGGACGGATTACATTGGTGTTCGCAACATCGTGCTTCATCCAGGTGCTTATACAGACAAGGATGCCGACTATGGGATTGCCCGAATTGCTGATGGCCTGAATGAAGTGCTAGCTGGGGTCAAAGATACGAACGTTAACATTGCGCTCGAAACGATGGCTGGCAAAGGGACCGAAATCGGCCGCAGCTTCGAGGAAATCGCGGAAATCATGGAGCGCGTAGAGTTCAACAATAAGTTGACTGTCTGTATGGACACTTGCCATATTCATGATGCAGGCTATGATATCGTGAATGATTTGGACGGCGTGCTGCATCATTTTGATCGCACGATTGGCCTTGAGAAGCTCGGTGTCATTCATTTGAATGACAGCAAGAATTCGCGCGGAGCGGCCAAGGATCGCCATGCACCGCTGGGTTCAGGTTGGATTGGCTTCGAAGCGATGAACAACATTGCGAACCATGAGAAGCTGCAACATTTGCCAATGATTCTCGAAACCCCTTGGATTGGGAAAGAAGATAAAACACAACGCCCGATGTATGAAGCGGAAATTGCCTTGTTATCCGGCAACTTAAGTGGTCGTTTCGGCGGCGAGTTCCTGGACCAAGTGGAGCGAATTGACTTCTTGATGAACAAGAAAGATATTCACTACCGTGATTTCGTTCTCAAAACATGGGAATTGCTCAAAAATGATGCGAAAGCGAAGAAAGCGGATGGACGTGAGCCGCTGGAACGTTTGTATGATATTCTTCATGAGGAACGCCTTTTCGCTGATCTAAGCGAAGAACAAATTAATCAACGATTGATTGTCTGGCTTGCTGGCAATGACATCTTGAAGAAGGCTTAAACGAGAGAGAGAGACAGAATCGCTAGGGGGATAAAGATGGAAGCGGGAACCACGAATAACTTAAATCGCCGAGGAAGCGATTTAGAGAATAGAGCCAGAATGCTGATTTCTTGCCCGGATCAGCCGGGTATTGTAGCAGCCGTATCGCAATTTCTATATGAATATGGTGCCAATATTGTGCAATCGGATCAGTACACGATGGATCCAGAGGGCGGCATGTTTTTCATCCGAATTGAATTCGATTTAACAGAACTAGCGAGCCGTGTAGAGACTTTAAGAGCGGATTTCTCCATCGTTGCTGAGAAGTTCTCGATGGACTGGAGCCTTTCATTGGCAAGTCAGAAGAAGCGAATTGCAATCTTCGTTTCGAAGGAAGACCATGCCTTGCTTGAATTGTTATGGCATTGGCGTGCAGGGGATCTCAACGCAGATATCGCGATGGTGATTTCGAACCATAACGATATGCGTTCCTTGGTGGAGCCCTTCGGGATTCCATTCCATCACATTCCCGTTACCGCGGCAACCAAAGCAGAGGCGGAACAGCGCCAGCTTGAGGTTATTGGCGATAGCGTAGATGCGATCGTCCTTGCTCGCTATATGCAGATCGTTTCGCCATCATTTATCCAAAATTACGCTAACCGCATCATCAATATTCACCACTCCTTCTTGCCTGCTTTTGTAGGCGGTAAGCCTTATGCGCAGGCGCATAACCGCGGCGTTAAGATTATTGGTGCGACAGCGCACTATGTGACGGACGAGCTAGATGCCGGACCGATTATTGAGCAGGACGTTCAGCGTGTAAGTCACCGGGATAATGTCGAGGATTTGAAAAGAATTGGTCGTCACATCGAACGAATCGTACTTGCACGTGCGGTAGCTTGGCATGTTGAGGACCGAATTATCGTCCACAATAATAAAACGGTTGTGTTTAACTAAATGTCAGGTTGTACCCATTAATGGGTACAGCCTATTTATATATAGGTTAATACTCTAAACGTTTTAACGGGTTATTGTGGCAAAGCCTTAAAGCAAATGGTACAATAATGCAAGCGAGTAAAGTCACTTGTATATACAAGTTAGTTAGCTTTTTTGAAAATACAGAAATTATGGAGGGAATTATCGAATGACTGCATCAACGAAAACAATTGAACAATTAGCCGTCGACACGATCCGTACATTAGGTATTGACGCGGTTGAGAAAGCGAAATCAGGACACCCAGGTATGGTAATGGGAGCTGCACCAATGGCTTACGTACTCTGGAAACAACATATGAAACACAATCCAGCGAATCCTAAATGGGTTAACCGTGACCGTTTCGTTCTATCTGCAGGACACGGATCCATGCTTCTATACAGCTTGCTTCACCTTTGTGGCTATGATCTTCCAATCGAAGAGATCAAGAATTTCCGCCAATGGGGAAGCAAAACCCCTGGTCACCCAGAGTACGGTCACACAGCTGGTGTTGACGCAACGACGGGTCCACTTGGACAAGGTGTAGGTATGGCAGTGGGTATGGCCATGGCTGAAGCTCACTTGAGAGAGACTTATAACAAAGAGAACTTCCCAGTGATCGACCACTACACATACGCAATCTGCGGTGATGGCGATATGATGGAAGGCGTTTCTTCCGAAGCAGTTTCCCTAGCAGCTCACTTGAAATTGGGCAAATTGATCATGTTGTACGATTCAAACGATATTTCGCTGGATGGCGAATTGAATATGGCATTCTCCGAAAACGTGCAAGCACGTTTCGAAGCATACGGCTGGCAAGTAATTCGCGTTGAAGAGCAGAATGACCTTGCTGCGATCTCCAAGGCGATTGCTGAAGCGAAAGCTGATACAACACGTCCTACATTGATTGAAGTGAAAACGACAATCGGTTTCGGTTCCCCGAACAAAGGTGGTAAAGGTGGTCACGTTGGACCTCACGGATCCCCACTTGGCGGCGACGAAGTGAAATTGACGAAACAAGCATACGGCTGGCCGGAAGAGCCGGACTTCTTGGTTCCGGACGAAGTTCGTGCTCACTATGCTGAAATCGGACAAGAAGGTGCTGCCGCTGAAGAAGCTTGGAGCAACTTGTTGAACGATTACATCAAAGCGTACCCAGAGCTTGGCAACCAATTCAGCGCTGCTGTGAACGGTGAGCTTCCTGCTGGTTGGGATGCTGATCTTCCTAAATACACAACAGAAGATAAGCCAATGGCTACACGTGTTGCTTCTGGTAATGCAATCAACGCTGTTGCAGGCAAATTGCCGCAACTAATCGGTGGTTCCGCGGATCTAGCGAGCTCCAACAACACGATGATCAAAGGCGAATCCAACTACAGCGCAAGCAACTATGCGGGACGCAACGTATGGTTCGGTGTGCGTGAGTTCGGTATGGGTACAGCTATGAACGGTATGGCGCTTCATGGTGGTGTTAAAGTCTACGGAGCAACATTCTTCGTATTCTCTGACTACCTGCGTGCTTCCATCCGTCTTGCAGCACTTATGCAGCTTCCTGTTATTTACGTTCTAACACATGATAGTATCGCTGTTGGTGAAGATGGACCGACGCATGAGCCGATCGAACAATTGCCGGCACTTCGCGTGATTCCAGGCATCACAGTGATCCGTCCTGCTGATGGTAACGAAACGTCCGAAGCTTGGCGTTATGCGATCTCCGAATCCAAAGGTCCAGTTGCACTTGTCTTGACTCGTCAAAACTTGCCAATCCTTCCAGGTACGGTTGAAGGTGCTAAAGCGAACCTAAGCAAAGGCGGATACGTGGTATCCGATGCTGCTAACGGTCAACCAGATGCACAAATCCTAGCAACAGGCTCCGAAGTTCAACTGGCTGTCGCGGCTCAGAAATTGCTGCAAGCTGAAGGCATCAACGTTCGCGTTGTCAGCCTACCGAGCTTGGAATTGTTCGAGAAACAATCCAAAGAATACAAAGATTCCGTTATCCTGCCAGGCGTGAAGAAGCGTCTTGCTGTTGAGATGGCGTACCCACTTGGCTGGGAGCGTTACACAGGCGACGAAGGTTCCATCCTAGGCATCTCCACTTTTGGAGCATCCGCACCAGGGGATACAGTTCTTAGAGAATACGGATTCTCACCAGAGAACGTTGCAGCACGCGTTAAGGCTTTGTTAGGTTAATCGAGTGGCAGGGGCTCAGTTAAGTCTGGGCCTCGGTTTGCACTTATTTATAGCATTCTAGAGGAGGAACTATTCATCATGTCAAGCTTTGAAAATGTAACCGTACTTACGAAAGCTAATGTTTATTTCGATGGAAAAGTAACAAGCCGCACTGTGCAATTCGCAGACGGCACGAAGAAAACACTAGGCATTCTGCTTCCAGGTGAATATGAATTCGGAACAGATGTGAAAGAAATCATGGAAATCCAAGCTGGTGAGCTGAACGTATTGCTTCCAGGCAGCACAGAGTGGATTACAATCAGCGGCCAAGGTGAGTTCACCGTGCCAGCTAACGCGAAATTCAAGCTCGAAGTGAAAACCGTGAGCGACTATATCTGTTCGTATATCGCTGAGTAATTACGCGGCGAATGTTTTAAAGCGAATAACCATACATCGGAATTGAACGATATGTTCAATGGATGTATGGTTTTTTTCATTTGAATGACCAGCTGTAGTAGGAGCGGATCTCCATCTGCAGCACCTCTTCGATGTCGGTCATGCGAATCCATAATTGCTGAATCGATGAGTGATCCCGGAGAAGCAGCTGGTGTCGTTGCTTGATTCTAGACAGGCTGATTCCGATGGAAGCAGGCCGCGCAGGATTGACGACGAGATCCTCCATGAGCACGGTGATACCAGCATCTAACTCGAGGATTTCCTCGGCATGCAGCTGCTGGAAAGGAGCACGAATCGGTATGTACAGGGTGGACTTGCTAAAGTCTAGCTCGTTAGGGCGAAAACGCAGCGCCAGGAGTAGGGGGTGTATGTGTTCTTCATGAAAGTCATAGAAGACGGCTAGCTTGACGATCGGCCATTCCTCCCCTGCGCTTTAATTGTTCTAGCTTGTTCATAATGGCGCGGGTAGCATCGGACCAGTTGGCCGAATCGTACGTCCTCACTTGGCTCTGTGAGAATTGTTGGTATTCATGATCCAGGATTCCTTGCAGGACGCGCCGCTGGATTTGTTCAATCCGTTCATTAGCAAGTCGATAACTCACCTGAAATTCATCAGAAAGAAAAGCGACCATTTCATTCTTATGTTCAGGCAGAGACAGTTTCTTCAGCATGGACATAGGAATAGCCGCGTAGAGCTGAAACGCAGAAGCATCCTGCTCTTGCCAATCGACATAACGATCCGGCATTACCATCTGATTGCCAGAATGGCGAAGCACATGACATAGCTCATGGAGGAAGTCCTCCCATTGTTCTTTGACGGATAGGCGGCGGTCAACATTGATGCTGAATAGGCCATTTTTCTCGATAGCCATGCTGTTCATATCCATCGTATACACCCAAATATGCAGTTTGGCAGCCAAGTTCGTCATAGTGAGTTGAGCTGGGGATGTGATGCTATGTTGTTGATATAAGTCTTCTACCCACTGTTCAAGGGGAGTTGCTTGGTAATGAGTGAACAGGTTGATACACCTCATCCTGGGAATGTATGTTCGTTTATTATCTGAAAAGAAAAGCCCGCAAGGGCTTAGCTTAAATATCAGAATTCATAAGTTTTACTTCATAATTATGCTGAATTTCCAGATAAACGCTCCTGTCCTTCAAAGGACGGCATAGCCGTTTATTTTGCATGAATTACTGCTGGCTGTCAGGTGTTCGGTTCTGCTGCTGCTCCTTGATAAAGTTCCAGAAACGAAGCATCTCGTCGCGGCGCTCTTTGGGAGCATTCTTGAAATCTTTAAAAAATAAGCTCACATCAGGATCATCGACTTCGTCCGGACCGTCTCCCGATAAGCCATCAAGTGACTCCTCTTCTGTTGGAGCGAATCCAGCAAGCAGCAGAAGCTCGTCCTTCTCAGCAATACGAAGCGCATCTGCTAAGGCGATAACCGTTTCCCGCGAGGGGCTGAAGCGGTTATTCTCTATGGAGTTAATAAATGAATAACTAACACCGGATCGTTCGCCGAGCTCTCTGAGGGAATACTTGTTCATCTTTCGCAGATCCCGGATTCGGATGCCGAATTGCACCATATCTTTCATCGTTTGATCACCTGTTTCTATTGTAAATGCGGAGCGGTACAAAAAACAAGAGGAGATCGCTAAAAAGTTTTGATTTTCAAAACTTTTTGTGTTGAAATTTTAAACGAGAGGGCGTATGATTTGTTTAGAATTTCAAAACGACATATTTTAGGAGATGGTCCAAAGGATGGTAGAACGTATGTTGCATATAGAGCAAGAACAGAATGATCGCCGGGCAACGCGCAAAAGGGTAGAAGGTGTGCTTGAAGCCGTGCGCATGTATCGTTCAATGGGAGGCTTGCGGGCAGGTAAACGAGCCATTGCGATTAGCAATGAAAGAGATAAAGTTGCGGAGGACGGTGCCCCTTACGAAGTTGGATCAGATGAACACCTGCGCAGTATATGTGATGAAGTGGAGCAGGCCATGTCCCGTCTAGACGAGCAAGAGCAAGACATTATCAGGGAACGGTATTTAAAAAAAGAGAAGACGTTCGACTTTCTGCTGTTTCATGAGCTTAATTTGAGCGAACGTACCTATCGTCGGATGAAAGCGCGAGCGATTGAGAAGCTTGCCTACATGCTGCAGCTAGAAGTGAAGATAGGGGAGAGTTGACCGAAAGTTGGCCGACTGTTGGCAGTTCGTTTTCAGAAGGGCGTGGTAAGATCGTTGTGTAGCCAAGCAAGGAAGGTGATGCCGCCAAGAAGATGCACAAGAAACCGTTCCGGCGGTGGAGTAAGGAGTGAAGATATGTTTTGAAAAGAAAAAAATGTTTTGAATTTCAAAACAAAATAAAGCCGGAAAGGAGGTGAGAGAATGGAATGATGAATTTGGCACATGAATTAGCCTTATATCTCCAGTCAGAAGCAGCAGGGACGCTTGGAGCTGACCTCTTCATTGACGACGTGCCACCAACACCCGATGAAGCAATATGGTTGAACCATACAGGCGGAAGTGCAGAGTTCAAATGGGATGCGCCGGATAATTGGCGCAAGCTAAGCTTGCAAGCTAGAAGTACAACTTCTACTGGAGCACATGAGCGAATATGGAGCGTCATTACGAAGCTTCTAGAGCCAGATGATGGGGTCATCGAGGTCGCAGGCAAATTGTACACCGTACAAATTACGGCACTGCCGGCACTGCAAGACAAGGATGCGACAGGCCGATATCTCATGAAGTCCAGTATGATCATTCGGCAAATTCAGTTGGTTGAGGAGTCGTGGTTAGAGGCAATTTCGCAACTTACAGAATCAGTACTTGGGGCGTCTTGGCGGGTATATCGTGGATTCAATGGTACATGTCGACCGGCTGTATCGTGGCAATGTACAAGCTTACAGAGCGCATCCTCTTCCCAAAGTACTACGAAGGTCACCAAACAATACGTTGGGCAAATTGCTGCAAAGTCAGCAAGTGACTATCAACTAGCTGCTCAAATGTTAGTGGTAGGGTTGGCCGAGCAGGTGAAATTGCCTATTGATGATGCGAATGGCAGATGGTTAACCGTAGTTAACTCGAATGTGGCAATGCGTTCAGGAGATCTATCTACAGGTTTGTTAACCGTTCATGTAACAGGTGTAGTTACGGCTCCACAAGGTAGTCTCCCGCTGATAGCAGCGGTGCATACGGAAACACAAATTCATAACTGAGGTGATGGAGTTGAAACAGGGTACAAGTCTTACTAAAGGTCAAGCAGAAGTAGAGGCAGTTGAAGCTGTTGGTTATACAAAGGAAGAGCTGTTAAGCCATTCCCAGCAGCTATTCGGTTGTCCACCGGAAGTGCTCATTGGAGCCTTGCACGGGAACACGGAAACGGTATTCACGATTTCTGAGATGAAACAATTCATTCAAAACTTTTTACAAAGGAAGGTGCAGGAATAATGGCAGGTGGAACATGGAGTGGGACGGATCGTCCGGTATTGCCGGGATTTTATATGAATTTTGAGGCGGCTGCGCTAAGTGCGATTGAACCGGGGAGCCAAGGGACAGTTATCATCCCTGTGAAAGCAAACTGGGGAACAGTCCGGAAGTTTGTGGAAATTACAAGTGAACAGAGTATTTATGACGTGTTCAGTGCGGATCAATCCGGTGCAGCGACAGCTCCGGCTGTGTTGAAACTGGCTTTGATGGGCAAGCCGAAGAAAGTGCTAGCTTATCGAATCGCGGATGCAACGGCGGCGAAAGCGAGTGTTACGTTGAAAGATTCTGCTTCAGCGAATGTGTTGAAGCTTGATGCGAAGTACGAAGGAACACGAGGGAATAATTTCTCTGTTACCGTACAAACCAATGCCATAGATAGCGCGAAGAAGGATCTTAAGTTGCTGGAAGGCACGTCAGTTCTGAAAACATTTACTTTCTCGGGCACTACGGTTCAAGCTGCTGCTGATGCCATTAATCAAGATGTTAGCAATCTATGGTTGACGGCGACCGTGATTGCTCCTGGTAACGGCACGTTGGCCGCCGTTGCAGGCAGCGCCCTTACGGGAGGTAACTCGGGTGTAAGCGGCATTGCCGCAACCGATTATGTGAACGCCTTGAGTGCAATGGAAACGCAGGATTTCCATGTCTTGGCCCTGGACGGCATTTCGGATGCTAGCATCCAAGCTTCGGTCGTCGCTTGGACCACACGATTGCGGAGTGAAGGCAAAGGGATTGTCACCGTGCTCGGCGGTTCATCTGCTGACGATGTGGCGGCAGATGCCATTAGCAGAGCTACGGCGAGAAGTGCAACCTATAATCACGAAGCGATCGTGAATGTTGGAACAGGTGCTATTGTAGCGGGTACGAGCTACAGCTCGGCTTATATTTCTGCTTATGTGGCAGGCCTCATCGCGGGTCAAAAGCTGAATGAATCGACGACCTATGCGGCATCGCCATTCAGTGATGTAACGCGCCGTGCTACACGCAGCGAGCAAGAAAGTGCCGTCAAGAATGGCGTGTTCCTATTCGTTCACGACGGTCAGAAGGTGAAGGCGCTACGCGGCATGAACGCACTAATCTCTTTGCGCCCAGGGCAGAGCGCGGCGTGGAAGAAGATTCGGACGATTCGCGTCATGGACGCGATTAATAACGATCTGCTGCGCACGGCGGAAGACAGCTATATCGGGAAAGTGAACAATACGGAAGAGGGGCGACTCGCGCTTGTAGAAGCTGCTAAGCAATACATGCAGACACTGGCACAAGCAGGCGTTATTGATGCCCAGGGATTCAATGTATATCTGAACCCTGCCTATTATGGTCAAGGATCCGTACTTACACCTGCCCCAGATCAAGTGTATATTAAGTGGGAAGCACAATTGACGGACGTTATGGAACAAATTTTCGGAACATTTATCGTAAATTAAGGGAGGCATACTGATGAGTTTAGATGCGAGTAGAGTTATTTTAGGAACATATGGCAGTGTATTTATTGCGGGTGAATGGCAAACCAATTTTAACCATTTGGAAGCCAATGTTGAAATTCAGAAGAAAGAGCTTAACCTGGCTGGTGACCCATGGGTTCGCCATAAGAAAGGTGCCATGAAGGGTACCGGCACGCTCAGCGGTTTCAAAGTCACAAGCGATATGATTGCTCGCGGATTCAATAAATTTAGCCTTGTTTCCAAATTAGGCGATCCGGATTCTTATGGTTTCGAACGTATTACGTTGAATAACGTCATGTTGGACAAGCTTCAGTTAGCGAACTGGACGGCTGGCGAGGAAGTGAAGGAAGAAGTATCCTTCACGTTCGAAGGCTACACATTGAATGACCCGATTAAGGCGAATTAATCCAATCTTAACCATTTTGAAGGAGGACATACCTGATGTTGACTGATGAACAAATTTTACAAAAGCTGCTTGAAGCGGATCAATTACCAGAAAAGACGTTAACCCTTTCCCGGGTTGGCGTCCCCATTATTCTGCGCGGTTTGACTGGCAAACAGGTGTTTGCGCTGCGTGAGCGTTGTACCGAAAGATCGGATCGCCGAGGTGTCCAAACCGATCGGCTCGACGAAGAGCAATTCAACGTCGCGCTCATTGCCGCCGCCACTGTCTCACCCAATTGGGGGGATTCCCGGTTGCTGACGAAGTATCAGGCAAGCTCTGGCGAGGAAGTGATCAAGCGAATTCTGCTAGCTGGCGAGCTGTCGGCGCTGGGGGATGAAGTACTCGATCTGAGCGGGTTCAACAAGTCGCTAGATGAAGTAAAAAACTAATTGCCTCCGGGGGGCTCCCGGCGATGCTCCATGCCATATGGACGCGTCATCATCTGCGCCCCGGAGTATTCTGGAAGCTGCCTCGCGGGGAGCAGCTATTCCTGCTGGCCAGCTTGGAACTTGAGCTGGAGCAGGAACAGGCGCTGCAGCGAGAGCGTGAACGCGCAAGGAGGTGAGAGCCATGAGTGACATGGCGATGGCAGGCAATTTAGCCAGAGTAGCAGCTGCGCAAGATGGATTGCGAAGAGCTGTGGATCGAACGGGGTCAGCTGCACAGCGCTTGTCGGGTTTATTCGACAAAGCTATTGAAGCTGGCGCAAGGCTGAGTCAGGTGACAGCTAGACCGACAATTGCTGTGCGGGATTATTTTTCTTTTGTCATTGACCGGCTGCTGCTGCAGCTGGCGGATCTGGGGCACACGAAGGTGGAAGTGAAACTGATCATCAACGATCAGGTGATTGGCGCAGCCAAACAGCTGCGACAGTTGTTGACTGGGCTTGGCGGGACTTTATCCGTCGGCATTCAGGGTGGGGGATCGGCAGGAGCGAGCGCATCTGCTTCAGCTTCTGTGTCAATGATCACTGTGAAACCAGCACCAGAGAAGAAAAGTCCGATCGATGTTTGGATTGATCGCCTAGTGAGAATAGGTGAGGCACTAAAGCTGTTTGGTGAAGCTTTTAAAGCATTTGGTGATGGATTCAAAGGTATTCGTGATGGACTTCAAGGGATAGGTGAGGCATTCAAAGGATTTGGTGCAGGCATAGGTGAGGGTATTAAAAGCATCGGTGCAGGCATAGGGGATGGACTCAAAAATATCGGCGCAGGAATTGGCAGTATAGGCGACGGAATCAAAGGAATCGGTGCTGGAATTGGCAGCATAGGTGATGGATTCAAAGGGATCGGCGCGGGAATTGGCAGTATAGGCGACGGAATCAAAGGAATCGGTGCAGGAATTGGCAGCGTAGGTGATGGATTTAAAGGAATCGGTGCTGGAATTGGCAGCATAGGCGATGGATTCAAAGGAATCGGTGCAGGAATTGGTAGCATCGGTGATGGAATTAAAAATATTGGTGCAGGCATCGGAGATGGACTCAAAAATATAGGCGATGGATTTAGTAGTATTGGCGCTGGAATCGGCAGCATCGGTGAAGGAATCAAAGGAATCGGTGCGGGACTAAGTAGCATAGGTGAAGGAATCAAGGGGATTGGCGATGGCGTTAAGAGTTTCGGCGAAGGAATCAAAGCCGTAGGCGCTGGTGTTAAAAGCTTCGTTGAGGGGCTCAAGTCCGTCGCACAAAGCTTGAAAGAGACCTTTAAATCTATGGTAGAAGGCTTCAAATCGATCGCAAGCAGCGTTAAATCCATGGTTGAAAGTATAAAATCTTTGCAAGGGTTATCCTCGGGAAAAGGTAATCGCGAAGGGAACAGTAAGACATGCTGCTGTGATGCGAATACGAAGACGAAGTCTAGTGCAGGCACGAAAACGAAGTCCAGGACGGGGACGGTAACCAACATGCAAACCGATAGCACAACACAACCCGTAGGTAACAGGAGGACGAGACCAAGTGCTGCTGACCTTACGTCAGATGACAGAAATTCAGGGAGAGTCGCTGCAGAGGGACAACCCGACGGACATCCACCGACTTCCTCGAGGGGACGATTAGGCAAATTGCTCAAAGGCGGCTCCAAGCTTCTGAAAGGAGCGGGCCGAGTGGCAGCACCACTCGGTATTGGTATGGCAGCCCTAGATGTGATTACATCTGAGAACAAAGCGGGAGCAGCGATTCAAGCAGGTGCAGGTGCGGGTGGCGCTGCGCTCGGTGCTGCGCTGGGGTCAGCCATTTTGCCGGGATTAGGAACGGTTGCTGGCGGGATGATCGGCGGTTGGCTCGGGGATAAAGCAGGCGCATTTATTGCGAATAAATGGTTTTCGGGGAAGACTTCCAAAACATCACTTGTGCCTGAGGGGCGAGAGTCGGTGGCCTCTGATGTAGCTCAAGCCGTTTCTGCGGTGAATGCTGCGAAATCGCAAACGGCCCCTCCGAACAAGTATGACATCAAAGTGGATGGCGTAGCGGTGCATTTTCCGAAAGAAGAGGTCGACAAGGACAAGCTTGCGCTCACGATCGGGCATCAAATTGTATCCAACATGCAAGCTGCCATGCAAAACCGCTTAGTGAATGGGGGCGGCGCGATTGGCTGATGAGTCTATGGATTTTACGCTGGAAGATCCGAGTGGCCTAAGATTGCACTTCCCCGTGAATCCGACAGAAGTGAACATTCGCCGGGATAAAAGTTTTGAGACCATCACGATTATTCAAGGCGGTGAGCTGGACGTGCCACAAGGTGTGAAGGTGAAGGAAATTGCCTTCTCTTCCTTTTTCCCATCCCAATATGATGCTAGCTACTGTAAATACAAACCTCTGCCGAACCCGCAAACAGCCATGAATCAGCTGAACACTTGGATGGAACAGCGTGAACCGCTTCGCCTCATTATTACGGGGACGGATGTGAATGTGCTTGTCATGTTGTCGGCTCATAATAGCAGCTTCAAAGGCGGTGAGCCAGGGGATGTGTACTTTGATGTGACCTTTCGTACTTGGCGGGACTACAAAGTGAGGACGTTAGCGGAACGCAGTGGTGCTTCGAGTGGAGAGGCACGACCTGACATTAAGCCTGTATCGGCTACGTACACAGTCAAATCAGGTGATTCTCTATGGGCGATTGCAAAAATGAATCTTGGTTCCGGCAGTCGTTGGCGGGAAATTTATGAAGTAAATCGGTCATTAATCGGCGATAATCCCGATGTAATCCAAGTTGGACAAGAGTTGGTGATGCCCTGATGGCGAGTTGGCCTAGCGGATCTTATGATATTTGGCTGGATGAGCAATATGCTTTGCGGGATTTGATTTATGAAATGACGCTGGAAGAATCGCTCGATGAAATTTCCTATCGGGCACAAGCGACGATTGTGGTGACGTCGGAGTTTCCAGGGATGAAGCCAGGACAAGCTGTTCGTGTGATCGGCACTCCTTTTGGCGGGACAGAGCAAGTAGATTTGCTGCATCCAGCTGTTATATGGCAGTGCGAGAACAGTTATGAACGCATGGATCGGTTAACGGTGACGATGTATGATCGCACGATTTATTTGGCCAAATCAGAGGATGAGTACGTGTTTCCGAGCGGAATGACGGCGAATGAGCGCCTACGTAGGTATGCGGAAGATTGGAATATTCAACTAAGTAATTTGCCTAACACAGGTGTCAAGCTTGCGAAGGCGATGTTCCGTTCGGAGACAATCTACGCCATGATCATGAAGGACCTTAAGGAAACAGCCAAGAAAGGCGGCCCGATGTATCGTCCACGCATGACAAGTGGCGGGTTGGAGCTTGTGGAAATTGGCAGTAATGCAACCGTGTGGTCATTGGAGCCGAGTGAGAATGTGATGAACGTGATGCAGAAAAGAACGCTCGAAGGAGCCGTTACCAAGGTGAAGGTGCTCGGTACCAAAGCAGCAGGGGATGATGCAGCAGCACAGGTATTGGCGGTTGAGGAGGGGGATTCGGCTGAACTAGGCACGCTGCAAAAAATCGTCCAAGACAGCAGCTTTCAATCCGTTTCCGAAGCCAAAGAGGTTGCGCATGCGATGCTCACGGGTGTCCAAGAGACGATTAGCGTCACCTCGATAGACATTAACACGATACGTGCAGGGGATAAAGTAGATTTGGCGGGCAGCGGGATGGCGCTTATTGCGATGTCGGTCCGGCATGAGTTAGGTGATCCTGGCAAAATGGTGCTGGAACTAGGCAGTCCCGAACTCGTTAGAAGGAGGTATTACATGAATGAATCCGTATAACAAATTGGCTTCGCTTTTGGACAATCGGATGTCCGGGTACGCCGCTTCCGCGGTTTCCGGTTTACCCGCTGAACTCGGTACGATGACGGCCAGAGGGTTGAAGTTGGATCGTTTTAAACATGAAATTGCTGATTATTATGTGGCCGATTGGATGGCTAAGCTTCATCTGCCTAGCTTCTCGCTTACTGGTACGGTTTCGGGACTGAATAGCGGGGGTGTTCCGGTGGCGGGGCAGGGTACGTTTGCTTTTACAGAGTCGGGTGTTGAGGATGTGCGGATGGAGTTTCAGCATGGTTTGAAGCCCGGGGACCGTGTGCTCGCGATTCCGATCGATGACGGCAATGATGCCGTGATTCTGTGCAAGGTGGTGAAATAGATGCCGAATTTATTTCCATTAGTGGGGGCGAATGCTGGGGTAGGTTTAGGGGCAGGAACAGAGGCACTTTTGGCTGGGGGCAAAAGAGGGACGATCCCGTTCGGACGCAGTCCGAAGTTTGACCATTCCGTAGGGGAGTTCGTAACGACGCCAACGGGCAAAATCGCGGAAAGCGAGGGCACCGATGCATGGCTCGAATGGTGCCAGAAAGCGCTGCGTTCACGGCGGTACACACATTTGGTATATTCCCCGGCCTATGGCCAGGAGTACGATGATTTAATTGCCCGGCATTTGTCTCGTCAGGCGAATGAGATGGAGATTTTACGTATGACGACGGAGACCTTGAAGGTCGACCCGCGTACAGCGGATGTTCGCCATTTTACATTTGCGTGGGGAAAAGATCAGTGCTCGTTTCAATGCGAAATTGTGAACGTGCGAGGCGAGCAGAAGAACCTAAAAGGAAGTGTGGTGATCAATTAATATGGCAAGTTTACCTGATTATTTGGTTGAACAGACGGAGGAAGCGATTCGGAGCCGGATGTTAGGCAGTTTGCCTTCCGATTTGGACAAGTCAGAAGGTTCCTATATCTGGGATGCATTGGCCCCGGCTTCGATTGAGTTGGCGCTTGCGGCGTTGCAGTCGCAGGAGGTTTTGCGGAGAGGATTCGCGGGAACGACCTTTGGGTCCTACTTAGACTTGCGCTGCGCGGAACGCGGGATTACTCGCAAAGATGCGGTGAAAGCTGCCGGTCAAGTGAAGTTTACAGGCGTGGTGGGGACAGTCATCCCTCAAGGAACGCGTATGGGTACATTGGCCGATTCCGTTCAAGGGACATCGTCTGTGATATTTGAGACCGTGGATGCGGCAGTTGTAGATAGCACAGGATTCGCGATGGTGGCGGTATCGGCAGTTGAAGGTGGTACGAAAGGCAATGTGCCAAGCGGGGCAGTTAGCCTTTTGATAACGCCGATTGTAGGCATAACGAACGTGATGAATACAGCGCCAATGACAAGTGGAGCGGACGTAGAAAAAGATGATTCGCTGCTCAATCGCTATTACGCCAAAGTTCGCTCCCCTGGAACAAGTGGGAATAAAGCCGACTATCTGAACTGGGCGCTCGATGTGGCTGGTGTAGGTGCGGCGCAGGTGCTGCCGTTATGGCAGGGTGCTGGTACAGTCAAGGTTGTCATCATCGGCACGGATAAAAGGAGTGCTCCTGCTCCCATCGTCACCGCTGTGCAGCAGTACATTTACCCTACGCCACCTTTGGTCGGCAAAGCTCCGATTGGAGCGACCGTAACCGTCGTGGCGGCTGCGGAAGTCGCGATTGGCATTCAGGCCGTGCTTACATTGAACGGAACAAGAACATTGACGCAGGTGAAAAATGATTTCACCGTGGCCGTTCGCGCCTATTTATCCGAACTGGCGTTCTCGAGTGATCCGGCGGTCCGCTATGTGCGCATCGGCTCCTTGTTGCTCGACACGCCTGGCGTGCAGGATTATGCGAACTTGCAGATCAATGGCGGCAGTTCCAACATCACGATCAACGTTGGGCAAGTTGCTGTTGCAGGGGTGGTGTCACTCGTATGACCCAAGTGACTTCACCAAGTGGCAAGCGCATGTTGGGCTCTTTGCCTGAATACTACGAGACATCGCGTGTGATGGGCGCTATTTTACAGGCCCAAGGGGCTGAGCTTGATCAATTGCGTGTCTCCTTGGAGGAGACATTGGGGCAATTTTTCGTGGGCTCCGCGACGTGGGGGCTGGACGCGTGGGAGGCCGAGCTCGGCATCGCGCCAGTGCCAGGCAAGCCCGACGATCAGCGTCGGTCGGTGATCAACGCCAAGCTGCGCGGCGTCGGAACCGTCACCGTGGACTTGATCCAAAGCGTGGCCGAGGCCTACGACCGCGGTGCGGTAGAGGTTACGCAGCAGCCGGCTGCGTACCAGTTCACGGTAAGGTTTGTGGATACGTTGGGGACGCCGCCGAATTTGAATGATTTGAAGGCTGCTATAGAAGAAATCAAGCCAGCTCACTTACAGGTGATCTATAAGTACAAATATTTCTTACTCAGCCAGCTGCATCAAACTATGACTATTAATGAAATTCAAACGAGGAAATTGACCGATTTCGCGCCATTCATCCCCGTTTAAAAATGGAGGGAAACACATATGTCCAGTACGACAACGAACGTAGGACTGTATAAGAAAAATCCGTCAACAGACGGCAATGATACATTCGATATTAACACCATGTTGAATGATAACTGGGATAAGATTGATGCGCAGCTAGGTTCGCAAGTTGGAGTTAGCCCACCTCCAACGGCTGTAAATTTGGTTAATGGGATCCAGGTTGTTAATGTTCCACAGAGCTCGCCGTTGAACAACTTGAATATCAAGGGGCGGACGTTGGTTAATTTGTTGGGGCGGGATGGGAATTGTGAGGATGTGAGTAAGTGGTCGTCAATAACTGCAACAACTTCGTTAGATACTACTAACAAAACACTCGGAAATAGCGCTATAAAAGTGACGGTTACTTCAACGGGGGCCGCAGTTCTTTACTACGGCCCTAAAGTCATGACAGCATTAAAGTATTACATTGGTTTATTGGATATAAAGAATGGAAATGCTTCCACAGGAGTCAGGGCGACATTCAATGGATTAGGTGTAACGTCTTATGTTACGGATGCAACTAAATTCACAACATTGATTATAAAAGTCAATCCGTCTGATGGAAATGCGAACATAGAAGTACATATTACCGGTACTACTGGACAGTATGCCTATGTTGATGCGATTCGTATTTATGAAGTTACAGCGGCAGAATATGCAGCAATAACCGTAGGCGTGGCGACAGCTGCACAGATTGCTAAATACCCATACGTAGATGATGTAAAGCATGTTAATGCACCTTATGTGATTAAGTATGGGGAAAACTTATTGCCTACGTTCAATGAAGCGATACTGCACGCAAATGCCGTAATTGTTGAGCCTTACAAGTTAGCCCTTTCCGCTACAGCAAACAGTCAACTTAGTTATGTAGACATACCCGCCATAGTAGGACAGCAATACACGTTGTCTGTAACACATAACGGAAAAATTGCGGTTGACTTTGTAGACGCTAGTGGCGGGGTTCTATTGGGCGGTACAGGTTGGATAACGGGGGCTTCGGTTACGTTTACCGCTGTAAGTCTTACAGATAGACTAAGAGTATACTTTAGTAATGACACATTTGGTGCAGGAACGTACACATTCTCTAACCCTATGTTAAACCTTGGAACAACAGCCAAACCATTCAAACCACGCAACGATGATATACTTGCGTTCCCTGACGTACAATTGGCATCTAGCGTGGATGGTACTGTCTACGATACGCTGTTTAAACGTGACGGTAAATACTTTGTTGAAAAGCGATTCAAGGACGTAATACTAGATGGAAGTTTAACATGGTCGTTGTTGGATGCTTCAACTGGGACAAAGCGTATTCAACTTTCAATTACGGGCATAGTAAATGTTCTCGCCGCTGTAAAGTATGACGGAAAGATTTTAAAAGGCGGTGTAGACACATTCTCCGTAAGTGACGCTTATGCTTACGACAGTACAAGACTACTTTTATCTATTCCGTCCACCGATTCGGGTTGGGGCGATTCATACACACCTACAGCACAAGAGATACAAGCGTATTTCTATGGTTGGGTTATGTCAGACGTATCAGGTAATAAATACACATCAGGAACAAAATACTGGAATGCCGCATACAACGGCGTAGGAACATCAGCCGCATTTCCTACAGGTAAGCTAGTTGTTTCAGGTACGTCTATTACGGCAACAGTACCGACGACGCCAAGTACTTACGGTTGGACGCCTTATAAACTAACGTATCAACTAGCTACACCGACATTCGAGGAAATCCAAGTAGACGCGGGTATGTCTTTACATGAGGGATTGAATCAGATTGAAGTGGGACAAGGTGTTATTGTTCGGGAGAAGGTTACGCCGCAGAGTAACGGTGTTACTGGCTATGCGTTAAATAACACGACCTTCCCTCTTTGCCAATTTAAAAATAGAGAAAGTCGTATGATTGCGGTATATCGAAACGGTCTAATAGACAAAAAGTGGTCTATTTTATCAGGTTCACCCGCATATGGAAACGAGAGATTGCTATGCTTTTACGCTGATTACGACCCAACAGCAACTTACGAAGTCTCTTACATTGCCTTAGATCAGCATCAGTTAACATCTTCAAATACTAACGTAATATTCGATGTAGCAAGCAATTTGAAGACGGTTGTAGATTCTTTGTCTCAGACACAAGCAGATCATGAGTCCCGTATCAGCGCCACAGAGCAACTTTCAAGACGTATCTACAACGTCCCTGAAAAGACTACAACTGCAATGACGTTATACGTAGACGGGACAAACGGGGCAGATAATAATGATGGAAGTGCAGTAAACCCATTTAAGACGATTGGGCGGGCGCTTAACAGCATCCCGAAAGACACCGACCACAATAACAAAATTTTTATAGCAGACGGGACATATAATGAAGACTTGTTTATCAATGGTTTTATGGGCGGCGGCGAAATACGTTTGATAGGTAATTCATCGTCAATAACCAATGTTAAAGTGAATAGCATCCAAGCAATGAGGAATACAGCCTACATTAATTTGTCATACTTGCAAGTAATCGGTGAAACCTCAATCGGTGTCGGCGCATTATGGGTATACGGTTGCACGAATATTGTAATTGCTTTTGTCACTACAACTAATGTGGGTCAATATGGGCTGAATATCATGAGGTGTTTCGCAACAGTTAATAATTGTACATTCTCTAATAAAACCGTAGGCGGTTTATTCGTACAAAATGCGACCATTATTAGCCAAGACAACGGTGGGACTGGAAATGCTGTAGGCATTTATTCGACTATAGGGGCGTATGTAGGAAAATCGGGAACACAACCTAGCGGTACGACTCTAGAACATGCAAACCAAGGTGGAGCCATTTCAAGCGGAGTTCTTAACCCTTGGGGAGACAATACACAAGCTAGCAGAAGTAGAATATCATCAGCAAGCAATACTACACAAAATATTTCAGCGGCAATCGCAACAAAAGTTCTTTTTCAGTCCGTAGCACCTGATAATTTAACAGAATTTGCTTCTAGTAAATTCACGGCCAAAAGTGCAGGATCTTATGATGTGAAAGGAGTTCTATCTTTTGCTTCGGGTATTACAACATCTGTAACATACACTATTGCAGCCTATAAGAATGGCGTAGCATATCGTTTTATTCATGCTAATAATGGCACTACAAATGCGACATCAGTTATTCCCTATGCAACCACAATTGATTTATCAGCGGGGGAATATGTAGAGGTATACTTAACAACATCGTCGTCTACAGTTCTAGGTGTAGGTTCAACTTTAGAAATCACTAGAATCGCATAGGAGGAAACCACATGAACATAGCACAAGCAATCATGCATCTATACCCACAATCCATACCCATGACCGACTTCATCGTCCAAGACGATTCAGACGGCAACGGCCCGTACATCGCACAATGGAACATGGAGGATCCCCAGCCAACGTTAGATGACCTTCAATCTGCATGGGACGCAATGCAACCGACGCCAGCTCAAGTATTGAATGACGCTAGGACCGCTCAAATCAACTCTCTCAATGTAGCATGCAACGAATCAATTCTCAAAGGATTCACATCTGACGCCCTCGGCACAGATAACGCATATGATTTTGCTTACTATGACCAGATTAATCTAGATAGCACACTAAATGCAGTCTCAGCGGGAATCCATCCGGATAAAATCATATGGAAAGCTTCAGGTGTGCCACTACCTCATACGTTCGAACAATTCAAGAAGCTGTACGCCGATGGGCTCGCCCATAAAAACGCGAACATCAGCAAGTATTGGGAGCTAAAAGATCAGGTATTATCAGCGAGCAGTGCTGAAGATATCTCATCAATATCGTGGTAAAACGCAATAAAAGGTCTACCAGGAAGATAAAAATCCCGGTAGCCTCCCACCCATCCCCCCAAGAAAGGAGCAAAAAACATGAACCAAATCAGTTTTAACCTGATTACAGCCACTCTCGGAGCCATAGCAACCTACGCCTTCGGCGGGTGGAGCGAACTTATTGGTCTCTTCCTCATGGCGATACTCGTTGATTATGTCACCGGTATTGCGGCTTCGATCAAAGAGCAGCAAGGCCTCAACAGTCAAGTTGGTTATTGGGGCCTGGCGCGCAAAGGACTTATGCTGCTTGTTATTATGCTGGCTCATCGCATGGATATTCTCTTGGATACAGACCTCATGATGACAGGCGCAATTTATTTTTACTTGGCCAATGAGTTTATCTCGATTACTGAAAATTATGGACGTTTAGGTTTGCCTCTTCCCACCTTTTTGAAGCAAATGATTCAAGTCTTACGAAGCAAGGGGGAAGGGTTATGAGTAAGGGGACTTTTATTGAGCAAATTGCACCTGTCGCACAAGCGAACAGGTTAGCCTATGGTATTTTAGCTAGTGTGACGATAGCACAGGCTATTCTGGAAAGCGGTTGGGGCCAACATGCCCCGGGCAATAATTTGTTTGGGATCAAAGGAAGCGGGCAACTGCAAGCAACCCAGGAATTCATTAATGGCAAGTGGCTGCAAATTGTAGATGGGTTCTGCGTATACGAAAGCTGGAGCGACAGTATACGCGATCATGCTATCCTACTTGCGAACAATCCAAGATACGCCATGATCGTGAATGAACAAGACTACCGAAAAGCGAGTCGAGGGCTTCAGCAAGCAGGATATGCGACGGATCCCAACTATGCGGACAAGCTAATTCGTATTATAGAGGGGAGTGATCTGACACGTTTTGACTATATTGAAGAAGAAAGGGAGTATGTAATGAGTTCAGATGATGCGAATAAAATGATTAACTTTTTATCTGCTGCTTGGATGAGTACGGAGGATGCCGAAGCGAGGGAAGAGTTCCATCGGCTAGCCAACGAGCTCCGAAAAGCATCAGGGCAGACACCAACGTAATAAACAAAGAACACCGCCACTTCCATTTCAGGAAAGAACGGTGTTCTATTTATTATTCGTATGCTCTATACCGCACTCGCAATATGCTCCTCAATATACTGCTCCAACTTGATCCGTACGTACGGCGGCAAGCCTGACAGCATACAACCGTATCGGAAGCTGCGCCCTTCAGTCACGATGCGAATGACACGACCCGTGATCGGAGGTAGTCCAGCTTCCTGTGGGAAGTGGATGACGACGAACATATCTGGCGCAAGCAGCACATCGGTTGTGATCTGAAGTCCGCTTTCGGATAAATCGAAGAGAGTTCCGTCTATATTTTGCCCGGAGAATGAACCTTCTTGTTCCCATTGATAAATGGACAGCTTCAAATTAATATTCAGCTGCACACGCGTATTCTTGCGACGTTCGCGACCGGAGAGCGGAGAAGCGGCTTTCACCTGTTCCGTAACAGCGGGCTCACTAGGCTTAACAACTTCTTGCCCCATCCATTCCTCGTAACACTTAATGACTGCGCTTAGATCTTCTTCACCTAAGCCTTTGCTCTGACCGATCTGGAACAGATTAGTCGCAGATTGCAGCATCGGTGTCGGTAATTGAAACTTCCCTGTAATCTCTTGGGCAAGCAGCAAATCCTTCAACATCAGCTTCAATGAGAATTGATTGCTGAAATCGCGATCGAGAATTTTGTCGCCTTTGAGCTCGACTTGCTTGCTATTGGCTCCGCCTGAGCGGACGATTTCTAAGAATTGACCTGGATGAATGCCAGCTTTCGTTGCGATAGATAAGCCTTCGGCAAGTCCTGCAAGGTTAATGCCCACCATTGTGTTGTGAGCGAGCTTCGCATAGGATCCTGAACCGCTTGGTCCTAGGTAAAGTGCTTTGCTGCCGAGTACGTGGAACAATTCTTGCTGCTCCTCGAATACTTCTCGACTGCCGCCAACCATGAATGTCAGCGTACCGGCCTCAGCAGCAGGCTTCGTACCTGTAACGGGCGCGTCGAGGAAGTCGACGAAATGCGCTGCAAGCTCTTCCGCGAGCTTTTGACTTGTTTGAGGAGATACGGTGCTGGTGTCAATAATAGTGAGTGCCGGATGAATTCCGCTCAGAATACCTTGCTCACTGTAAAATGTTTCGAGAAGCGCAGCATCGTTGCTGAGCATCGTAAATAGGACATCTGAGTTGCGAGCGACTTCCGCAGGCGTGAGGCCGACCTCAGCCCCCAGTCGCCCAAGCTCGTCCGCTTTGCCAGCAGTACGATTATACACAGTTACCATAAAACCTTTTTGAATAAGGTTAGCAGCCATGGGCTTACCCATTGTGCCAAGTCCAATAAAGCCGATACGTTTCATGTCCTCACCTCTGACTTCATTTTAGCATGGGAATTAATACCTGTGAATTCCTTTCTCGCTTGCTTTTGGACAAGCAAATAAGTATGCTAGGAAAAGGTGAAAAATAGAGATGGAGGCGAACCTAGTGAGTAAAAAACTACAATTTGATTACAGCAAAGCATTATCCTTTTTATCCCAGCACGAGGTCGATTATTTGTCGGCTCAAGTGGAGCTAGCTCATGACCAGCTTCATAACAAAACAGGTGCAGGCTCTGACTATCTAGGATGGGTCGATCTTCCTGAGAACTACAATCGTGAAGAGTTTGCCCGCATTCAAGCTTCCGCGAAACAAATTCAATCGGACTCCGACGTACTGATCGTGATCGGTATTGGCGGTTCCTATCTAGGCGCACGCGCTGCACTAGAAATGTTGTCTCATTCTTTTTATAATATTTTGCCAAAAGATAAACGTAAAACGCCTGAGATTTATTTTGTAGGAAATAATATCTCTTCGACATATGTCACACACTTGCTTCAATTAATTGAAGGCAAAGATTTCTCCGTGAACGTCATCTCCAAATCCGGTACAACAACGGAGCCTGCGATTGCTTTCCGTATTTTCCGTGAATTATTGGAGAAGAAGTACGGTAAAGAAGCCGCTCGCAAACGCATCTACGCAACAACGGATCAAGAGAAGGGCGCGCTCAAGACTTTGGCAACAGCTGAAGGATACGAGAGTTTCGTTATTCCGGATGATGTTGGTGGACGTTATTCCGTGCTAACAGCGGTTGGATTACTTCCAATTGCGACAGCGGGTATTGACGTTGAAGCGATCATGAAAGGTGCGGCAGACGCGCAACAAGAGTTCTCGAATCCGAAACTTAGCGAAAACCAAGCCTACCAATATGCAGCTGTTCGTAACTCCTTGTATCGTAAAGGCAAAACCATTGAAATCCTTGTCAACTATGAGCCATCCCTGCACTTCGTTTCGGAGTGGTGGAAGCAATTGTTCGGCGAGAGCGAAGGGAAGGACTACAAAGGGATTTATCCTGCTTCTGTCGACTTCTCAACGGATCTTCATTCCATGGGACAATTCGTTCAAGATGGCAACCGCATTTTGTTCGAAACCGTTATCCAAGTTGACCAAGTGGCTGATCATATCACGATCGGTACAGATGCAGATGACCTGGATGGGTTGAACTTCCTAAGCGGCAAAACGATGGACTTCGTAAACAAGAAAGCTTTCGAAGGTACAATGCTTGCTCACACAGACGGTCAAGTACCGAATCTAATCGTGACATTGCCGGATATGACGCCTTACACGTTCGGATATATGGTCTATTTCTTTGAAAAAGCTTGCGGCATCAGCGGCTACTTGATGGGTGTAAATCCATTCGATCAACCGGGTGTTGAAGCGTACAAAAAGAACATGTTTGCCCTATTAGGCAAGCCTGGTTACGAGAAAGAAAAAGCGGAACTAGAAGCTCGTTTGCAAAAGTAATTGAACTTGAAAACGAAAAGCGATCAATCCTATCGGATAGGTCGTTTTTTTGCACCTTTTTTTCCATTATTTATGTGGTAAATTTTCTTTCTATATTGTCGAAGTACTACGTTGTGTGTAGAATATAGTGAAACAGTTGTTTCCTTCTACCGAGAAAGGTTGGCTATGCTAGCACATTATCGCACAATCCATGCCTATGGTTCGTCTGAGATTATCATCAAGAAGTCACGTTTCATCGGTCATGCTAAACCCGTAGAGTCAGAAGAAGAAGCAATCCAGTTTATTGAGGCGATCAAGAAGGAACACAGAGCGGCGACGCATAATTGCAGTGCGTACATCATTGGCGAGCGGGATCAAATCCAGAAGCAATCCGATGATGGAGAACCCAGCGGTACCGCAGGGAAGCCGATTCTGGAAGTGATGAAGCATCAAGGGCTCAAGAATACCGTTGTCGTAGTTACTCGTTATTTTGGTGGCATCATGTTAGGGGCTGGTGGTCTTATACGCGCTTATGCGGATGGGGCTGTAGCAGGCATCGAAGCAGGAAAGCCGATTTATAAAGTAAATCATCAGCTCGTGCTGATTGAAGTCGATTATACATGGTATGGCAAGCTGGAAAATGAACTGAGAAATCAAGGAATGCTGCTAGGGGAGATAGGATTTACGGACAAGGTTACCGTACCTTGTTATCCATTAGCGGCTAATGCGGAAGCATTCATGAATTGGGCAACGGATGTTACGCAAGGTCAAAGTTTGATCGTCGCGGGTGAGAACGAATACATTGTTCACGAGAGCTTGCCTGAATAGGCAGGCTCCCCGTAGACCCAACAAATTTCATATGAGCTGAGGATGCGGAGGGATAGGAATGGCTAGGAAAGCAGTCGCGCAAGAGCTTAGCAGAGAACGAATTCTTACAGAGGCGCGGGAATTATTCGCTACTTTCGGCTATCGCGCTTTAACGATGCGAAGCATTGCTAAAGCAATGGGGTACAGTCATGGTGCGTTATATTACCATTTTAATGAGAAAGCTGAATTATTTTATGCACTAATTAAAGACGATTTTGCCTCATTGCTGCAACGTCAGCGGGAAATGATTGTTCGTGAGCATGGGTTTAGCGTGAATTTGCTTCAGAAGTTAATGATGGAATTCGTTTGGTTTGGTCTGAGTAACCCGAATCATTACGAAATGATGTTTATGATTAACGAGCCAGAACTACAACAGTACTCACGTACCGAACAAGCGCAGTGCTTGGACATGTTTGCCATTGTGATTCGTGAAGTGATGGTAGATCAACCAGGAGCTGAGAGCCGGAAGTTTACGCTTCCATGGAATTTGTTTATGTCTTTACATGGCTTTATCTCCTATTGTATTCAGTTTAATCTATCCTACGAGGATGCACGTAAATTAGCTGATGAGCATATTCGCCTTATCTGTGTTAGTTTGGATGTCGATTCAGCTGAATTGCAACGTCCGCTGGTCAAAATGGTTGGACCGAATACACTTAAATCAATCGTGATCTAGTAGAAAAAAGGAAGCGAGACGCTCAGTCTGTGCTTCCTTTTTGTGTTTTGGGTCAAACTGTATTTTACATTACCCCCTCTGTGCATTAAAATGATGACAAGATACCCGAGGAAGGATGAACACATACGATGGATTTGAATACATGGTCGGAAGCGAACGTTGAGTTTATGTTTGAGGAAATTAAGAAAAAGCTGCGCATGGCAACAGGGGGTTCTATTAAAGCCTCCAATGTGAAGGAAGAAGTCTACGAGGATCTGAAAGATCTCTATGATATGGTTGCTAGCAAAGATCGTTTCAGCATTAGCGAAATTGATGCGATTACGACCGAACTTGGTAAAATTCGCAAGGCATAATAAACGAATATGCACCGATAGACAAGCCGTTGTTCTGACCATGAGTTGGAAGAGCGGCTTTTTGTTGTGGGGGCAGCACCAGGACGATCATCACCACTAACAGCCTCCCGACCAGCACTAGCACTAACACCAACATCAGCAGCAGCACCACCACTACTACTAGCAGGACTAGCAGCCCTATCACCACTAGCCCCACCCAACTCGCAATCGGACGCCAAGCTGCCTCCCCTTTTGCCCGCCTCTACCCGCTAACATTAGCGAATAACTGGATTTTATACATCTAATTCAGGCTAAATCAATCAGTTATACAAAATAACTGGATTTCCTCCCGTTAATTTCGAGTAATTCGCGCAAACAGGGTATTCTGAGCAAAATTAGCTGTAGAAAATCCAGTTAAACTCATAAAATGCTAGTTTCTTCCTGATATAGCTGTAGAAAATCCATCTAATCCATCAAACCACCTCAGCAAGAACCCAAGCAGACCCAAGCAGACTTCCAGCCACCCCACCAGACCCCCACCTTCAGCTAAATCTGCCCAAGATCAGTTTCGATCTCTCATTTGGATGGCTGCGACTAGATAGAGAACAAGCACCAACCCAAATAAATTCCAAATGCTAGGAATCGTAGCGACGGATAAATAGAGTCCGTAGGGGAGTGACCAAACAAAGGCTGCATACATCAACTTTCTACGATTAGTAAAAGAACCAATTAACCCTAGCACGGCAGGTGCAACTAGCATTGCGAGAAGAATGAGTACAGTATCCCTGCTAGTCGCTGTTTCTGAATAAGGATTCTGATAAAGGAACCAACAACAGAGCAGAAGACTGCCTAATGATGCACAAACGCCAACATAGGATATGGTCCATCTCAAAAGAAATCCCCCTTATCGAACGCGATCGAGCTCAAGTCGCCAATCGTTACATTGCATGAGATGTCCTGGCGGGTATTCAAATTCACATTCATTCCTGAGTGTAAAATGGAGCTTGCGACACACAGCATTCGATGCTGGATTGTGAACAGAAGGAAACGCATGCATCCATCGGAACTTGGCCTCTGAATTGGCATGGGAAATAGCTGCCTGCAAAGCACTGCTCGCTATCCCTCGCCCTTGAAAGCTAGGCAGCACACTCCAACCGACTTCGTAGACGTCCTCTCCTTGCCACTGGCTATCCCAGTAGCCAATGCTCCCCACGACTTCGCGATTAGGCAGCAGTACGATGCTAAACATGTGCCCCTTGCCTTTCCCGCTGATTTCCAAATACCGTTTGTGGCGAATCGCTAGTTGTTCCTTTGTTTCCGAACCCCCTAGATGTTCCATCATCTCAGGAGCATTAATGAGCCGAAGCAGTTCGAGGTTGGACTCGGACCACGGTACGATGTTTATCTGTGACATGTTCTCACCCCAAGTATAATGTTACTTACTCCTATCCACATCATATTGGAACATATGTTCCAAAGCAAGTGTTCATCCTTTCATCCTGTTCATTCAGTCATCCATTCCTCCATCTCTGCATTCCTTCATCCCTTCATCCCTTCATCCCTTCACCCATTCCCCGTACATACAATTCCCCCACCAAGGACAAAATAGGTAGAAATTTACACATGAGGAGAATGTTACATTGGCACAACATGGAGAGGCTTCCACGGCCGTTTTACCGCAATTTCCCCAGTCCTTCTGGCTCGATTCTGTCGACAAGCTCCCTCAGTTCCCCATGCTGAAGGCCGATTTGAAGACCGATGTAGTGGTCATTGGTGCAGGTATTACGGGCATCACAACTGCGTATTTACTCGCCAAACGAGGTGTTAAAGTTGTAGTTCTGAATGCAGGACCCATCCTACAAGGAACAACAGGACATACCACCGCTAAAATTACTACACAGCATGGACTTATTTATCATGAGTTTCTTTCCCATTTTGGAGAGGAGAAGACCCGGCTTTATTATGAGGCCAATCAAGAGGCGCTATTGCTCATCAAACAAACGATTCATGAGCTAGGCATCGAATGCCAGCTTACGGATGAAGACGCTTATCTCTATACGAGTGATGAAGCCTATTTGCAGCAACTTCAAGACGAATATATGGCATATGGGCAAATGGAAATTGGTGGCGATTATCTGGAATCCACCCCTCTTCCGTTCGCGACCAAAGGGGCTATTCGATTAACCGGGCAGGCTAGGTTCAATCCAGTGCCTTACTTAATCAGACTCCTTCAGGAGGTCACGAAATTAGGTGGTCAAATCTATGAAGGAACAACCGTCGTCGGTGCGACCCATGAGCAGCCATCCGTTATCACCACAAAGCAAGGTTATCGAGTCACTTGTAATCATGTGGTCACGGCCTCTCACTATCCTTTCGACGATATGAAAGGCGCTTACTTCACTCGTCTGCATGCAGAGAAGTCGTATGTCATTGCAGCACGGACGAAGAAAGCCTACCCTGGGGGAATGTACATCAACGTGGAGCAGCCAAGTCGCTCTCTGCGCGCTGTCACCATTCATGGGGAACCGGCGGTAATTATTGGAGGAGAGGGTCATAAGACCGGGCAAGGTCTATGCACGCATCTCTATTATGAAAATCTTCAGAAGTTTGGCGAGGACATGTTCGGACTCCAGGAGATATTGTATCGTTGGTCGGCTCAAGATGTGTTCACACTGGATAAAATGCCCTACATCGGCCAGCAGTTTTCCGATGCGCCTCACCTCCTCATCGCGACTGGCTTTCGCAAATGGGGAATGACGACCAGCATGGCAGCCGCGCTGCTGAATTCCAAAATCATTCTAGGGGAGAAGAGCCCCTACGAAGACGTATTCACACCGGATCGGTTCCATGCCGATCCTAGCATCCGAACATTTGTCATGCAGAATGCCAATGTCGCCAAAGAATTTGTTGCTGGCAAGTTTGACTTGGTTCATAAGCAACCAGAAGAACTGTCGCCTGATGAAGGGTCTGTCGTCAGCGTGAACGGGAAGAGAGCTGGTGCGTACAGAGAACCAAACGGCGAACTGCATATCGTTGATACGACTTGTACCCATCTGGGATGTGAAGTCGATTGGAATGATGCGGAGCGAACATGGGATTGTCCATGTCACGGTTCGAGATATTCGTTCCAAGGTGATGTCATAGAAGGACCTGCCAAAAAAGCATTGGCCAAGCTTTCGATAGAGACATGAGCGTATTTTTATTGCAAAATGGACAGCTATCCATGCGCTGTTACCCCATCAGCCATACACTGTAGAGCAATGTATCTCTATTGGGTAAGAGGAGGTGGACGTTCATGGCATCCAGAATTCGTAAAGAAGAAGTGCGCAAATTGATCGGGAAAGAAATTGTTGCTGTTAAGAAAGATGGTACACACGTAACTGGCAAATTGGTGCGAATCAGCGGTAACACATTGATGGTTGCTCCACAAAATGGGAAAAAAGTGCAAGTAAAAGCGATTATCCCGTTGGTCCTATTTGATTTGTTGGCAATTGGCACGGCACCTTATGCATATGGTGGTTTCGGTGGTGGCTTTGGTGGTTTTGGCGGCGGCTTCGGCCCTGGATTTGGCGGTGGCTTTGGCCCTGGCTTTGGAGGTTTCGGTGGTTTCGGTGGTCCAGGACTCTGGTTCTAGTCATCGTGTTCGTAGACTCTTTCCTTCGGGAGAGGGTCTTTTTCCATGTGGACACCATCTACACCATCTAAGAAAGATCGCACCATTTCACAGCTCACTGAATAGGCTAAGATACAGGTTACGGCAGGGTCCCATTCAGGAGGGAGAGCCTAGAACCAATCGCGGACAGGGAGTGAGCAACATGCCGAGTTCCATCGTGTTTAACATGATCAATATAAATAATCAGAATACGAATGCAACGATCGGGATTGGTGAGAATGCACAGTCCAGCTGGGATTCCCATAGCAAAAATAATTATGGCAACGGTGAATTCATCGGTAATTCGATCGCCTGCAACTTCGTCAATACCATCTTCGATAATGACTTTATTGATGCCCCAATTAATGATCAGGATTTCAAACCAGCCTTAACGAATCAAGTTTAAAAGGAAGGGTGGTTGTATGCGATGCAGAATCTGCTCGGACCGTTAGACCCGCCATTAATTCAATTTGATTCCATTCATGTCAATTCAATAACCGATGCTTCCGGCATATTCATGGGTACGAACGCTCAAGTGAATTGGTCAACGAGCAGCAAAAGCAATAGTGGCCTTGGTGAAGTCGGTGGTGAACACAATATAGTATGGAACAATATCAACACCGTTTACGATAACGATATTATTGATGCACCTTATACCAAGGGTGATTTGATCATTGGCCGTGTTTGAAAAATAAGCTCCGCGAGCAGCCTTACTCGGCCGTTTGCGGAGCTTTGGTTGTTGCATCTGCTTGGGGTGAAGAGGGTGCAGCCCCGGCCCCAGCGGTGAAGCCCGATGCTTGTGCTTGCACGGTTATCATCTCTTGCAGCCATTCTGGCGTATCATTATCGCCGACATTGAGCATGTCGAGGAAGTCGGAATCATTCAGCATGGAACGAGTACCGACCAATTGATTATGATCTCCTTCGACGGCGCCAAAGCCTTGAACGGTTTTTTGATTGCTTTGAAAATCTGTCGGCCAATTATTGCCCATATTGATACAGGACGCACTTTCCACAGATCCAATTCGGATCGAGCCGATGATAAAAGTTGGAGACATGAACGATGACACAGTATCACCTCATTTTACACTTTAGACTGGGGAGGGGTGTAGCGGTAGCCGGTTGAGGTCCGCTCAGGACCTGGACCGTCCTGTACAGGGGACGAATTCGAGAGACCGTCTGACGATCGCTCCTGTCGAGGCTCTTTCGTCACCTGAGAGCGCTGGAAAGCCTTATCCACGGCTTCATCCTGCGCTTTCCCATTCGGCTTAGCCCCGAAATTATTTCCCAAATTCAACGAACCACTAAGCTCCTTAATATCGAGCTGATCGAGTCGAAACGTTAAGTTCTCGAGAACAGGCTGATGAACGTGAAGGTTATCGATATGGATGCGTGGATGCTTAGCAGAAAGGTCAGCCAACTGTTCTTCCAATTTACGCAACCGCTGTTCCAATATGTGTACAGTTTGCGCGTTTACGGATGAAGATTCGGTTCTCATCGCAGGTTTGGGAGCGGCAGTAGCGGGTGTAGTTGGAGGCGGCGACGATTTCTTTTTTTGAAACCACATAGGTTAGGTCAGCTCTCTCGTGTATTCGATTTCACATCGAACGTATCATTATCCAGGACCGTATGCTTCCCGCCAAATACCATATTACGTTCACCTTGTATAACTCCGAGCCCTTGATTCGTCTTGACAGAATGTCTTCTGCCGCTGATCCGATTGCTGCCTTTGTTAACGCTAGAATTTTCCGATATGTCATCAATATGAATGGATTGAAATTGGATCCGAACCATGGTTATTCCCTCCAATCCTCAATTTCAGCTACTCCTTTCCATAGTATATGGGGACAAACGCAGAATCATTTCTATTTTTGCAAAACAAAAAGATCACCACAGCTCCTTTATGAAAGGGAGTCGGTAATCTTTCTTCAACCGTTGTCTCAAGTAAACTGTATGGGGATAACTTTCTCGCCATCGGGTGGTGCAAGCGGGATGCGAATGATAAGCAAACCATTATGATACTGTGCTCGCATCTGATCGGTCAAAGCCCTGCCAGGCAAGCGGATCGCTCGCTCAAATGTGCCGAAATAACGCTCAGACAACCGCATTTGCTCATCGCTAACCTGATACGGACGAACGAGCATCCCTCGGATGAGCAGAGCGTGGTCGCGGAAAGATAGCTGGATATTCTCAGGGGACGACAATCCTGGAACCTCAGCAACCACAACAAGTTCCTGCGGTGTTTCATACATATCAACTCTAGGTCCGGTTAGTGGAATAATACTGGCAATGTCCTGCCAGAATTCGGGGCCCAGCACATCGCCGGCTTGCGCCGACAGCCCCTTCCAATCGGGTTTTGACGAACGATTGCCTGGAGGATTCATCTGCCATCATCACCTGACTTCACCATGAAAAGTAGAGCTGCAAGCAGCTTGCTACTAGTTTATGTGAGGATACGTCGGATTATGGCTAGCATCTCAAATGCGGGTCGTGCTTAAGGCTGTGGTGGACGCTTATTCGCTAGCTGCTGTTGCGCCATGCGCACGAGCTCTTTCACCATGGCACCGCCAATTGGACCTCCGACTCTGCCGGCGTCTTCTGAGCTGAGGTGCCCATTATAGCCCTGCTGCAGAGGGACGCCAAGTGTACGGGCAACCTCGTATTTGACCAGATCAGGCTGAAGCGGATTAACGGCATACCCTTGATTCTGCATAACGTGAGCTTTAAGCAGCGATAAGCCTTGTTCGGATCCGGGCACCATAGCCCGGTTTCTTCTTCTTCGTGACATCATCAATCACCTCTTAGGTGTTAGGATGCCCTTCCTTTTTCGAAACATGAGTACGGAAAGTGAAATATTTATGCCCGACATAGTTGCCAATCGTGTACAAGCCATTTCCTACCAGTATGGCACCATTGTGGAGCCAGATTGTACGAGCATTGGGCCAATAGGAACTGAGCGCTTCGGCAAGCAGCCAGGAGATTCCATAAGATAATCCGTAGCAGATCAGAATAACGAGTCCGAACTTCCACCAACTGCTGCCGATACTGGCTTGGGAGCGAAAAGTAAACCTACGATTCAGTACATAACTCACTACTGCACCAATCGTATTACCGCCAAAAGTAGATAACCAATAATTCAGATTCAGGAGGTTAAAAAGAGCGAAACTGGCGGACAGACCCACCAGCGTATTTAACACACCGACGAGTAAGAAACGCGCAAAGCTGCCGGTTAACAAGGACTTAAGTGAAGTGGACGTAGGTGTTGAAGTCATCTTATTACCGCCTTGCAGAGGCAGGTTGGTTCGCCTGTGACGTGGCAGATGACAGATCCTGAGCTGCTCCCTCGATTAATTCTTTTTCGATGACAAAAAGCGGACGCTGCTTCACTTCTTTATAAATTTTACCTATGTATTCGCCGATCAGACCAATCGCAAGGAGCTGCACACCGCCGATGAACCAGACAGAGAGAATAAGAGAAGTCCAACCCGTTACATTCGCGCCGAGGAGTTTGCCTACAATCGCATAAACAGCAGCGACTACGCTAAGTGCGAAGAGCAGAAAGCCCATTACCGTAACCAATCGTATGGGAGTGACACTGAACGAGGTGATGCCGTCGAAGGCAAAAGCGAGCATTTTGCGCAGCGGATATTTGGATTCACCTGCCCATCGTTCTTTGCGGTCATAATAGACCTGTGTAGAGGGAAATCCTAGCAGAGGGACTAAGCCACGGAGGAATAAATTAACCTCTTGAAATTTCTCCAAATTATCGAGTGTACGCTTGCTCATTAAGCGGAAATCCGCGTGATTGTACTGTATTTTAACACCTAGGGATGTCATGAGTTTATAAAAGCCTTGCGCTGTAGCTCGCTTGAACAAGGTATCAGCTGAGCGATCTTGACGAATACCATAGACAATATCGTAGCCTTCATGGAATTTAACGAGAAATTCACGAATGACAGAAGTGTCATCCTGAAGATCTGCATCGATGGAAACGACACAGTCGGAATACGCTTTGGCTTTCAGAAGCCCAGCGAGTAAGGCGCTTTGGTGACCGGCATTTTTGGCCAGTTTAAGCCCCGTTACGAATGGATTAGCAAGGTGGAACCGCTCAATGAGCGACCAAGTTGCATCTTTACTGCCATCATCGACAAATAATACCGTACTACCCTGGGCAACTAATTGATCTGTTATGAGAGAATCTAATACTTCGCTGAGTTGAAAGACCGTTTCGGGGAGGACTTCTTCTTCATTATAACAAGGGACCACAATGGTCAAAATCGGTTTAGACACAGTACCTCGTCTCCGTCCTGAATAGGGAATAAATGATATTCATGCTTAAGTTTTTATTATAGCTAAAAGGATTAAAAAAAGTAAGCGGCTGAAACGGAATCACCGTTTCAGCCGCCGCTATAGCTTTCAATTACCAGCCAAACCCAAATGTACTAAGAACGATAACCAAGAGGATGTATAGTACAAGGACTACAGCAGTACCAGAATAACCAACGCCGCCAGTTCCGCAACCACAACTCATGTCAATCCCTCCCTTCACAAGATTACTATATGTCATCTGACTATAGGGTGTATGGATGAATGACCCGTATGCACAATAATAATTGGGCAACGTGTCCATTTTGTGAGACGGGAAGGGAATTTTGCGGATAGACAGCTTAACGGTACATGGATGAGGAGATATCTACGAGCGAGGAGGGAATGGAGCATGCGTTACGAGGAGCGTCAGCCGGATGAGACATTGCAGCGATATATCCAATGTTATTGGTATTTGGAGCGGGATTACAGCGCGGCGGAAGAGGAGGAAACCCTGTGGCCAGATGGCTGCCAAGAGCTGATCTTTCACTATGGGGCCGATTATTCAATCGGTGGGCAAGTGCTGCCGAGAGCATTTTTTATCGGGGCACTTTCTCGCTATCAGCCGCTTGCCGCAGATGGTCCCATCCGTCTATTCGGCGTGCGCTTGCTGCCATGGGGGTTGCGCGGCTTCAAAGAGATGGATCATCGTACGTTGATCGATAAGTTTCTTCCGCTCACAGACGTATTTCCCGAACAGGAACTTGCTGAACTAGTTCTACAGCTGGCAGAGTCTGACTTGGATGAGGGGATAGCCCTGCTAACGGCTTATCTGACTCGTCATTTGCAACCAGAAATCAAGCATGACGCGATGATTAATATCTTGTCCAAACTATATCGAACACCGATGGAGCAGGATGTTCCCATCAGCGTAGCTGAGAGCGGATATTCGCAGCGGCATTTTGAACGAATTTGTTCAGAGCTTGTCGGGATGTCTCCGAAAAGATTAAATGCCGTGTCTCGATTTAACATGGCTCGCCTTCAGATTTTCTTCAATCCCATGATAGATATCGCGAGTTGTATGGACCAGTTTGGCTATCATGATTATGCGCACTTTTCCAAGGAATTTAAGAGATGTCTCGGCGTTACACCGACGGTGTATAAGAAGTGGTTGTTGGGGCTTGGGAGGGTGCGTTAAAAATCGAATTGAATAGCTCGTTGGTGGCGGCCGATTAGGATAATAACTGTATTTTCTCCAGTTAATCGTGCGCGTTTCCTTCTACCGAAGAGAAATGGACGAAATTAACTGGAGTTTTTCCATTTAAATTCCAAATCAGCTGAATAGCGTTGAAAATAGCTGGAGTTTTTACAGTTAAAGTCGAGGGGGGAGTTGGTACGACAGAGTGATGAGAAAGATAAGCGTAACTAAAAGTGACGAGAGAAATTAAGTGTGATGAAGAGTAGCATAAGAATGATTAAATGTAATGAGTAGCATGCGTGAGTAGGTGATCAAGAGTGGAGTTCCCACTTAGGATAGGGTTTCCCATTTTGCCC
This sequence comes from Paenibacillus sp. J22FR83, assembly GCF_059691955.1. Lineage (NCBI taxonomy): Bacteria > Bacillati > Bacillota > Bacilli > Caryophanales > Paenibacillaceae > Paenibacillus > Paenibacillus sp. J22FR83. The sequence continues at coordinate 104,065 of NZ_JCAUAM010000009.1, forward strand.
ACATTTCCCTCGGATTCAACTCGTAAACTTCACTCTCGCGAAACATAAATTGGTGCATAATCAGTTCTCGGCGCAGTGTTGCGAAATCGGGATGATAGTTTTTGAGGTAGAAGTTAAGCTCTTTTTCGTCGTAGGAGCGGCCTTTCTCAAGTCCTGAAACTAGATGCTCAAGGACAATGAGTTTTTTCTTGAGCTGAGCGGGAATATGTTTGAGTTTACCATCGAGCGTGAAAAAGTTCCGTAAAACAGATTTTTGAAGATTTGAGTGTTTGTCTTCTATTTCCATGGATGCGGGTAGCTCCTTTTTATTTTTGAAAATGAGGTTAGCGGTCGCTTGGCTATAGCTATGAATGAAGGCGTCGTTCAAGGTGAAATAAATCGTGTTTTTGTCACGGCGCTCATGAATTAGGTTGGCTTCGCGAAGTTTGGAGGCATGGTGGGTAATAGTCGCAGGTGTTACGCTCAGCTTCTCAGCGAGAGTTTGCCCATTAGATTCACCGTCCGCTAACAAAATAAGCATGCGAATACGCGTAGCATCCGACATTGCTTTGTGGTAAGTGAGGATTTTGTCCAATTGCATACGAGAACAACTCCTTGATAAGTAATTTAACATTAGTCTAATTAGATATTATTTAAATTAAATGATCCTGTCAAGCGTGAAAGTTTCCTTCTGGACATGGGTCATGTAAAATACGAGTATAGAAGTCAAAGCTTAAAGGGGAAGAACGATGCGAATACTTGTCATGACAGCAGTCGCTGCTGAACGAGATGCCATACAGCGTGGTCTTGGTCAGGATAGCCGATTTGACTATGCATTAGCTGGTGTTGGGCTTGCTGCGGCGGCAGTAAACGGTGCCCTTGAACTTGCCAAGGCCGATTATGACCTATTGATTATCGCCGGCATCGCAGGCGGTTTCGTGGGCCAAACGGAGATTGGCTCGCTTGTTGTTGCGAGCGAAATCATCGCCGCCGATCTTGGCGTTGAGCTGCTGGATGGCTTCAGCAGCTTGGACGAGCTGGGCTTCGGCGTGACGCGCATCAGCGCGAATGCCGAACTGGCCCAGCGTGTGACGGCGGCGCTGCAAGCCGCAGGCCTGCAGGCGCAAGCGGCGCCGGTGCTGACGGTGGCCACGGCCACCGGCACAGCGGCAACCGCCGCTGCGCTGGCTGCGCGCGTGCCTGGCGCTGCTGCCGAAGCCATGGAAGGCTTCGGCATTGCGACAGCTGCGCAGCAGCGCGGCGTGCCCGTACTGGAGATCCGCGCGATCTCCAACGCGGTCGGCCCGCGAGACCGAGACGCCTGGCGGATCGGTGATGCCTTGAAAGTTTTAGAAGCAGCAGGTTCAGTCTTAGCGGAGGTGCTTTAAAATGAAAATAGCGTTCTCACCTTGTCCAAACGATACATTTGTTTTCCATGCCTGGGCGCATGGCTTAATCCCAGGCGCACCAGAGCTCGATGTCCTCTACGCGGACATCGACATCACGAACCGTCTGGCCGCCGAAGGCACCGGCCCCGACGTGCTCAAGATCTCCTACGCAGCACTCCCGTGGGTGCTGCAGGATTACGCCCTGCTGCCCTGCGGCGGCGCCTTGGGCAGAGGCTGCGGCCCGCTTGTGCTGACGCGGCCAAGCGCTGACCAACCGGCAGACCCGGCTGCCCTTAGCGGTCGCCGAGTAGCCGTGCCAAGCGAGCGCTCGACAGCGTACTTACTGTTCCGCCTATGGGCCGAACAGAACGTGCCTGGCGGCGCCCTCGAAATCGTGGTCATGCCGTTTCACGAGATCATGCCCGCCGTGCGGGACGGCCTCATCGATGCCGGCCTAGTCATTCATGAAGCGCGGTTCACGTACCCGTCGTACGGGTTAGCGCTTCTAACCGATTTGGGCAGCTGGTGGGAGCAAGACACCGGGCTGCCAATCCCGCTGGGCGCCATCATTGCTCGGCGCACCATGGATGTGAAGGCGCTCGCGGGCTGGGCTCGCGCCTCGGTGGAATACGCGTGGGCGCATCCGGAAGCTTCGCGCGACTACGTCATGCAGCACGCGCAAGAGATGGATCCGCAAGTCGCGCAGCAGCACATCGACTTGTATGTTAACGAGTTCACCGCTGATCTCGGCGAGAGCGGTTATGGCGCTGTCTTAACCTTGCTCCAGCGGGCAGCAGAGGCAGGTCTAGTGCCCCAGATGGATTATGCGGCTTTATTGAAATAGTATGGAAAAGGCTGTCTTCCTCGTAGTTAAATCTACTTGGAATGACAGCCTTTTTGTGTTCTTTTACCCTGACGTAGTCCTATACAACACTCCTAATTAACCTTGATTTATACACGCAAATATAAAGTAAAATTAAAGTAGATTTGTCGACAGCGAGCAATCATAATTGGCGTATGCAAGAACACTTGGGTTAAGAGGTGAAGGATTCAGCATGCCAACGAAGCTATTTCTATCCTTACGGGGCAAGTTCATTATTTTGTTTGCTCTGCTCATTACGGTTCCCTTCTTTATTAGCGGATGGATTACCTATTATCAATATATCTCGAATGTGGAAGAGGACTCCCGTAGATATACAAGCCAAATTATTGAACAGGTCCACATTAATCTAGACCGATACATGAAGGACATGGATCGTATTACGATGGCGCCTTATTATAATCAGAACGTCATGAATATTCTGAGAAAGCACCCTAAGCAAAGTAATTCCGAATTCGTAACCTCTGATGAATACAGCAAGATGAATTTGATGATTTCTTCCATCACCTTTGATCGAAGTGAGATCAAGAGTATCTTGATTTTTGCGCTTGATGGGAACTTGTTTAGCAATCTGGAGACGACCGTTGATCGATACTGGGAAGCTTCAAGCAATCCATGGATGGCAGATGTCGAGAAGGGTGACGGTTCAATTGTCATATTGCCCCCACATGACGCAGGGTATTATTTGGATGGCACGGAGAAGGTTATTTCCATTGCACGAGTCGTTAGGGAAATTTCCACCAATGAATATTTGGGCATCGTAAAAGTAGATCTGACAGAGTTGGGTTTCAAAAGTTTGCTAGATTCCACGAATTATAATAGCAAAAGCCAAATTTATATTTCGGATCGTAAAGGTGATGTCATCTACCCAATGGACGGGATGAATATGGATAATTCATTGAGTTTGAAGGCAATTAACGACAGCAAAGAGCACATTTCGGCCAAGGTAAGCTCTGAATTTACAGGTATGCAAGTGACGGGTTTTATTCCGAAGAGTGAGGTAACAGCGGGAGCACGCAAGCTAGTAAGGTCTACGTTTATCGTTTCGGTTATTTCGATGCTAGTTGCTTATCTCTTAGCCGTTGTAGCATCAAGCCGACTAGTGAAGCCGATTCGACATCTTCAGAAGAAAATGAAAAAGGTGCAGATGGGTGATTTTGGAGAACGAGCTGAAGTTGCTTCTCACGATGAAATTGGTCATTTAACAGGTGGCTTCAACATGATGGTAACAGAAATCGAGCGCCTGATTAAAGAAGTGTATGAAAGCAAGCTTCGTGAAAAGGATGCCCAGCTATCGACGCTTGAGAGTCAAATCAACCCCCATTTCATCTACAATACGCTGGAATCCATTAATCTGATGGCTCTGGAGTCGAATCATCCTAAGCTATCTAGTGTTGTCGTCAGTTTAGGCAGGCTGCTGCGATTTACGGTAGATAAGGATGAGCGTCTTGTTTATCTGAAGGACGAGCTGCTATTCATAGAATCCTATATTCAGATTCAGTCGTATCGATTAGGTGGCAAGCTTCAGATGGAGCTTGATGTCGACATGGGGCATGAAGAGTATCTCGTTCCCAAATTAATGCTTCAGCCTTTGATCGAAAATGTCATTGAGCATGCCATGGAAGACGATCCTGTCATTGTCCGAATTGCCACATATGTAGAAGAGGATCACTTTGTCATCACGATTTCAGATGATGGCAAGGGGATTACCGAGGAGAGAATGAGGCAGGTAGAAGCTCATATCTACAAGGAAAGCAACGAACACGGCGCTAGGGATGGCTTTGGATTCAAGAAGAAAGGCTTCGCTCTGCGAAATGTTCACTGGCGAATCCGACTATTGTTCGGACCGGAATACGGGTTGTTTTTGGATAAAACCCATAGGCAAGGCACACATTTTATTGTGAAAATTCCATTGCAGTGGGAAGGGGAATGACAAGTGCTTCGAATTTTATTAGTTGAGGATGAGATTAATCTTCGGAATGGTTTCCGTCATTTACTTGAGCATATTATAGGCGGGGTTCAGGTAGTCGGTGGAATGTCCAATGGCGTGGAAGCGCTTGAATGGCTGAAGACCAATGCGACTGACGCCGTCATTACGGATATTCGTATGAAGGAAATGAACGGGATTGAGATGATGCGGAGGCTTAGCGACCAATATCCTGAACTGCCAGTTGTCATCGTTAGCGGTTACAGCGATTTTGAATATGCACGGGATGCGCTAAGGTATCATGCTGCGGATTATTTATTGAAGCCAGTAGACAAGGCAGAACTCGCCATTGTTATAGATCGATTAAAGAAGGAGCTGCTCAAAAGCAATCCCCTGCAAGCCGAAGCAGCCTCTTCTGCAAAGGAAGGGCAAGAGGAGCGGCAAATCATAAGAAAGGTCAAGGAGCTTATCGATAGTCATCTTGATCAGAACATCTCCCTGCAATATTTGGCTGATCAGGTGTTCTTAAACCATAGATATTTGTCCGCATTATTCAAGTCCGAAACGGGACAGAACCTGTCGGAATACTTGACACAGCGCCGAATAGAGAAGGCTAAGCAGCTTTTAAAAACGACGCATATGAAGGTTCAAGACATCGGTAGAATGTCGGGATATCCCAATGGCAAGTATTTCATGTCCCTATTTAAGCAAGTCGTTGGGTTGACGCCATCCGAATTTCGAGATCAATAAACGTACGAATATGCATGCAGATTATTATACCAATATCGATACAATTCGAACCTATTCTGAACTTTAGGCCATAAAAGAGCGGGTTCGTTTTCTTTATAATAAAGTTTGTAAACGTTTCACTGAAGCGGTTACATAATACAAATTAAAGGGGAACTCGAATATGAATAAAAAGTTTAGCTTACTCATGGGCACGCTGCTAGTCACAACTTCAGTAGTAACTGCTTGCGGTACCAAAACAGATACGCCTGCAGCAGCCGGAGCTACAACTGCGCCAAGTTCGTCGACAGAAGTGAAGGCACAGAAGCCTGTTACTCTGAAATTCAGCATATGGGGCAACGATACGCACAAGAAAATGTATGAAGATATGATTGCCAAATACAAAGAGAAAAATCCGAACATCAGCGTGGAGATTACAATTATTCCTTTTGCTGACTACCAGCAGAAGCTTTCGATCATGCAAGCATCGAATTCTGCTCCAGATGTCGCATGGCTCGCAGAACGCATGATTCCACAATTCATTCAGGGCGGTCAGCTTCTTGATGTGACTTCTTTGAAAGCGGATACGGCGTATAAATTTGATGAGGTGTATCCAACCACGCTCGAATTGCTAACCAAAGACAGCAAGATCTATGGCATTCCATTTTCTACACCTACCTCGATGATCTACTACAATAAGACGATGTTCAAAGCCAAAGGACTGGCAACGCCAACTGAGTTGTATAAACAAGGGAAATGGAACTATGAAGAGTTTCTCAAAGCGGCGAAAACATTAGCTGACCCTGGCAAGGGTGTATATGGAACGAACTTCGTACGCAATGGCTGGACCAACTGGCCGGATGCCCTGCAAACAGTATTTAATTCATACGGTGCTGAGTTGTTAAGTAAAGATGGCGCGAAGTTTACCTTGAACTCCAAAGAGGGCGAGCAGGCGCTTCAGTTGTATTCGGATATGATCTTCAAGGATAAAGTGCATCCGAAGCCAGGGGATCAAACGACGTTCGACACGGGTAAAATTGCTATGCAAAAGGAATTGTTCAGCTATATGGGTAAAGCTAAGGCGATTAAAGACTTCGAGTGGGATATCGCGCCATTGCCTCAAGGACCTAAAGGTGCGGGCACGACAATGGGATACGCTGGCGTTGTTGTTATGAAGGATAGCAAATACCCGCAAGAAGCAACGGACTTCCTCAAATACATTACGAATAATGAGAATATGAACATTACGAGCCAATATTTCGTACCTAGCCGCAAGTCGATTCTGGAATCGGAGTCATTCCTGAAGCAAGGGCCATCACCTGAGAGTGTGAAGCTTGCTGTCATCGATCAAATGGTAGGCGCTACTACGTTGCCAGCTCACAAAAATTGGCAGCAAATTGATACCAAGATGCAAACAATTCTTGATTTACTCTATGCGCAGTCGGGCACAGTGAAGGATGTATTAACCAAAGCGGAAAGTGAAGTAAGCCCGTTGCTTAAATAAATGCAATAAAGAAACATCACGGTAGTGGTTTGGAGTAGAAGGATCGTCTGATCGCGAGTTATGTCCTGATTCTGGCAAGTAGCTTGAGCTCAAGCTTGTGCATATGTCAGCCCCCTTCTACTCGAAGCTTCTTGCGCTGCTGTGGATTTCGTGTGTCTATGATTCGAAAAACATACAGAGAACGGAGAGAAACAACATGGATTCCGCAGGTGCGAAATTGACCCCATCCCTGCAGACGGGGCAACCCGTTTCCGTCCGGAAACGTGCCAAGAGCCGCCTTGCTTCAAGTGGGGCATGGTATGCATACTTATTTATTTCTCCGATGGTACTCGGATATATCATCTTCTTATTGGTTCCGATCGTGGCTGCTTTCGGCATGAGCTTCACCAATTACTCTCTCCTTCACGATACGGCCTATGTAGGGTTGGATAACTATGAGAAAGCATTTCTGAACGACCCTTTATTTTGGAAGACGGTATGGAACACATTGTACTTCTCGGCTGGGCTCATTCCCTTGAATTTGATGCTGGCGCTAGGTTTGGCTCTTCTGTTAAATAGAAAAATACCAGGAATCTCCCTGTTTCGAACCGCTATATTCACGCCGGTTGTGACTTCGATTGTCGTATGGGCGATTGTGTGGAAATACATTTTTGCGACGGATGCTGGCTTGGTCAATCAAATCCTGCAGTTATTTAACATTCAGGGACCCGCATGGCTTTACAATTTTGGCTTGGCGATGCCAGTAGTTATCGTGGTCAGCGTATTGAAGAATGTAGGTCTGAATATGGTGATTTTCCTTGCTGCGCTGCAAGAGGTTCCCAAAATGTACTACGAAGCTGCCAAGATTGACGGAGCCTCACGTATGAGAACTTTCTGGAGTATCACTTTCCCGATGATCTCACCAGCGTTTTTCCTAGCGCTTATCCTAACCTTAATCGGTTCGCTGAAAGTATTCTCCCAAATTCAAGTCATGACGGATGGCGGTCCAGGGACGAGTACATATGTTCTTGTTTACTACATTTATCAGCAGGCATTTAAGCAATTTGAATTCGGTTACGCATCTTCAATCGCTTTCATCTTGTTTTTCCTAGTGCTGGTCTTGACCATCGTGCAATGGAATATGAGAAAAAGGTGGGTGCATCATGAACAATAATCAACAGGGCATACTTCGAAACCTGCCTATTTATACAGTGCTTTCCCTGATATCACTCGTTATCTTGTTTCCATTCCTATGGATGATCACGACTTCACTTAAGGATCCGACTAAAATTTTTCTTTTTCCACCGCAATGGATTCCTGATCCGATTTCTTGGTCCAATTTCAAGCAAGTATTCATCAAACAGCCCGAGTTTCCTCTCTATTTCTTCAATAGCGCTTATATAGCCATCGTAGTTACCATCGCTACTTGCTTGTTTGCGGCACTGGCTGGGTATGCGTTTGGCAAGATGAATTTTCGCTTCAAAAATGTTATCTTCCTCATCTTGCTGACGGGTATGATGATTCCGACGGAAGTAACGGCGATTCCGATGTTCGTTTGGATGTCTAAGCTGCATCTGACCGACACGCACTTCCCGTTAATTGTACCATCCGTATTAGGGGCAGGCGGCATATTCGGCGTATTCCTACTTCGCCAATTTTTCATTATGGTCCCAGATGAGCTGGAGGAAGCGGCCAAAATTGATGGCTGCACACCATGGACAACATTCTGGCGTATCATGCTGCCGCTTGCTACACCAGCGTTATCCACACTCGCTATTTTTACATTTCTTCATAGTTGGGATAACTATTTCGATCCACTGATCTACATTAGCGATAATAAATTATTCACTTTACCTGTTGGACTCAAGTTATTCACGGATACGGCAGGGACGGATTGGCACTTATTAATGGCAGCCTCCGTTATGGCGACCGTGCCCCTATTGCTTGTTTTCTTTCTCGCCCAGAAGCGATTTATCGAAGGGGTAGCTTTGACTGGTTTGAAATAAGTAGAGAATAATCTACCATTAGAAGGAGCAAGGCTGATGCTAAAAAAAGTGATAGCCAGTTTGATATGTTTTATCATGGTGCTGAGCATGGTAGTCGTTGTTAAACCAAAGTCTGCGTCCGCTCTAGCGGGCTTTCCAATTTTCAAATATCAGGGGCAAGTCTTGAACCCGCTGGATCTAAAATATAATCCGACAGACGAGATTATTTTTCCGCAAGTCGTTAAAGCGACGGATCATATTGCGAATCCGCTAGGTACTTATTATTTGTATTATGCTCCTCATGATGCACCAGGAGGGATTAATCTGGCGTATTCCGATTCCTTGAACGGTCCTTGGACGGAGTATGAGGCTAATCCGTTAATCTCCAATGTTTGGTCTCCGAATTACAGTGTGTCTCATGTGTCCTCACCGTATATGATATGGAACGATGCGGCTCAGAAATTTTACATGTACTATCACGGGGAAAATACGACGACAAGGATTGCCTCAACCTTAGACGGCATCAACTTTACGTATGAGCGAAAAGCGCTTGGCACGAGTGATTTTGTCGGCTTGTCGGAAACCTCCTATGCCAAGGTGTTCAAGTACACGATTCCCTCCAAAAATAATACGTACATCATGCTGCTGATGGGGAATACCACAGCGAATAAAAGAAACATTTATCTCGCATGGTCCAATGATGGTCTTAGCTGGACCACGCAAAAGAATCCTTTGATTACTTCGAATGCATCTGAAGGAACAAACTTGTCCGGTCCCACGTATTTTCCATGGAATGGCAAGCATTATGTAGCCTACCATGCGTCTTCGGGGAATGTGCATATTACCGAGGTTGGTGCTAATTTTGACCTGGAGAATCATCTAGGGATACTACATGACTCTGATGATGTGATTGATCGGGGACGAACGGCCTCGGCTAATTTTGTATATGACGGCGAAGACTTATATATGTTCTATGAGCAGGGCGACCGATTAGGCGGTGTGCTTGCCTATGCCAAGATGGATCCGAATGCGGTTGAACCTATCGACGAGATACCGCCACTGCCCCCAGGCCCGTTCAAATATTTTAATGATGATATGAATAAGTATTCACGCGGCTGGTCCAAATTGGTTAATGGCCCCGGTTCCGTAACACAGGATAGCGGAAATGTAAAAATTATAGACTCAAGTACCTCTTTTTCAACCTATTTACTGAAATCCGATTTCGCACCTTTGGTGGGAGCCTTCACCGTAGAGTATAGAGCCAAGGTAAATACAGCCAACACCTTAAATGAATTTACAATCCGAAGCGGTAATTATCAGATCGGACTTTATTTAAAACACGGTACACAAGGTACGGCGCAGAATAAATCTAGCAGTCCAAGCAAGACAGCTACGCTAGATACCACTGTGTATCACGATTACAGAGTCGTTGTTCACGCTAATTATACGTATGACTTATACATTGACGGTCAACTCGCTTGGGCTGGAGCAGCCAGTTTGGGTACCGGCGGCAATGTGATGAAAATTGGCGGAGACACGTCTCCAATCGCCGATATTACATTGGACCACGTCAAAATGGGCAGTGGTGAAATCATTCCAGGAACAGCTGTGATTAATGCGGTATCACCTGTGGATGTGAACACATATGTCAACGTTGCTCCAACATTGCCTTCAACTGTCTCAGTTACGTATAGTGACGAGTCGGTCGAAACGCTGCCGGTTACGTGGGACAGCCTAACGGCTGATCAATATGCCGCAGAAGGTACCTTTACTTTACAAGGAACTGTAGCGGGAACAGCCATACGAGCGGTGGCGCATATCACTGTAGGAGCTAGCCCGGCTGCTATTGTCAGCTTCGAGCCAAAGTTGGTTACGACTGCTGTTGGAGTAGCGCCAGTATTACCTACTCAGGTTACCGCTGTGTACGACAATCAGTCGCAGAAATCACACCCTGTCATCTGGGATACTGTGACACCTTCGCAATATGCACAGGCAGGAAGCTTTGTTGTGTACGGTTCCGTAGAGGGGACAGATGTGAGAGCGGAGGCTCAAGTCACAGTCAATCCTAACCCAGTGATTGTTAGTATCAATCCGGTTGGGGTGTTAACAACGACAGGCATAGCACCAGAACTTCCTTCCGTAGTAACAGCCGTGTATGATGATCAGTCTACTTCATCGCAGTCTGTTACATGGGATCTCGTGGAGGCTTCCCAGTATGCTGAGGCAGGTTCGTTTGTCGTCAATGGCGATGTTGCAGGCACAAGCATTCGCGCAGTAGCGAATATTACGGTCACGGACATTCCAGCTGTTATCGTATCGATTGAACCTGTATCCGTAAGCACGACAACCGGGGTAGCACCGATATTGCCGACCGTTGTAACGGCCGTATATGATAATCAGCTAACCTCCCAGCTTCAGGTTGTCTGGGACAACATCGCTCCAACGCTTTATGCCCAAGCAGGTACCTTTGTCGTTCATGGATCAGTAGCCGGAACTGCGCTTCAAGCGACTGCGAATGTAACGGTGACAGCTAGTCCTATCCATGGAGAGGACCCGGACGATACGACGGACGATACGTCTAACGGATCGGGCAGCGGCGGAGGTGTCATCACTGTACCTGTTAAAGAAGAGCCTAAGGATCCTAACACGTCTACAGTTACCATTCAAGATCAAGACATGGCTAAGGCCATTGAGGGAGCAGCGAACGGAACGATAAGCTTAAGCGTTCCAGCAGAGTCGACAACGAAGAAGTTTGTCATACAAGTTCCTGTTGCGTTGCTGAACGAAGCAGATGCGAACCAAGTGAAACAGATCGCATTCCAGGCAGGCACCACTAAAGTCATCCTACCGATTCAAGCATTGAAGCAACAGGCAGGAACGGATGCGAAGAACATTCAGGTTGTCGTAACGAACGTTGAACGAGAGGCGCTTTCCGAGCAGGTAAGACAATCCATTGGGGGCGGTAGCGTATTCCAATTTGACTTGCAAGTGGATGGAAAGTCGACGAAGAACTTGAGTACCGAAGGTGCTCGCATTGCCGTCAACTATACGTTGAAACCGGGAGAATCTCCGGAGAAAGTCATCGTAAGCTATGTGAACGCATCAGGAAAGTTAGAGGTTCTTGTGAATGGGGCCTATAATGCCGCTACTGGACAAATGGAGTTCACGACTACAGAGTTGGGCAACTATGCCCTATTCTATAAGGATGTTACCTTCCAAGACATCAGTGATGTATCTTGGGCGCAAGCCAGCATTGATGCTCTGGCAGCGAGAGACATAATTCGTGGTATGAGTGAATCGAGTTTTGTACCGAATAACCCGGTCACAAGAGCAGAATTCGTAACACTGCTAATGAGAGCCTTCGGCTTCGATGGTGAACAGACTGCGTCAAATGCCTTCTCAGACATTGATCAGGAGGATTGGTACTACAGCTCTACTGCTGCAGCTAAGCAGCTTGGCATCATAAGTGGCAGAGAAGACGGGAGCTTTGGTGCAGAGGATGAGATATCCAGACAAGATATGGCGGTTATGGCGTATCGTACCTTACTAGCGCTCAACGCAAGTATCCAGACGAATGCTGGCTCCAAGGCCTTTGACGACTCGGCTGACATCTCCGATTATGCGGCTGAAGCCGTCAGTGCCATGCAAAAAGCAGGTATTATTGAAGGAAGTGATGGCAGCTTTATGCCAAGCGATAGCACGACAAGAGCGCAAGCGGCTGTGATCATTTACCGTTTATTGAATAAGATAAAATAATCGACAATTAAAAAGGACTGCCGCCAAAGCTTCGAATTCACGAACTTTGGCAGCAGTCCTTTCATACTATCCGATCACATTCACCGGTTGACCCGCGACGAAACTCCGCGCATTACTGCTTGCAACAGCCATCAACCTCGTTCTAGCTTCCTTCGTTGCCCAAGCGATATGCGGAGTAATAATTACATTCCGCGCATGCAGCAAAGGAGTATCCGGTTTTGGCGGTTCAATGGTCAACACATCAAGTCCGGCTCCAGCTAGGCGGCCTTCGTTCAAAGCTTGCGCAACATCTGCTTCGTTAAGCAGTCCACCTCTGGCAGTATTAATTAGAATTGCCGATGGTTTCATCATGGCGATCCGCTCCGCATTAATCAGCTCGTTCGTTGCAGGCGTCAGTGGACAATGCAGACTAACGATATCAGCGCGTTGCAGCAACTCCTCAAGCGATACCCATTCAATGCCTTCCACAGGTTGTGGCACATTTCGTCCGCTCCCTGTCGCAATGACCTTCATACCCATCGCCTGGGCGATCAGAGCTGTTTGCTTGCCTATCTGACCAAGTCCGATCAGCCCCAAGGTTTGTCCGTTTAATTCAACGAGAGGGGAGACACTGTAGTAGAAATCAACCGATCCAGCCCAATCCCCTTGAAGCACGCTGTCGCTATGGCGCTGTACCCGGTGGCAGAATTCTAACACCAGTGCAAAAACCAACTGAGCAACCGAGTGCGTGCTATACGCAGGAACATTGGTCACTACAACACCGCGTTCTTTCGCGGCTTGTACATTTACAATATTGTAGCCAGTTGCCAAAACACCGACATATCTCAGTTTCGGCAGTTGACTTAGCGTGTCAGCGGAGAGAGGCGTTTTATTTGTCAGCACGATGTCTGCGTTGGCCGCACGCTCAACGATTTCGGATGCAGCGGTTCGATCATAAACAACCAGTTCACCAAGCGCTTCAAAGCCGCTCCAATCCAAATCACCTGGATTCAATGTATATCCATCAAGAACAACGATATTCATCTATGTACACACTCTCCCACTAGTCTAACTTTTCAATGGAGTCAACTTTTTCACATTTCGCGAACTACTTCTTCACACCAGGCTCTTTAAAAGGGTTCAAAAATACTTTCGGAATTTGCGTCTCAAAACGCATTAACTGCCCTGTCGTCGGGTGCATAAAGGCTAGCACGCGCGCATGCAGACCAAGGCGATTGATCTCCTTCGATTTGGAGCCATACTTTTTATCCCCAGCGACAGGGTGGCCGATATCCTGCATATGAACGCGAATTTGGTTTTTACGACCCGTCTCCAGGTTCACTTCAAGCAGGGAGAAGTTCTTGTTCGCTTGCAGCGTTTTGTAATGCGTGACCGCATGCTGTCCATCGTTCGGGTACGGCGTGGAGAACATTTTGAGCGATTTCGTGTGCTCTTTGAGCCAGGAAGAAATCGTTCCCTCTGGCTTGCGCACCATGCCTTCCACTAGGGCGACGTACGTCCGCTCCTTAACGCTCTCTTGCCACGTGTTCTGCAAGTGCTGCTGCGCTTGCTCATTCTTCGCAAACATCATCACTCCGGATGTGTCCCGATCTAGGCGATGAACGACGAAAATCCGCGCCTTCGGATCATGATTTCTCACATGGGCCGTCAATTGGCGGTAGGCTGTGATTTGATTTTCCTGTGTATCCGTTGCAATGGATAGGAGGCCTGCATCCTTTTGAATGACAATGACATCGTGATCTTCGTGCATAATCGTCATGCCTGCCAGCGGGATATCTTCTACAACTTTATCTTTGTTGATCGTGACTATCATTTCCGGTTGCAAAGGGTGATTATAAGCCGTTACTGCTTTGCCATTCACGGAGACTTGGCCACGAGCGAGAATAGCTTTGACGGCATTCCGGCCAAGACTTGAGAGCTTTTCCAACAAGAAGGGCAGAAGCTCAGTGGGTTCCTTTACCGTGTACTGGCGAGTGCTCGACTCTTGACCCCCTTTAGCTGCACCTGCTTGCAAGGACTGGGTTTGTGCTTTATGCGTACCGAATTTGGGTTTATGGCTGGGGTTTCCTTTCGGACGTGAACCTGGTTTCTTTTGCATATTAAAATATTACCTCCTAGTACGATGGCTTACCTTCCGGTCAGATCATTCGACCTCCAATATACCACGTTCATAAAAGCAAATGAAATGATCGTTTCGTTATTGTTAACCCTGCAACTTCTGAATCGTGCTCCCCGTGAAAAAATCCCCTTGCAGCCGCACATGCTCATAGGGTAAATGCGGATTGGCAATCCGCCATAGCATGCGATCCGCTGCGCGATAGCCAGCCTCACGAATCGGCAGTTGAGGGCGAGAACAGAGCGGCAGCGTGTCGCTTTGCTCATTCAACAGCGCAACCAGCGAGCATTGCTGCGGCACACTAACGCCTAATCGGCGAAGGGTGTGATACACAGGCGCAGCTTCCTCATCAATGCCGCAAATCACAGCCGTTGGCTGACGCAGCTCATATTTCTGCTGGAAATCCACCAACCACCCCTCGGAACCATCTCGCTCTATCGCGTGCTCACTAGGATCCACCGTCAGCCCAGCTTCTTTCATCGCTTCCGTGAAAGCCTGCCAACGAATAACGAATCCGCGCTGATCCTTCGTATCTCCGACATAAAGAATGTTCCTATGGCCCATTCGCACGAGCCTGCGCACCGCCTGATAGACTGCCTCGTACACGTCCCATATGACACTATCGACCTTGGACTCCGGAGGTGGGAAATTCAAGAGAATTCGCGGGAGCTGGAGCTCTAACAGCTTCTGCTCCAAGAGATCCCAATTCATCCGCGGTGCGATAAACACGCCCTCCGCATATAACAAACCTTCGTCCTCAGCCCAGTCGTCGAATTGTGAGGGCTTGAGTTTTGGCGGAATAAGGAGTGGTTGAACCGTGTGGCCAAACTCCATGAACCGTTCGTGCAAGCCTTGCAGCAACAGGCGGTTAAAGTTCAAAGATAGCTTATTCTGGACGAGCACGAATCTGCGCTGCACGACGGGATACGGTGAGATTAAATCTTGTTGAAGTGTTAGTTTCTGGTCTTTGGTCATATAGCCAAGTTCGCGCGCTAGCTTGAAAACTTCGCTTCGTGTCTGCTCGGACATACCAGGCAGCCCGCGCAGCGCCTTCGATACCGTTTGTATCGTTAAACCGAGCCGAGCGGCCAAATCGTGGAGTGTAATTCGTTTTCGCATACGTCTGAGATGCCCCTTTTCTGACTGCCTTCTATTCCTCTAATTTTAAACTAATTTTAAACTAAAAAGAAGCTTAATTTTAAACTACACTAAGAGAGAAGCAAGTGAGTGAGTGGCAAGTGACTTACCAACATTTAAGATAAGGGAGAGTTGTTAGATGATTAAACAGATAGAAGCAGATGTAGTTGTAGTAGGGGGAGGACCAGCGGGTGTCAATGCGGCGATTGCAGCAGGGAGAAGCGGGGCCTCAACTGTTCTGATAGAGAAATATGGCTTTATTGGCGGCATGTCGACAGCAGCGCTTGTGTATCCATGGATGACGTTTCATACAACAGATGGTAAGCAAGTTATTGCAGGGCTCGCGCAAGAAATTATTGACCGCCTCATGGCCATGAATGCATCACCAGGGCATCTTCGGGATACGGTTGGTTTCGTCAATACGATCACACCTTATCACCCTGAAATTTATAAAGTTCTTGCCGTCGATATGCTCAAAGAAGCAGGCGTTAAGTTGTTATTCCATAGCTTTGTCGATCATGTGGAGACCGTGGACAATCGTATTCAATCTGTGCAGCTAACGTCCAAATCCGGCCGAATTGATGTCAGAGGTAAAGTATTCATCGATACGACTGGTGACGCTGATCTTGCGTATCTGTCTGGTGCACCGTGCCTCAAAGGGCGTGATGGAGATAAAGCAACACAGCCAATGACGATGAAATTCAGAATGCGCGGTGTGAATCTGCCTGCCGTGAAACAATACATGATCGATCATCCCGATGAGTTTTATAAAAAGACGCCTTTCTCCGAGCTCGCTGATCTCCCTCTTTCTGGTGTACTCGGCTATTTCAAACACTGGAAGGAAGCGAATCTTCCGATCAATCGCGATCAAGTGCTATTCTTCACAGGTCCAGAGGACGACGAAGTACTGGTCAATACTACGCGCGTGCAAGGGCTGGATGGCACCGATGTGGAGGATTTAACAGAGGCCGAGGAGTTGGGGCGCAAACAGGTGCTGA
The DNA here is from genome assembly GCF_059691955.1 of Paenibacillus sp. J22FR83. Taxonomy (NCBI): domain Bacteria; kingdom Bacillati; phylum Bacillota; class Bacilli; order Caryophanales; family Paenibacillaceae; genus Paenibacillus; species Paenibacillus sp. J22FR83. The sequence continues at coordinate 120,440 of NZ_JCAUAM010000009.1, forward strand.
TGGTCGCTGAATTTATGCGCAATAACTTGCCAGGCTTCGAAAAAGCCTCCATCTCCAACGTTGGCGCACAAATTGGTATTCGGGAAACACGCCGTATTGACGGTCAATATGCGCTGCAGGTGGATGATGTCGTGCAAGGCCGTCATTTTGAGGACGTGATCGCACGCAGCGGCTACCCGATCGACATCCACGATCCATCAGGCAAAGGCGTAACCGCCGCATGGGTCAAAGGAGACGGCGCCTACGACATCCCTTACCGCTGCTTGCTGCCTCAAAAAATCGAGAACCTGCTCACCGCAGGTCGCTGCATCTCGACTACGCATGAAGCGCTGGCGACTACGCGCCTCACGCCGAGCTGCATGGCCACAGGCCAAGCCGCAGGCTCCGCTGCTGGACTCGCTGTGAAGCACGGTGTGCAGCCAGCGGAGATTAACGTAGCTGAGCTGCAGGCTATCCTGGAGCGGGATGGAGCTTTGTTGAAATAGATATGTCTGAAAACCCCAGCGTCTTAAGTGAACGCTGGGGTTTTCTATTCTGCGTATGTGCTGAGCCTCCCAATTGTCTCCCCCAACAATAATGCGGCCACAACCAATTTTAAATAAGGGTCTGCCATAACGTTATTAACTCCACCTATTTGTTATACGAAGAAATAGCGTTACCCAATAACGTTATTTCGACTAGAATGAGTGAATTTGGCCATTTATCCTGCAATAACACTGTGCCATAGCGCTATTCTTCTGAAATTTCTTCCAGACGAGCAAATAAGATGGTTTCATAACGTTATCTTTGCGAACAAGCCTCTCGAATACGACTCCTCAAATCAGGGAACACTAGCGGATACATATCTTACGTGTGAGAGGCGGCCCCTTATGCTTTTATACCAATTAACGCAATGGTTTGAAGAACGCACGACCCTACAACAAGCGCTGCAACGTGAACCTGTGGAAACGGCTGGCGAAATCAGTCAGAGGATTCAAGAGGTCGAGCAGCAGCTTTACTCCCATGCTGAACGCTGGAAAAACGCAATCGAAGAAGCCTCCTACCTCCAGTTTCCCTATGAAGTCCCTCATTTGGACGACGACATGGTTCTTTAAAAGGGTTGCCATTTGCATAAACGCTGCTAAAGTCGTCCCGCATGGGAGGGCTTTCCTTTGTATTTCCGCGGTTTTCGTGTAGAATTAGAAGGCACGATAACCCAATAGAACGAGGTTTCCTTCCTATGAAAGTACTTGTATCCACACTGAATGCCAAATTCATTCATACCTCCTTGGCTTTACGCTATCTGAAAGCGTTCTGCGAGAAGGATTTTGATGTTGAGATATCCGAATATACGATCAAAGATCCCGTCATGAATGTCGTCTCTGACATCTATCAGAAGGCGCCGGACGTACTTGGCTTCTCTTGTTACATATGGAACATTGAAGAGACGATTCATATTATCAAAATGATCAAGAAAATCAGACCCGACATCCTCATCGTCCTTGGTGGACCCGAGGTTTCTTATGACACGGACTACTGGATGGAGCGCATTCCAGAGGTTGATTTCATCGTGATGGGTGAAGGGGAGGAGACGTTCCACCAACTATTGACCGAAATTTCAACGACGCGCAAATACCACTTTGTCTACGGAGTTGCCTATCGGAAGGAACAAGAAGTGATTCTGATGCCAGGCAGACCGAAGCTGAAGCTGGATGATATCCCGTCGCCGCATCGCTTCAAGGAAGATCTTCCGAGTCTAGCCAATCGTGTTGTCTACTTTGAGACAAGCCGCGGCTGCCCGTTTTCCTGCCAATTCTGCTTATCGAGTATCGAGGTAGGTGTGCGGTATTTTGATATGGAGCGGACGAAAGCGGATCTGCTGTACCTCATTGATTCAGGAGCGAAGTTGATCAAATTCGTGGATCGTACGTTTAATATTAAGCGCGACTATGCGATGGAAATCTTTGAATTCCTTATCCAAAATCATCGCGGCACCGTGTTCCAATTCGAGATTACGGCGGACATTATGCGGCCGGAGGTTCTAGATTATCTCGCTGAAAATGCCCCTCCAGGTACGTTCCGTTTCGAAATCGGCGTGCAATCAACGAATGACACGACGAATGATCTCGTGCAGCGCAGACAGAATTTCTTCAAGCTGAGCCGTACCGTGTCTAAGGTGAAAAACAGCCTCAAAATCGATCAGCATCTCGATCTCATCGCTGGATTGCCAGAAGAGGATTACAACTCGTTCCGTAAGACGTTTAACGATGTTTTCGAATTAGGGCCCGAAGAGCTCCAACTCGGCTTCCTCAAAATGCTGCGAGGCACAGGAATGCGTAAAGATGCCCATAAATTTGGCTACGTGTATATGGATCACGCCCCTTATGAGATTCTTGGCAACGACATCCTGCCGTTCACGGATTTGATTCGCATCAAGCGTGTGGAGGATGTGCTTGAGAAATATTGGAATGCGCACCGTATGGATCACACGGTGAAGCATCTCATCGCTAGGGAGTTCGCATCGGCGTTCGATTTCTTCCAAGAGTTCGGCGACTTCTGGGAAGGCCGCGGCTGGCAGAAGATCGGGCACCAGCTCGAGGATCTGTTCACTCGCTTGCGCGAGTTCCTGCTTCATCGCGGAACGTCCAACATGCACATCATCGAAGGCTTGATGAAGCTTGATTACTTCCTCGGCCACAAGTATAAGCCGCGCAAGATCTGGTGGGACTTCACCCTGGAGAAGTCCGAACAGAATGCGTACCTCAAGCTGATCGCGGAGCAGCCTGAGCTTGTCAGCGGAGACTTCCACAGCCTCCGCATCAATGAGAAAGACCTCCACAAGCATGCCATGCTTGAGGTCTTGCCGTTCGCTTTGCAGACGTATCTGCAAAGCGGCGAACTCGACCAAAGCAGCAAGGAGCTGCTTGTCGTGCACTTCCCGCCGGACGCGCAGAAGCCAGCGTCCTACTATACGATGCCGCTGCAGCAGCTGGCAACGATCTAACCCTAATCCCCCTTGCGCCTATCGCGAGGGGGATTTTTTTCGTATAAACCGATTGAACACGCGCCCATATGGGTAATCTAGGATAGTTAAAGCAGTTTCAGACTGAGAGGAGAGATAACTATGATCGAAACGAAAAAGTCACAACTCGAAGAACAAATCATCGGTGTGCTGAACGCCAACCAGGTGTGCTCCTTTGCGACCATTGACGGTAACAAGCCAAAGGTGCGTTACATGGCTTTGTTTCACGATGGGCTCACGATTTATTTGGCAACGAATAAGAAAACAGATAAAGTAGAAGAACTCCAAGAGAATCCCAATGTGCATATTCTTGTGGGATATGATGGCAAGGCTACGCCGAACATTTTGCAAATCCAAGCGACGGCCAAGATCTCTTCAGATAATGCGCTTCGCGAGAAACTATGGAACGATGAGATGAAGGAATGGTTTGATGGACCGCATGATCCTAACTATGTCGTGATGGACATTTCTCCATCCTACATTGAATATTCGAGTAAGGGTTTTGAACCTCAAATTTGGACGAAATAACGCCACCTTGTAGCCAACTGAACATTTCCCTAAAAAATCCATTGACCACAGGTAAGGTTCAGTGATAAGATTATAAAAATTTACCTATGGATCAGTCGAGTGAGAGACTTTGAGGAATGCTCAAAGATCCCTATTATTAGGAGGAAAATGTAAAGTGGCTACGTATTATATGGAACCATCGCGTACGTTTAGTGAGTTTCTGTTGATTCCTAACCTGACGACGAAGGCATGTACACCGGCGAATGTAAAGCTTAAGACCCCGCTAGTCAAGTTTAATAAAGGTGAGGAGCCTGCGATCTCACTGAATATCCCGTTTTCTTCTGCTGTCATGCAAGCCGTATCCGATGATGGAATGGCTATTGCGTTGGCGCGTAGTGGCGGGATTTCGTTCATTTTCGGCTCCCAGTCAATTGAAGAGCAAGCACAGATGGTGCGCAAGGTAAAAGGGTACAAGGCTGGTTTCGTCGTAAGCCGCTCCAACCTGAAGCCTGAGCAATCCCTTAGTGATGTGCTAGCTTTGAAAGAAGAAACAGGGCACTCTACGGTTGCAATCACCGACGATGGCACAGCGAACGGCAAATTGCTGGGCATTGTAACAGGTCGTGACTATCGCAAGAGCCGTGATCCGTTAGAACGCAAAATTTCGGAGTTCATGACACCGTTTGAGAAATTAATTTACGGTAAATCCGGTATCACGCTTTCGGAAGCAAATAACTTGATCTGGGATCACAAACTGAACTGCTTGCCTGTTGTTGATGACAATGGCAATCTGGATACGCTTGTCTTCCGTAAAGATTATGATGAGCACAAAGAGAACCCGATGGAGCTGCTTGACAAGAACAAGAGCTACATTGTTGGCGCAGGGATTAACACCAAAGATTATACGGAGAGAGTTCCAGCGCTTGTTGAAGCGGGCGTAGACATTCTGGTAATCGATTCTTCTGACGGTTACAGTGAGTGGCAGCATGAGACGGTACAGTACGTGAAACAGAACTTTGATGTGAAAATCGGTGCGGGTAACGTAGTTGATCGCGAAGGTTTCCGTTACTTAGTAGAGTCAGGTGCTGACTTTATTAAAGTGGGGATCGGCGGCGGTTCCATCTGTATTACGCGGGAGCAAAAAGGGATTGGCCGCGGCCAAGCATCCTCTGTGATGGAGGTTGTCGAAGCGAGAGACGAGTACTTCAGAGAAACAGGGATCTACATTCCGATCTGTTCCGATGGTGGTATCGTACACGACTACCATGTGACCCTTGCTTTGGCGATGGGCGCTGACTTCGTTATGCTGGGCAGATATTTCGCTCGTTTCGATGAGAGTCCAACTCGTAAGCTGAAAGTCGGCAACAATTTCGTGAAAGAATATTGGGGCGAAGGTTCCAATCGTGCCCGTAACTGGCAGCGTTATGACACGGGCGGCAAGAGCAAGCTTCTGTTCGAAGAAGGCGTAGACTCCTATGTTCCTTATGCGGGAAGTCTGCAAGAGAATTTGGACAAGACGCTGGGGAAAATCAAGTCCACGATGTGCAACTGTGGTTCTTTGACGCTGGATGAACTGAAGCAAAACGCAAGAATCGCGCTCGTATCCGCAACTTCACTCGTTGAAGGCGGAGCACATGACGTGATCCTGAAAGAAAGCAGCCTTACGGAAGAACACTAAGAATCAAATAAAAGCTCTCTGACAGTACCCATCAATCGTGGGGTTGTCAGAGAGCTTTATTATTTTTAAGGCAAGTAACTACGAATCACTGTCATGCTGCCCTCAAGGGAATAGCTGCCCAAATCTGCAGGAAGCAAGAAGCAGTCGCCTGGCTTCGTCGCGATTTGGCCATCTCCCCATTGCAACGTTCCGTTGCCATCTGCGATAACAAGAATAACGAAGCTGTCTGGCGTTGTAGTAAGCTCCCATTGCGGACCTACAAGACCTTTTTCCACGGTGAAAAAAGGAGAGGAAGCGAGCGTTAACCATGTACCTGCTTCGGATAAATCGGTTTTCATGCGTGTGGAACCTGAACCTTCGTACGCGATCACATTAAGGGAATCCTCGATATGCAGTTCGCGCATTTTGCCATCCAATCCTGGACGGTTGTAATCATATAAACGATACGTTGTATCAGAGTTTTGTTGAATTTCGGCTACCAGGACTCCCGCGCCTAGGGCGTGAACCGTACCAGCAGGTATGTAGAAGGAATCGCCAGCTTCAACAGGAACTTCTTGCAAGCAATCCATGATGCGGTTCTCCGCAATCGCTTCGGCAAGGCTTTCCCGTGTTACGCCTTCTTTCATGCCATAAATAATTTTGGCACCTGGCTTCGCATCAAGAATGTACCACATTTCTGTTTTGCCAAGTTCACCAGCGGCTAGGTTCTCATAGTGATCATTGGGATGAACCTGAACAGACAGATCGTCTTCGCAATCGAGCAATTTGATTAAGAGTGGAAAACGGCCGTTTTTCTCAGAAAAGCCTTTGGTACCGAACAAGGTTTTGCCATATTTCTCACGAATCTCGTCCAATCCAAGGCCAGCCAATTCGCCGTTGATCACTTTCGTCGTTCCGTTCGGATGATCGCCGATCATCCAACCTTCTCCGATTGCACCTTCTGGCAGTTCAAAACCGAAACGTTCAAGGGTTCTGCCTCCCCAAACGCGTTCTTTCATTTCAGGTTGAAATTGTAACGGGTATGATTTCAAAACAATCCCTACTTTCCCCTAGTCTATTCTATCATTCTGTCTTTTATACCACTCTAGCATTATATCATGCGGCTATCTTTTTTCTAGAGCCAAGAGATACGGCGCGGAGGCGCTGCGATTGGCAAATTGATACCGCAGCACTTGAACCGCTGCGAGTGGCAATTGAGAAGCCCAGCGCTCGACCGCTACGGCTTCTTCGGACCCGCCATCGTGCCCGCTGTACAGCACGATGGTCACGATCCCGCCTTTGCGCAGCAGGCGGAGCGCAGCTTCAAGAGCAGGAATGGTGGATTCCTGCTCGGTGATAATGGCTGTATCGGCTCCTGGCAGGTAGCCGAGATTGAAGGTGACCGCGGCGACTTTGCCGTGGCGGTCTTGCGGCACCGCCGCTTCCATGAGCGCATGGCTGCATAAGCTCATGTGCACGTTGGCGTCTGGCAGTTCCTTCGCCAGACGCTGCTTGGTTTGATCCAGCGCGGCCTGCTGGATATCGAAGCCGTAGACGCTGCCGCGGGCGCCTACGAGCTTCGCCATGTACAAGGCGTCCACGCCTGTGCCGAGCGTGGCATCGATTACGGTATCACCAGAGCCGACGCGCTGCCCGATTAATTGGTGTACATAACTCAGAACTGAAACGAATCCCATGTGTAGAGTGCCTCCATTGCTTGCTATCGCATTTCTCGACAATTTCCCAGGAAATATAGAAAGAGAAGCTAGTTGTACGTAAATTAGGCTTAAGTTCCGGAATGAGCCCAATACTTGCCTTGCCACGTATTTCTCTCCATGAGCAATTTATCAAAAGCGTTCAACACTTCCCACTTTTTGAGGCTCCACATGGGCCCAATCAGTAGATCCCGAGGGGCATCTCCTGTGAGTCGATGAACGATCATGTCTGGCGGCAGTATCTCCAACGTATCCACGATCAGCTTCACGTACTCATCTTTCTCTAAGAACTGCAACAAGCCAGCTTCATATTGCTTCACCATCGGGGTTTTGCGCATGAGATGAAGCAAATGAATCTTGATGCCTTGCACATCCATTTGGGCAACCGCCTTGCCTGTATCCAGCATCATGTCGTGGGTTTCGCCAGGCAATCCATAAATAATGTGTGCACACACGCGAATATTATGTTTGCGCAGTTTAGCTACAGCATCGAGATAACATTGCGTATCATGAGCGCGATTGATCAGCACCGATGTGGATTCATGCACGGTTTGCAGACCCATTTCAATCCACAAATAGGTGCGTTGATTCAATTCCGCCAAGTATTCAATTACATCATCTGGCAAGCAGTCTGGCCGCGTAGCGATAGACAAACCGACCACACCAGGTTGTTTCAAAATCTCTTCATAATATTCTCGCAACTCTTCAACGGGGGCGTAAGTATTCGTGTAGGCTTGGAAATAGCCAATATAGTTGGCTTCCGGCCACTTTTGATGCTGGAGATCACGGATCTTGTTAAACTGTGTGACAAGATCATCGCGGCGACTTCCAGCGAAATCTCCTGATCCGCGTGCTGAGCAGAAGGTGCACCCGCCGGTTGCAATTTTGCCATCGCGGTTCGGGCAGGTGAAGCCAGCGTCAAGCATGACTTTGAATACTTTTCCTCCGAAGGCATCGCGCATTTCATAATTCCATGTATGGAAACGTTTATCACCCCAAAGCTGTGGCGATTCCTGAATCATCGTAGACATAGGACAGGTATCCTTTCTTTCAGTTACTTCTCTTTCTTTTAAATCTTGTTTCAACCTATATTGTAGCGAAATTTACGCATGAAAGCGACCCCTGCCTTTCCAACAAGTTCCCCAATAAAACCTCTGCTTAGCGAGCATGATAACCTTGCACCACAATTACGAGCTGAGAGGGGAAATGGACTACATGAAAAAGTTTCGCACGATAACTTTGGCCGTAGCACTGACAACAGCTTTAAGTATGGGGGCAGCAGGGGTTCAGGCAACACAAATGGATACGGGCAATGCGGTCGGAACGGGATCACCAATTGGGACATTGGGAACAGGAACAACGGGGACTACGACATCAACGGGGTATACGGGGAGCAATTATGATGCCACTTCACCAGGAATGGGGCTTGGGACAGGCGTCAGTCCGTCGCCAAATTTTAGCGGGAACGGAACGAACGGTGTTTACAATGGGAGTTTAACGACGCCAAACACATATTCAGGCACATCGGGGAGAGGCACCGGCATTATAGACCATATCAATGGCTATGGAACAAATTCGGTTGAGCGAGGGGCTAATGCGGTTGAGCGCGGTGTCGAACGTGGGGCCAATGCGGTCGAGCGCGGTGTTGACCGCAGCGCAAATATGGTTGATAGAATGAGTACCAAAGGCATAAGTACCAAAAGCCTAAGCACAACAACACCAAGCACTAATGGGAATTCATATCGCGCTTATGCAACAACGGACAATGATAAGGGCAATAATTGGGGTTGGTTAGGTCTAGTAGGGTTATTAGGCTTAGCGGGACTACGCAGCAATAACAGTCGAAGAGACGAAAGTTACAAATAAATATCTATCTTCTAAGAGCGAAGCACCTTCCATTCGGAAGGTGTTTTCTTTCATTCTTCCATACATCTACTAGAGGAAAGCTTTGATTTTTTTTATAGAATCGTCTATGATTTGTATTCGATAGCATGTACGTGTAGGAGGCAAATGAATAATGCGTTTACGGGGCAGAAAAGGTATCAGAGAAGATATAGAACGTCAAAAAGAACTTGTTGTGCTAAATGCCAAAGATTATAAGGGTAAATGGGCCGAGTTGTTCGGGAATAATAACCCTATTCATGCCGAGCTTGGTATGGGCAAAGGGCGCTTTATTAGTGAAATGAGTAAAAAGTATCCTAACATCAATTTCATTGGTGTCGATATGTATGATGAGTTGATTCGGAAAGCAAGTGAGAAAGCCAAAGTTGCTCATGAAATTACAGTGGAAAATGAAGAAGATGCCGTGCTAAGCATTCCGAATCTGAGATTGATGCTTTTCAATATCGAGCATATTGAAGAGGCTTTTGCTGAAGGGGAGCTAGAGCGCGTGTACTTGAACTTTAGCGATCCATGGCCGAAGAAGAAGCATGCGCGCAGACGTCTAACACATCCGGGGTTTGTTGCGAAATATCAACAAATTTTGAATGCGAAGGGTGAAATTCATTTGAAAACCGATTCGCAATCATTATTCGAATTCTCGTTGAATTCATTTGCGGATATGGGGCTAAGAATGCGTAATATTTCGCTAAATCTTCACGTGGACGGCATTCATCCAGATCATGTGATGACGGAGTACGAAACGAAATTCGCGGGTCAAGGCATGAATATTCATCGCTGTGAAGTAGTGATTGGACAAGAAGCATTGTCATCACATCAAGAGCAGTTGAAGCAAGCCGCGGCAACCGCGTTAGCCGCTGAATCGAAAGAAGATTCAGCTGAATAAGCATAAAATACAAACAGACGAATCGCTGTTGCTCAGGAGCAGCAAGGATTCGTCTGTTTTTTCATGTGCTAACCCAACAGCTGGAGAATGACTTCCGAACCATCACCCGCAGGCAAATGGCTTTTCCTGTGTTGATTGGAAATGCGCTTGGCCTGCACATCCGCATAACGGCTAGCCAACATGGTCAACCAGTGAGAGATCGTATCTGCGGATCGAATCGATTCTCCGAACCCATGTTTAGTGAAATAATCCACGTTCTCTTCCTCTTGTCCTGGAATGGGATCATAGAATAACATGGGAATCGATTTGGCTAGACCTTCTGAACATGTCATTCCGCCTGGCTTCGTCACAAGGAGGTCCGAGACTTCCATCAACTTGCCAATCTCTTGTGTAAATCCAAGCAGGTGAATATGAGGGTGTTGATACCGCGGGTTTGCCGCGAGTTTGGAGATGGCCTTGTGGTTATGACCTAAGCAGAAAATGAACTGAATTCGCTCTCGCCATGCGAGTAAATGCTCGCTCAATGAATCTCCGCCTATGAGTCCCCAACCTCCGCCCATTACCAATACAGTCGGTTTGGCGGAGAGATTGAATTGCTGCCGAATTAAGGTGCGATCATGGACTACTCGGAAGCTCGGATGCACGGGAATTCCCGTGATTTCGACATGCGCGGCCGCGATGCCATGCACGATAAGTTTATGTTTCACATCTTCGGAAGACACCATGTATTTATTGACCTCAGGGCTGACCCATGTCCCATGAACATCGTAGTCGGTGATTACGGTGCAGAGAGGGATATGCAAGCCGGCTCTTTTCAGTCGCGAAACAACGACGCTGGGAAAAGGATGCGTACAGACGATGGCTTGCGGTGCCCAATGTCTTATCATAGCTGCTGTTTGCGCATAGAAAATGCGATGAAGGGCGAGCTGTGTCAACGGATTCAGTGATTTCTGATATTGAGCTCGGTACAGGCGACCATACCATTTGGGCTGTGCAGCAATGGTTTTCTTATAAGCGCCGAGAATCCAAGGGGCCAACGTAGGATGGAGGAAGGATCCAAGTTCCACGACACGGGTTTCAATGGTAGAGCAGCGTTGTTCTAAACTGCTGGCCAGTGCGTAAGCAGCTTGCGTATGGCCGGCACCGAAGCCTTCAGATAAGATAAGCACTCTTCTTTTTGGCGATACGTGATCCATGTTTTACCCCCAGCATGCAACTGTCACTACAGATACCGTTGTTCCAATCATGCAACCTACGATACAATCCGATGGATAATGAAGTCCCAAGTAAATCCGCGACATGCCGACAACTAGGGCAATAGGGATTAGTGCGAGTCCTAGCAGAGGAAGAGCGTATACGCAAGGGATGATAACCGAGAAAATAGCGGTGGTATGTCCGGATGGGAAAGAGTGATCGGTTAGAGGGTTCTTATGTGTAATGGCTTGTGGATGAACAAGATAAGGGCGAAGTCTAGGGTATCTTTTTTTCATAATGGCTACAGGAATATGGCTGATGGTCAAAGCAAGCAGTGCTTGGAGTCCAGCGATACGCAGTGAACCTTGCCCAAAACAAGCTAAGCATAAAGCGATCATAATGGAAGCTGTGGCTCCGCCTAAATGAGTGATTTTTGTAAAGAATTGATCGAGGAATTGATGTTGGATCCGTTGATTGACGAAGTGGAATAGACGTGTTTCATGATCTTGAAGCCAATGGACAACTTTGCTGTTGCTCATGAGTAACCGCCTCCTTCAAACTTAGAAATACTCGCTATTTATATTGTACGAAGGGTTTATTCGTGGAGGATTAACTGGATGATAAATATACATAAAATCATTTTAATGTTGCACTAATCTGGCGTTAACATTTGTATGGTAGGATTGCATTTATCTGCGATTAGACCTAGGAAAGATACTAGTATGTTGTACCTAGTATTTCCGAAAATTGGTGCGGATAGCCTGTCTCGACTGGGGGTGTTATGTCCTAATTGTGAACGACGGACTATTACAGACTTTACAATGCGAATGTTGTTATAATAGTCAGAGCTATCCATTTACAGGGGATTTGAGCAAAAGTTGTCAGCGAATAGCTGAGTAATTTATAATAAAGACGTCACCACATAGAAAAGGCAGTGTTCGTCTAAATGGTGAACTTTTGGTACACAATATATGAAAAACGATGAAAACAAGACATTTTCGATCCGATTTCAAGCGCATGCTCTATTCGGTGTGTGCGAACCTCCCAAATTTCAAAGAACTGACGCTTTTTCGAAGTTTGTAGACTTTGACAAACTGGAGGAAAGAGAGGAGAATCAGAAACGATTGTTTCACCGTAAGTTTGTTAACTTGAATGATTTGTACATAAAAGCACCAGGCATACAAATAGATAGCTGACGTGCACAAAAAAAGGGGGACTTTGCTTCATGCTAGACAAGATTATGCTTGCCGTTCAGGTTTTCTTGGCTTTGATCGGTGCGTATCAGTTGTTTTTAACGTTTTTTGGTTGGTATCGTCCCAAGAACAAAAAGATGTTTGCTCCACAGAAATCGTTTGCTGTATTGGTTGCTGCTCATAATGAGGAGCAGGTTGTCGGGGCTTTGATTGAGAATCTGAAGACGTTGGATTATCCGAGAGAGATGTATGACATCTTCGTGATTTGCGACAACTGTACGGATAACACGGCAGACATTGCTAGACACCACGGGGTGTATGCGATGGAACGCCATAACCCGAACCTGAGAGGGAAAGGGTATGCGATTGAATGGATGCTCAAAGAGTTATGGAAGCGTGAGCGTCAATACGATGGTATCGTGATGTTTGATGCGGATAACTTGGTTAGTCCAGATTATTTGATTCACATGAACAATGATTTGTGTTCAGGTTCCCGCGTGATTCAAGCTTATCTAGATACCAAAAATCCGAATGATTCATGGATCACAGGCTCGTTTGCGATCTCGTTCTTCTATGCGAACCGTTTCGTCCAAACGCCGCGTTCCAATCTGGGGCTTGCCAATTACCTTGGCGGGACGGGCATGTGCTTTGACTCCGCACTGTTAAAGCAAGTTGGCTGGCGGGCAACAAGCTTGGTTGAGGATCTTGAGTTCTCCATGATGTGTGTGCAAATGGGGATTAAACCTACGTATAACTACGATACGCGTGTCTATGATGAAAAACCGTTAACGTTCAGTGCTTCTGCTAAGCAGCGTCTGCGTTGGATGCAAGGTCACTTTGAAGTGGCGAAGCGCTTCTTCTTCCCATTGCTGTGGCAAGGCATTAAGACGGGCAGCTGGGTGAAGATTGACGCGGCGATCTATTCGGCGAATGTATACAACTTTTTCTTCGGTGCCATTCTAACGGTTATGTTGTGGATTCAATCTATGACGGATCATGGAACTGCTAACTCAGCGCTGGTTCACGTAAATCCTGTGCTGATCAATTCAATCAGCTTGGCGATCTATGTGTTGCTACCGATGGCGATGTTGATTGAAAAGGCGAATAAGAAGACTTACAAGTACTTGCTGCTTTACCCGATTTTCATGCTGTCTTGGTGGCCAATTACGTTCTATGCGTTCTTCACGCAAAACAACAAACAATGGAGCCACACAGAACATACGCGTGTCATTCGGTTGGATGAAATGAAAAGTAAACAAGTGAGTTGACTTTTCTAGAATGAGATGATATTATATTTCGAGTAAAGCAGAAGCGCCCGCTTCTCACCTGACTAACGTAACGTTGGCTGGTTTGAATGAATCATCATGTACATTCAATAGGTTTGTCTTAAACCTGTTATTGATGAAGATGTGGGCCCACTGTGCCCGCATCTTTTTTATATTTGGAAGAGAGATACATACTTTATGGAGGTGGAACACGATTAGCAAAGACCATATGATTAATGACGAGATTCGTGTGAAGGAAGTACGCCTTATCGGGGCGGATGGAGAACAACTTGGTATCACACCAATACGCGAAGCTCTTCAAATTGCACTTGACGCGAACCTTGATTTAGTAAACGTTGCACCGACGGCGAAGCCGCCTGTCTGCCGCATTATGGATTACGGCAAGTTCCGTTATGAAACACAGAAGAAAGAAAAAGAAGCGCGTAAGAATCAGAAGATTGTGGATATCAAAGAAATTCGCCTGAGTGCGACGATTGATGAACATGACTTCCAAACGAAGCTTCGCAACGCAGTTAAGTTTCTTGGTGAAGGCGATAAAGTCAAAGCTAGCGTTCGTTTCCGTGGTCGTGAAATTGCGCACTCGGAGATTGGTCGCAAAGTGCTTGAGCGGCTTGCTACAGAAACTGCTGAAATCTCCTCACAGGAGCGTGCTCCTAAGCTTGAGGGAAGAAGCATGATCATGATCTTAACGCCAAAAGCGACAACTTAGGCGAGTATACTAAATTAGGAGGAACAACAACATGCCGAAAATGAAAACACACAGCAGCCTGAAAGGCCGTTTCAAAATCACTGGCACAGGCAAAGTGATGAGATACAAACAAGGTAAGAACCACTTGCTTTCTGGTAAATCATCCAAGCAAAAACGCGTATTGTCCACGAACCCAGTAATGGCTCCTGGCGATGTACGTCGTCTGCAACAACAATTGTCCCTTATCAAAGGTTAATCGTTACTCAGCTTAAACACGGAACATCATTTATATATCCCAGGAGGTAGTTCACAATGGCAAGAGTCAAGGGCGGATTTATTCGCGCTCACCGTCGTAAGAAAATTTTGAAATTAGCAAAAGGTTATTTCGGTTCTAAACACCGTTTATTTAAAACAGCTAAAGAGCAAGTAATGAAGTCATTGGTATATGCATACCGTGACCGTCGTCAAACAAAACGTAACTTCCGTAGACTTTGGATTACTCGTATCAATGCAGGCGCTCGTCAAAACGGCTTGAGCTACAGCAAATTGATGCACGGCCTTAAATTGGCTGGTATCGAAGTTAACCGTAAAATCTTGGCTGACCTAGCTGTGAATGATTCCAAAGCGTTCAACGATTTGGCAACAGCTGCAAAAGCGAAAGTAAACGCGTAAGCGATGCACGTAAGAGCTTGTCCCCATTAGGGGGCAGGCTCTTTTTTCATATCAAGTAGAATGGCCGTACCACTTGAACTCAGATGTCGGATGAGACTTGAGGAGCCGGGAGTTTCCGAAATCGTATCACGATGAACATGAAGAGGGGGATGACCACTTGAAATAGTGGGTATAGCTTCACACTAAACTTAAGCCCTAGCCAAACGTGTACCGAGTAGTTAGGTTCAAGAAATGAAGAGGCAAAGATTAGGCTGCCCACTATAACGAGCCAGGTGGCTTTTCGCAAGGAAGGGAAAATATGAGCGAAAGCATAAACAGCTCCCCAGAAAAAGGTTGTCATTTTGACGAATAAGCCTAGAAAGAGCAGTAACGTGACGAGAACATCTAGCCGCTCGAAGATATCGCCAACCTCAATAAGCTGGACAGTTTGCAGGAAGGGAAGCGTGCTGTTAGCGGCCAATGTAGTACCGAGTACGGTAATGTTGATGCTATTCATTATGATTAAGAAGAAAGAGACGATGGTGTATGCCGTAAGACTCAGTTTTTTTACCTTTTTCTGCTCAGGCAGCATATGCCAAATCATGAAGAAAATAATGGTTTGTCCGAAAGGGAAAGAGACCATGTCCGGAAAAGCTGCAAGAAGGATAGGTTTAAAGCCATTCTCTAGGATAGGCAGCAAATTATCGACGTGAATTAAATCAGCAATACTTATGAGGAAAATAAGTAAGCCGTAACTGATCGCGACGACCGGAAGCAGTGCTTCTGTCACCCGAAATAAGGTATCGACTCCCATCAAGATGGCATAAGAAGCTAATAATAGGATGATGAGCATGGTAATGTATTTCGGTGTGGTATTCAGTAGGGTTAAATTCGAGATTTCCCCGAAATCACGGACGTTTCTCATGGACTCATAGGCAAAATAGATCGCAAAGAGAACTCCGAGGACGCTGCCGGCGATTTTGCCAAAACAGATCCGAAGGAGTCCGATTAAGTCCTGCTCAGGGACTCGTCGTTGTAAGGTTACAAACATGAGCAATAAAATGAATCCGGCTAGAGCCGCTGCCAGCATGGCAAGCCAAGAATCCTGCTTCGCACCGCCTCCTAGTGAGAATAGCGGGGTGCTCCCGATTTCGAATAGGATGATCATAACAACGAGTTGATAGTTCGTAATGCGATCTTCCATGTCTCTCGGTTCCTCCTCTTATAATGGATTACTCAGCTGAATCTTTGGTCAATTCCGTGAAGGATTTGCCGCTCATGCCGATCCTTTCGATTTTCACCTTGACGTGAGATTCGAATTGCAGATTGGCAAAGTGCTCATCCCAATTCGGTTTTATCTGTTTCCAATACGCAGGGTCATGCTTATGAATGGTGTCTGCAAAATGAAAGACATCTAGATCTTTTTTCACTGCTGCGTGGAAAGACTCCGTCATAAGGCGTGTGATTTCGGCACCTGCTACTTGCTCAAAAGCATGCAGGTCTTTAGGTTGTGTAAGATCATTCGAGCAGGCATTTTCATTAATGGTGCCTACGGTATCTACGTCGACATGCATAATCAAGCGCCCATCGCTAGTATGAATTGGCTTCATTTTGCTAGTACTGCGATCGACTCGCAGCGCTGCTTTGACGTCCAAACTGCCTGGTGTACAGCCGAAAAATAAAGTTGTCCGTTTGATTGTATTTCGAATCCAACTGATTCCATATTCTTCATGGGGAGTAAACCATCCGGCTAGTTTATCCTTTTTGAAAACAGCACTTCTACCTAACCTAAGCTTATTGCTGAAGAACGTTTTTTTGAGGGTGGCAATCGTATTGTTCTCGCCTTCTCCGGAGATGACAATTTCGGGCACGATCGTGTAGGGGGCATCACTAGCTATTCCCATCATCAATTGATACACGGAAACTTGCTTAAAATTCGAGCCATTCATATCCTCGTTCTGGATCATGTTTTTGATGGCGGCGCCTGGTACTTTCTCTAGGGGGACAATTTGCTCGAGAATCTTTCGTCCTTCACCGCTCGTAATCAATAAACCAACAGTTTCCCGTGAATCTGAATTGCGCAAATAGACATCTAAGAGCTGGGCTATGCCTTCTTTAGCGGCTTTTTCTCCAATCACGATCACACGATTATGAGCAAAAAAAAGCGATCTTGGCATCTCCAAGCTCGATTGCTGGACAGCTCCTCGGATCGAACTGCCGCTTGTAGAGAAGACCATGACAGGTGCTTGCTGCCCAGGGCTTCCCCCCGTGTTCGGATTAGCGATGGATTGTGGGATAACTACCTGGTAAGACACAGTCCACACCTTTCCGTCCCAATCGATGGCGGTCGCGGAGGTAATCGCAAGCTGGTTCAGTTCTTTCCGATCCCAACAGCCTGTTAGCAGCAGACAGCATAAACTGAGGATCAGACATGGTATGTAGCGGTTGTACTTCTGATTCAAGTCGATATCCTCCGAGAGCATGTCTTAGAAGCGATCTTTTCTAGGCGGAGAAGGTTTGTCATAGGGCTTAGCTCTCGTTGTATTCGAGCGAGTAAACGGACGTAAGCCGACTATCCAACGCGGAACCCGTAACAAGGTATCTTTGAATGAGCTTACGGTGAGAGGTGCCACAGGTGTCAAATAAGGAACACCGAAGGAACGCAGCGAAGCCAAATGAATTAAGATGGCCATGCAACCAGTCAAGATGCCGAATAATCCAAAGGAGCCCGCCAACAGCATTAACCCGAAACGAATTAATCGGGCGGCAACAGCCATATTCAGTGCTGGAGTGACGAAGTTCGAAATCGCTGTAAAGGATACGATGATAACCATGGCAGCAGAAACTAACCCAGCTTGCACAGAGGCTTGGCCAAGTACAAGCGCTCCTACTATGGAAATGGCGGACCCGATTACCCTGGGCATGCGCACGCCTGCTTCACGAAGCACTTCGAAGGTGACTTCCATGAGCAGCGCTTCAAGCAAGGCTGGGAAAGGTACGCCTTCACGCTGTGCGGCCAGGGAGATGAGCAAGGTCGTCGGCAGCATTTCTTGATGAAATGTCGTGATCGCGATATAGAGCGACGGAAGCAGCATCGAGACGATAAAGGAGATATAGCGAATGCCCCGAATGAACGTTGCGATATCAAAGCGTTGATAGTAATCCTCACTCGATTTTAAAAAGCTAAAAAAAGTAACGGGCGCTTGTAAAACAAAAGGCGTGCCATCGACCAGGATCGCAATCTGACCTTCGAGGATACCTGCGGCCACCGCATCCGGACGTTCAGAATTCATGATCGTAGGAAAAGGGGAGTAGGTAACATCCTCGATATATTCCTCGATAAATCCGCTTTCTAGAATACTGTCCGTATCAATTCGTTCTAACCGCGATGTCGCTTCAAGGATGACCCTTTCATCAGCAATGCCTTCCAAGTAACAAATGATGACCTCTGTTTGGGTATAACGACCAATGCACATGGAGATGAATCGAAGATCAGGGGATCTAATTTTTCTCCGAATTAAAGAGGTGTTCGTGCGAATATCTTCCGTAAAGCTTTCTTTGGGACCACGGACTACGGTTTGTGTTTGCGGTTCTTCAATGGCTCTCTTGTCCCATCCTGAAGTACCAGCGATGATCACTTCGTCATAGCCATCTGCAATCAGGATGGTATTGCCCCCTAGAAGGGCAGCGAGGACAGCCGTTCCTTCCTTACTCAAGGTTAGTTCACTGATGGTGATCGCCTGGCACAACAAATCATGGAAGCAGATATCCTGCTGCCAATAGGAGGCATTCTCATGAGCGCTAAGAAGCGGTTTTGTTACGTGTTCATTCAGGATATCATTTTGGACAAGTCCGTCGATGTAAAATAAAGCAACGCTATTCGTTTCTGGATATACGCCGATTTCTAGTTGTCGATAGTACACATCTGAGCTTTTGCCTAATCGATCTTGAAGCCATTTGACGTTATCCTGCAGCGATGTCGTCATGGGGAAAGGGACTTGCAGAGACGTCTTCATCGTTGGCCTCCTCAGAACTTTCCATAGAATTGGTATTATCTTCTCTCACTTTCCATTGTTTTATTCGATCTACCTATTGACTATTGGCTTTGGGATGCATATAATAATCTTTAATCATATTTGATATGGTGAAGCATACGAATGAATCGCTATGAAGAGGAAGAAGTAATAAGGGCACTTATGCGCAGAGAGCGTTGGACTTGCTGAAACCATCGCCTTAATCCCTTACGTACGAAGTCACCTCGGAGCTGTTTTCCTGAAACATGCGGATTGCCTGCACGTAGTAGGGAGAACCGGAAGAGCACACGTTATCGTGCTGAGGGTAATGTTCGATCATGAACGTTCCTGCTAAGGTTATGTGCTGTGAGGCATATAGCAAATTTGGGTGGTACCACGGAAGCTTAAACCCCTTTCGTCCCGTTGAACACGCGTAGTGCGTGTCTGGGATGAAAGGGGTTTTTCTTATTTTCATGGATTGTTTGACAATAACACGAATTGACTTTTCGAGAGGAGGATCACAATGAATGTTCAAACTGAACCAAAACGCTCTAAAGAAGAACTAATTGAAAAGCTGACGCAGCCAGACCTGATTACAGGTTCCGAGATTTTGCTAAGAAGCTTATTGCTGGAGGGTGTGGACTGCGTCTTTGGATATCCAGGCGGCGCTGTATTGTACATCTATGATGCGATGCACGGTTTTGATGATTTCAATCACTTGTTGACTAGACATGAGCAAGGCGCTATTCATGCAGCTGACGGCTACGCTCGTTCAACTGGCAAAGTTGGCGTATGTATCGCAACTTCCGGACCGGGGGCTACGAATTTAGTCACAGGTATTGCTACAGCATATATGGATTCTGTTCCTCTAGTCGTTATTACAGGTAACGTAGCAACGAGCTTTATCGGAACGGATGCTTTCCAAGAGGCAGACATTACAGGTATTACAATGCCGATTACGAAGCATAGCTACTTGGTAAGAGACGTTAATGACCTGCCGCGTATCATTCATGAAGCTTTCCATATTGCGAACTCAGGTCGTAAAGGGCCGGTTCTCATTGACATACCAAAGGATGTCTCCGCTCATAAAACCATATTTAAACCTGCGAAGGATGTAAGCATTCGTGGTTACAACCCTACGGTACAACCGAATAAGCTGCAAGTTGATAAGCTGATCAAAGCCATCGAAGAGGCTGAGCGTCCAGTGATCATTGCAGGGGGCGGCGTAGTTTATGCGGATGCTTCCAAGGAATTGATTGAATTTGTTAATAAAACGCGGATTCCAGTAGCAACGACGTTGCTCGGATTAAGCGGCTTCCCAAGTGCACACGAGCTTTGGCTCGGTATGCCAGGGATGCACGGAACGTATACCGCAAATACAGCGATCCAAAATGCAGATCTCCTCATCTCCATCGGTTCCCGATTTGATGATCGCGTGACGATGAATTTGAATGGTTTTGCTCCAAAAGTGAAAGTGATTGCGCACATTGACGTAGATCCAGCGGAAATCGGCAAGAACGTGAAAACCGATATTCCATGCGTTGGTGACGTAAAAGCTGTTCTCGAGTATGCGAATACGAAAGCGAAGCCTGCGAATGACGCAGCGTGGATCGCTGAACTGCAAGAAAACAAAGAGAAGTTCCCGCTTAAATATGGGGAAACCGAAACAGAACTTAAGCCGCAATTCGTTGTTGAGATGATCAGCGAAACGACCAAAGGTGAAGCGATCATTACAACGGACGTAGGTCAACATCAAATGTGGGCCGCGCAGTTCTATAAGTTCAAAAACCCGCGTTCCCTCGTTACTTCGGGCGGACTTGGCACGATGGGCTTCGGATTCCCATCCGCGATCGGCGCTCAAATGGGTAATCCGGATAAACTGGTTGTTTCCATTAATGGAGACGGCGGCGTTCAGATGTGTGCGCAAGAACTTGCGATCTGTGCGATCCACAACATTCCAGTTAAAGTTGTTATTATTAACAACCAAGTGCTGGGGATGGTTCGCCAATGGCAAGAGATTATTTATGACAATCGCTATAGTCACATTGACTTGGCAGGAAGCCCGGACTTCGTTAAGCTTGCAGAAGCTTACGGCGTGAAAGGCCTTCGCGCAACGACGAAGGATGAAGCGAGAAAAGCATGGCAGGAAGCCCTCGACACACCGGGGCCTGTCGTTATTGAATTCGTCGTACCGAAGGGCGAGAACGTGTTCCCAATGGTTAAAGCCGGCGATACAATTAGTGACATGTTAATGGGGGATTCGGAATGACAACTAAACATACAGTTTCCGTACTCGTAAACAATCAGCCTGGTGTCCTGCAACGTGTTTCTGGTTTGTTTGGACGCCGCGGCTTTAACATTGAAAGCATCACCGTAGGAGAGTCCGAAGAAAACGGACTTTCCCGGATGGTTATCGTAACCACGGGTGATGACAATACGTTGGAGCAAATCTCCAAACAATTGTACAAGTTGATTGATGTCATCAAGGTCGTAGATCTGAGCTCCAACCCAATGGTAGCTAGAGAACTCGCACTTATTAAAGTTAATGCTGAACCAATCATGCGTCCAGAAATTCTAGGCATCGTTGAAACGTTCCGCGCAGCGGTCGTTGATATTGGCCCAGCTTCATTAATCGTGCAAGTTGTCGGAGATTCAGATAAAATAGATGCTATGGTCGAATTGCTTCGTCCTTATGGCATTCGTGAGCTTTCCCGTACGGGCGTTACTGCGATGATTCGCGGTTCGGTGAAATAAATTTTTTAAGGAAATATCCAATGCTCGACCAGCAATAAGCTCCTCTTGAGTGGGGGTTTCAGCGAAGTACCACGGTAAATCGTTGAAACACCCACTCAAGGGGTAGACAAAACGGATTCATCATATCAAAGGAGGATTTATTCGAATGGCAGTTACTACTTACTATGAAAAAGATGCAGACTTAGCGGTACTTAAAGGTAAAACGATTGCGGTTGTTGGTTATGGTTCCCAAGGGCACGCACAAGCACAAAACTTGCGTGACAGCGGGTTGAACGTTATTATCGGACTTCGTGAAGGCCGTTCATGGAACGCAGCTAAAAACGATGGTTTCGAAGTTGTTTCCGTAGAAGAAGCAGCACGTCGTGCTGATGTTATCCAAATTCTAATGCCGGATGAAACACAAGCTCGCGTATACAAAGAGTCCATTCAACCGAACATGAAAAAAGGCGCAGCAATTATGTTCTCCCACGGATTTAACATCCATTTCGGACAAATCATTGCTCCTGAAGGTACAGATGTATTCTTGGTAGCTCCTAAATCCCCTGGTCACATGGTACGTCGTACGTACGTTGAAGGCTTTGGTGTACCTGGTCTAATCGCAATCGAGAAAGATGCGACTGGCAATGCAAAAGCAATCGGTCTTGCTTATGCAAAAGGTATCGGCTGTACGCGTGCAGGCGTTATCGAAACTTCGTTCAAAGAAGAAACAGAAACAGACTTGTTCGGTGAGCAAGCGGTTCTTTGTGGCGGTGCTTCTGAACTGGTTAAAGCTGGTTTCGAAACATTGGTTGAAGCGGGCTATGCCCCAGAAATGGCTTACTTCGAGTGCTTGCACGAATTGAAATTGATCGTTGATATGATGTATGAAGGTGGACTTGCTTCCATGCGTAGTTCCATCTCCAACACAGCTGAGTACGGTGACTATGTAACAGGTCCTCGTATCATCACAGCTGAAACGAAAAAAGCGATGAAAGAAGTTCTTTCCGACATCCAACAAGGTAAATTCGCTCGCGACTTCATCTTGGAAAACCAATCCAACTTCGCATTCATGAACGCTACGCGTCGTAACGAAGCTCAACACCCAATCGAGGTTGTTGGTGGACAATTGCGTGAAATGATGCACTGGATCAAAAAATAATACGGCATTCTTGAATTTTATAGCAGTACATTCCACAGGGAGTGATTGAGGAGAATTTCCCAATTACTCCCTGTGAATACTATAACGACTTGGAAAAAATACAGTACAAAGCTTACGAAGTAAGTTTTCTATGAAAACTTTTAGGAGGTGACATGGTGCGTAAAATTTACATTTTTGATACAACCCTTCGTGATGGTGAGCAATCACCAGGTGTGAACTTGAATACACAGGAGAAGGTTGAGATCGCCTTGCAGCTTGAGAAGCTTGGTGTGGATCGTATGGAGGCTGGTTTTCCTGCGGCATCTCCAGGGGACTTGGCTGGTGTGAATGCGGTCGCTAGAGCGATTAAGAATGCTTCGGTTATCGGCTTGTCTCGTTCTCGTGAGCAGGATATCGAGGCTGTTCGTGAAGCCCTTCAAGGTGCACAAGATCCATGCATCCATCTCTTCCTTGCAACTTCACCGATTCACCGTCAGCACAAATTGCGGATGGAGAAGCATCAGGTGTTGGAAACGGCTGAGGCGGCGATTAAATATGCGAAGAAGTATTTCAGCAAAATCGAGTTCTCACTCGAGGATGCAGGACGTACGGAGCTGGACTTCATCGCTGAAGTAACAAGCATGGCGATTCGTGCTGGCGCTTCTGTCGTGAATATTCCAGATACAGTCGGTTATATGACACCGTATGATTACGGTAATATTTTCAAAATGCTGAAGGAGACAGTACCTGGCATTGAGAAAATTCAATTGAGTGCGCATTGCCATGACGACTTAGGCATGGCGACTGCGAACGCGCTCGCGGCTGTTCTGAACGGTGCCGATCAAATCGAAGGCACGATCAATGGGATTGGCGAGCGAGCAGGGAACACCTCGATCGAGGAAGTCGTCATGGCGCTGGAAACACGCCAAGACTTCTACCAAGCGAAGACTTCGCTTGTGTTGAACGAGATCTACCGCACCAGCCGTCTAGTCAGCAAGCTGACTGGCATGGTGGTACCTGGCAACAAGGCGATTGTTGGCGCTAACGCCTTCGCGCATGAGTCCGGCATCCATCAGGATGGTATGCTCAAAGAGAAAACAACCTACGAGATTATGTCTCCTGAAACGATTGGCGTGAAGGAAAGTAAGCTCGTGATGGGCAAACACTCCGGACGCCATGCGTTCCGTGAGAAGCTCATTGATCTTGGATACGAGCTCGGTGACGAGCAAGTGAACGTGGCTTTCGCGAAGTTCAAGGATTTGGCGGATCGCAAGAAGCAAGTAGAAGACGAGGATATTCGTGCTCTGATCGAAGAAAAATTGATCGAAACACCGGAAATTTTCTCCCTTGGCACGCTTCAAGTCACTTACGGCAACCAAATGACACCAACGGCAACAGTTCATGTTCGCTTCCAAGATGGCAGCGAAGTGGCTGAAAGTGCGGTAGGTAACGGTTCTGTTGATGCGATTTACAACGCGATTGATAAAGCGACGAAGGAAAACGTGGAGTTGGATGACTATTCCATCAAATCCGTATCACACGGAAAAGATGCGCTTGGTGAAGTTCACGTTGTACTGAAGCAAGATACCATTTCCGTACAAGGTCGCGGTATTTCGACGGATATTCTGGAAGCAAGCGCGAAGGCTTACCTAGACGCTGTGAACAGACTGATCGATAAGCGCAAAAACCCAACAAGCAACAGAAGCAACGTTACGTTAATATAATCTCTTAGCCTTCATGGCAACCCGGATAAGCACCTCACCTCCACGATTCGAGGAGGGGTGCTTTCTACAAATGCGAAAGGATGCGTCCCTATATGAAATATCGATTTTCTAAATCGTTGGAAGGCTTCTCATCGTCAGCAGTAAGAGAAATTCTTAAGCTGACACAAGGAAGCTCGATTATTTCTTTTGCTGGCGGACTGCCTGCTGAAGAGTTTTTTCCATTAGACGCAGTTAGTGAAGCGTTCACAAGAGTTATTGGCGGCGGTAAGTCTGCGTTGCAATATGGGCTAACAGAAGGCTACAAGCCATTGCGCGAATCCTTATGTAAACGGATGGCGGCGAAGAACATGATCGTTACGCCGGATGAGATGTTGCTCACGACAGGTTCGCAGCAAGCGATCGATCTTTTGACACGTGTCTACATTGATGAAGGCGATGTCATTCTCGTCGAACGTCCTACCTATTTGGCAGCGATCCAAGTGTATCAAGCCAAAGGGGCCAAAATCGTTTCCGTTGACAGCGATAACGACGGCATGATTCTTGAGGATTTGGCAGCCAAAATCGCGCAGCATAATCCGAAAATGGTCTATGTCATTCCGACGTTCTCGAACCCTGCGGGTCGTGCATGGAGTTTGGAGCGCCGTCAGGGCTTGCTGGATATTTGCCGCGGCGCTGATGTACTCATTCTGGAAGATGACCCGTATGGGGAAATCCAGTTTAACGAAAGCGAAAGCTATCCGACGATCTACTCGCTTGGCGGTAAAGCTGAGGGCGGCAACGTCGTGTATACGAGCACTTTCTCCAAAACCGTTGCACCTGCATTCCGTACAGGTTGGATTATGGGTGACGAGTCGATCATTCGTCAGGTTGCACGCTTCAAGCAATCCGCGGATCTGCACTCGAGCACGATCGATCAGCAAACACTGTATCACTTGCTTGAGCACTTTGATCTAGACGCTCATATTTCCCTCATCCGTGAACAGTATATGGATCGGATGAAGTTCATGTCAGGGCTGCTCTCAGAGCTGAACTGGCCGGGTCTGAAATGGGAAGAGCCCAAAGGCGGTATGTTCATTTGGGTCGAGCTTCCTGAGCAAATTAACGCAGCGGAACTGTTGAAAATCGCTGTGCAAGAAGGCGTTGCCTTTGTACCCGGCGCTACGTTCTACGCGGAGAATCCGCAGTACAACACGATGCGCTTGAACTACACGCATACGGATAAAGAAACGACCGTTCAAGGTATGAAAAAGCTTGCCAAAGCTATGGAATCGTATTTGCAAAACGCTTAAATAAGAGAAGGAGCACCCAGGGCCGTTGGCTTTGGGTGTTTTTTTGTAGGGCTGGCTGTGACGTCGCCGGGCAGGAGAGGGAGAGTTAACGCCCGAAAAGGGCGTTAACTGGGTGGAGCTGGCGCCGAGGGCGCAGTTAAGGCCCGAAAGGGTCCTTAACGAGTCGCGCTGCGTCGTCGCCTGGCAAGAGCTTGAGAGTTAACGGCCCAAATGGGCGTTAACTGGGTGGAGCTGGCGCCGAGAGCGCAGTTAAGGCCCGAAAGGGGCCTTAACTGATCGCGCGACGTCGTCGCCTGGCAAGAGCTTGAGAGTTAACGCTCCAAATGGGCGTTAACTGGGCGGAGCTGACGCCGAGAGCGCAGTTAAGGCCCGAAAGGGCCTTAACTAATCGCGCGACGTCGTCGCCGAGCAAGAGCTTGAGAGTTAACGCCCCAAATGGGCGTTAACTGGCTGGACCTGGCGCCTCCCCGCCGCCGCCGCTCACTTCACCATCCCCGCCGCAACAGCCGGATGCAGCCGATAGTATCGGATTCGCTGCTGCCCCACGCCTGCAGAGAGAAGCAGTTCTTTCTCCATCATCTCATGGAGAATGTTCCTCGATTTCTTAATCCCGAATTGAAAATATTCAGATACATATCGAGGAGAGATCGCTTTTTCATGGGAGAGTGCTAGTCGACAAATTGTTTGTTCAATGATACTTAACTCCGCAATGTGTTCCTGTCCCCCATGCTGGTCGCTGAAATATTTCCCAATAAATTGCAGAATCATCTGTTCGCACATACGTGGGTGATTTTTCACATCATCATAGGAAAAACGCAAAACTTTCCATCCATCGATCATCAGATGATTTTGGCGGATGAGTGCATCTGAGAATTGTGTACGGCTAATTTGACTAGCGTGCGTGCTGTACCCATCAATTTCGATAGCGAGCTTCAGCCCTTGTCGAATGTAGGCAAAATCGATAAAACGAGTACCGTCACGGAAATCTTTGATTTCAAACTCGGGATGTAAATACAAAAAGTCGCCTAATGCTCTCCACCATACTTGTTTCAAAAATAAACGCTCGGCATGACCATGCCCTTCGAGTAATCTCCGCAATCGTTCACCTTTACGTTTCCTCGTGTGCTCCTTCATGAATGCCTCATAAGACTTATCGAATACTGACAAACGCCATCTCGCCCCTTTTTCTGATAATAAAAAAGCCGCTCTCTCACGTCAGCAAATGCTGAACGAAAGAAGCGGCGTGTACTTCACTACCATTTTTTAGCATTTTACCATAGGTGTAAGGAAATGATCAAGTAACCGACAAATTGGAATGCAAGGCAGGTTTGAGCAATTGACTTGGGATTATCTTGAAATTAAGATGGGGGGAGAATGTGAGAAAGGGGACGTTCAGAGGATGAGTAAACCTTTAAAACCGATCCACCGCAGTCGCGCAAGGATATATCTAGGGATCAAGGCGTATCGTTTGAAACGATATGTAGCTTGGTTTTTTGATGGCCAAAAGTATGCGTCCCATAAACAGAGTGAGATGCTCCCTCACCTCGCTTTTACGCACCGAACTCCTCTGTTACGGCAATTGAAGGACGTGGATATGTGGCTTCAACATAACAAAATCATTAACTTGAAGCTCGCTGCCAAGCAGTTGAATGGCGTGATGATCCGGCCTGGCGAGACGTTTTCCTATTGGCGCTTAATTGGACGTACAACCCGTAGGAAGGGATATGTCGATGGCATGGTGCTTTTTCACGGAATGGTGAAGACGGGAGTTGGCGGTGGTTTATGTCAGCTTTCGAATTTAATCTATTGGATGACGCTGCATACGCCGCTTACGGTAACAGAAAGGTATCGTCACAGCTACGATGTATTTCCAGATGTGGGGAGGACTCAACCTTTTGGGAGTGGAGCAACGTGCTATTATAATTACTTGGATTTGCAAATTCGGAACGAGACACAAGACGTATATCAGCTGGTGATCTATGTTTCGGATACCCATTTGGTAGGGGAATGGCGTGCACTTACGCCCACCCTTCATAGCTACGAAATGTACGAGAAGAACCACAAAATCACACGAGAGTACTGGGGTGGATATGTCCGGCATAATGAAATTCACCGCAGGGTAAGGAATCGAGAAGGGCAGCTTGTAAGGGATGAATGGGTGAAGGATAACCATGCGATTATGATGTATGAACCGTTGTTGACGGCTGGAGATAGCGATCATAAATAATGAAATGGACAACGGAAAGTTTTTCATGCATGGTTATAGGAATAAACTATCAAAGCAATAGCTTTTATATCTAAAGTAGCGTGCTATCTTATGGTACAATGAGAACAGGATATAACGATAGGAATGCTAACAAACTAGGTTTGCTACAATAAGGAGTGAATGATTGTCATGGCTGATGTAAAAAAAATCGCGGTAATCGCTGGGGACGGTATTGGTCCAGAAGTTGTTGCTGAAGCAGAAAAAGTATTGAAACGTACCGAAGAATTATTCGGATATCAATTTGAAACTGAACATGCGCTTTTCGGTGGTATTGCGATCGATGAGAAAGGTACACCACTTCCAGAAGAGACATTGAAAGTTTGTCAATCCGCTGATGCTGTTCTTCTTGGAGCAGTTGGTGGTCCGAAATGGGACAACAACTCCAAAGAGCTTCGCCCAGAAACAGGTCTTCTAGGTATTCGTAAAGCGCTTGGCTTGTTCTCGAACATCCGTCCTGCGTTCATCTTCGACTGTTTGAAAGAAGCTTCCACATTGAAACCGGAAGTGCTTGAAGGCACTGATTTGATTGTTGTTCGTGAGTTGACTGGCGGTATTTACTTCGGTGAGAAATTCCGTCGTGAAACAGCTAATGGTCAAGAAGCGGTTGATACATGTGCTTACAGCGAAAAAGAAATCGAGCGTATCGCGCGTCAAGCGTTCGACATCGCACGCACACGTCGCAAGAAGCTTGCTTCTGTTGATAAAGCGAACGTACTTGAAACATCCCGCCTATGGCGTGAAGTAGTTATCCGTGTATCGGCTGACTACCCAGATGTTGAGCTTGAGCACGTATTGGTTGATAACTGTGCGATGCAATTGCTTCGCCGTCCGTCTTCCTTCGACGTTATCGTAACGGAGAACATGTTCGGTGACATCTTGAGCGACGAAGCAGCGATGCTGACTGGCTCCATCGGGATGCTAGCATCCGCTTCCCTTGGCGAAGGTGCATTCGGCTTGTACGAGCCGGTACACGGTTCTGCGCCTGATATCGCAGGTCAAGGTATCTCCAACCCAATCGCAACAATTCTTTCCGTTGCTTTGATGTTCCGTTTGACTTTCGGTTACCACGAAGCTGCGGATTCCATTGAGCGCGCAGTGAAAGAAGTCTTGGATGCTGGTCACCGTACAGGCGACATCGCAGTAGATAAGAGCACAGCTATCGGTACGCTGGCAATGGGTCAATTGATTGTTGACGCAATGCGCAAATAATTATACCAATAAGCTCGCATTTTCGAAGCCGTTAAGCTTCGGGATTGCGAGCTTTTTTCATATCAGGAGGAGGTAGGAATCGTTTAGCCATTCTTTAGAAGCTTATCCGCAAGCGATGGGGAGATTCGTTGGAGAAGGCGAAGCAGCTTGGTTTTGCCAATGAGTATTTCATAATGGTCCCTTTCGAAACCTTGTATGAATTCGGAAGCGAGCTGATCAGGCGAAATTTTCCCTTTGCCCCGACCTGCGGTCATCTCAGTGCTTACAAGTGGAGGAATGATTTCAAATACCTTAATATTTGTTGTTTCCAATTGATAGCGCAAGCTCTTGGTGAAGAGATGTACGGCCGCTTTGGTCGCACAATACACGGGAGCTGATTTCTTGGGAACGAGCCCGAGTCCAGAGGACACATTGACGATAGCCGCATTAGGCTTTGTGATAAAATGTTGCAAGAAATGGCTGCATAACTGAATCGTAGCTGTCAGATTGATCTGGATTTCACGGTTGATTTTGTTCCGTACATCCGTTTCTTGGAGGAAATCATAGTTGAATTGGATCCCGGCATTGTTAATGAGGATATCTAGGTCTGGGTGTGCCTGCACCATTGTCCGAGCGAATTCATTAATGTCATCAGGATTATGCAAATCACACGGATACGCAATTAGCGCGGGACAAGCCTGCACGGCTTGATGTAAGCGATGGATGTTACTGCTCGCAATAATTACTGTATTGCCTTTCTCGACAAGCGACTTGGCGAGCGAAAGGCCAATACCGGCAGAACCCCCTGTAATGAGGATACAATGACCAGTTAGTTTCATCTGAACGACATCCTTTCGAAGGTGATATCAATCAGCATAAAAGGAATGGCTATGAATTTCATTAACCTAGGTTAATTGCCAAAATTATGAGTATGCTTGTGTATTTCGCCACTTTGCACGAATCCGGCTTAGAGCAACGGGCGTAATGCCTAGATACGAGGCGATATAGTATTGGGGAATCTCATTTTCCAAAGTGCCAAATTCCTCCAAAAAGCAGCGATACCGATCCTCTGCAGAAAGAGTTAGCAGTTGCATTTCGCGTCTTTCCTTTTTCAAATACAAACCTTCTGACATTCGCCTTGCCAAACGTTCCCAGGTCGGGTCTTCGGCTGTTAATGCCATGAAATCAGGGTAAAAGATACGAAGCAGTGTAGCGGGCTGTAGCGTTTGAATAGAAAATTGGGAAGGACTGTTCGTCAGCAGTGAACTATAGGAAGTGATGAATTCATGGGTCGAACAGAAGGATTTGATACGTTCTTTACCGTCATAGGTACTATAATACATGCGAAAGCAGCCGGATAAGCTGAAATATAAATAGGACATCTGCTCACCCGAGCGCAGTAAATGGTCGCCTTTGTCGAATGATATGGGGGTAAGTAAGCTTGTGAAACGGTTTTTCTGTTCATCAGTGAGTGGGAGCATTTTATCTAAAAACGTAAGCAGAGGCGTGAACAAGTGCATCAGTAGTTGCCCTCCATGGATTAAAATAATTATTATCTAGTATATGATCTAATTATTGACTTTCAGGTAGGGGAATGATACCATTTTATACGGATAATATAGAAATTTAGATAGATTTTGAGGAGGAATTATACCCATGGCAGAGCGTTTAGTTGGTAAACAAGCTCCTGATTTTACAATGGAGACAGCTACAGGTGACGGTACAGCATTCGGTAAAGCATCTTTGTCCGATTACAAAGGAAAATGGTTAGTTCTTTTCTTCTACCCATTAGACTTCACATTCGTATGTCCGACTGAAATCACAGCACTTAGCTATGCTGCTGATCAATTCAAAGCTTTGGATACTGAGATTCTTGGTGTTTCCATCGACAGCATCCATACGCACAAAGCGTGGATCAATACTCCAGTTAATGACAACGGTCTTGGCAAATTGGCATTCCCACTTGCTGCTGACATTACGAAATCCGTTGCACGTGACTATGGCGTTCTAATCGAAGAAGAAGGTATCGCACTTCGCGGTCTATTCATCATCGATCCAGAAGGCGAATTGAAATACGAAGTTGTTAACCACAACGATGTAGGCCGCAGCGTAGAAGAAACACTTCGTGTGCTTCAAGCGCTTCAATCCGGCGGATTGTGCCCAATGAACTGGAAACCAGGCGACAAAAACTTGGTTGTTAAATAAGGTATACTTACATAGAAAGGCCCCTCGGTTAGCATGCGAATGCGGGCGGAGGGGTCTTTCTTGTTAAGGAGGTCCGAGTATGGATAGCATAACGACAGAAAATTTATTTTGGATACGTAAAGAAGGCAACGAAGCTATAGTTGGGTTTACAGAGGATGCGTTAGAGAAATGGAGCATGATTCTATTCATAGAGCTGCCAGAGAAGGGGACCGAGTTAGCGAAAGGGGCCTTCATGAGCACTATCGAAACGGCTGTTGATGAATTTGACTTACTTTCTCCTGTGACAGGGAAGGTGGTAGCTGTGAATATGTTGGTAGAGCGCACCACTATGCTGTTGTATGAGTCGCCCTATGATAAAGGCTGGTTGTTTCGAGTAGAAATGACTTAGTCCCCGCCACCGCCGCCACCATCGCCGCCACCGCCAGAATCTCCACCACCACTATTTCCGCCGCTGTCATGGGAGTGCCCGTGGTCACTATGACCACCGTGATGTCCATGACTACCATGAGGACGATGATCCTCATACGGAGAGGAGTCACTAGCAAAGCTATTATAGCTGGCGTCATGGTTGTCATGTCGGCGTCTTCGCTGTTGCCTGCTCTTAGACTCGTGGGAGAAAGCAGAAAAAAGAAACAGAACGACAATTGCGATTATGACAATAGTGATAATAGTTCCCATACACAACCTCCTTAATAAAATAACGGGCTGATTCGGTTGGAAAGAAAGGGGCTAGTCCGAGTCTCCTCCAGAATCCCCTCCCGAATCCCCGGAATCACTAGCGTCGCTGGAATCACCGCAATGGTCATCCCCGTGGCTGCTGTGGTGATGGTTGTGGTGACCACGCCCAGGGTTATGGTCATAGACAGCTGTGTCATACCAGTTACTTGAATCACCTGCAACAGCTCTTTTTCTACGAGACTTTCCAAGCTGCGGAAGGTCTGATTTCTTCATTTTCATTTTCTTCCGAGTGCGGGATACCATAACATAAAGCAAATACAGAATGATGATACATAAGATATAAAAATTTAAATTCCCCAAAACCATATCCCCCTATGGTCGAATGTGAAAGGAGGACAAGATTTTACTCCTGTCCTCCGTTTACAATCGTTTACTTCCCTAATAGCTGTTTGTATTTGTTCAGGTATTTGACCACAGTTAGTACATAAGTCGCATGGGACCAAGTGAGTGGAGCAACAGACACCGGCTCACCGGAGAACGGATCCAATTGCTCGGATAAGACGCCGCTTTCCATGGCATGTTTGACGACCCATTCGAGAGTTCGGCGCGGAGCCTCAAGGTCTTCAACTGTCTTGGCATATTCAATTTCCCATTCTGCGATCCACAGGGTACAAATGATCCAAGGATTGCCCGGCACTTTCTCAATATCGGTGGAGCGTTGGAAGTAATAATCATGATGATAACGGGCGGAGCCACCGACTTCGGTTTTGATCGTGAGACCTTCTTTGTTAGCTAGCATCGTGCTTACTACACGTGGATCGTCAGCAGGCAGTACGCCAAACTCAAAAATACCGTACACGGAGCTTTCGAGCGTCATATCCTTCACCCATTGGCCATCTTCCATGTACAAACCGCGAACGAATCGTTGTTCACCTTCATCCCACAAATGTTTGAGGATACCGGATTTAATTTTCTCCGCGGTATGCTTGTAGCGATTGCTGCGCTCTTCATCGCCAAACAAGTTGCTGAAGTTTGAAGCAGCGATTAATCCCCCGTATACAGCAGATGCCGTGAAGGTATAGATCCCGTAGCGTTCTTCCCATAGATCGTAACTTGGCTTCGGAAGATTTAGTTCTTGATCGATGTAAGTGGACATAAATCTTGCCGCTCTGCGAATGAGATTGCGATAGAGAGACTGAGCAAACTCGAGACTTCCATTTTTCTGGAAATCTTGCCAGAGGGCATACAAGACAAGAGCCGTTTCATCTTCCTGAATCGGAAGCTGAACGCGTCCGGAATGAATATAAGGATGCCAACTGGAGCCTACGGTTCCATCAGGATTGTATTTGTGATGCAAGTAACCTTCTGGCGACAGCACGTTCGCACAGAAGTTAAAGAACGGAATAATCATGCCTTGGTAGCCCGCCATAGACATGGAATAAGCGATTAATGCGCCATCGCGCGGCCACATGTAGCTGTAATGATCTCGGTTGCTCTGCATGATGTCAGAGTCATTCGCTGCAATAATAGCTCCGTTCACATCGGTTTGCGTACGGACAAGCAGCAAGCTTTGTTTGAATAGACGTTGTACTTCAGGTGTGAGATCGTAGTAGTCGCGATCGATTTTGTTCGCCCAACGCTGCCAATATACCGTTACACGGTCAAGCAGCTTGCCTGGGTGGCTGTCTTTGACGTAGGAGTCGAGCTTCTTCACTTCCTCCAAGTTCTTGCCTGCGCCCATCCAGTAGTAGAGCGTCTGGTTGCCATTCGGTGGGACGAACAATCGGAAAGAGATCGTACTATCGACGGACCCTTGGGCAATGGCATTGCCCATCAGATGACCATCTTCCGCATCGCGCCATGTGCCTTCGGCGTTATAGAACCTTTTGACACCGGTAGAATACTGAAAAATCCCCTCCGTGCCAGTACTTCCGTTAAACATAAAGTAACGATCTTTCTTATAATGAAAAACGGTATTCGTAGAAGGGTAGTAAGCGGCTGTATCACCAACCTCAGTCTCATTAATGAGCAAGTCTTGGTTGAAGAACATACGCACTTCACGAACCGTATTCGTGTGATTGGTGATATGAATTCGTTTCAAATAAATATCCTCACGCTGGTGAACACCGTCATTCATAAGCAGAGTAACACCGAGGCCGGGATGTGTAGCTGTCACTTCTGTGACGAGAGAATCCTCCACATACGCAAGCTTGAATTGCCACTCAGGGGCATTCAGCCAAGCGAAGTCGCCATCTACCCATACACCAACACGGCACTGATAGCCGCCAATATGGTTAAGCTGGCCTACGAAAGGATAGTACAGATCTCGCATGTAGGAATGCTGATCGAGGTTAATAAGGAATTTTCCATTTCCGATGACCAGATGTCTTGGCAATACAATCACTTCCCCACTCTTTTGTTTGATCGCGCATTCAGATCAGGCCACGAGGACTGAACGATGGAGCACAAGTCTTGCAACTAGGTTACCTAATTCTGACAAAGGAATCAATGTTTCTTTGAAAAAATTCTGAAAATTCTTACTGGTCACGCTTTCATTTGGTGTGGATTACCAAATTATTTGATAATTTCCTTTTGAAGCGGAGAGTGATTGGAAGACGATTTCAGATTGGAAATTACCGCATCGTAAACATGCGTTGTCATAGAGCCAACTTTCTTCCAGTTATATTCGCTATGAACCGTGCGTAAGGCGTTCGCAGCAAGTTTAGACGCATACTGAGGTTGTTCCAATAGTTGAATAATTTGCGCGGCTAACGCTTCAGCATCCCCTGGAGGACAAGTACATCCGTTCACTCCGTGGCTGACAATCTCAGCAAGGCCTCCAGTATCTGAAACGATAAGCGGTGTCCCGCTTGCCATTGCTTCTAATGCGACTAATCCAAAGGGTTCGTAGAGGCTTGGGAAGATACAGATCTCTGCCGTTTGTAAAAGTAAGCTTTTGTCAGCTTCGCCTAGAAAGCCAGCGAAGATTACCCGATCTCCAAGGCTATGCGCGAGTTCTTTTAACCGATCTTGCTCAGGGCCGACTCCCGCAATGACGAGTTTGGCGTCTGGGTATTGGGTGAGTACTTGCGGCATCGCGGCGAGTAGTGTGTGTACCCCTTTTTCATACACAAGACGGCCTAGAAAGGCAAGAATGCGCTGTGGTTTCCCGCCAGGGGAAATAGTGTCAGCAAGCAATGAATTCAAAGTAAAGAGGGGGGACTCGGGCTTGTGCAAGGGAGAAACACTGTTTGGAATTACCGTTATTTGGTGAATAGGAATATGAAAGAGCGCCTTGATTTCTTGCCCCATGGCATGACTGCAAACGATGAGATGGTCGGCTGTTTCTGTTAATTTACCTTCTAGGGTATGAATCCGCTTCTGTAGCGGTGACTCGAGCTTCCCAAGATTGCGCCCTGTTTCTGTTGCGTGAATCGTGGCTAGAAGCGGGAGATGCGCTTGATGTTTGGCAATATGTGCTGTGTAGTACACTAGCCAGTCATGTGCATGCACGAGATCGAACACGATGCCCTGCTGTATGAGGTTCAACATGAGTTCTGTTAACGCCAAATTCATTTGAAAGACGCGATCTAGGAAGTGTAGGGAATCTGTTGTTGGGAGTACTTCTGCACGATGAATGTGAACTCCCTCGGTAACTTCATAGGGAAGACAACCTAGGGACTGACAGGTAATGACATGAACGGAATGTCCGTCAGCAGCAAGTCCTCTGGATAGATCGCAAACGGCTCTTGCCAGACCGCCAATCACATGCGGTGGATATTCCCAAGCTAGCATGAGAATGCGCAGTTTGGAGGGCTGGTTCTGTTGATTAGCCCCTTGGTTCGAAGTAACGGCAACTTCGTTTATAGGTATGACGGTATCTACTAAAGTTGATGCGCGTAGCAGTGTATATTTAGAGGCAGATGGTTGAAAAAGTCGATAATGAAGCTCTGGTAAGAAAGGGCTCTTCCGCTCGAGTGCATGAACCAGTGCAGCCAGCTCTTTGTCAGATCCGCTCTTGTCTAATGTATTCATTAGATTATGAAATTGGGATAAATGCGTTTCGATGCGCTTCGTCGCATAAGACGTGACCGTATCCGCGTCCAAAATAAACGTCCAATCGCTGCTCTGCGCGAGCATCAGCTCCCGCGCGGCTTGATTCAGCGCCCGCAGCTGCAAGCTGCTAAGCGCTGCGGGATCCTGGTGCTGCTGCGCAGCCAGCACCATACGGTCCTCCGCCGCGTGCAGCCGCGGCGTAACCCACTGGCTGCGCGGCTGCAGCCAGACCTCGGCATAGCCGCCGCGGCCCCAACTCGACACCGGTAGCGCAGCTACGGTGGTCGGCGCATGGGCGGCGGCGTAGCCGCCAAGCGTAGTCGTCTGCACGACTACGCTGTCATCGCTGCGCGCGGCAAAGCCGCGCAGCACGGCTTCGAGCCACTGGTGGCCTTCGTACCACCAGTGCCCAAGCAGTTCGGCATCGTACGGGCATACGATGATGTAGGGCTCTTCAGGCGCAGATGCACCGCCTGTGCCTCTAGCCGTGCGCCGCTCCGCGAGGCGGCGCACCTGCGCCACCCGGCTAGCGATGAAATGCTCAGCATGGAGCTGAGCTTTCTGAGCGGCCCGCGCCGGGTCGTAGGGCACTTTGGCGTCACCATCGCCGGTGACGCTGTAGTACTTGAAGCCCGTATTAATGCGTGCGCCGTCCGGCAGCACGTAGGGCTTCAAGTAAGCCCACTCGGCGCCGCCTTCGCGGCCGAGGTCATGCCCGATATCGCGATAATATTCGCGATAGTCGGGGTCGCCGGGGTACCCAGCCTCGGCGCTCCAGACCTGGGCGCCGGCTTCGGGGTCCCTGGCGAATGCACAGGCGCCGCCTGACGTGCGCAGCGGTAGGCCCGCGATGTCTTTGCCTATGTCATTGTCAGCATCGCGACGTGCTAAGGTGTGTGCATGCGTGTCTACGATGAAATAGCGTAGACCCAATGCTTGCAAGTGTGGCTCAAGCGCAGGCGTGTAGCCGCATTCAGGCAGCCAGATACCTGCTGGAGCCACCCCGAAGTGCCGGCGGAATTCCTGTACCGCCGCCTCGAGCTGCGCACGCAGAGTGCTATCGTTCTTAACCAAGGGGAGGAACGCATGTGTCGCTGCGCAAGTAATTAATTCTAAGCAGCCTGTGGAGCTAAGGCTGCGGAATTTGGCAATGAGATCACCGTGTAGGCGATCGTATAAGAGCTTGAGCCGGTGATACCGATCCGCGTACAGCTTAGCCAAGGGGCCGAAGGCTTCATCGCCCCATAGGCGAATGACTTCTCGCTGGCCCAACTCGCAAAGCGAGGAGAGGTGCTTGCGGAGGCGCAGATGCATGCGAGAATCCTCTAGCATAGCAAGCAGGGGTGGAGACAAGGATAAGGTAAAGCGGAACGGCACCTCATCTTCCATGAGCTTTTCCATCATGTCGATGAGCGGCAGATACGTATCGACAACCGCTTCGAAGAACCAGCGTTCTTCTAGCGTGATTTCAGAACTGTTGTGGCGAACATAAGGGATATGGGCATGCAAGAGCAAAGCAACATAGCCTTGTACGTTAGTGCTCAATCAGTATCGCCTCCAGGTTCCATATCTACAAGGTAAGTGTTCTTCGGGACATACACCGAATAGGCCGAGAAATACACATGTTCATCGGGCGTTACTTGCGGTAAAAGAACAGATGTTAGC
Organism: Paenibacillus sp. J22FR83; assembly: GCF_059691955.1. Classification (NCBI taxonomy): domain Bacteria; kingdom Bacillati; phylum Bacillota; class Bacilli; order Caryophanales; family Paenibacillaceae; genus Paenibacillus; species Paenibacillus sp. J22FR83. Next base: position 158,072 of record NZ_JCAUAM010000009.1, read on the forward strand.
TGGTAAATGAACGGATGATCAGACGCGGCTGAGTGATGATCGACAGGCAGGCTTAGCGCTGGGATTTGAATGATATTGGAATGTAGAAGCGGAAGGAAAGATCCCTGCTCATTCCGGATACCTAATGTTGCCATATACGATTGGCCGGAGGCTAGCCCGCTGAGAAAACAGGAATCTCCAGGGGGAAGCATAAGCTCTGAGACCCGATTCGCGAGGGGCTGCAGCTTGCTGTTAGACGTGCTAGGAGGTGAATCGACTTCGTGAAACCGTAGTGTTGGAGATAATGAGCGCCAGTCTTTCTCGTAATGCTCCTGAAGGAGCATCTGCTTACTGGAGGAAAGCTGCCAATAAATAAACTGCACGGTAGGAGATTGTGCCAGTAAATAAAGCGAATCACGATCAAGGGCAAAGTGGCGTGCTTGGATAGCGATCAGACTCACCTTTTCTGCTTGCTTATGTTATAAGAAGAAGTAATTGCACTAATCCTATGTTGTATTGTAGCATATGCGCCATATAAACCAAAAATCTCCACCCCTTACGAAAGGGCGGAGATTGCTGAGTATCTTGCGGTTGCTTATGATGTTTGACCGAGGGGAAAGGTGATCTTGTAGCTTACTTGGTAGAAATGTTTTCTTCCATGTACCTACTCTCCGTAAGTCGCATGAGAGAATCATATCGATTCGCCGACGTGAAAAGCAAGAGATACTCATCTTGTTTGACATTGGTGTAGGAAGCTCTGAATCCGGTATGATACTGGACTGTCATGCTGGAGGATTGATCGTCGTACTGCACAAAAGCTATCTGTCTGGAAACACTCGGAATCATGTTCACGCCGCTCTCCCCTTCATCTTAAGAATTCGGAAAACACGTATTGGTTCAGTCAATACTATAATTATGCTTATACAAACACATTTAGAATGATTTGACATCTCCGAGAGCTCTTATGAAAAAGGAATTTCACACATTTGTAACGAATATATTAAAGAAATCCGGGTTTGACGAAGCTTATGCTTACGAGGAGAGTTTTGCTAAGGCAAAACTTTAAGGAGGGAATTCCCATGAGTTTTTGCTGTGGAGCTAGTATGATTGGAACAAAAGGTACTTTAAAGCATATACGTACACAAATTCACAATGTGCCCATCCTCTTCTGCCCGGTATGTCACCATATTGAGGTTCACTATTTGGTTGAGAATGAATATGAAATCCTCGCCGAATATGCCCATGGAGATGGCGCTGCTGAAGTCGATTTCATTGAATACGTCGATGGCAAAGATCATCTGTTGCACGATAATTGCGTGAATCATGAAGGTGAGGAACCGCTCGATATCGTTCGCTGCCAAATCGATATGGCGTTAGATCTGCTAGGATTCGCCAAATCGATTGAGGACCAGGAATGGGAAGAGCAACTCATGAAGCGACTCAAGATGCTTAGCGTACGCCGCGACAAGCTCAAAAATAAAAAGACCTCTAAGAATTCTTAGAGGTTGTCCTGTTAGGAATGGAGCCGTGCTGCACATGCAGTGCGGCTTTATTTGACTTCCTGCAGCAATTTTGCGAATTCCTTCTGCAAATCACGGCTAAGTGGAATCTTGACGGAGGTATGTCGCAAATGAATGAGAAATCTCCGAGAAGTGGGGAACCCGCTTTCTTTCACAAACGAAACGACATGCCGCAGATTCACAAGATAGCCTTTGAAGGGACTGAACATATGGGGTGTGCTTTGCGCTAGAATATCCGATAAATTCGAGCTGGATTCCATTTGAGCGCCATTCACCAAGTGAATTCTGGAGAGTCGTTTGTCCTCTTTTTCCACAAAGAGAATCGCATCTTCGGAAATAGGAAGCTGTGATTTCTGATTTTTAACAGTAATCCACGTTGCTGAAGCAGGCTGTATTTCTTCTGAAGTACGGCTTCGCTCTAGTTGAATTTCTGCAATCGTTTTGCGAATGGCCGCTTGAAATTTGGGCAGTAGGACTGGTTTGGAAAGAAAGTAGACAGAATCAAGCTCATGGAAGGCAGTCAAGATATGCTCTGTATTCGTAGTTCCACTAACCATAATGACCTTCATTTGGTACCCCGAAAACCGCAAGGCTTTCACAACGGAGATGCCATCCAATTTCCCCTCAAGTCCAATATCCATGAGCAGGATATCAGGTTGCAGCTTATCGTAATCCCGTAGAAATTGTTCCCCGTCCGATACAATCGATATAACCTGTAAGCCACATTGCTGACAATAGTTTTCTAATAATTGACCTACCCAGTAATTATCTTCTACGATGGCGACTGTAAAGCCATGCTTCATTTACGGATCTCACTCCAATCCTTTCTAGACAATCGCAGAAAATTTTGTCATCTTATACGCTATAACAGCCAACTTAGTCCACTTTGAAGGCAAAAGTACAAATATCTTGTATACTTTTAAATGTAAGGATAAAAATTAAAAAGTTGCTTATCGTATAACTTCGTCGCTTAGAAATGGGGAAAGCGCAATTGTTCACATGGGTAAAACTGATACTAGCCATTATTCATTTTGTTCCCATGGTCTTATTCTCCTTGTTGCTGTTTCGCATTCGAATAAAGCCATATTGGAAACAAATATCGCTTGCCGTGCTGGTGGGAGCACTACTTTCCTTAATTAATAATTCGCCCCTCATATTGGTATGCATCATATGTATCTTACTTATGTGTGTATGGCGATATCGGTTCGTACCTGCTTTACTCATTGCACTTTCGGGTTACATACTTCCAGTTCTAATTTCAACGACTGTCTATGTTTGTATCAATTTCACACAAGATGAAGCCTATCATGTCATTAAAGATGAACTTGCCGTTTCTTATACGACACGTTTCTTAATTCTGTTAGGTAAATTCGTATTCCTGATGACGTTATATAAGCGGAGATTAGGATTTACCTTTCTTTCGCATTATACGAGAATACCATTCAATCGAGAGAATATCGGGGCCTATTTATACATGATCGTTGTTATTATCGGCATGATCTACCGTCATGCTTTTAGTGATAATGTATTCAGTGTCGTGATGCCCATTCAGCTATTGAGTATGGCCACAATTCTATTCATCTACGTTATGCTAAGTAAAGAACTTGGCATTCAAAGATGAGGGACTTGAATGACCTAATGATTCCAAGGCGTGTCCATTATTAAATGCGACATAATCAAGAATAGTTTGATGATACTTCTTTTGTGGGATTGCTGCGGCAATAATGAAGGGAGCATTTTCATATGTATCAAAATAAAGTTTGCCTTCTGCGGAGGCATACTTTTTTATTTTGTTCAAATTTACGAAAAGATGCATATCCATTTTCACAAAATGATGCTCTGTTAATGTTTCAATAAAGTGTGTGAAAGCCACGAGAGACTCAACCTGTTCTTCACGCATGCCGTCCTCTGAATAGTAGATAATGGATTGAATGCCAAATTCAACATACCAGATCGTATCTAGATTGGCTTGCCCAGGCTTCGACCATGTGGAAGTTTCTTCTAAATATCCTGCCTTTTTAAGTAAATCCGTATACGGGTATTGATAAGCTTGTGCCAACTTTCTCAATGTCTCTGGAGATGGTTTAATAACATCATTGGTCGTACGATTACGACCCAATTCCAAATCTCTAATATATGCATGAGATAGGCCGCTTTTATTAGCTGCTTTACGCAATGAAGCTTTGCCTCGTAACGTTTCAAGAAACTTTCCAAAGTGATTGCTTGCTTCCATATATAAAACACCTCCCTGTCGTACCTCCGCTATTCAACATGGCTCATCTGAGATGGCACCCTGATAGAGGTTTTCTTAATATTATAAAGGATTGATAAAGCAATTGAAACCGTGAACAAGGGTTTATTTGCCAGTAGGTGCTCATTTAAAGATCTATGTTATAATGAATCAGCAAATTATTTATAATTTTCATTATACATACCCCCTGAATTGTTATATATAAGGACGAAACTACTATACTGTGAGGTGGAAAGGTGCTACTGGTACTATTCAAAAAGTTTCTGGGAAAGAATGAGTCCCACGGAAAAAATGAACCGCAAGCCTCTTCACTTGAGGTAACCATACATCAGATTCAAAAAGGAGACCTACGACTAAGGAATCAATTTATTGCAGATTATCAGCCCTATGTAGCGAAAGTAACGAGTAGGTTTTGCAAAAGATTCATTGATCCTGCAAGAGATGATGAGTTTAGCATTGCTTTAGCAGCTTTTAATGAAGCTATTAATCAATACTCTTCGGTCATGGGAAGATCATTTCTTGGTTTTGCAGAAACGGTCATCAGGCGAAGACTCATCGATTTTATTCGTAAGGAGTCACGCTTTAAAGGACAAATCCCTTATAGCTCGTTTGATCAAGAAGATGATGAAGACAACTTAATGAATCCAATTGAGGTTCATCAAGCCATCGAAGCCTATGAGAAGCAGAAGGGTTTAGAAGAAAGGCGAAGTGAGATTATTGATTTTAATCGCTGCTTAAGTGATTTTGACATTAATTTCTCAGAATTAACGGATGCCTCCCCCAAGCATGACGACTCAAGGCAGATGCTATTCGGTATCGGCCGCACGCTTGCACTGGATTCAGAGCTTATGCGCACTCTGTTGACGAAACGACAGCTGCCAATTAAAGAGCTGCTCGAGCAAGTTCAAGTATCTAGAAAAACGTTGGAACGAAATCGTAAGTACATCATTGCCATTGCTCTTATTTTTAACGGACCCTATCCGTATTTACGGGATTACTTACATATTCGTGATGAAGAAAGTTGAATGAAAGGAAGAACAGCGCATGAACAAGGGGATCGTAATGGAATTAAGCGAAAGCTCCATTATTGTGATGAATTCAAAGGGGCATTTTGATAAGTTACCACGGGGGACGCGCAGCTGTGAGTTAGGTGAAGAGATTCTCTACTCACCTCTGAAGCGTCGGTTACAAGTACCGCAAATGGCCATCGTTTCCGCATTGGCTGCTGCCATAGTTGTATGCTTCGTTCTAGTTACAACCTTGTCAGGCGGCATGCCCGGCAATAGCGTAGTTGCGTATGTAAGTATTGATATTAATCCAAGTGTTGAAATTGGCATTGATAATCAGGAAATTGTTCGTGATCTGCGTGGATTGAATACGGACGGAGAAGATCTGATTCAGGCCCTCGTGTATGAAGGTAAGTCCTTAGCGGATGTAACGTCTGATATTCTCGATAAAGCCGAGCAAGGGGCATTGGCGAAAGGTGAAGGAGATATTATTATTTCCTCCACAGTTGTAGGCGCCAAAACAAAAGTCGACGACGAAGCTATCGCGACGAAACTGAAAGCTCAGGTTAATAAACACATCGAAGAGAGTCATCCGGATCAAGTGAAGAATTATGAAGTGCAAGCCTTCGCTGCACCACAAGAAATTAGGCAGGAAGCCAAAGCTAGCGGTGTATCCGCAGGGAAATACGCGATCTATCTCAATGCCATTGATAATGGTGCGAAAGTATCGCTGGATGACATCAAAACAACTTCCATTCATCAACTTGCGAAGGACAACGGTGGTATTCAAACGTTCGTTAAACCGGATAAGCCGATTGATAAGTCTTCTTTGCAAAGGTTACTTGCTGACGAAAAGTCCGGTAAGCTGAGTGAACGAGCTGGGCAAACTCCCGTTGCCAAATCTGGATCTAATTCATCTACGAAAGATGATGATAAGAACAGCAAAAATAACAACGGCAAAGGTAACAACACAGGAAGCAATACGCCAAGCAAGGTAACGAAGAAGCCGACGCCGACGCCAACATCGAAGAACGATAGAGACAAGAATGACAATAACGGAAGAAATAACAACAATAATAACAATGGTAAGAATAACGGAATTGATAAGAATAATGACAACGATAAGAACGATAACGACAAGAATGATGATCGCAAACCGACCCCAAAGCCGGATCGTAGGGATGATGACGATGATGGGAAGAAACCGACGGTAACGAAGCAACCAACTGCGACGCCGAAGGCCACCCCTACACCAAAGGCTACTGCAACCCCTAAGGCGACAGCGACGCCCAAGGCAACAGCTAAGCCTACAGTGAAACCAACGAGTTCAAGTAAACCTACGGTAAACCCATTCTCTAAGGATGACAACGGGAAATTCCCCGGAGTCAACTGGGGCTGGGGAAATAATGATAGGGACGACAATGGGAATCAAAATGAGGGAAGAAGATAAAGGAAGAGCACCTGGGGCATTTGTCTCAGGTGTTTTTGCATGTACGGGATCTCTTGCAGCATGGAAAGTAGAAGTGACTTGTATTACAATATTGAAGTGAAGTGAATGCTCTTGCGGGAGAGCGTGAGGAAGAAGAAGTAATAGAGTAAGTTAATCTGGTTGTAGACCAGCAAACCTGAGGGGGAATAGGGCTTGAAGTATTCAACATTTGGGAAGTCAGGTTATAAAGTGTCGTCATTAGGGTTTGGCGCTATGAATTTGCCTAGCGTTCCTTTGGAACAAGCGAGAGAAGCGCTTAATTATGCTTTGGACCATGGCATTAATTACATAGATACTGCGGCAGCATATAGGAATAGTGAAGAAATTATAGGGGAGTGCATCTCGCATCGAAGACAGGAGTATTTCTTGGCAACGAAAACGGGAGCACGTGATTATGCTACGGCGAAAGCGGAAATCGAGCGAAGCCTAGTACGCATGAAGACCGATCATGTTGATTTATTACAAATTCACTATGTGAATAACGTAACGGAATATAAGAAAGCGATGGAAGTCGGTGGCGCTTATGAGGCGGCATTAGAGGCTCAGCGAGAGGGCAAAGTGCGATTTATCGGCATTTCCGGACATCGTCCAGATCTACTTGTCAAATGGATTGCGAACGAGCAGTTCTCGCAAATTCTATTTCATCTGAACTTGGCACAGCCTTTTGCTTTGGATGAGCTAATTCCCAAAGCAGCTGAGATGGATTTGATGCGCGTCGCCATGAAGCCGTTGTCAGGTGGATTCATTCAACCAGTGGAACAGGCGATCCGCTATCCGTATAGCCAAGATGTGCATGTAACAATTTCGGGGATGGTCAGCGTTAAGGAAGTGCAAGAAAACTTGGATGCGCAACTGAAAGAAGTTGGCCCCGAGGAGCGCCGTGAACTAGAGCAGCTCGCACTTGAACTAGGTGAGCACGATTGCAGACGTTGCAATTACTGCTCATGTCCACTGGAAATCCCAATCCCTGATGTGATGATCGCTAGTAAGTTCAGAGAGAAATTCGGCTTGCTGCCGAAGGGGAATGGATTTTTCCAGCGCCATCAGGAGAAAATAACTAGCTGTGCAGACCATGACCCTTGTAAGGTAGTCCCACTGTGTGAAGCGAAGTGTCCGTACCAATTGCCAATGTCATCGGTCGTGCAGAAGGCTGCTTCGTTTTATTAGGGAGAGTAAGGAGTTTCGCTAGGAGTAGGGTATATAGGTGCGTGCGAGTGTGGAACAAGGGAGTAGGGCATGTAGGTGCATGTGCGCGATACCGTATGAAGGTGACCCAACATGCGACTCCTCACGCGAATAAATGGAAAAAGTACAGCTAATTTTGATTAATCCGATGAATTTAGAGGAATAGATGGATTTTATGTAGTTAATTTGCCTAGATTGGTTTGAAAATGGCAATTCGGTGGAAAATAGCTGGAGTTTTTCCAGTTAAATGGATTTTTTGGCGAGAAAGTAAGGAATTAACGGGAGTTTTTATAGTTAATTGGCGGAGTAGTCTGGTTAGGGGAGCGAGATGGAGAGTACGGTAGAGAGACAAGATTAAGAAGCTAGTTAGAGTAGAAGTGTAGCGAGTAAGGTAGAGTAACAAGTTAGGAAGCAAGTTAGAGTAACAGGATTGGATGTATAGTAAAGTAGCAAGATAGCGGCAAGGTGGAGTAGAAAGACAGGAAATAAGAATTAAGAGTAAGGGTTGAAATTTGGATGAGGGTAGGGATCATTTTCCTATGTTTACGAGAATAACTGACATTACAACGCGTGTGTACACCTCGTTGTTGGAAAATACAGAAGGGGCAGACGCGATTCTCGTCTGCCTCACGGAAGCGGAGCTGCGCCAGGACGGCGTCCTCGGCCTGCCGCAGCTCGACCAGGCCCTTGAGCGCATGCGCGCAAAGGGCCTATTCACGGGCGCATCAGGCGAGCTAGAGGCGCTGCCGACCCACGGGCTGCTGCCGTACGCGTACGTGCTGGTTGCGGGGCTCGGCCCCGCTGCCACGCGCGATACGCTGCGCGCAGCCGCGGTCTTCGCAGCGCGCAAGATGCTCGCGCTGCAGTTCGAACGCTTGGCGCTGAAGCTGCCAAGCGGCTTCGACACCCGGTCAGCCGCCTCGGCGCTGACCGAAGGGCTGCTCCTCGGTACGTACCGCATCGCGGCGTACCGCAAGAACGAGCCTGCGCGCGCGGAGCTGCGCCAGGCGGTGTTGCTCACGGAAGCGGCTGCGGATGCAGCGCTTCTTCAACAAGTCGCAGCCGCCGAGGCGATTGCGGAAGGCACGAACTATGCCCGGGATCTCACGAACCTCCCGGGCAACAAGCTTGTGCCGGCTTCCCTCGCAGAGGAAGCCATCAAGCTCGCCCAGCACTATGGCTTCGCCGTAGAAGTGCTGGATGAGCGCGAAATCGCCGCCCGCGGGATGGGCGGCCTCACAGCGGTGGGCGGGGGCAGCGTCCACCCGCCCCGCATGATCACCCTGCGTTACACGGGTGATCCAGATAGCGCCGACGTGCTGGGCCTCGTCGGCAAGGGCGTGACCTTCGATACCGGCGGTATCTCGATGAAAAGGCCCGACGGCATGGAAGAAATGATCAGTGACATGGGCGGAGCTGCCACACTGCTTGGAGCTCTGCACGTCGTCGGTCAATTGAAACCGAAGGTGAATCTGGTTGTGGTCATTCCCGCTGCGGAGAATATGACGTCGGGTACGGCGTACCGTCCTGGGGATATCGTTACGATGCTCAGCGGGCATTCCGTGGAGGTACTCAATACCGATGCGGAGGGTCGTATTATTTTGGCAGAGGGAATCACCTACGCGAAAGCGCAAGGGGCGAACCGACTCATCGATGTAGCGACATTAACGGGTGCGATTTTGATATCTTTGGCAGACATCGCAACAGGAGCCGTTACGAACGACGATGAATTCATTAAACCATTTCTACAAGCAGCAGGAGCTGCTGGTGAGAAAGTATGGCAGCTTCCCAACTATCCTGAATATCGTGCGATGCTAAAGAGTGATGTAGCGGATATCAAAAATGCGACCTCCTCCGACCGCTGGGCAGGCGCGATTACGGCAGGTCTGTTCATCGGATACTTTGCCGAAGAAACGCCGTGGATCCATTTGGACACCGGTGGTACAGCTTGGTTATGGTCGGCCAAAGGCATCGAGCCCAAAGGGGCAACTGGTGTAATGGTTCGTACGTTAGCAGCGTATTTGTGCGACGAGCTCCGCACTTAATCTTTTTAAAATAAAAATCACCCACGATTGAAACTCTCAAACCTACTTGTTGCATGTAGACTGAGATCTCAAGCGTTGGGTGATTTTGTGTTTTGGTGCCCCTTAAGCGCCAACTTGTTGGCCTACAGAAGCAGGTTGTTTAAAGTTGGTTTGCAGCAATTCTTCAATATCCGAAGTACGAATAATTAGACGGTTTACTTCATTGGTTGTATAAGAGAGCTGTTCGGTGCGCTGCTGAAGCTGGGATAAGGAAATGCCAATCCAATGTTTCTTACGGCGATGCTTGAACAGATCATATTTGAGTACAGTAAGCGTTGCCGCAAATGGATCTGGCTTTACATACACATCTTTCATATTATCTGAGAGATTGAAGAAAAGTTTGCCGCCATTCCATTTGATATAACCCGGTTCAAAAAGAATTACGAGAAAATCAGTATCTCCGCCATCCTTGTTTTCCATTGAAATGAGGCGTACAGCGCCGTTCCCTTTGGGCTTAATATATTGATTCGAGCGGATATCTGGTAAAAAGGGGACGACAAGAATCGGGCAAACACTAGCGACATACAAATAAGTAGTTGACTCAAATTTCAGAGAGAGTACAATGAAAATCAAAAAGAGCAACAATGTTGCCAGCAAACCCCAATATTTAGATTTCATAAGGTTTCGATAATCCCGCCTGACATGATAGATTAGGTAGTCTTTCCTATTTTAACATAAGCAACCCATAGGTTGTAAACTATTAGATCCTACTAACCTTGCTAGACCGACAAAAGGAGTTTTATACCTATGAAACTATTCGATCCGAATGCGCGTAAGCCGAAGAAAAAAATGTCCAATTACCGTAAAAGTTTACTCGTCGCAACATTCGAGGGCTTTCCTGCTGTTATTATTTTTCAACTGCTTGGGGGGCCGTTCTTAACCGGTTACTTGATTTACTTAGGAGCAAGCTCGACGGAAATTGGACTTATTCTTGCCATTACAACAGTCGTGAACATTGTGCAAATCGGGATGGCTGTTGTCATGCAGAAATTTCAAAATCGGAAGCGCATGCTGATTATTTTCGGATCAACCCATCGTGTCTTATGGGCTTGTGTAGGTTTAATTCCTTTTGTCTTGCCGCAAGAGTATTGGGTCATCACTTATATGATTCTGTACACGGCTGCGCATCTGGGGAATGCGGCAGGGGGAATTGTGTGGACATCACTAATCAGCGACGCGGTACCTGGACCGATTCGTGGTCGTTATTTTGGAATGCGGAATACCATTCTAGGTGGCGTAAGCTCACTGGCGCTATTCGTAGGTGGTCAGATTCTCGATAGGTATCCCGGTGAGCAGGGCTTCAATTACCTTTTTATGATCGTAAGTGTATGTGTGGTTCTTAACGTGATTGCTTACTTTTTGTATCCGAATCCGCCTTTCGAGCCTTCAACAGCCTCCAATCCAGTTGGGATGATCCGGAAGCCACTGATGGACCGCGCGTTTCTCAAAGCGATTATATTCTTGGCCGCCTTCCTCTTCGTGCAAGGATTAACGGTGCCGCTTTTCTCCTATGTCATGTTGAAGTTGATGAATGTATCCTATGGAACTGTTTCCTATATTACCGTGGTACATACGTTAGTCATGATGGCTAGCTATTATGTATGGGGAAATTTGAATGCACGATTCTCGGCTCAAACTTTGCTATTATGGTCGCTTCCGATTATTGCATTAGCTTGTTTATTATGGGGAGCGATCGCCTTCATTCCAGCTGTTGTTGTACTATTCTTAGTTCATATTGTGCTAGGAATTGGTTTGGGCGGCTTTAATCAGATGGTTTTTGCCTTTACGATCGGCGATACGCCAAAGAGTGAACGTCCGATGTACATTGCTACGTATTCAGCGATCACTGGCTTTGCAGCGTTTTTAGGGCCAGTTGCAGGCGGGAAGATTTATGCCCTGATTACCGATCAACCGATGTGGGTGCAGATCTACGGTGTGTCTACGTTGGTTGGAGCGATTTTGCTCATACTAGGATTGTGGGTAGGTCGATATGTGTTGCGAACAGAGATAAGGAGTGGCAATTAATATGTCCAAAAAAAGAATAGGCCTTATCGGATTAGGCGATATTGCGCAAAAAGTATACTTACCACTGCTCTCCGTCAATGAACGGGTGGACCTTGTAGGGATTATGAGCTCTACGCCAGCGACCGTCGAACGGATGAAAGTGAAGTACAGAATCCCGTTCGGGACGACACAATTGAATGACTTGTTAGCGCTTGGGTTGGATGCTGTTTTCGTGCATAGTCCGACTTCGACGCATTATGAACTTGCGATGAAGTGTATGGCGCATGGTGTGGCCATATATGTCGATAAGCCGCTTTCGTATGCGTGGGGAGAGTCCGTGGAAATGGCGTCCTATGCAGAAAGCAAAGGTGTGCTGCTTGCAGCTGGTTTCAATCGTCGCTATGCACCTCTGTATGTGGAAGCGAAAAACTGGTTGCAGGAAGCGGGCGGATTCGACGTAGCGTCTGCCGTTAAGCACCGTACGAAGCTGCAAGGGCATAGTGCGAAGGAAACGCTCTATGACGACTTGATTCACATGTTGGATACGCTGCTTTGGTTGGGTGAAAGCGCATATGAGGTGAGAGCCTCGCACCAACAAGTAGATGACAGTGGCAAGCTGCTGCATGCTTCGGGCATGCTGGGTTTTGGTTCCTCGATAGGCAACTATAGTATGGTTAGACTCGCTGGCGTTGATTTGGAAAAAGTAGAGCTGCACGGCAGCGGAAGATCCGTCGAGGTGACGAATTTGGAGTCAGCGGTCTTTTATGATAGGAATGCCGCTCCGCGCCTGCGCACCTTCGGCAGCTGGGACACGGTGCTGGAGCGCAGAGGCTTCGCCGGAGTCGTCCAGCATTTCTTGGACTCGCTGGAGGATCCGAATGCTTGCGGCATTCGGGCGGATCGAGTGCTGGCTTCTCACCAGCTGGTGGAGAAGTTATCGGTGTGAGAGTAGACTAGCCCTACATCCAACCGACTGTGGCCAATCTCCCATCCAACCTGCTGACGACAGTTGCTGTAAACGTTTGGAAGCTGATTAGTTCGACTTTTCCTACTTAAATAGGAGATTTGGAGGAGATTAGCGGCTGTAGTCCGATTTAGCCCACTTAAAATGCCCAAAACCGGCGCTCACCTTGGAAATTGGTGAAATAGTTGGGTAAAATCAAACTAATCGATCATCGGGTGGGACTTGATTCCATTTAGTTCGGTTTTTTCGGACTATTGATTGGTTAGTGAGTCTAATAAGTGCTAACATCCCCAAAGAAGATAAAAAGGCTGATCCCCAAAAGTAGCACTCTACTTTGGGAATCAGCCTTTTCACGTATTGTGGCGATAGTCAGGTGTACATTTTACCCGCAAGTACAGTTCAGAACCGGCTTCCGAGCGGCCAATGCCTCATCCATCCGACTGACGACGGTGGTGTATGGCGCATTTTTAACCAACTCGGGAGTCTCTTCTGCTTCTTTGGCGATGGCGATCATCGTATCGATGAAGCCATCCAAGGTTTGCTTGCTTTCCGTTTCCGTTGGCTCGATCATGATGCATTCTTCCACGCTGAGTGGGAAATAGATCGTTGGCGGGTGATAGCCGAAGTCGAGTAGTCTTTTGGCAATATCGAGCGTACGGACGCCCAGCTTCTTCTGGCGATTCCCCGACAGCACGAATTCGTGCTTACAGAAGCGGGGATGCGGCACATCGAAATAAGGTGTTAACCGAGCGAGCATATAGTTGGCGTTCAGCACAGCAAATTCGGATACTTTGCGCAAGCCTTCCGGCCCAAGTGTGCGAATGTAAGTGTAGGCACGAACGAGAATGCCGAAGTTGCCGTAGTAGCCTTTGACGCGGCCGATGGACTGTGGATAGTTGTAGTCAAAATAGAAACTGTTATCCTCCCGCTTGGCGACAAGCGGTGTCGGAAGAAAAGGGATCAGCCGTTCTTTGACGCCGACCGGTCCTGCACCTGGTCCGCCTCCGCCGTGCGGGGTGCTCATGGTCTTATGCAGGTTGAGATGGACCACATCGAAGCCCATGTCACCTGGACGTGTGATGCCCATAATGGCATTCGCGTTCGCGCCATCATAGTAGAGCAGTCCGCCTGCCCCATGCACGATTTCGGCGATCTCGACGATTTGTTCTTCGAACAAACCGAGTGTGTTCGGGTTCGTGAGCATGAGCGCAGCGGTATCGGAGCCGACGGCACGGCGCAGCTCGTCAAGATTCACAAGGCCGCGTTCATCGGATGGGATGGTCACAGTTTGGAAGCCAGCAACGGTGGCACTGGCTGGATTGGTGCCATGTGCGGAATCAGGGCAAATGACCTTGGTGCGGTGCTCGCCGCGACTTTCGTGATAAGCACGAATCATCATGAGCCCCGTCCATTCGCCATGGGCACCAGCCGCGGGCTGCAACGTTACGCGATCCATGCCTGTGATGGCTTCGAGATCATGCTGGAGATTGTACAGCAGCTCTAGAGCCCCTTGTATCGACTCCTCCGGCTGATACGGGTGGATATGAGCAAAACCGGGGAAGCGGGCGACGTCTTCGTTGATTTTGGGATTATATTTCATCGTACACGAGCCGAGCGGATAGAAGCCATTATCTACGCCGAAGTTGCGTCTGGAAAGCGCCGTGTAATGGCGGATGACATCGACTTCATACACTTCGGGTAGGTCTGGTTCTTGCTTCCGGCGAAACTTGGCAGGCAGAAGTTCGTCGATACTCACGTCGGGGACATCCGAGTCGGGTAAGGAATAGGCGACGCGTCCAGGATGACTCATTTCGAAAATAAGCGCTTTTTCGTTGTTCATACGAGTTCCTCCAATGCGGCTGCGAAGGCATCTATATCTTCGCGAGTTCGTTGCTCGGTGACGGCGATTAGCATATGGCCGGCTAGCTCGGGGTAATCGCGGCCGAGATCGTAGCCGCCGATGATATTGCGCTGGAGGAGCTGACGATTCAGCTCCTCGATGTTCGTGCCGTCCGGCAGCTTGACGGCAAATTCATTGAAGTAGCTGCCTGCGAACGGCAGCTCCAGCTTGGATGACGCGGTTAGTCGGTCCGCCGCATAATGGGCTTTGCGGACGTTCAGCGTGCCAACGTCCTGAATGCCTTGCTTGCCCATCGTGGACAAGTACACGGATGCGCAAAGCGCGAGCAGCGCCTGGTTGGAGCAGATATTCGACGTGGCTTTCTCACGTCGGATGTGCTGCTCCCGCGCTTGCAGCGTAAGGACGAAACCGCGCTTGCCATCGCGGTCCACGGTCTGGCCCACGATGCGCCCCGGCATGCGGCGCATCCAGCTCTCCGCGACGGCGAAGTAGCCGCAGCTCGGCCCTCCCAGCGCAGCTGGGATGCCGAGTGGCTGGCAATCGCCGACGACGATGTCAGCGCCGAGCTTGCCCGGCGCTTCGAGCAGCCCGAGCGTGAGCGGATTCGCGCTCACGACGAGCAGTGCGCCCGCGCCGTGCGCGAGCGGCTCCATAGCCGCGATATCCTCCAAGCAGCCGAAGAAATTCGGCGATTGGAGGATGACGGCGGCGGGTTCGCCGCTTGCGACCTTGGACGCGAGGTCGTCTAGATCGGTTACGCCTACGGATGTAACCGCGATCTCGACGACGTCCAAGTTCAGCCCGCGGGCGGTCGTGCGCAGCACAGCGCGCGCCTCCGGGTGCACCGCACGGGACACGAGCAGACGGCTGCGCTTCGTCGCGCTGCTGGCTAGGGCACCGGCTTCGGCCAGCGCCGTTGCCCCATCGTACATCGAGGCGTTCGCCACGGCCATGCCGGTGAGCTCACAGATGTACGACTGAAATTCAAAAATCGCCTGCAATTCCCCCTGGCTAATCTCCGGTTGATAAGGCGTGTACGCGGTGTAGAACTCCGAGCGTGAGATCACATGATTGATCACCACCGGAAGGTGATGATCATAGATGCCAGCGCCGAGGAAGCTGGCGTACCGCTGGAAATCCGCATTGCGCCCCGCCAACTGGCGCATATATCGGAGTAATCCCTGTTCACTGAGCGCATGCCCCACTTGCAGTTCACCCTGAAACCGAACCCCCTGCGGGATATCGCTAAACATCTCTTCCATTGAGGAGATGCCGATCGTTTCCAACATTTCCTTTTGATCCTGCTCCGTAATAGGTAAATAACGATGTTTCATAATCGAAGATGCTCCTTCCGACCCGGATTCGGGGATTATTTCTTTTTATGAAAAGGGGTAGTCACGACTGAAGCTTTCACTTGCGCGCCTCTAATCTCGACAAAGATTTCCGTACCTAGAGCGCTATATGCGGAATCGATCAGGGCTAAGCCCACATTCGTTTTGTACGTTGGAGACTGTGTCCCTGTTGTTACTTCACCAATCTGTTTACCTTCGGCGTATACGGCGTAATGCGGTCTGGGGATTCCGCGCTCTTGCATTTCAATGCCGACAAGCTTGCGGGTCACGCCATGTGTTTTTTGCTCGAGGAGGGCATCACGCCCTATGAAATCACCTTTATCCAACTTTACAAAAAAGGAAAGTCCCGCCTCCAGCGGCGAAATCTTCGAGGATAGCTCTTGTCCGTATAGGGGAAGACGCGCTTCAAAACGAAGCGTATCTCGAGCTCCTAAACCTGTCGGAATGAGCCCATGCTCTTCACCAGCCTCGAGGAGTTTCCGCCACAATGTCACGGCATCCTTTTGATCCACATATAACTCGAAGCCATCTTCACCTGTATACCCTGTGCGGGATACCAACGTGGTTACATCGCCTACTGTCACATCTGCAAGGAAATGGAACGTCTTCAAGGCTTGAATTGGAGCATCAGTCAATTTGGCTAAAATGTCTACGGCCCGTGGCCCTTGCAGCGCCAGCAAGGCAGTCTCATCAGAAACATCAGTCAGTTCGACCTCACCTGTCAGGTGCTGCTGCAGCCACGCGATATCTTTTTCAATATTGGAGGCATTGATAACTAGCATATAGTCATCGTCTTTCAGCTTATAAACGAGCAGATCATCGACCACACCACCGTCAGGGTAGCAGAGGAGGCTGTACTGGCACTGGCCTTCCACCAGCTTAGCCACATCATTCGTCGTAACGCGTTGTAAAAATGCCAAAGCATTCACGCCATGTATACGTAATTCCCCCATATGCGACACATCAAAAAGCCCAGCTTGCCCCCTGACAGCGTCATGCTCCTTTTGAATGCCAGTGAACTGCACAGGAAGTTCCCAGCCGCCAAAATCGATGATTCTCGCGCCATACTCCGCATATACCGGGAAAAGCGGTGTTCGTTTCAACATGCGTATAACCTCACCTACAATCGACTTTTATCCGTTGGTAGTATTGCCGGAAATGCCAAAAAAGAGCAAAAGGTATGCAACACAAACATACCTTTTGCCCCTGTCCTTTGTACCTGAGAGTTGCCTAGAACGAATGAACTTCTATGCTCAACCGTTTAGTTTCCCCTTGGGTGTTCGATTCATCGTGCTTACTGATTCCTCGAAGCTCTCCAGAGTCGCGTCCGACACAGGTCCTTTTGCCTGAGAGATTCACCACACCTGGCTTACTCCTTCGGCGCCGCCATCCTACTCAGCAGTCTCTCCCTGTATCCTCATTCGCCAATATTTAATTGTCTTAGTATATTCATTATGCGCCTAAATTGGTGTAGATTGTCAACAGTAACTTTTGTACTTGTGGATCAGCAGTGGATCTGTATGCTCGTTTCACTTCATCTCGGAGGTCCATCTTGACTTTGATGTTCGCAGTAGATTAAGCTATAAGCAAAATTTGTAAGTAAGTGAGGCGTGGACTGATGAGCAACGTACAAGCCAATTTGTTATACACCAAAGAGCACGAGTGGGTAGAGAAGCTATCGGATACGGTGGTTCGCATAGGGATTACCGAATTTGCACAAGATCAATTGGGTGATATTGTATTCGTCGAGCTTCCGAAAGTTGGTGCTTCTGTTACAGCGAATGAAAGCATTGGGAGCGTGGAATCGGTCAAAACGGTTTCGGATATTTTCTGCCCCGTATCAGGAAAAGTAACGGCTGTGAACAGTACTTTAGAAGGTTCGCCAGAGCTAGTCAACAATGCATCTTTCGGTGAAGGTTGGATGGTTGAAGTAGAAATTTCGGGACCGGAAGCATTGGAAGGTTTATTGAACGCTGCGGAATACAGCTCCTATATCGGTAACGACTAGGTTGTTCCGATTTCTATGGAAGTAGAACAGATGGAGGTTTTTTCCATGCAATTTGGTCAAAAGCTGCCGCAAGACCCGAACGACCGCGTTCCTCCTGGGCAAACGCTGACACAAGGCTGGCCTGTGTTGCACTATGGGTCTGTCCCCTACTATAACGATATGAGCCTATGGGATTTGCGTTTGTTCGGCTTGGTGGAGGAAGAGTTCACCATCTCGTACAAGGATTTCATGGCGTTGCCGCGCAAGGAATTTACGAACGATATTCACTGTGTGACCACATGGTCCAAGTTGGATAATGTGTGGGAAGGCATTGCTGTGTCGGAACTGATGAGCAAAGTGAAGCTGAAGCCGGAAGCAACCCATGTCATGCTGCATGCGGAGCATGGATGGACGACGAATCTTCCATTGGAAGATTTCCTGTTGGAGACGTCTTTTCTGGGTATCCGACATAATGGTGTGCTGCTAACACCTGACCATGGAGCACCCGTGCGAATGGTTGTACCGCATTTGTATTTCTGGAAAAGTGCCAAATGGCTGCGCGGCATCGAATTCATGGCGAAGGATAAGCCGGGCTTCTGGGAGCGGAACGGCTATCATATGTATGGAAATCCCTGGAAAGAGGAGCGCTACGATTTTGATTAACAATTCAAAAACGTAAGTGCCAATTAATAATTATTTGCGGGTATGAATAGAGTATGTTAGAGTAAATATAACAAAAGAGACGGATTCGCGGTCCGTCTCCTGCACAACACTTGGATGGAGACACTCCGAGTGACATACCGGAAATGAATAACCCCTACCCTTGGCGCTAACCTGAGTGGGGTTATTTTCTTTTCACATAGGTTAAAAGTGCGAGAATAAACATCCCGAACAGCATTAACTCATGAAATGAAAATGAGATAGGCATTACCTCCTCTCCGGAGGATGCCGACCACCCAAGTTCAGTTGTACGAAAGCTATTATACCAATTATCGCCTATCATCGATAGGCTTATTTTTCATTTTTGGAAATAATCAGGAAGTTTCATAGGGGGTAGTTCCGCTCTCCAATCTGGCCTTCTCCCTGTATGCCGATGGGGATAGACCAATTGTCCGTTTAAACATGCGCGAAAACATGAGAGGATCTTGGTAGCCCACGGACTGGGCTATTTCGGCGATCCCGAGAAGCTGCCTGCGGAGAAGGCGGCAAGCTTTTCTCATCCGAACGTCGGTTAAATATCGGTAAGGGGACATAGATAGGCGCTGCTGAAAGAGACGGCACAAGTACTTGGTATCCAGTCCTACATGCTCTGCAATTTCGTGGAGACCAATGCGATCAGCATAGCGGGTGTTCATAAAGGAAACGGCATTGCGAACGTGGTGTCCAACATCCGCTCTAAGTGGCGGTGCATCGTCCGGTATGGCCAGCGTTCCGAATATTTGGTACAGCAGAGCGGTTAGAAGGAGCTCCTTAGCCGGTTCATTTCGCAGGCGCATTAAATTGTGAAATAGAGATTCAACGGGGAGTGACGAATCAGCCCCACGAACGGGAGATAGGACTGTAAATCCAGCCAACTCGACCAGACGGGTGGCTAATGTCCCGACAAAACCGAACCACGAGTAGCTCCAAGGCTCATCCGAATTGGCACGATACGTGTGGACGGTGTCCGGCATCACGAGAAACAGTTCGCCAGGACCGATCGGTTCCGTTCGGCCTCCCGTCGAGTAAGTGCCATACCCGCTGTGAATGTAATGTAGGATGTACATATCTCTTACGCTGGGCCCGAATGACATGTCAGGCAGGCAACTTTGCGTACCAACTTCAAGAACGGCTAGATCGGTTAAACCGATCGGTTCTGTATAAATAAATTCCATGTGTGTGTTCACCTCTTCCTCAAATAGAGAAGATATGCCATAAGATGGGGAACTCTAGCTATTTTGATTATAAAGGATGAACACTACAATTTACAGTAGGAGGGATATAGAAATGGAGTATACTACATTCGGCCGCACCGGACTTCGTGTATCGAAACTCGGGCTTGGCGGTGCACCCCTTGGCGGGGTTTTTGGACCTACAGATGAACGCGACATCGAGAAGATGATCCATGAGGCGTTGGATAGCGGCATTAATTTTATTGATACAGCACCGAGCTATGGCAGAGGTGAGTCAGAACGTCGAATCGGCAGTGCGCTGAAAGACGGCAGGAGAAACGAAGTTGTGTTGGCATCGAAGGCAGTAGGACCGGGAGAATCGTTCGATTATGCGACGACGATTCGCTCCGTTGAACATAGTTTGGAACGGCTTCAAACCGATTGGATTGATCTACTGCAAATTCATGATGTGGAGCAAGTTCCCTATGAAACGATTGTGAACGAGACACTTCCTGCCCTCGAGAAATTGCGGGAAGACGGAAAGATTCGCTATATCGGCGTTTCAACAAGAATTTTGTCACTTCTAGAGCGGTATATTCGGCTAAATCGATTTGACAGCATCCAGTTTTATGCGAGATATATGCTGATTGATCATACGGCGAAAGATGTAGTGCTCCCGCTCGCAGCAGAGAAGGAGATTGGGGTTATCAACGGCAGTGTGCTCGGACTTGGCTTGCTTGCGGATACGCCAGCGCCATTTCTGCGGCCCAATCTCATCGACGAAGCATTGAAGCGGATGGAGCAGCTGGAGTTCTTGCGCAAAACAGCACCACACGGTCTCGTTGAGCCAGCGATGCGTTTCAGTCTGTCGCAACCAGCCATACATGTGACCTTGACCGGAGCTGCGACGACGGAAGTGCTGCGTGCGAACTTGGCATTTTGCGATGGGCATGGTTTGGATCCCGAAGAGCTGGAGCGGGTGTATGCGTTATTTCAGGGTCGTAGTTTATTTCCAGCTGAAAAGGAGGAAGAAAAGTGACCAAACAAGGAAGCGTGTTGCCGAGGATTGTAGCCCAAGAGCGAATGGTTCCACCAGAATGGGCGCTCCAGGAACAATGGTTGTTTACGACATTGAACCAGGCGGCGAAGGAATTTGTGGCCCGTTACACACAACCGGATGGGAGCTTGATCTGGCAGAAGGAATGGCCGGGTATGGACGGTTCGGATGATCCTTATGAAGGGTTCATGAATCTAGCACTGCTTTATGTGCTGGGGGGCAGTCGTGAGCTCCATGACGTATCGCGTAAGATTTGGGAAGGGATTACTTGGCAATGGACGGAATATGGGCAAATTCACCGTGAATTTGATGCGTACTATGATTGGATGCATCATGGTGAAGGTTATTTATTTCTCTACTTCCTCGGACTAGCTGGCCCTGTTACCAACAAGGACAAGCAGAGGGCAGTGCGTTTTGCCAAGATGTATACGGGGGATGATCCTGATGCTCCCAACTATGATAAGGCGCAGAAGTTGATAAGGTCCCCATTGACCGGAAGCAAAGGTCCGCGTTTCACAGTGTCAGAAGAGGATTGGGTCACGCATCGCAGCATTCTCGATCACTATCCTGCACCGTATGAAGATATTCCTGGTGTCGATTTTGCGAGCGGTAAATGCCCTTGGTCTAATGATGAGGTCTATCAGAAGATGATTGCGATGATGAATGAGCGAATGAACCGGGGAGACGTTCCGCTGAATTTGAATGCAACCGGAATGATTACGCACGCCTTTATGCACACGGGAGATAATGCCCTTCAAGATTGGGTAATCGAGTATCTCGCAGCATGGGAAGAACGTACCCGTACTAACGAAGGCATTATTCCCGACAATATCGGACTGTCAGGCATCATCGGCGAGTACAACGATGGCAAATGGTGGGGAGGTTACTATGGATGGAGATGGCCGCACGGCTTTATGACCATCATTGAGCCTCTGACGAACGCGTGTATGAATGCTGTATTACTTACGGGAGACATGACCCAGCTTACGCTAGCTCGTTCCCAACTAGATGCCAACTGGGCGCTGCGGCGGGAAGAGAACGGCCAGGTTCTCGTACCTAATAAGCATGGGGATAACGGCTGGTACGATTGGCGGAAGGCGTTGCCGAAGTATCCCGTTTATCTGTGGACCATGTCCATGGATGACGAGGATTTAGAGCGGTTAGAACGGATTCCGAAAGATCATGATTGGAATGAAATTACGGTGCCGGTCGTATCGGGAAGAGATAGCAAGACAGGAAGGGAAACGAAGCACTATATCGGCAATACAGAGCCTTGGTTCCAGTACATTCGTGGGCTCAACCCAGACTATCCGAAGCGGATACTGGCCGCTAACATGGAGCTGATTGGTCGGCAGTTGGAGAAAATGCGCTCGGATCAGGGCGACCCGCATGGGTGGAAAAGCGACTTTGCTGACGGTGATTTCTCTAACATTCATATTTGGCAGGAAATGTGCCCGATTTATTTCGAATCACTTGTACAACTAACATTGGGTGGACCGATGCACATCTCGCATGGCGGTTTGCAGCATGCTCGCGTGCGCTACTTTGATTCCCAGGAGAATAGACCAGGTCTTCCGCAAGGCGTGTCAGCACTAGTGGAGGCGCTTACAGTAGATAGTGTGACTTTGCAGCTATGTAACACCAGTTTATTTGACGAACGCGAGGTCGTCATTCAGGCGGGAAGTTTCGGTGAGCACGAATTCACCAGTGCCCAGCGAATCGACGCAGAAGGCTGCCCTGTACCGGGATCGCAGATAGAGCTCGAAGGCAAATGGCTAGCCGTTCAGCTAGCCCAAGGATCAGGCATTAGGCTGCAACTTGGCATGAAGCGTTACGTCAATTCGCCAAGCTATGAGATGCCGTGGCCGAACCCGTACGCCGCCGATTTACTGGCCGGACGCAGGGGAGATGGGGTTACGTCATGTACGTAGACAGTCACGTTCATTTTTGGCAGCCCTCGCGTATGGATTACGGTTGGCTGAAGTCTGAGAATGAGCTGCTCTACAAGGATTACTTGCCAGAAATGCTGCTGCCGGAACTAGGTGCTTTCGGTGTGAAGGGACTCATAGCTGTTCAGGCCGCCGTTAAGATGGAGGAAGCGGCATTCCTGCTGGAGTTGGCGCAGTCTTGGCCGATTATATCCGGCGTGAGCGGAGGACTCGATCCGTTCGCGGATCATTTTTACGATCAGCTCGCATCCTTGAGGGTCAATCCACGCTTCACCGGCATTAGACTTAACGGCAGCGCATTTCGGTCTGTACGGTCGGAGGCTGAGCAAGTCAAACTCCGGTCTGCCCTTGCTGAATTGATGCAAGCGGGGCTTACGCTGGATCTGCTTATACAGCCTGATGACCTTGTAGATGCAGCAGTGTATTTAGAGGAGCTGCCACAGCTCAAAGTAGTCGTCAACCATCTCGGTTGTCCTAACATCCGAGATCAGGGGATGGAACCGTGGCGAATCGGTATGGAGCGGCTATCCCGGATTCCCGGCGTAGCGGTTAAATTGTCTGGCATGATTACGATGGCAGGTGGTTCCCATCCTGAAAGGATTCGACCCTACGTCGAACAGTTGGTGCCGCTGTTCGGTTGCGATCGGCTGCTGTTCGGCAGCGATTGGCCGGTCGCCTTACAGGCAGGAGGCTATGGAGACGTCATCCATTTGTTCGAAGCGGTGCTTCCAGATAATCTTACAGAGAAGGAGAAGGGAATGATTCGCGCGGGCAACGCAAGCCGATTCTACCCGATACTGACATGATAAGAAAGATGTACAGGTCACAAGTGCTGGCAGGATGCGAAGCGAGCTTCGCAGTCGCGTTGGCTGAAGCAGCCGTCGGCTGGGAGCGCAAACTTCGCGAGCAGGGTATCTTGAGCTGCTCGATCTTCACCAAGGAGAGCGGCGTATTTGTTTACTTGGAAGCGGCAAGTGAAAGTTGCGAATGGGAATGGCCGAAGGCGTGTAGGGACCTGTTAGAGACATGGCCGGGTTGGGGAAGCGAAAAGCGGTACGCTGTTCCGATGCTTGATATTTATCACGATGGGGAGCCAGAAATCAAGGAAGCCCGATATGATAGAGGCAGCGAACGACTCGGTATGCTCGCGCGTCTGAAGCCGTCGAAGTACAGCAGCTACATCTTCTATCATTATGCCATGCAGGAGGAGAAACCGAACTGCTTTAATCCGACCTATATCATCGGAACGCACGAGGAATTTATCTTCTCGTATTACGAACATCCGTCTCCTGCATTTGAGAACGGAGCAACGCGAAGGACATGGCCAGCAGCGATTACGCCAGAGAATTGGCACGACGTGATGCAACCACATTTTATTCCCTGGTCGGAGAGTGAGCAGGGAATGGTTTTATGGGAAAAAATGAATAACCTCTTGTCATTTTAATAACTGATCCTATAGCGCATAAACATTCCTTCTAAACAGGAATGTTTGTGCGCTATTTTGCTGATTTCAGATGGAAATGTAACGGATAGGAACGGTAGATACGCTAGCAGGAAGATCTCAAATGTGACTACTCACACGCAAGTCATCCACTTGACAGTTGTAGATCTATTTGAGAATAATAGAAATGTTTCAAAAGCAGCTCCTAAGGAATGGATGTGACTTCATGAAATTGGTTCGCAAGAGTTTTTCTCAGAAGCTGATCGTTAGTCTGGCTGTTATCATATTGTTCACGTTTGCAGTATCCGGGTACATTACGTATAGAATTCATCTCAAACTGTTCACTGAGGAGATCAGCGAACAGTTCTCAAAGACCAATGAACAGGCAGCGGCGAGGTTGGATTTGCAAATTAGGGATATTTACCGAATCTCAAATTTTGTCGTGTTTCATCCGTATGTCCAGCAGGTACTTGAGCGTTCTGCTCAGACGGAGCAGCGAGAAACATATACCCAACTTTCTGACCAGGATGAGCTTAACGATTTGCTATTTCAAGTGAAATATGACGAGCCGAAGTTGACTGCTATGTACCTATACGACGCCAAGGAGAATGGCTTTATTTTCAGCGGAACGAATAGGCTATCAACGAACTTAACGAAGGAAGCGTTTTCACAAATAAAAGCGTCTTTAGAAGGCTCTTATGGTAATCTCATTTGGTTTCCCTTGCAGGTAAAGAATTCGGAAGCGGCTTCGGGATATCAGACTTTTTTTGTTGCAGCACGCCAAATGAAGACCGTTCAACAGAATCCCTATGGCATTATGGTTATGTTGTTCGACCAGTCGCTCATATCCGAATATTTGATAGATTTGGTCAAGGATGAACAAGCCAACGTTTTTCTCTATGATAAAATGGACAATCTTGTCTATAGCGACATGACGAATTACGATGAAGCGCCCGTTCCTGGCAGCGTTATGAACCGCAGCGTAGGGCTCGTGGATGGCGAACCGTACTTAAACGCGAAGAGCCGCTCTGGCCAAGTTGATTTTACATTAATTAGCCGGGTATCACTTGACTCCTTGCAATCGCGAAGTGGCATCATTCTTCAAGTGAATCTGTTAATCGGAATTGTCAGTTTGCTCCTCGCAGGCTTGCTGGTGACTTGGGCTGGCCGTAGGCTCTTGCGACCGCTTCGCGAGTTGGTACAAGGGATGACGCGGATGCAAGCTGGCGACATGCAGACCCGCATGGAAGTGCGCACGGATGACGAGTTAGGTTATTTGGCTCGCAGATTCAATTCTATGGCGGAGCATGTGGATTCATTAATTAAGGAAGTCTACGAGCGCCAACTTAGCGAGCGGGAGGCGGAGCTTACAGCGCTGCAGGCGCAATTAAATCCCCATTTTTTGCATAATACACTTGATAGTATCTACTGGATGGTTTATTTAAAAGACGATAAGGAGACGGCTGGACTCGTTGTCTCGCTCTCTGACATGCTGCGGTATGCGTTGGAGCCAGCCGAGACGGACACAACGTTATATGATGAATTCAGCCAGATTCGCAATTATTTGAAAATACAAAATCATCGTTTCGGCCATCAACTGGAGACAATTGTAAAAATGGAGGAAGGCATTCAATTTACGCGTATACCTCGGCTTATTTTGCAGCCTTTGGTTGAGAATGTGTTTGTCCATGCTTTCACGGAAAAGCCTTCCGCCCAAGTGCTTGCCATCCGCGCTTATGTAGGGGAAATGTGGGAGGATGCATCTGCTAAACCAGTACCAGCTATTATTATCGAGATATTTGATAATGGCAAAGGAATGTCGAGTGAGATTATACAGAAAGTAATCGGTGCAGCTGAGGCGGGCAGGGGGCAGGTTGCTTATTATGACAGCACGCCATCGAAAGACAATCGGAGACGTAATCACATTGGGCTTCGCAGCGTTATAAGGCGGCTTAACTTGCTTTACGACAAGCCTTATGGATTGCGAATTGAATCTGAGCTGGGCATTGGTACGACGGTTCGCATGTACTTGCCAATGGGAGGGGAAATAGATGATAGGTAGTATTTTAATTGTAGACGATGAACCATTGATCCGTAGAGGACTTACGAAGTTGATCGAGACCAACGAGTTAGGTTGGAACGTAGCCGGTGAGGCTGGGAATGGGAAAGAGGCGCTTCAGCAAATTGAGCACTTAAAGCCAAATCTGGTTCTCACGGATATCCGAATGCCGGTGATGGACGGGCTCGAACTAACCCAACACATCTCTGAACACAACAGCGAGACTGCAGTTATTATTTTGACGGGCTATCGTGATTTCGAATATGCGCAGGCTGCACTGCGCTACGGGGTGAAAGAGTTCCTACTGAAGCCATGTGCGGAAGAAGAGATTTGCAGAGTGCTTCGTCAAGCCAACGAACAATTCAGGATGAAGAACGAATTGCGCCAGAGGGAAGTTAGAGAACAACGTGTTAGTGAGGATTATACGTTGCGGTCAGCGCTGCTGGGGTTGCCGCGACCGACAGGCGAACGATTTCAAGAAATGGATTGGATCGTTGGCCTTGATTTCTGGGTAGTTCATGTAGAGACGTTCCTGCCAGAAGGTAAAATGTATCGTGCCGATGATGTCGAACTGCTTCAGTTCGCTATTTGCAACATCACAGCAGAATTAATGAAGTCCCAAGGGATTAAAGGGCGATGGACAACGGTAGAATACGGAAGATTTGCGTTTTTCCTAGAGTTGAACGACGCCAATAAGGACTTCTTCCAAAAATTGTTTGCGACTGTTCATTCCCTGTTGGGACTTCCACTAAGCGTGTTGCAATTAGGCTCAATTAACTCCATTTGGGATGCGGTGAAACGCTTTAATGAACACAAAGAGGGTTCATCCTTTCTGCTCGTCTCTAACAACAAGACCGTATTTGACGATGAAGCGAGAATTCGAGCGATTCACGCAGAAATCACCTCATTGCTGCTACTTGGAAAGCATGCCGAAGTTGGTGGAATTCTGAAAGCAAGCTTCCAGGGCAAGCCAGAAGAATCGCTAGCACATAGAAAAAGAGAAGCGCTGTGCCTAGCGATGGTGGTTCAGCAAGTGATGCGCAAAGACCTTGAGTTGGACGTGCAGACGGAGGACATCGGTTCTGAGCTTGAGGAACTTCGTGTACTGCTCTCTCCCTCAGAAGTAGAGGCATGGGTTGGGGAGCGAATTGCCTCGCTGGAGCAAGCAACGGTCCAATGGCTAGAGGAAAGGAATAGCGGTGTTGCTGAACGCTCTATTCGATATATGGAGCAGCAATACATGGAGGAGTGCAGCCTTGCGACCGTTGCTGCACATGTGCATCTGAATCCGAACTATTTCAGCAATCTGTTTAAAAAACAAACAGGTGAAAGCTTCAGTGGCTATCTAACCAAGCTGCGCACGGACAAGGCCAAAATGCTGTTAACGAACACGGATATGAAGATAGCCGAGATCGCTGAAGCGGTAGGATACGCGGATTCGAACTATTTTGCCACAGCCTTCAAGCAGTCGACCGCGCATACACCAAGTGAATACCGCAAGGTGCATCGCATTTGAGATTACGTTCCTGCCCCTGCCGATATGGCATGGGGCTTTTTGACATCCTATGGATGGCAGATCATACTTCCTGTAGATATTCAAGATATGCCCGTAGAGATTGAAGGTTTTACTTGGACCATCGGATTTATAATGAGGGTGTGAAACAAACAGAGAGGAGTTGCAACGTCATGTCTACCGCGCCTATCTCCAACAAAACCGCCGGCACACAAGTGGCGTCCATACATGCTGACGAATTGCAGCGCAGGACAAGGAAGGCGGCCCGCCGCCGAAGATGGAAAGCGAACATTCCGCTAATGCTGCTTTTTATTCCCGGGGTGCTGTATTATGTATTATTTAAGTATCTTCCTATGGGTGGCCTCATCATTGCCTTTAAGGATTATAACTTTTATGACGGTGTGTTTGGCAGTCCTTGGGTCGGCTTTAAGAACTTCGAAATGATTTTTAATCAGCCACAGACGCTAAATATCATCCGAAACACGGTTGTGTTAAGCCTGTTGAATGTATTCGTCGGATTTCCATTTCCTATCCTTCTGGCGATTCTGCTCAATGAAGTTCGGAAATCATGGTATAAGAGAACGATTCAGACCATTGTATACCTGCCCCATTTTTTCTCATGGGTTATTATCGGCGGTTTCGTCGTCACTTTATTTGCAACGGAGTCAGGTACAATCAATCATATCTTACAGGCTTGGACTGGCAAGTCGATTCCATTCTTGTTCAGCCCTGGCTCCTGGATTGGTATCTACCTAGGGTCTGGAATATGGAAGGAAATGGGATTCAGTGCGATTATTTACTTGGCGGCATTATCTTCCATCGATCCAAGTTTGTATGAATCAGCCGGCTTGGACGGAGCGAATAAGCTTCAGCAGATCAGACACATTACAATTCCTGGTATTAGCACAACGATCGTTCTGATGTTTATTCTCGCGATGGGGCGCATCATGGAAGTGGGTTTCGATCACATCTACGTTCTGCAAAATTCAGTTGTTTCGAATGTGTCCGACGTCATCAGCACGTATCTGTATAGAGTCGGCTTGCAGGGAGCACAGTTCAGTCTCACTACCGCGATGGGTTTGTTCGAATCCATTGTCGGCTTAATTCTAGTGCTTAGCGCCAATGCGCTTGCACGTAAATTCGACCGCGGGCTCTGGTAGCTTTAGGAGGGACAATAATGAGAATATCTTCAGGTGAAAAATGGTTCTACGCCATTAATAATATTGCGTTGGCTCTGCTAGGGCTGACCTGTCTGTTTCCGCTAATCAACACGATAGCAATCGCATTTAGCGACACCGCGGCCATCGAAACGGGGAAGGTTACTTTCTATCCAGTTGGTTGGCACACGGATGCTTTCGTCTCTCTTTTCAAAGGTACGCGCATCGTTTCTGCCTTTCAGAACAGTATCATCATTACTGTCATTGGTGTTGTCTTGAGTATGACGGCGACGATCATGACCGCTTATCCAATATCTCGTCGAATTTTCTACGGGCGCCGTTTCTTTACACTGGCTATGGTATTTACGATCCTCTTCTCAGGGGGGCTCATACCGACGTATTTGGTTGTTAAGTCTCTCGGTTTGATGAACTCCTATTTCGCCTTATGGCTGCCTGCGCTCGTAAGCACGTATAACATGCTCGTCATGCGGACGTTTTTCGAGAATATCCCCGATGAGATTGATGATGCTGCAAGAATTGACGGTTGTTCGGAGATCGCTTACTTGGTTCGTATCGTACTTCCGTTATCTTTACCGGTCATTGCAACTCTAACCTTGTTCTATGGCGTCAGCTACTGGAACATGTTCATGAACGTATTGATTTATATTCATGACACAAGTCGGTTTAACTTGACTGTACTTGTCCAAAATATGATTCAAAGCCAAAGCTTACTGCAGGAGCTATTAAATAGCGGTGTAACCTCAGGTGTACAATCGCAGGTTGTGCCAGAGTCATTAAAGGCGGCAGGTGTACTGGTTGTTGTTCTACCAATGCTTGTGGTATATCCATTTCTGCAAAAGTTTTTCGTAAAAGGTGTTATGCTTGGTTCCGTCAAGGGCTGAGCTCGCAATCATACAAACAAACTTATCGAGTTGAGAGGGGTTATCGTATGAAAAAGCATCAATGGGTTACAGGCATGCTGATGTTTACTTTAGCGGGAGGGACATTGCTGGCTGGCTGCTCGTCCACGAATAAAGGCGATTCTGGGAAATCTGGCGAAGGCGAGGCGAAAAAGAACATTACCGTGTCTATCTACGATCGGGGGAATGTGTCGCCGGACGAAGGGACGATTGAGGAGAATCGTTGGACGAAGTGGATCAATGAGAATGGTCCGGCCAATGTCAAATTCGTAGCCATCCCAAGGGCTCAGCCGGAAGAAAAGATTAACGTACTGTACGCTTCAGGAAGTGCGCCAGATCTGCTGTTCGAGTATGCGCCAAAAACGAAGGATCCGCTTCAGCAGCAGAAGCAGTTCATGCCACTTGACGAATTGATTGAGAAATACAGTACCGAATATAAAAAAGTGCTGCAGGATAATCCTTCTTTGAAGAAGGCGGGTACGAAAAGCGATGGAAAGTTATACTATTTCGGGAAAGTGAACTGGGTTGAACCGAACCGTGGGTTACTGATTCGGACGGATTGGTTGCAAAAGTTGGGCCTCTCTGTACCGCAAACAACGGAAGATTTGTACAAGGTATTGAAAGCGTTCGCTGAACAAGACCCAGACGGAGATGGCAAGCGAAATACGTACGGCATTTCGTTAAGCAGCAATTCCAGTTACAGCCTCAAGCAATTATTCGGGGCGATGTCCAAGTGGGTGGTAACAGACAATCAGTTGAAACTAGATTGGGACCGTCAGAAAGAGTATTTCACGTTTGCAAAGCGTCTGTATGATGAAGGCTTGATCGATAAGGATTTTACCACAGATACGAATGGCGCCAAAGCGAAGCAGGATTTTCTTACGGGTAAGGTCGGTATTTACGGATTCCTTACTTCGGATGTTGTGAAGGATACGCTTCTAGGGACGATTAACCCTCTGAAGAAGAACGTACCGGGCGCTGACGTTACATTCATGGCGTATCCAAAGAGTCCGTTCGGAGCCTTCGTGCCGACATTTAAGAATCCCGTTCAAATGACGGCTGCAGTTAGTGCGACGACGAAAAATCCAGATGCCGTCATCAAGTACGTAGATTTCCTACTCAAAGATACAACGACGAAGGCGCTCGATTATGGTCAGGAAGGGACGCACTATAAGGTAACAGACGGGTGTGCGGAAATTAATGATGCCAACAAATTTAAGAAGGAAGTATCCGACCTTACGCTTGATATGAGAATGCTGGAAAACAGTGGTAATACGTTTAACAAGTGCGATGTGCCTCTTGTCGCATTCAAGAGTGATCCCAATAAAGACCAATATCAAAAAACGTATGATTCATTCCGCGAGACTTACATGACGTTTGACCGCAGCTATCCCGAGTTAACGCATTCCGAGCACATGCCGACACCGCCAAAAGACATCTTTAGCGTGGAATCTAATTTGGATAAAGCGATTGGTGATATGTGGTTGAAAGCGATAGTCAGTGGTCCAAAGTACTCCATTGATCAGGCGCTTAAAGATGCGCAGGCTGCTTGGAACAATTCAGGAGGCAAACAAGTCGAGGATTGGTACAAGCAGTGGTACGAAACAGAAAGCAAGAACTCGATCTTGTCTTCCGACATATTCGATATTGCTAAAAAACAAAATGAGCAGTATAAAAAAATTATGCAAGATCTTAAATAATAAAGGGAATAGGGCAGAGGATATCCTCGAGCCCTTTTTCATTAGGAGGTATTGTTTTGAAGACGATAATGATTCTAATGGATTCTTTAAATAGGCATTATTTAAACTGTTACGGTGAAACTTGGGTGCAGACACCAAATATCGACCGTTTGGCTGAGCGGGGGATCGTATTTGACAATCATTTTGCCGGTTCACTGCCATGCATGCCCGCCCGTCGCGACATCATAACCGGCAGACTTAACTTCCTCGAAACACCATGGAGTCCACTTCAACCCTTTGATGAATGCTTAGTTCGTGAACTGAGGAAACAGCGTGGTACGTACAGTCACATGATTACGGACCATTTTCATTATTTTGAGTGGAATGGAATGGGGTATCACACGGGCTTCGACACTTGGGAATTTCTAAGGGGACAAGAGGGAGATCATTGGCATCCTCGGGTACAAGATCCGGTTATTCCCGTGTACCGAGGTAAGAACAGAAGACAGGACTGGGTTAACCGCACGGCGATGAACTTGGAACGAGATGAGGATTACCCAACTCCGCAATCGTTTATGAGAGGGATTGATTTTCTCAAACATAACTATGAGCAAGATAACTGGCATTTGCACTTGGAAGTGTTTGATCCCCATGAACCTTTTGTATGTCCGCAAAAATATGTTGATTTGTATAAGGACACATGGCATGACAAGTATCATTTCGATTGGCCGAATTATGGACCGGTGGATCCTGAACATGAAGGGGAGGAGGCCATAGCCCATATCCGCAAACGCTATGCAGGTAGCCTGACGATGGCAGATGCTTGGCTTGGCAAATTCCTGGATACGATGGATGAGCTTGATCTATGGAAGGATACCACGGTTATTTTGACAACAGATCATGGGCATTTGTTAGGTGACAACGGCTATTGGGCCAAAAACTATATGTTTGACTATGCCAAATTGGCGCACATCCCGCTTATTATGTATTCACCACAGGCGGCGAATAATGGTCAGAGCGTGAAGGCACTGACAACGACCATTGATTTGATGCCTACGTTTATGGAACTGCATGGGGCCACCCCACCTCCAAGTGTGCAAGGCAAGTCACTCGTTCATTTATTGAATGAAGATCAATTACATCATGACGCGGTGCTTTATGGCTATTTTGGCAAGGATATTAACCTTACGGACGGCAGGTATACGTATTGCCGTCAACCCATCGAAGGCAGTATCGTTCACCATCATACGGCTGTTCCAGTCGGAGCTATGTCTGACCCGGAAAGCTATGCGAATGCAGAAATGGGGCGTTTCCTCAAACGAACGCAGATGCCAATGTATCGAATTCCGGTAAAATCACGCAGACATCACAATGCCACCGGCTTGCCACTCCTCTATGATTTGCTCACCGATCCGGAGCAACAGATTCCGATTCGTAAGAGGCAGATTGAAGAAATCATGGATAGCAAGATGAAGGAGCTTATGGTGCGATATGAAGCTCCAGACAGCCAATATATAAGAATGGGTCTAACTAATTAACTGGAATTTATTCCATTAGCTTAGCACTTGCGGGTGGAGTATGACCTCCCTTATAATTTACATCTATAAGGGAGGCGGTAAATATGGCAAATCATTTTGCCGGAATAAGAAGCGACTCATGCAGAGCCTTTCATTAGGGCGATCTTTGCATGGGGTGATTCGTTTATAGTGATCGCCCGAGGAAAATCGTTTCTAATTATGGGGCTTTGCAGCTTATTTTATTTTTATCAAAAATAAGGAGCTGGAAGCTATGAGTCAACCATTCATTAGAAACCATCAATATAACGAGATTAAGAAGCTAATCGGTCAGTTACAAAATGCTTGTAACTCCGTTTCCAATTTGAAAGTAGTCGAAGCGGTACGCAATGAGACAGAAGCCAAGATAAGCGGATTGTTTCCGAATCTAACCGAGCTGCACAAACAATTACTTGTGAATCTGAAACAGCTACAAACCAGTGCTGACTTTCAGCGATATCTGCATGACCTGGAGCCTTATTTAATAGAGGAATATGCGCATGTGATGGACAATCAAGTAAAGAAACTTTTCCCTAAGAACAAGAAGCTGAAAATACCCGATCTTCAAGGTATCACTTATAGATTCGCGTCATACCTGGGCTGGACCGATATTGCAACGAATAAATTATTTATTGTTTATGATCTGAACGGAAAGCTAATCGGCATTGAAGGGAAGTATACACCGACTAATAAGAAGGGTGTGTGCTTTGTGTGCAATCGGCATTCTGAGGTCGCGCTTTTCACGGCTGTGACCAAATGGAAACCGGCAGGTGCATCGCCAGATTATTACAGAGCCATTGGTAATTATTTGTGCGTCAATAGCGAGGTTTGCAACAAGAACATAACGGATGTTGAAGTATTGGAAAAATTTATTCATGGTGTGTTGGTCGGTCCGTAACGGCCGCGAAGCATGGTTAGCATGCATGTAATTGCAAAAGTTTATAGCAAAGAAGCCACTCCTGCCAATGGAGTGGCTTCTTTGAATTGTGGATGAGTCATAGGAGTGACAGTCGACTGCTATGTCGGCAAACAGCTAATGAGGCAAACCGTCTGCGCGCTCAAACATATTGGTGTACATAAAACAGCGAAGATGCCGCAGGCAGACCGACAAGCGTTCCCAATCCGATAACATTTTGCATTGCATTCGGGATCAGCAGTCGCACGTTTGCCACTCTTTGGAGTTAGATTTTTGATAACACGCTCAAGTTTAGTAAATAGTCGTTTAAGGGCAAGTTGAAGCGATTTATCGATGCTGATCTTGAAAGTTGTGCCGTCTTTGAATCTTATTTTTTGGGTACGCGAGCAAGAGCAGCCACATGGGCAACCGCTTTCAAGTCTAACGGGAACAATTGCTTTCTTATTAATGAAACCCCTAGCCGTGATGTTGTTCTTCTTCTCTTGAAGAATAAGGTTGGCACTGGAGGCACCGTTCACTCCTTTACCAAATGAAGCAGTAAGTCTGCTGCTTGTACGATTTAGAGACTGTATTTTGAAAGTTGCCAAGTTGCATGCATTCTGCGTGATGTTGAGGAAAATGTCGGAGACACCTCTACTAGCGTTTAGAACCAATTCAATATTCGCGCTTAAGATGCCTTCTTGCTTGGATTTTATGCTGGCTGTTCCAAAAAGGGTGGTCGTTCCGTTGACTGTCCGTAGCATTCCGGGCATAGCTATCCACTCCCTCCATTCGATTGGTCTGTTCTCACAATATATGTGAAACCAAGAGACTCGGTGTGGGTGAGTAGCTAGAAGACCTAGCGATTCATAGAAAGAGGGATAGACTTATCAATGGAAGCAAGAGCCTACAGGTTATTGTTTAAACTGCTGCCTTAGTGCTTCAAACTCAAATTTTTGATTCTTAATCCACTGTGAATTTGGAAAAGGAGTAGTAATATCATTCATTAATTTAAGATAATCAATAAATTGATTTGCTTTTTCCTTATTGTTAAGCCCAGTTAGGTATCCGAACGCTGTATTACTTTTAAATTTTTTAAACTCTGCATCTGTTATCCAGTCCGGAATTTTCTGCTGGATATCATCTATTTGGCTTTGCTTCGTATTTTCCTTTTGTGCTTTCTCACCTTGTTTTCGCCTGTCGTAGTCTGCAGTGGATTCCACTCTGTAATTGTACATTCCTGTGGCTTTGTTGATATTTCCTTTGTCTTCTTCTTCTCCATAATGAATTGTTCCAAAATCCTTAAGTACAACGGCAGGGGGATCTATATAATTGATGTCAATGTTGATTCCGGGCCACCGGTCTTTAAATTTTCGAGCTACAACCTGGCAAGACGTACATGAACCTTTTGTGCTTACTAGTGTTAATTCCCCAGTAATGTTCGGATTATTCTCTTTTACAAGCTTATTATCAATTTCTTGAAAAATCTGTACCTCAGAATCATTTTTTTGAGAAGGATACTTTCCTTTCTCTGCAAAATCGCGGTAATCGAACCCTTTGTTCAACGGCCTATCGACCTTCCAACCGCTTTTGTAGACACCTGTATCAAATTTAGTTGATTTCTTTTCACTAACTGTATAGTCGAGCTTACCTTTTGCAAAATTGTGGCCATCATCATGACCACTTGATGCTTCCACGACTTCTTTTTTTAGTTCCATCAAAAACTTATCTTGCGTTTCAGTCGTATTTTTCCCACCAACACGTTGAATAACTGTATTGGATTGGGACGTTAACATCTGCATCGTTCTTCTATTACCAATGGTTTGCTGCAGTTGATTTACATAGCTACCAGTTCTTCCTCCCGTCGCCCTCTGTATGATACTACTAAACGAGTTGCTCGCGGAATGGGAAACGTTACTTTTAGAATGTTGTTGAAACATAGGTATATCACCCCGAATCAATGGCATTATACTCTATAACCTACCATCCATTCCATAATATAACAATGAACGAGAAGTAGTATTTTTAGCGTAATGGATAGAAGCAAAGATGGAGGATTAGCGTGATGGGAGACGGTGCATTAGGACTATTGGACTGATTGGAAATTTGGAAATGACTGTAACTTGTAGATCATATAATTTATTATTATATGAGTGATATAAATGGGGTTAGGCAGTCGAGAGTGCGAAGTTTTGTAGGTGGGAATGAAGTGCCAAATGATCATATTAATTAGTAGGGAAGAATCTATCTTATGAAATTTTTTAAGAAAAGTAGTAATAGTTTTATCTGTTCTTGCTGTGGAAAGAAACATGATGGACTTCCAATGAGTTATGGTAGCAATGCGCCATATTATTGGTTTCAAACTATGTCAGAAGAAAGAGAAGCAAAGTTTAAGTTTTTACATGATTCTGAATTATGTGTTATGGACGAGGAGCACTTCTTTATACGTGGTAATATTGAAATACCTGTACTTAATAACAAAAGGAATTTCGTTTGGGATGTCTGGGTTTCTCTTAGTAAAGATAACTTTGAAAAAACAGTGTCGTACTGGAATAAATGGGGGAGAGAGAAGAAGTTAGAACCAATGTTTGGTTGGTTATCAACTTCAATCCCATCTTACTCAGAAGAAACTATGAATCTAAAAACGATGATACATACTCGCAAATTAGGCTCTAGACCATTTATTGAAATAGAACCAACAACACATCAACTAGCAGTCGAACAAAGAAATGGTATTACAATGCGACAGGTTCAAGAAATAGCCGAAGGTATTCTTCATATGAATGAATAGGTCGTTAATTATAATGAACTAACCAAGGTTCGCAGAAGCTTTGAAGAGTCACTCATGGTTGCTGAAGCTCACAAAGGAGAACGAGACAATGAAAAAGTACATACCCTTCGATCATGATGGTGTTCTGGTTGATATTGAGTTCTGGTATTACAAAGCGGGAGAACGCGCTCTGGCTGACATGGGTATATAGGAGTTGATAGTGATATGATTCGTGAAGCCGAACGATCTGATAGAAACCAATTGTACGAGCTCTATTGTATGTTAGTGCCAAATAGTAAAAAAATGGATGTTCTCGAAGAGCAGATTGATAGAATCAAAAGTGACCCCAATAACTTTTTACTTGTTTTTGATGAAGGCGGTGAAATAGTAGGGACCGTGACGCTAAATATATGTATCCAAGCGCTGCATGGAACAAGACCGTACGGCATTGTCGAGAACATTATTGTTCATGAGAATCATCGAAGTAAGAGTGTTGGACGACAACTTTTACAGTATGTTGAGGATTATTGTAGGTCAATAAATTGTCATCGGATAATGCTTCTAAGTAACTCAACCCGTGAAAGAGCTCATCTGTTCTTCGAACGAGAAGGATACGACGGATCAGTTAGTAAAGGTTTTAAAAAATACTTTTAATTGAGAGGCTGCCGCGTGCAGCCATTCGCTTTGTTAGGGGGGAATTATGCTAGGCGCAGTTATAGGGGATGTAATTGGACCCGTATTTGAGTGGCATAATACCAAATCTACTGAGTTTAAGCTTTATGATAGGTTTACAAGATTTACAGATGATACTGTTCTAACGGTAGCTATAGCTGATGCTATTCTAAACAAGAAAGAACAAGTATGGTCAAAAGTTTGAGGAATGGGTTTCGAGTAGCAATCCTAAGCCATACAGACAATCAAGATAAGAAATCCCGGCATTAAAGTAACGGGAAATTATAGTTGAGGGGCTTGCTTCGCGGCAAGCTCCTTTTTCGTTATTGAAGTAAAGCCAGAATTTTATTGGGGAAGTTTATGAAAAGATCCGTTTGAAAGCGGATTTAACTAAATAACAAAAATCATACAGAAATACCTAAAAATTCTTAAGGCCTGGAATGGAGGAATCAAAGTACAGTGAAAGCATCCATGGAGCAAAGCTTTTAGCGGAAATGAAAGCGATTTATTTATGAGCGATCATTCCCTGTCAGCAATAAACTCCAAATAAAATCCCAAAAGGAGGAAATTGTTGCAATGAGGAGGATTGGACTGTTTGCTGTACCCCTGGTGGTAGTGATCGTAATGATGTTGACCAATATCGCCTATGCGGATGTATCATCTCATTATCTTAACCCGCTGATGAAAGGAGCCGACCCTACCATTGAACGGCAAGAGGATGGATACTATTATTCCGCTGCAGGCGATGGCAATGTTGTATTGAAACGGCATGAAACCATTCTGGGCGTTTCCACCGCAAAGAGTAAAGAAGTATGGAAGTTACCTGAGAACCTGGAATTTATATGGGGGCCAGATGCACACAGAATTGATGGCAAATGGTACATCTATTTCGCATCCGGTCCGAAGAATAGTGATCAAGCGGGGCGCTTTGCTTATGGTCATCCCAGCTCTTATGTTCTGGAGAATAGCTCGCCCGACCCATTTGAAGGGACCTGGGAACTGAAGGGAACATATGACAATGGAGACGGACTTACACCCCAGCAGGGGTTGTTGAATACGCAAAGCTATGGACTGCCTACCGGCTTTGTAACCATAAATGGACAGAGGTACCTTACTTATACCAAATATTTTTATTATATAGATCCAAAAACGGGGAACGAGAGATTTGATGAGTGTCCCACAATAGTAAAGATGAAAAACCCATGGACATTGGAAGGCGAAGAGTTTACTTTGGCCAGGCCGACCTACGACTGGGAGAAGTATGTTGATAATGTTAATGAAGGCGCAGCCGTGGTGGAGCGGAATGGTAAAGTTTATTTTGCCTATTCCGCCAGCAGCTACACGCATGATAATTATGCGGTTGGCCTGTCCTGGGCTGATTTGGCCCAAAGTGTGGAGAATGAAGCGGCATGGAATAAACATCCCGAGCCGATCATGAAACGTTCGGATGAAAATGGTTCTTATTCGACTGGCTCGCCGTTATTTCTGAAATCCGAAGACGGCACAGAGGACTGGATTACCTACCATGGCATACCGACCCATAGTCAAGGTGGTAAGAATAGAGAAGTTCGCGCCCAGCGGATCAATTGGGACGACAATGACTTCATCAATCTAGGCATCCCATCCAACCCCGGCACCGTGCTTAGCCGCCCTTCCGGGGAGGAGAAGAGCGAAGTCTATGAAGCGGAAGACGCGCAACTATCAGGGGCTGCAAGAGCAACAATGAACAGCATCTATGCCTCGTCAGGCCGATATGCTCGGTATAGCAATGGCAATGACAGCGACTCTGTAGAGTTTACAGTCAACACGAGTACAGGGGGAATTTACTCACTGGACTTCCGCTACAACAACAATACGCCAGAATCGATCACCATGAAGCTGGGCGTGAACCAGGAGGCTCCGGACGCACTTGTATTCCCGTCTAATGCCGGACCGGAGAACAAGCTGAACTTTGACTTAAAAACCGTTCACAACATCCGGCTGCATGCAGGCAGCAACATCGTGCGTCTTTCCGGTAAAAGCGCATTGGGGCTAGACGCGATCATTGCCAAGAAAAGCGTCTTGTATGAAGCGGAGAGCGCAGAGCTATCAGGCGGCGCGGGCATCGCTCAAAATCATGAGGGATATAGCGGTTCAGGTTTTGCCAACGGGTTCACGGAGCCGAACGCGGCGATCAGTTTTACCGTAAACGCTCCTCACGCGGGCAGCTATTCGGTCAAGCTGGCTTATGGCGCGGGAGGCGAGGAAGATCGAACCTTGACCATGTATGTGAATGGCGTGAAGATCAAACAAGCGAATTTCTTCGGTCTGAAGGAATGGGATAAGTGGGCCGACCGCTATGACAACTTAGTCTTGAAAGAAGGTAGCAATGTCATCACCTATAGGTATGACAATGGCGATACGGCGAATGTGAATCTTGATTATATCACCGTTACCGAAGCGGCGACCTGGACGTATGAGGCGGAATCCGCCAAAACGACAGGCTGGGCGGATTCCGGAATCGTTCAGGCTCAGGATGGCAATACGGGAGTCGGGTATGTGAGCGGCCTGTCCCAGGTGAACTCGTCCGTGGAATTTTCTGTGGAGGCCGAATATGCGGCCAGCTATGATCTCAAGCTGCGGTACGCCACAGAGCAGGTTGGCAAAACATTGTCGTTGGAGGTGAACGGCGCGCCTGTGCAGGACATCGTCCTTCCCCACTCTGGAGGCGCTGGGATGTGGAAGGAATACACGGTGACTGTTCCCCTGAAGAAAGGGAAAAACAGCATCGCTTATAGGAGCGCAGCCGGAGATTCAAGCGTCATCCAGATCGATCATATTCATCTGAATAAACGCACGCCTTGGAAATATCAGGCGGAAGCGGCAACCCTCTCAGGTACGCCGGGGATCGGCAGAGACCGTCTATGGTTTGAAGGCAACGGTTATGTCGGCTTATTCCAGAAAAAAGGGGATGCTGTCCGATTTGAAGTGAATGTCCCCTATACGGCGGCCTATACGTCAACCTTGCGTTATTCGGGCGTACAGTCGTCGAATCGAACGATGACCCTGTATGTAAACGGCAACCGGGTCAAGCAAGTTTCCATGCCGCCGACAGTGAATTGGGATACCTGGATGGATGCGACTGAGACTGTCAATCTGCAGGCAGGAAAAAACATCATTGAATTTCGCCGTGAGGAAGCGGATACGGGCCAGCTCAATATAGACAGCCTGATCCTGGATAAATTCAGCGGTGGATTCATGAGCACGACGGCCAGGGAGCTTACCCCCGAGAAGATGGTGAAAATCCAGCCGAAGCATAGCGGCAAAGCGCTGAGCGTGGCAGGTGAGAAATACAATCAGGGAGCGGCCGTCATCCAATTTTCCAATGGCGATACCAATAGTCAATTGATGCGATTCGTGGATCTGGGAACAGGCTATTACCGGATTCTGATTATGCGTGGCGCACGTTTCCTCGATATCAAGCCTGATTCCGGTATCCAGGAGCTTATTCTAAATCAGACTATTGAGGAAGCCCCTATTCCCTCCGATACCGAACAGTGGCGTCTGGAGAAGGATGGCGATTATTACAAAATCATCAACAAAAGCAATGGAAAAGTGATTACGGTCAATGAAGCATCCAAAGGAAACAACGCTGTTATACGGTTGGCCGATGACGAGGGGAAAGATCACCAGCGGTTTAAGATTGAGCTGCGCAACCTATATGACAATACCTTCTACGGGGTGTCAGACATTACTGCTGTCCCGGAGGCGGTGCAGGCAGGCCAGGAGCTAACTCTCTTCGGAACAGTTTCACCAGATTGGACCACGCACAAAAGTATCGCCTGGAGCATCAAGGATGTCGGGCAAACAAGAGCTATCCTGAATGGGAATGTGCTGTCTGCCACAAGAGCGGGAACAGTCATTGTCACCGCTACGATAGAAGATGGAAGCGATATTGGCGTGAACTACTCTAA
Organism: Paenibacillus sp. J22FR83; assembly: GCF_059691955.1. NCBI lineage: Bacteria > Bacillati > Bacillota > Bacilli > Caryophanales > Paenibacillaceae > Paenibacillus > Paenibacillus sp. J22FR83. Next base: position 199,244 of record NZ_JCAUAM010000009.1, read on the forward strand.
GGACTTCACCATTACCGTCACCAAGAAGGACGCGGATGTTAGTCCTGAAAAGGCCACCTTCGATCTTTATGTTCCTGGGGATATAAGCGCCAGCATCATATGGAATGAAGCCCAGACTGTTACCGGGGTGGTGTACACAGCAACAGTAACAGGTGTCGTATATAATGGCACATTGGGAACAGACGGTTATACGGTCAATGGGGATATGTTGACCATCAAGCGCGAGACTATGGCCGGGCTGGGGTTGCAGAGCGGTGATAAGGCGGACTTCTCTATCCTGTTTAATCAGGGGAATCCGGCTGTGTTAAGTGTCAATGTGGTGGACAGCTATGCTTTGGCTAACCATAGGATTACAGTGACAACCGAGGGGCATGGCACTGCTAGCGCCAATGTATCGTCAGCGGTCAAAGATACGGCGATTACCTTGACCGCTACACCAGATCCTGGCCAGTTCTTCAAGGGCTGGCAGGTGAATAGTCCGAGTGGACTAAATGTGACTGGCAATACCTTCACCATGCCAGACGAAGCGGTGATGATCACTGCGATATTCGGAACGCAGTCCTACAGTGTTACCTATAACGGCAACGGCGCAGAAAGCGGTCTTGCGCCGGTAGATGATAGCAGTTATGGGCAGGGCGTCTCGGTATCGGTCTATGGCAATACAGGCAATCTGAAGAAGCCGGGCTATTTCTTTGCTGGCTGGAATGTACGGGCGGATGGCAGCGGAACCAGCTACACGGAAGGCCAGGTATTCACAATAGGCGGGGCGAACCTGACTCTGTATGCGCAATGGAAGGTTGAGAATTCGGGTGGTTCTTCTGGGGGAGGTTCGTATGGTGGGGATTCTTCCGAAGATAGTTCACCAGCAACACCAACGAGCGAAGGCGTTATTCCAGCGAATAACAGCGAATTTACGGTTCAAGCAGATAAGAATGGCAAATTCGGCATAGGTGATGAGATTAAGATCGAGATCCCTGCCGGTGCTTCTCGAAAGGAATTCCAACTTATCATCAGCAAGGTAACAGACACACAAAAGTTGCTTGCAGTCAAAGATGCAATGCTCAGTCCGGTGTTCGAGATTAGGAAGGACTTCCCAGGAAATTTCGATAAGGAGATCACTGTGTCCATTATTTTCGATCCGAGCAAATTAAAGATGGGTCAAAAGCCGACTGTATTCTTCTATGACGAAATACGAAAAAACTGGATGGAAATAGGCGGGCAGGTCAGTGAGACCACTTCCATTACCGTGAAGGTGAACAACGTTGCCAAGTTTGCGGTATTCGGCGTCGATCAGGCACCAAACCTGATCGATTCGAAAGCGACGCTCAACTTGAGTGACCTGGCGGCACACTGGGCGGAGTCCGATGTCAAACAAGCGATTGATCTAGGAATCGTTAGCGGTTATCCGGACGGTACGTTCAAACCGGATCGAGCCGTAACACGCGCTGAGTTTGCCGCCATGCTCATTAATGCGCTCAAGTTGCAAGGGAACCCCATCTACAGCGCACAACTAACGTTCACCGATAAGGAGAAGATAGGCGTGTGGGCGCTGAATGCCGTGGCGCAAGCGGTGCAAAGAGGGATCATTACCGGTTACGAGGATGGTTCCTTCCGTCCGGATGCTGAGATTACCCGCAGTGAGATGGCTAAGATGATTGCCAATGCCCTGGATCAGTCAGACGAAAAGGCAACAACAACAGAGTTTGCGGATGACACGGTTATTCCTGACTGGGCGAAGGGTGCCGTTGCAAACTTGAGCAAGCGGGGCATTATTGAAGGCGAAGAAGGAAACCGATTCGCTCCAGGCGATCAAACAACAAGAGCAGAGGCAATCAGAGTGATGCTGAACATGCTGCACAACAGACAATAGAAGACGGAACGCCATTGACAACAGGATAATAGGATTCCAAGGAGGATTGTACATGGTCAAAAAACAATTCAGACATCTGTTGCTTTGTCTTGCAGTACTGCTGATGCTGCCGCAATGGAGCGGATTGGCTGCGGCGGCAGAACCGAAGACAACTAAGACGGATTCGGCATATGCGCAGGAGGGAAAGAATGTGTCGGATTTCTACAATGTAATCATGCAGACAGGAGCCGATCCCTGGGTTTACAAGCACACCGACGGCTACTATTACAACGTATTTGCCAACTCTAGTGGTATCGTGATCCGCAGAGCGAAAACGATCACCGGCATTGAGGCTGGCGAGAGGGGCATTGCCTGGACGCCAGTTAAGGGCACCATGTACAGCTCCAATGTTTGGGCGCCTGAAATGCATTATCTCAAAGATACCGACGGCAAATCCAAATGGTATATTTACTTTGCGGCTGACAACGGAACTAACGCAAACCACCGCATGTACGTGCTGGAGAACGAAAGTGAAAATCCGTTGACCGGCACCTGGGAGTTCAAGGGGAAGATAACTGATTCTACCGACCGTTGGGCGATTGACGGCACTGTGCTGACTGTAAATGAGAAACACTATTTCATCTGGTCCGGTTGGGAAGAAACGGACGGAAGCTTCCAAAATTTATATATGGCGCAGATGAGTGACCCACGGACCATCAGTTCAGAACGGGTATTGCTCTCGACGTCTGAATATGATTGGGAATCGTCCCCGGCCAGAATCAATGAAGGTCCAGAAGTGACGATCAAGGGCGACACGATTAATCTAGTCTATTCTGCAAACGGAAGCTGGACAGACAGTTATTGCCTCGGGCTGATCACGGCCAAGATCGGCGACGATTTGATGAATCCCGACTCCTGGGTGAAAAAAGACACGCCGATCTTCTCCGGAGCCAATGGCGTTTACGGCCCTGGTCACCACAGCATTGTCACGTCTCCTGATGGCACAGAGGACTGGATCATCTACCATGCCGCCCGCTGGTCGGGAGCGGGTTGGACTCGAAAAGTCCAAACGCAGAAATTTACTTGGAAAGCAGACAATACGCCGAACCTAGGAGAGCCCGCCGATCCGAACATACCGATTGCTCTACCTTCGGGCGAGCCGGCGCGGAAGCGCTATGAAGCGGAAAACGCACTGTTGGTGAAAGCTCCTGGCGGTGAAACTTCTCCTGCTGTTCGGTTGGAAAGCACCGCTTCCGGCGGGAGGAAGATCGCCAATATCAAGAACGCCAACGATTATGCCCAGTTTACCGTAAACGTGCCGGAGGCGGGATTTTATTTGCTGTCTGTGCGCAATGCCAACGGCTCACCCAATGCGGCAGATGCTTCCCATATCTTGTCGATTAATGGGAGCTCTGGCGTCAATTTGAACATCGTTTATTCCGGCTTGAATCGCTGGGGTCTCTCTTCGGCGAAAGTCTATCTTAGAGAAGGCAACAATGTCCTCCGCTTCTCGAAGGGGAACAACCTTGCCGAAATCGACAGCATGGATATATTTAAACTGAATGCATCGGAACTGTTATTCGATGCCCCGGGGTACACGCTGGGGTTGGGTGAAACCCGCAGCTTGCCCCTGTATACCGTAACAGGCACTACTTATACTGCTGTTGACACAGGAGCAATCTTCAGTTCTTCCGATACGAAGGTCGCCGTAATTGACGGTGGCGTTAGGGTAAAGGCTGTAAGTGCTGGCAATGCAACAATCACCGCCACATCTAATGGAAGAACGGCCACAGCCACGGTTTCCGTAGCTGCGGAGCCTAAAGCTGTTCAGTCCGTTGCCATCAGTGGATTGGAAAGAATACTGACCAGTGGGCAGTCAAGCGCGTCATTGCAGGTAATGGCACGCTATAACAACTACGAGGTGCATGATGTGACAGCGGCAACCCAACTTACCAGCAGCGATCCTGGGGTGGTCAGGATTGAAGCGGATTCCGTGACCCAATCGGTATATACGATTAAACCGGGAACAGCGCTTCTTACAGCCGAATACAACGGCAAGAAAGCAACGCTCAACTTGACCGTTATTGCAGCATCTGATGTGGTTGAGGTTGCCACTGTAGTAAAGGTTCCTTCCGGGGCGACCCCTAAGCTGCCAAGCGTTGTTGATGTTGTCTACAACAGCCAATCGAAGAAGGCCGAGGTTGCCAACTGGGAGCGCGAGGGGCTTGATTTCAGTTCGCTTGGCACTGTTCAGGTGCCTGTCACACTGAAGCTGGATGGCCGTGATGTTCCTTCCACCATTGCCGTAAACGTCATTCCGGGATGGGGCCTTGACGAGATTGTGAATCAATTCCGCAACAAGTTGGCTAACTTCTCTTATCCTTTGGGCGATGGGCTGGGCAACTATAGCCAATCCAAGTATGATTCCTTAGTGGCCGAAGTCAACAAGGCGGAAGAGATGGCCGTAAACGCCGATCTGAGCAAAGAACAGTTTGACGAGGAACTGAATAAGCTTGCTCAAGAGGAAACAGCTTTGTTAAATTCGCTGAACAGTATTCAGGACGGCGTCATCTATAATGCTTACCGGGATTTCTCTGGGGATACGGTTGGCAAGTACCCTTATGGCATTACCACCGAAGATCTGACCAATGGGGCTACCGCAACTGTGCAGGAAGAGGCCGGGAATAAATTCCTCAGGCTGACCACAACCGCTACTTCGGGCAAGGCAAACTTGTTCCTGCCGTATGCAGGCGAGGTAAAGGCTGAGGGGGACGAGCGCATCGTCATTGAATATCGCGCCAGACTAAACACCAGTTTCCAGTACGCCAATGGTGCCATGATACGAAATGACAGCGGTACGGGCAATTATACCATGGTCACGGCTTTTGATACGGGTAAAATTATAGTCCAAAACGGGCCGTCTACGAAGGTCAAAGTCAAAGACTTTCAGTACAACACATGGTATACAATCAAAATGGTGGCAAACGAGGACGCCAAGACTTATACCGTCTATATAGACGATGTCGAGGTGGCCACCGACTACAATTTTCGCCATACAGGCGGCGACAAGCTGAGCGGCCAGCGGTTCGGCATCGATGGCTATGCCAACGCCTCCATCGATTTTGACGATTTTAAAGCGATGGTTACCGGAGGACCGAAGGCTGCGCCCGAGAGGCTCAAGCATACCAATGAATCAGCGGTTGGGGCCAATGATGGATCCATTACCGGAGTAACCTCCTCCATGGAGTGGTCCTCCGACAACGGGAGCACCTGGTTGAGTGTCGAAGGGGATACCATCGCAAATCTCTCGCCCGGGACGTATTGGGTTCGTTACTCTGAGACGGTTACTCATAAAGCTAGTCCTCATGTGGTTTTGACCATTACGGTCTATACTCAGCCGGTGCATGTCACCGGGGTGAGCCTGAATCAGACCATCGCTCAACTGTATACCAACTATGGAAACTCGTATGTCCAGCTCACCGCAAATGTAGAGCCCGTTGACGCAGCTAACAAGACGGTGACCTGGAGCAGTTCCAATCCGACTGTAGCTACAGTGGATGGACATGGACTTGTGACGGTTCATGCCGCAGGTATAGCCGTTATTAAGGTAACCACGGAAGATGAAGGCTTCACAGCTTCTTGTGTTGTAACTGTAGGTGTATATGATAACGGCGGTGGTGGAAGCGGCGGAGGAGAGCCCCAAATTGACGGCAGCAATCCCATCGCCCCAACTACGCCATCTTCTGGAGTCACAAACGCGGATGGCAGCATGACCACCAGTATCACCGATCAAACAACCGGTACGGTGACGGAGACTACGGTCTGGCTGAATGGCGACCGTGAAGTTATAACGAAAGAACGCAATGGCACAATTACTGAGGTTGTCACCAAGCAGAACGGGAGCAAGCGCGAGACCGTGAACATGCCCGATGGAAGCAGCCGTTCCGTCACCACGGATAAACAGGGAGTCAAGGTTGAGACTGCCACGTCTTCTCTAGGTGGTGTAACGGCGTCTGTCCATCTGCCCCAAGGCGTCGCGCAAGCGAGGGTCACAATTCCCTTTAAGAATGCTTCTGCTTCCACGGTGGCTTTTGCAATGCGGGAAAACGGAACCAAGGAAGTGATCGGAACCGTTATCACCGAAGCTGGATTGAGCTTTACAGCTAAGGGCAATATGACGGTGAAGCTGGTCGACAATAAAGTTGTTTTCCAGGATGTCCTTAACAGCCATTGGGCTGCGGAGGAGATTGCCTTCACAGCAAGCCGGGGATGGCTGCTCGGAATGGAGCAGGGAGTCTTCGCTCCCGACGTATCCTTGAGCCGGGCCATGTTATTTACCGTGCTGGCCCGCTTGCACGGAGTTGATACCGAAGGTGGGGAATATTGGTACAGCAAGGCGAAAGACTGGGCTACTACATCCGGGATCAGCGATGGTAATACCCCTGAAGCTTCCATCACTCGGGAACAACTGATTACTGTCCTGTACCGTTACGCTGGACAGCCGGCTGATAAGAACAATGGCAAGAGCTTTGCCGACAGCGAGGAAGTGTCCGCCTGGGCAAATGATGCCATCAATTGGGCTGTATCGGCAGATATTCTTAACGGCAAGCCGGGGAACCTTCTGGAGCCTGCCGGTATTGTCTCACGGGCGGAGTTATCCGCCATGCTCGCACGTTTTATATCGTGGCGCAACAACTAAAGTGGTAGAGTAGTTAACAGGAAACCAAGGAGCCAAGCGGGAACATCCGCTCGGCCCCTTGGTTTTTTTTCGCAGATTTAGTACTGTTCAGCTAAGAAGGGCTACGCACGAGGATGTTGCCATTTCGGGGAGACTTCCTCTCGTTGGAAGGAGAAACAAAAATCGCACAGAAAGACCTAAAGATTCTTAAGGCTCGGAATAGACGAACCGCGGTACATTATAAGCATCACATCTAATAAAAACTTTCAGCAGGAAGAAGGGGGAGCCATGAAAACAACGCCTGCCGTCGTAGGAACGGATAGGGCACCGGCAGCCAAAGAGGCTTTTTATCAGACAAAGCGGTTTCGGCAAAATATTCCGCTATTTGTCATGCTTATACCGGGAGTGCTTTATTATCTGATATTCCGCTACTTGCCAATGGGCGGTCTTGTAATTGCTTTCAAAAACTACAATTTTCACGATGGCATATGGTCAAGCCCGTGGGTCGGGTGGAAATATTTCGAGATTTTATTCCAGTCCCGCGTCACGCTGCAAATTATTTGGAATACCCTTACCCTGAGCGTTCTGAATCTGGTCTTCGGTTTCCCTGCGCCGATTATTATCGCCATTGCCTTGAATGAGGTCCGGAAGAGCTGGTTAAAGCGCTGGATTCAAACCATTATTTATTTGCCTCACTTTTTGTCCTGGGTTATCGTTGCAGGTATTATTCTGACCCTGTTCTCCATCGATGGCGGTACCATCAACAAGTTGTTGAGCCATTGGGGGATGGAGAAAGTACCTTTCCTGTACCGTGCAAACTCATGGATCGCCATCTTTGTCGGCTCCGGCATGTGGAAGGAGATGGGCTTCGGCGCTATTATCTATCTCGCCGCTCTCTCCGGCATTGACCCCAGCTTGTATGAATCCGCGGGGCTTGACGGTGCAGGCAAGCTTAGGCAGATTTGGCATATCACCTTGCCGGGCATTCGTCCTACGATTATCCTACTGCTGATTCTTGGAATGGGCCGTCTGATGGAAGTTGGGTTTGACCAGGTTTACAACTTGCAGAATCCCACTGTCATGCAGAATGCGGAAGTCATCAGTACTTATGTGTACAAAGTGGGGCTGCAGCAGGCGCAGTTTGGTCTGACCACAGCCATGGGCTTGTTTGAATCCTTTGTCGGCCTGGTGCTTGTGCTGTCGGCCAATGCATTGGCCCGTAAATTTGATCAGGGATTATTCTGAAGAAAGGAGGGAATTCCTCTTGAGGGAATCCACAGGTGGTAAAATTTTCGTAAGCTTTATTCACGTGGTATTAATCATTATTTCACTCACCTGCATCCTGCCTTTCCTGCATTTGATTGCGCTGTCCGTGAGCTCGGGACATGCGGTTGACTTGGGTCAGGTTTGGTTCTGGCCGGTGGGGCTTGACTTCACCGTTTATAGATACTTTTTTGAGAATACACCGGCCTTGCGCGCCTTTAGCAACAGCGTGATCATTACTTTATGCGGAACGGCCTTGAGTATGCTGGCTACAGTGCTGACGGCCTATCCCTTATCCCGCCGTTACCTCTACGCTCGCAAGCCGATCACAACAGCCGCATTGTTCACCATGCTCTTTAGCGGAGGCATGATCCCGATTTATCTGGTCATCAATAGCCTGCATTTGACGAATACATACTGGTCGCTTTGGCTTGGTGGGCTGATTAGCACCTATAACATGCTGATTATGAAAAGCTATTTTGAGAGCACTCCGGGAGAAGTGGTGGATTCCGCCCAGATTGACGGCTGCGGCGAGGTCCAGCTGCTGTTGCGTATCATATTGCCCTTGTCTCTTCCCATGCTGGCTACGCTGACGTTATTCTACGGGGTGGGCTACTGGAACATGTTCATGAGCGTTATTCTTTATATCAGTAAGACGAATTTGCAAAATCTTACTGTTATCGTTCAGGGAATGCTGCAAATTCAAGGGAACTTTAATATGTCGGCCATGGATATGATGCAGCAGCAGGAAATGGTATCCGAAAAGCTGAAAGCAGTTGGGGTTATGGTTATGGTTGTGCCCATGCTGGTGGTATACCCGTTCCTGCAGAAGTATTTTGTCAAAGGTATTATGCTTGGCTCTATCAAAGGTTAGCGGCAATAACGAAATTAATTATAGATTGAGGAGGGTTCCACATGTTTAGACAAACATCCGCACCAAGAATGAAGATCACGTTGGCACTTGGACTTTCGGCGGTTATGGCAGCAGGGGCAGTTGGTTGCAGTCAAAAGGAAGAGGGGACAAAGGGACAAGCCAAAGCGATAATTACCGTTTCCAACTATGACAGGGGCAATATTCCCGCAACGGAGGGAACGGTGGAGGAGAACCGTTGGACCAAGTGGATCAATGAACATTCTCCCGTTACGGCCAAGTATGTGCCTGTGGCCCGGGCAGAGTCAGTCAAGAAGCTGAATGTGCTGTTCGCATCGGGCAGTGCGCCGGATATTGTCAATGATTTTGATACGGGTTTTCGGAATTCCCTGTACCAGCAGAAGCAATTGATGCCTTTGGACGATTACTTGCAATATGCACCAGAATACCAGAAGCTGCTGGAAAAGTACCCTCAGCTCCGCAAAATAGGCACCAAGGCAGACGGCAAGCTTTACGAGATCGGTAAAATTAATGAGCCGCATCTACAGAGTGTAGCCTTTATCCGGATGGATTGGCTGAAAAAGCTGAAGCTAGAGGTTCCGAAGACCACCGAGGAATTGCTTGTCGTTCTGAAAGCATTCGTTGAGCAGGACCCTGACGGCAACGGGAAAAAGGATACTTATGGAACCAATATGAGCTACACCTCGGACGGCATGGTGGATTCCATGTTCGGATCGTACGGCTGGAAAATCTCCAGTGATGACAAAATTATCAGGACTTGGGACAACACGCTGGAGTCTCTTAAATTCAAGAAAAGGTTATTTGAGGAAGGGCTTATCGATAAGGATTACTTGGCGGACAAGAATGGGGCCAAAGCTAAGCAGGATTATCTGAACGGAAAAATAGGCATTTATCTTCCGCCTGTTGTCAGCTCCTGGTTTGAGAGTACTGTAACAGACCTCCAAACGCTCCGAAAGGTGGTTCCAGAGGCGGAGATTGCGCCGATGGCGCAGCCCAAGTCTCCCATGGGGCAATTCGTTCATCATGTCGTCAATCCGATTCAGATGACGACGGTGATTAATGCTGCTGCCAAAAATCCCAAGGCCGCTATGGAATATATTAACTTCATAATCAAGCCGGAGAACGGTCTGATTCTGAGAAAAGGCGTGGAGGGAGAGCATTGGAAAAAAGGTACGGACGGCTTTCCTAAGGTCATTGATCCAGCAAAGAATGCCAAGGAACTGGACTGGGCCATGGACTACACTATGTTCTACTCGTTCCCCGAGAATCCACTTCTGACTTCCATCACTGCGTTCGACGTGAGTGATCCTATTCAGAAGGCAGGACTGGAAATGCTGAAGAAAGCTGACGAATTTCTGCTTAATCCCGATGCCCAGTATCCCGCACTAAGTCACTACGAACATATGCCTAACTTGCCGAGCGAGTTGGTTGTGATCAATACGAATGTCGACAAGGAAATGAAGGACATCTATGCTAAAGGCATTATCGGCGGGGCCAAATATACCCCTGAGCAGGCCATTGCAGATACCAAAGCTGCCTGGGAAAGAGGCGGCGGCAAACAGATTGAGGAGTTCATGAATACCTGGTACAAAGAAAATAAGGACAGAGCTTTCCTGGGTAAGGATATCCTGGAGATGGTCCGCTCCCAACACAAGTAAAGGTTGAAGAGCCTAGAATAAGTAAGATGAATGAGGACTTGGTTCGGCAAAGGCTGAGCCAAGTTTGCTTTAGGACCATTTAATATGAGAAGGAGTATATGAATCATGACAAATGAGATGCTGCTTCAAAAAATCGAACTAGTCGTGGACAAGCTTTTGAATTTGGGAGGCAGCGACTATGAAAAGGATAAAACCGTAGTCCAGGCCGATACAAGGAAAGGAATTGTCCAACGGGATTTCGGAATTGAAGAATGGGACTGGCCCCAGGGGGTTGGCCTTTATGGTCTGTACAAGCTGCAGAAGCATTACAGCGATCACCGATATACGGCGTTTTTTATGAACTGGTATTCCCGCAATTTGGAAGTGGGACTGCCCTCCAAAAACATTAATACGACCGCCCCTTATCTGGCTTTGGTGATGCTCCTAGATCAGTTGGAGCCATCTAACCAGTTGGAACAACTATGCCGGGATCACGCGGATTGGCTCGTTCATGAGCTGCCCAAAACCAAAGAAGGCGGCTTCCAGCATACAGTCACTGCAATTGGCAACCGGGATGGCGTCCACTTGCACAATGGGCAGCTATGGATTGATACGCTCTTCATGGCGGTTTTGTTTCTGAACCAGGCTGGGCGAAAGTTTAATCGACCGGAGTGGGAGGAAGAAGCCGCACACCAGATTCTGCTCCATATCAAGTACTTGTTTGACAAACATACCGGACTGTTCTTCCACGGCTGGAGTTTCGAGCGCAATGATAATTTTGGCAGCATCTTCTGGTGCCGTGGCAATTCCTGGTTTACCTACGGCCTGGTGGATTACCTGGAAACTTGTCAGGATACGATTAACCCAGGCGTCCGTCAATTTCTAGTTGATACGTATAAAGCTCAGATCAATGCGCTCGTTCCGCTCCAGGCCGCTTCCGGTCTTTGGCACACAGTCCTGCAGGACATCACCAGCTATGAAGAGGTATCCGGATCTGCCGCAATTGCTGCGGGTATTCTAAAAGGTATAAAAGCCGGCATTTTGGATTCCTCCTATCAGACTGTTGCAGATAAGGCCATCCAGGCGGTTTGTCAAAATATTAGCGGGGATGGAACTGTGCTGAATGTGTCAGCTGGAACCGGTATGGGAATGGATAAGGATCATTATAAAAATATTACCATCATGCCGATGGCATACGGGCAGTCCCTTGCCCTTATTGCCTTGTATGAAGCTTTAACATAATAGGGGTAAACCGGACCGGAGCATGATCCGCTTTCTTCTTACGTAGACAGGTAAAATGAAAACCTTGTTTACTTGGAAGGAAGCGTTTTATAATACAGTATGAAATTCAAGGGGGGAGGGGAGCTGACTGTATCCCACAAGCTGGCCGGGTAATATAGCTGGAAAGATTAAGGGCAGCTTTAAGATCAAACTGATCGTGCTGCTCTCGTGTATGGTAACACTTGCCTTTGCCTTGGCAGGCTGGATGGTTTACCGGTCAAATATCCAGTTAATGGAGGGTGAAATCAGCAGGCAGTTCTCCATCGCCAACGAACAGGCTTTGGCACGACTGGAGATGTCCTTCCAGGAAATAAACCGGGTATCCCAATCGATTATCCTGAATCCGAACATCGAACAGTTCCTCAGGGAGAACACTGTTCCAGTAAGCGATTCTTACACTCAATTCAAGAACCGTAAGTATGTGGAAGAGCAATTGAATATGCTGTTGGTGGATGCGCCGTCTATCCGTTCCGTTTTCTTATACAATGAAAACGGGGAAATGACGGTTCTTTCTAAGACCGGAGCGTCGGGAGAGCCGGGAACAGATGACTTGACCAGGATGATGGATAAGCTTAAGCCCCATCGAGGGAATATGGTCTGGGGCCGGGCCGAGGCGGCCAGCACCATTGATCTCGACGGTCGCAGAACGGTTCTGGTTGCTGCTAGACGGATGCTCAATGAGAAGCTTATTCCATATGGCACCATGGTGTTGGTGATGGAGGAAAGCTTGGTATCCAAGGTGCTGCGAGATCTTACGGAGAACGGCAGTGGCAAGGTGCTGCTACTGGAGCCTATGGGCGGTATGCTTTACTCCAATACTGACCAGAGCGAGATGGAGCAACTCTTGGAACTGACAGAAGCAAATTATCCCCGTTACGTCAAAATGAATGGCATCTCCTATCTGTTTGTCCGCCACGAGCTGATTCCGGCAGGATTTACCCTATATGGAGGAGCTTCCTTGCAAGAGATACAGAGGAAAAATAAAGACATCATTCAGGTATTGGCATTTGCCGGAATCGGCGTGATTCTGCTAAGTGCACTCCTTATTACGATTTCCACCCGGACACTCCTGAAGCCTCTAGCCCATCTGATGCAGGGACTGCGTTTGCTGCGTTCCGGCGATTTCACGGTCCGTGTCAGAGTGGACTCCGGCGATGAGTTGGGCTACATCGGAGATAGCTTCAACAGCATGGCAGAGCAAGTGAGCGAGCTGATCAATAAGGTATATTTGGCGCAAATCAGCCAGAGGGAGTCGGAGCTGAAGGCCATCCAGGCGCAGCTGAATCCTCATTTTCTTCACAACCTGTTCAATGAGCTGTATTGGAAGCTGTATAGCGACGACCAAGAGGAGACGGCGCTTCTGATCAACGCCATCTCGGAGATGTTGAAGTATTCCCTTAAATCAGTTCAGACGGATACGACTCTTGGTGAAGAGCTGCATCAGATCCGCAATTACATCAAGATCCAGACAGAGCTGTTCACTGGCGAGATTGAAACCATTATTCAAGCTGAGGAGTCTCTGCTGAATCTGCGGATGATGCGATCCCTCTTGCTGCCAGTGGTGGAAAATGTTTTTGTGCACGCTTTCAGCGATATGGAGAATGACCGAGTGCTGCGGATTAAAGCGTTCGTATTTAATGAAGCGTTGCATGTCGAGGTAGCCGACAATGGATGTGGCATGGATAAAGAAACCCTGAGAATTTTGACTGAGGAGGATGCTGTGCTGCCAGACTGCAAAAAGACGGGAATCGGCTACAAAAGTGTGTTGAGGCGCATTGAACTGGTATACGGACCCTCTTATGGAGTGGAAATTATCAGCAGTATAGGAAAAGGAACGGTTGTTCACATGACGCTTCCTATTAAGTCCGGGACACTGGGGAGTCATGAGGAGGGGACGGATGAAGGGTAAGATGTTTATTGCAGAAGACCAGCCACACTTCCGTAAGGGGCTGAGGAGGCTGGTAGGGAAGCGGTCCGCCGAGTGGGTGGTCATGGGGGAAGCGGGAAATGGCCGAGACGCCTTGTTAATGATGGAGAAATGTGTCCCGGATCTCTTGTTGACCGATATCCGGATGCCGCATATTGATGGTCTGCGGCTGGCAGAAGAAATCAGAAAGCGCGGTTGGCTAACTAAAATTGTGCTCGTAACTGGATTTAAGGATTTTACATATGCCCAGTCTGCCGTCAAGTTCGGGGTGATGGACTTTATCACGAAGCCTTGTGTGGAATCGGATATCTTATGCGTACTCGATCGGATTTATGTGCAGCTGATTAAAGAAAGCCAGTCCCAGCTCTTGGTAGAGGGCTGGAAGCGCCAGCATGAAGACAGCGAGCTACGCTCGGCGATCATGGGCATGCCCTGCAACGGTGAAGAAGTGGACGCTCTGCTAAAACGGATGAAGCAATGCGAACTGCATTTTCTCCGTGTTCCTACCTATTTCCCGCCGGAGAAGCATTATTCAGACCAGGATGTGCCGCTTTTGCAGTTTGCTTTCTCCAATATAGTAGGGGAGCAGTTGAATAAATGGTTTCCTGGCGGTTTTCGCCTGTTTCCGTTGAACGCTTCGGAGTGGGCTTTATTGGTGGATCGGAGTGCTTCCCCGCAGGACACATTTGATACATCTTCTTCATGGCTGCAGTTACTCACCGATTCTGTCCATCATTATTTAAGGTTGGTTCTTGAATACAACGGACAAGGGCAATGCGCTAGTACGGAGGACTTACACCAGGGCTACAAACGGTATTGCCGGGAAGGGTATAGGCAACACGGTTCTGCCAATGAATCACTACTCAACCAGACAGCGCTTTACGAGAAGGAGAGGGAGATTGTAAGCTGGCTTATGTCGGAGGATAACAGTCTGCTGGGCCAGGAGATGCAGGGGCAAGTTCTCCGGATATGCTATCTACCTCCGCAATCCGCAAAGATCGAAGCGCTGCTGCTGGCTGCTGCCATTCTCCGGCTGGTGCAGGTCCAGTTTCCCGAATGGCAAATGACCGTTCGTCCAATAGAGTGGGATGCTGTCTACAAATGTGTGACGTCGGAGGAAATTGTAGCTTGGCTGAAGGGATACATCCATGAATTCCTGCAGTCCCACAATAACTGGCTTGCTAGTAAGAATGATAATCCCGTCAAACAGGCCATTCGGTTTATTGAAGAATCATACATGGGGGTATGCGGCTTGGCTGAGGTGGCAGCTCATGTCCATCTCAACCCCAGCTATTTCAGCAACTTGTTTAAAAAGGAGATTGGGGAAAGTGTAACCGTCTATGTCCAGAACCTGCGCGTACAGAAAGCGAAGCTGCTGCTGAAAAGCACAGAAATGAAAATATTCGAGATTTCCGAGGCTACTGGATTTAACGATTCTAATTATTTCACGCATATGTTCAACAAAATAGCGGGAGTCTCCCCCAAGGAATACCGCAAGCAAATGGCTGGACAGTGACTCTTCCAAGAAAAACGTTGCTCAAAAGCATGAAGAAAATGAAGTCATTCATACCAGCAATCAATCAAACAAACACACTCGTTCCCAATAGGCCGGTGTGTTTGTTTGATTTTGAAATGTTGCGCTCGCGACTACTCCGAATCCCCCATATCCCCCGCAGGAACCTGGTCCACCGTCTGCAGTAAGCGGTACTGTCCAGGCGTAGTCCCCATGCGAGATTTGAAAAGCTTGCTGAAGTAGCTGACGTTGGCATAGCCGATTTCACGGCAGATGTCCTCGAGCGAATACTTGGGCTGCCGCAGCAGTTCGCAGGCACGTTTGATGCGCAGATGAATCAAATGGTCGTTGATCGTGGTGCCCGTTGTTTCTTTGAAAATACGGCTCAAAAAGGACGTGCTTCGCTGCACGTGCCCAGCAACCGTCTCGATGGTGATGTTGTTATTGTAGTTCTTCTCCATAAACTCGGTAGCGAGCTGTAGGGTCATATCGTTGAGCTTCAACCGCTTCTCCCGATTGTGCGTGATGATTTGGGTGCACATCTCCATCAAGCGTGCCTCCATATCGCGCAGCGTCTGGATACCAGACAGCACGAACGGTCGATCGCCGAGTACGGCGGTCATATCCCCGCCAGTTTGCACCAGCGTTTTGACGATCTCCCCGCTCAGTTGAAAGAAGAGTTGCTGCACATTGGCTTTCCTCAGCCTGCGGGCAGTCACTTCTTGCGTGATACGGCTGATCGTCTCGGCACATTCCTCTTCTTGCAACTGAAGCAGCGCCTGAAGCAGCTTGGTCTCTAGCTCGTAGGGGTAGTAATAGGTCTCCTCATCCTGCTTCCAAGAGCTGACGATGGTATAGGGCACGATTTCGCCCTTGCCGACATACATTTTCAGGCTGAGCGCTTCGACCGATTCTTCATAGGCGGTTTGGGCCGAATAAGCACCTGAGTGGGTGCGGCTAAGGCCGATCGTAGCCATGATGCTGTAACGGCTCTCCATAGTACGCTGCAGCTTTCTCGCAAGCTCGGTTGGATAATCGTCTTGATTGGTTGGCACAGCAAGAATGATGATAATGATGCGTTCATCGTCTCTAGCGAAGATTTCGCCGTCAATTTCGGGTCCAAGCTCTTCAATCAAACCATATTGAAAGAGATGAAAGTGGAGATTGCCAGTCGAGTCATTCAGCAGAGATTGTTCCTCCAGCTCGATTGTCAAGATGGCAAATCGTTCGAAATCCAGTTTAAGTCCCAAAAGCTCCGCTGCATCTTTCTCCTGTCCACTGCCCTGCTGAGAAATAGCCCGTCCCTTGATCAGATCGCTCAAATATTTCTCCTTAATCGCTGAACGGTTATCCCCAAGTAATGTTTCTACCCGTTCCTTCTCGCTGAGAATCGTCTCCCGGCTATGACGAAGCCGTTCGAAAGCCATCTGAATGAAGCTCGCTTCATCAGCGGCTGGCAGAGAAGCTTCTTGACTCGCGCTCTCGCCCGTAGAGGGCGCAGCAGTCGCATTGGCGCCGCTGATATAGGCGACAACACTTTTGAGCGGTCGGTATAGTCGCTGTGAGATGTAGATTAGCAGCAATATTGCAATCGTGACGTAAATTGCTGAAATGCCAGCGACAATCATTTTGATACGGTTAAGGCCTTGAAGCAGAACAGATCGTTTGGTCAAATTAACAAACTTCCAACCTGTCACACTTGAGGTGGTGTAGGTCACGATCCACTGGCGATCGTCAACGTAGGAACCGCTACCAGGAGCGGATAGTACGCTTTGATTAAACTTCCCGATAAGGGCGGCCGCTTCTTCCGTTTCACTATAAAGCGGTTCACCATTGGATCCGAGGACAAGCGTCATTCCCTTTTTATTATGATAATGGCTCAAATACTCTTTAAAGAGCAGGTCGAGTTTCAAATTAATCACAATGGCCCCATCAACGGGACCGATGAGCGGCATTTTCTGCATTAAACTGGTGGCCAATGTTCCTTTGGCCGCATTGCCAGGACGATTGGTCAGCCAAACCGTTCGGTTCGCGGTGTCTTCACTCATCGTCGTTATCCAAGAACGGTCGGTGAAGGAAGAGAGTGGAGACATTTTCATATCGGAACGAGAGGTCAGTACGAGATCAAGTTTATTGTAGACGAGATAAATGGAGTCAATATAAGGATTTAGCTTCTGCTGCTCCTCCAGAAACCGCGTTAAATCAATAAGTGAAGAGACGCTGAGCTTATCATTTATTTTATGATACAGGTAGGATTGGGTCATGACCATGCTCGAAGCGATATTCTGTATCGCAGTAAGTTCTTTATGAATTAATTCTCGCTGCTGCTCCATGATGGATTGATTATATTCAATCGAATTCTGAATGCTGGTATCGGCAGAAATCGTATAGGTAACCGAGGAAATGAGGATGACCGTGACAATGACGATCGCTGTCATCGACAACAGCAGTTTGACGAAGAGAGATCGGTTGCGAATGAGTTGAAGACTAGGCATCCAAACCCTCCTTTCGTAGTGTTAGCGTTTTCAAGTTCAGGTGGATAACGTACTCAGCACCATGCAAATTATAGCACAGAATGAGATAAGGGGAAGGCAAGTGGCGAAAAACATACGAAAAATCGGATAACATAATGGGATAAAAACAGGCTTAGAAAGGAAAAACATAAAGAAAATCGAATGAGATCATTGTGTAGTTGTGTGCCACGGGATATCGTAAAGAATGTAACCGTTCCCAATTCCCGGCCGGGGCAGAGCGAGTTAAGGAACGGAATTCATGATGTGAAGCAGGGGGAGATTATTGTGCCTATCTATAAAATGAAACCAGTCGCACTCACCGTCTTAGCAGCCAGTATGGCTGCAAGCGTACTTAGCGGGTGTGCCGCAGATAAGAAAACAACTTCCGAATCGAGTCAACCGAGTAGTACTGCTGCTGCAAAACCAATTGAAATTACGTGGGGCATTCAATTCCAAGCACCGGCCGTTGTGGCCGATACGCCAGTACAGAAGTGGCTTGAACAGAAATTCAATATCAAAATCAAACCGGTCAAAGTGACCGATGCCAGTATCGCTTCAGGTGACGTACCGGATGTGTTCATGTTGGGAGATCCATCCAATGTATCTGCCTACCAAGCGCAAGGTGTTCTGATGGACTTAGATCCTAATATGGTGAAAGACAAAATGCCGGAATACTATAAAGATGTGATGCAGTCGAAGGCGCTTTTCCAGACGGTAACGTTTAGCGATAAGCTCTGGGCAGTTCCGATGTTTATCGATTTGAAACCTTACGACCTCACGATGTTATGGCGCAAAGATTGGCTCGACAAAGTAGGCATCACGAAGCTTCCAGAGACATTAGATGAATTCGAACAGGCGGCTTATGCGTTTGCGAAGAAAGACCCAGATGGCAATGGTAAGAACGATACCTACGGTTTGACCGGTACGGCGACGTCGACATGGTCGACGGGCTTCTACTCGATATTTGGCGCTTATGGCGTTCAACCAACCATGTGGCACGAGAAACAAGGACAGATTATGAACGGTTCCGTTATGCCAGAAGCCAAGGCTGCACTTGAGAAGCTGCGCAAATGGTATGCAGACGGCGTGATCGATCCTGAATATATTACGGATACACAAGATTCATACCGCAAGAAGCTGTATAACAGTCGAATCGGTGTGATTGAGGAGCAAGTCGGCAAAGCAGCTCTCGCTGATGGAGCGACAAATATAGCGATGAAAGACATCAATCCGAATGCCAAGCTTCAACTGGGTAAAAATCCGAAAGGACCTGGCGGCAGCGGCAGCTGGGATTGGGGCGTGAAAAGTAATTACATCGTGCTAGGCAACAAGGTGAAGAATGATCCAGCTAAGCTGAATAAGATTTTTGAAATATTGCGAGCAGAGAGCAGTGACGAAGAAACAATCAATATGACGAGTTTGGGTGTAAAAGGAACACAATGGGATTTTGCAGCGAGCGGAGCGACTTCGGGCGCAACGAAAATCTTAACGGGTTTCGAAAAGCAGGAACAACGTGATGCAGTTGGCATCCGGTTGTTCTCCCTTGGCAATATCACGACTCGGGCCTACCGGGATAAATATTCTAACCCGCAGCTGAACGAAGCGGTTCGTACCTATTCTTCCGCACCGAATCAGACAGATGCGCTATTATTCGCAGCGCTTCCATCCGATGGCAAATATAAGAAGGATTTGACAGCGCTGACGCAAAAATATTTCGCACAAATCATCAGTGGCGAAGTGCCGCTTAGCGATTTTGATAAGTATGTAGCGGAGTGGAAAGCCAAGGGTGGAGACGAACTGACCAAGGAAGCCAATGAGATGTACCAGAAGCAGTTCAAAAAATAATCAGCTTGAGAAGCGATTCTATATCCTCGGTAGCAAGTCAATAACCGCTGCCGAGGAGAGTCGCAACTAGCCCTGAGGAAGTGCACAAGATATGAAGACGATAATGAAAAATAGGGAGCTGTTTGCGCTCTATTTGTTTGCCTTTGCCTTTTTTCTCGTATTCAAATATGGCCCGATCTACGGGGTACTGATCGCGTTCAAAGATTTTCGCGTTGTCGATGGCATATGGGGCAGCCCCTGGGTGGGCTTTAAGCATTTTGAAGCGCTCTTTCATTCATCCGATTTCTACCGATTGCTAAGTAATACACTGCTGCTGAATCTCTACTTGCTGCTGTTCGCCTTTCCTGCACCGATCGTGTTGGCGCTTCTGCTGAATGAAATTAGATCCCGCTTTTTTCAGCGTTTCGTACAGATGACGATGTATCTGCCACATTTCGTTTCGTGGGTCATTATGTCCGGTCTTGTCATCTACTTCCTGTCACCGACCACGGGCATTGTGGCTGAGATGGTCAGTTGGTTCGGTGGGAAACCGGTATTTTATATGGGGCACAAGGAGTATTTTCGCTCCATTGTGGTGGGTTCAGCCATATTGAAGGATATCGGCTGGGGATCGATTATTTATTTTGCAGCCCTGTCGGGCATCAATCCAGAACTTCATGAATCAGCAACGATGGATGGTGCGAATCGCTGGCAGCGTTTGTTTCATATTAATATTCCGTCGATTATGCCAACCATTGCGATTATGTTCATTCTGAGCCTAGGCGGCTTCTTGAGCGCAAACTTTGAACAAATTATTAACTTGCTCAATCCTGTCACCTTTGATACGGGAGATGTCATTGACACTTACGTCTATCGCGTTGGGCTACAGCAATTCCAATACAGTTATACGGCTGCGATTGGCTTGTTCAAGTCTTTAGTAGGTTTGCTGCTCATTCTAGGGGCTAACTTCACGGTGCGCAGACTAAGCAAGGGAGAGAGTGGCTTATGGTAGGAGGATTCGCAACATGAGAACTGGAAACTGGCAAGATCGATTAAGCGTTAGTCTCATTTATATTGTACTTGGCGTTCTCGCCATTATTGTTGTCTACCCTTTTATTCACGTGCTGTCGGTATCGCTAAGTGGAAGGGGAGAGGCGCTTCGCAGCGGCTTTCACTGGATTCCGAGGGATATGACTTTGACGCCATACAAAGAATTGTTAACGTACCCGTTCATCTGGAAAGGGTACAGCAATACACTGTTCCGAATGGTTGTTGGTACAGCGCTTACCTTGATCGTCACCGTGTGTGCAGCGTATCCGCTGTCTCGCAATGAAATGCCATGGAAGCGGATATTGGTCATGCTCCTGCTTTTTACCATGATCTTCGATGGTGGAATTGTACCGAACTATTTGCTGATCAAGGAGCTGCATCTGTTGAATACGCGGTGGGTTTACGTGCTGCCGCATGCGGCGAACGCCTTCCAGGTGTTGGTGATGATCTCGTTCTTCCGTTCGATTCCGGATGCGCTAATTGAAGCAGCGCGGATTGACGGAGCGCGTGATCTGCGAATTCTTATCCGTATTATTTTGCCACTGTCTGTTCCTGTATTAGTTACGATCGGACTATGGTCGCTTGTGTATCACATTAATGCCTTTATGGACAATTTGCTGTATGTGACCGATCAATCCAAGTTCGTGCTGCAGCAGATCGTTCGGCAAATCCTGATCGAGAACAGGCTCGATCCGTTTACGACAGCTGTGAATGAGGTTCCCCCTGCACCTGAGAGCTTGAAGATGGCAGCGGTTATTGTATCCGCTCTTCCCGTGTTAATCATGTATCCATTCCTCTTGCGCTACTTTGAGAAAGGTACAATGATTGGATCGGTGAAGGGATAACGCTGTCCTGCATACGTCTCTCCTGTGCCAAGTAAAATTTTCTTTACGAAGGGATGTAGAGCTATGTTTAGAAAAAAAGCAATCATTCTCGCGATCACAGCTATGATGTCGAATTTGTTTATGTTACCTGCCATACAGGCCGAATCCGGATTACCGGAAACGGCCTTCTATGTGGCCACCGATGGAAGTGATTTCAATTCGGGTGGGATCAATGAGCCTTTTCAAACGATAGAAAAGGCCCGAGATGCCGTTCGTCAGTTGAAGGGCACTTCCGGCTTGCCCGATGGCGGTGTGACCGTTTATTTGCGTGGCGGTACGTATAATAGAACAGCTAGCTTCCAGATTGAGGCGCAAGATTCCGGTACGGCTGACAGTCCGATTATCTACAAAGCTTATCCGAATGAGAAGGTAAGTTTATCTGGCGGTCAATCGCTCGATAAGAGTTGGTTTACACCAGTTGCCGATCCAGCCGTTCAGCAGCGAATTATTAGTCCCGATGCACGTACCAAAGTGCTGCAGGTGGATCTGAGTAGTCACGGCATTTCGGATTACGGCGTGATGAGCCGACATGGTTACTATAAGGCAAACGATGTCAGTCAGGTTCCGCCTATGGAACTGTACGTGGCTGGCGAGGGCATGACGCTTGCGCGCTGGCCGAATAACGGTACTGTGCAAATGGGCGACATCATCGATGCGGGTCCGACGCGTAAGGATGCTGATCTGCAGGATCGGGGAGGGACGTTCAGCTACACGTACGACCGGCCGCAATACTGGACGAATGCCAACGACATTTGGTTGGACGGTATTTTCGGTTATAGCTGGGAATGGTCGTATAACCAAATCGCTTCCATTGATACCGTGAATAAACAGATCACATTGCGCTACGGCGAAATGAGCGGTTTGTTCAAGAACTGGTATCCGGATTTCCATTTTGCACAAAATTTACTTGAAGAAATCGATATGCCTGGCGAATATTACATAGACCGTACGCAGGGAATCTTGTATTTCATGCCGACAGCAGCGTTTGAAGCGGCGCATCCGGAGATTACGGTAACGATGCTCAAAACACCGATGATTAATGCGGTCGGCGCTTCCTATGTCACGTTCGAGGATCTAACGTTGGAGAATGGACGTGATTCGGCCGTGGTGATTATGGGTGGCGATCATGTGCTGCTTTCCCATTGCGAAATCCGTAACTTTACAAATGGCGGCGTGCAAATGAATACACAAAGCCGATGGCTATACAATGATTTTGCATCAGCAACGGGGGTGAATCACGGAATAACGAACAGTCACATCCATCATATCGGTGGGACAGCAGTCACATTGAACGGAGGCAGCCGTGTCACGCTGGAGCCTGGCAACAATTATGTGGAAAATTCGCACATCCACGATTTTGCTTATTATCACAAGGCATACAATCCGAGTGTCATTCTGACCGGAGTCGGGAACCGTGTGTCGCACAACGAAATTCACGATGCACCGCATCCCGGCATTCTAATCTTTGGCAACGACCACCTCGTAGAATACAATAACATTTATGATGTATGCAAAATGTTCTCCGACCTCGGGGCCATCTATATGAATGCTGGCGAGACACCGCAACAGCGGGGAACCGTCATTCGGGGCAATTATTTCCACAACATTGGCGAATCCAAAGCTGGGGTAGAAGGTGTTTATCCTGACAATTTCACGATGGGGCTGACGATTGAAGATAATATTTTCTACAAAATGGGCAATTCCGCTATTAAAAATAACGGTGGTGCACACATCAAGACTCAGAATAATCTGTTTATCGATAGTGAAGTACCTTATGATTATGCCGACATCTATCTTGGTGATGCACCGGATAAGCAGATTCCGAAGAACTACATGCCGAAATGGCAGGCATTGTTTGCCCAAAATAATAATTTTGTAGGGACGCCATATTTGGTCAAATATCCAGAACTTGCGGACTTCTTTACGGAGAATCGGTATTATCCGACGACGAACACCTTACAGAATAATGTGATATATAACCCTACCATGGCTCGCAGCTCTATCACTAACGCGCAAGGGGCGTACGATAAGTTCAATTTGCTGCAGTATGCGAACAACTGGGTAACGAACAGTGATCCTGGCTTTGTCAACCTGGCGGGCGGCGATCTCAATCTGAAAAGCGATGCCGCAGTGTTCCAGCAGATACCTGGCTTTCATCCGATTCCTTTTGACGATATCGGGATTATTGGCAAAGCAGGGCCTTATCTGGCGCCAGATACGATTCCCGTTCAAGGTATTCGGGCTTATGACACAAACGTGACGATTGGAATTGGTAAATCGTATGAGCTTCACACTGCTGTGTTACCGTGGGATGCGACGAATCCAAAGCTGCTATTCACCTCCAGTGATCCAAGCGTGGTCAAAGTGGATAGCAAAGGAACGTTGAAGGGAGCGGGCATCGGGCAGGCCGTCATCACAGTTACTTCGGCAGAAAATCCGCTGCTTCAGGATGAAGTCATGATTAACGTCGAGATCGGGGACGGTATTTATGAATATACCGATTTCGAGACGGGGCGGAACAGCTGGCCGGTGGATCCGAATCGTTCCGTCGTAGATATGGGCGGCAATCACATGTATAAAGTGTTGAAAGGCGCTACGGCGGTTTCGCCGAACGAATATGCCAACTACGAATTAACATTCAAGATGAAGACACCGCCAACAATGCCTAGCTTAGGCACGATTTATTTCTTCGACAGGCTAGGTTCGAGCGGAGGGGGCCGAATCGGCTACCGTAAGCTTGAAGACGGCACGTCCAAATGGCTTCTCTATAATAAGGCCTGGGGGACCGTTAAGGAAGTGAACCTGCCATACGCAGATTTAGCGCCGAATACCGAGTACAGCGTCAAGGTGCTTGTAAAAGGCGCTGACATCTCCCTCTATGTGGGTGGCGTGCTGAAGTTAAAGGCGACGGATGCAACGTATAATCCGTCTGGAACGGTCGGCTTCTATGCAGGTGGATTTGACTATCTGTTGTTCGATGACATCAAGCTGTCGGTGCCGACCACGAAGGTTGCAGGGCTGCTGCTGGATCGAGCTAGCGCAAATCTCGGGGCAGATGAAGCGCTGAACCTGCATGTGAGTTTTGATCCATCAGATAGCGTTAATCATGTGGTTACTTGGACATCGAGCAATCCCGCCGCAGCGGTTGTTGATGGTAACGGCTTAGTCACCGCCGTCGGACCAGGTGAGACAGACATTACTGTGACATCCGTCGAGACGCCTGAAGCATCAGCAACTAGCCACATCATCGTGTCGGACGTTCTGCTGAAGACGGACTTTGAATCTGGTGGAGGCGGTTGGCCGGTGGATCCGAATCGCAGCATTATCACGGTGAACGGTGACCATAAGTATCGGCTGTTAAAAGGGGCTTCTGCCACATCTCCACGTTCATTCACTAACTACGATCTGACGTTCAAGATGAAGACACCAGCCACGATCCCGAGCGCAGCGACGTTATATATCTTTGATCGCTTGGTTTCAGGCAGCGGTGATCGAATTGGGTATCGGAAGACAGTGGACGGAGCGTCGCAATGGATTCTGTATAACGGTGCCTGGGGGACTGTGAAACAGTCCAACCTGAACTACGAGGACTTGGCTCCGAATACGGAGTATACCTTTGAACTGATCGTGAATGGCGCGGATATCTCCCTATTGGTCAATGGGGTCCTCAAGTTAAAAGCTTCAGATCCTGCGCACAATTTGACCGGAACGATTGGGTTCTATGCAGGCGGATTCGATAATCTGATCTTTGACGATATCGTGGTTACACAGCTTCGTGAGCCGATAACAGCCCCATCCATCACCCCTACCGAGCCGGATGGAGCGAATAACTGGTACACCAATCCGATTACGATTGGGTTAGGTCGGGGTGAACGATCGTCCACCTTGGCCCAAACGAACTATAGTTTGGATGGCGGGGTGACATGGCAGCCTTATGTAACGCCGATTGTGATAGAGACAGACGGCATCCACACGGTTTCTTATCGATCTACGGATTACGCTGGCAAAGTGGAAGCCGTGCAAACGAAAACTGTTCGGCTCGATAGGACGGGGCCTAGTGTAACGATTTCCACGCCAAGCGTGAATCAAGCGTTGAAGAACAGCGAAGTGCTTACGCCTCAATTCATATTGTCTGATTCCTTGTCCGGTGTAGATCCGTCGAAGACGAAGGTATGGCTTGACGAGCAGCCAATTGTTGAGGGGGATCAGATTCCACTATACACGCTCCCTCTCGGGAACCATGAGCTTATCGTGTCGGGGGTTGATGCAGTGGGGAACCAAGGCAGTCACACGGTCACGTTCCAAACTTATGCGGACACCGACTCGCTGCAAGCGCTCATCAGTCAGTTTACGGCGATGTCATGGATTACGAATAAGGGAATCGCCAACAGTCTGGTTGTCAAGCTGCAGCATAACAACTTGGTGGCCTTTGTTCATGAAGTGGAAGCACAAAAGGGTAAGCACATTACATCCGCTGCTGCTCAGATACTCCTGAGGGATGCGAACAACTTGCAGATGACAATGAACCTGACGATGAACCAAAAAGGAGAATTCCATGATTCCGTTTCACCAATTAAGAGAAGCGATCATAGCCGTTCAACGACGGCCGACAACCCTGACCTCCGGAGCGTTGACCCCGGCGCAAAGAAGGGTACTGCTTGAGGCGCCGCATCTCGCCCAATTAATGAAGGAAATACGTGAGGAAGCGGAGAGGGCCAGGCGTGAGCCTGTCCCTCTCCTGTCCTTCTCGGATTTCCAGGCATTCCATTCCTTAGGCACGCGTAAGGAATTCGAAAAGCCCTATTTTGAACGTAGAGGACGCTTGCTTGCCCTTGCCTTGACGATGATGCTAGATGATAGCGATGCCTATAAGGAGACGTTGGAGAATCTCATCTGGGAAATCTGTAATGAGTATGCCTGGGCGGTACCAGCGCATCTACCTGAAACCATAGATCAAGTGTTGGCGGCGCGCGTCCCACCTCATCGCCATGTGGATTTGTTCGCCGCTGAAACGGCACATGCGTTGGCCGAAGTGCTGGATCTCGTAGGGAACCGTTTGAATGACTGGGTTACGCACCGGGTGAAGCAAGAAATCGAGAACCGTGTGTTCCAGCCTGTGTTCGAAAGTGCTCATCATGTCATCTGGACGTCAAAGACGAATAATTGGTCGGCCGTATGTGGGGGTGCCGTCGGGATGGCGGCGTTGTTGCTCATTGATGATCGGGAACGCCTTGCTGGCATGCAAGACCGGGTTGTCAGCGCGATGGATAGCTTTCTTGCTGGATACGGAGAGGATGGCTGCTGTCCGGAAGGCCTCTCCTATTGGAGGTACGGTTTTGGGTATTTCGTTTATTGGGCCGAGATGCTCTATGAATTTACGAACGGGTCGATTGATCTGTTCAAACAGGACAAAATCAAGCGGATTGCCGAGTTCCCAGTAGCCATTGCACTCAGCGATTCCTCCTGCATCAATTACTCGGATTGCAGGCCCACATTTAAGCCAGCTACTGGACTGATTAGTCGTTTGTGCAGCAGACTAAACATGGCTCCGCCGATCATGACAAGTGTACCTTCGTTTCATGAAGATCATTGCTACCGCTGGCCGTTCGTCTTCCGCAACATCCTATGGACAGAACCCAAATGGTTGCATACGCAAGGTGCAGAGGGGACATTCTACTTCCCCAGTACGGATTGGGTGGTGGATAAACGCGAAACTTCGAGAGGTTTGCTCGCTTTTTCGGCCAAAGGAGGACACAACAACGAGCCTCACAATCATAACGACCTTGGACATTTTATTCTTCATGTCGAGGGAGATACGTTGTTGGCGGATCTTGGCATGGGTGTATACACGCGAGAATACTTCGGGAAAGAACGCTATAACCACCTGCATGCCTCATCTGGGGGACACTCGGTTCCTATTATCAATGGCGAGCATCAGGTTGCCGGTGAAGCACACAGCGCAATCGTCACAAGATACGAAACGGATCAAGACGCTGTCAGGTTTGAACTGGATTTGACGCATGCTTATAGACCAGAGGCACGAATCCGCTCCATCCAACGGTCCTTCGCATGGAAGGTCCGCCGAGAGGAATCAAGCGCGGAACTCACGTTGACGGATCATTTCATTTTTGACGAGGGAACTAGGGAGACAGAGCGGAGCTTAACGGAGCATTTCATCAGTTTCCATAAACCGGTTATCCGCGATGGCGTGGTAATTTGGTCGGGAGCGAAGGGGAATGTCGTTTTACAATTTGAACCGTTGAAACTGACGGCGTATGTGGAGATGGTAGAGATACCTAGTCGTGATCCCCAGCCATTATTGGTATACCGGCTGCATCTTCATGCTAAGCACTTGGCCCAAACCTATACATGCAGGTTCGTCATGACATGCTGTATACATTGAACCCGTTTGTGCACACTGGATGTCATTAGACGGTTGTCGTCGATTAGGAATAAAGGGAACAGGTTCATGCGAACCTGTTCTTCTTCATGCTCATACGGCTATCCATGCATCAAGTGACCAATAGGCACATGAGCACATACAATGGTTAAGAGCTGGAAGGGAGTGGCCGGAGCATGCCAGCAATTATTAACGGTGGAATCAAAATTCTAAATGTCGCCCAGGGCTCCAATGTCCAGATTGGCGATACCTTGGCAATCAACCTTACAAGTTCCTCCAAAATATTTGCGGGAGCCAACTCATTTTCGCCAGGGGATAGCTTTGGAAGTGTGCAGAATGTGCTGAATGGGAGCACGAATACCGTGGATCCTGATGTCGTGGATACGCCGAATAATACGATATAATGACCGCTTATTTACTTCCATAAATTGGACGTGATTAGTGTGGGAATTAACGGTCCTAAAGGGATATGGTGCTGCGAAAGATATACGGAACGCGAATCCATTTTAGGGGATAGAGAAGCTTGTTAAAACGAAGAGTGATTCGGATATATATTGGAAATCTGATCTGGTTTCTTCCTGTCTTTATTTTAATCATTGGGGTCAATCCTTCTGTCTTGGGCAGTTTCTGGTGGAAGGTGCTGGGTTTGCTGCTCTTTGCCGGCATTGTTGTCGTATGTATCTGTTCCTGGCTTCAAGTAGATCGTGAACAACGAGAATTAGATAAAAAAGAGCGCGACTATGAGTCTGTTGTATACCGTCAATTCTAATAAGAATAACTAACCGTCGATGCGATCCGCATGGGCGGTTGTTTGAACAGAAAAAACGAAGCCCGCTAATCGCGTGGCTTCGTTTTTCTTTATTTAACCACAACGCGTACGCGGCATAAATTCAATACTTGCGTATACATGTCACTCGTATTACCATTCCTGTTTGAAGCTGCGCGCAAGACAGGAAAGTACGTGCCAGGGCTGTCAAACGTATAAGTCGCCTCGACAACTGCTTGCGATCTTTCTTCGTTGACATAGCTGAGAA
Source organism: Paenibacillus sp. J22FR83 (assembly GCF_059691955.1). NCBI lineage: Bacteria > Bacillati > Bacillota > Bacilli > Caryophanales > Paenibacillaceae > Paenibacillus > Paenibacillus sp. J22FR83. The sequence goes on from NZ_JCAUAM010000009.1 coordinate 227,989, forward strand.
TCGCATTGATTGGGAAGGTGGCATCCCCTTCGAAGTCCCATTGGGCGGATACAATTTTCCCTGTATGAGTCGGAACTTCGATTTCTGCATTGAAGCTGACCGTTTCGCCCACGAAAACATCTGCCCGATCTCCACCGTCTACTTCTAGCGATATAACAGGCTGGATACCTTTACGTTCTGCGGCTTTGGATGGGACGACAACCTGACCGTCGATAACTTCGTATCTCGTAGTGGCAGGAGGGGGAATGTCTTTTTCTACCCACGCACTCAAATCACGAAGCGCCTGATGTAAGGCAGGGATGTAGGATACAATATGGAGCTCATCTAAATCATTGTTCGAACTATTATCAGCATGCAAAGCGTGATCCACATACCAAAGTCTAAACCGGTTATCAAGCTCTTCTCCAAGGGCTTCTTTGACTTTTGTTCGGTACCAGTCTGCCTGCCACGGAAACGCGCTTTCGTCCATCAACGTTTGAAGGACAATCATCTTTCCTTCATAACGCCCGCTTTGAACAGAGCCCGCGCCACCAAAGGCAACAGCTGGACCTACTAATAAGGGACGCTGCGGATACAGCGGCTCGCCGTCGTCGTCCCGGTATTGGTCCCACACGGCATAATCACGGGTGGGGACCTGATGCCGGTGATAGGTTTGAAGAGCGATATAATCCGAGTTGTCCAGCACGATCTCGTCGCCTTGCTTAACGTTATCCAGTCCTTCCGCGGATGAGAAAAACCCGAAGGCAGACCCGACAGTGACAACATCTCCTTTTATCTGTCCAAGAGGGATTTTCAGACCTGCGGCTTCGCCACTGGTAATCTTTATAAATGCGCCATCCAGATAGGTATCAACAGGAGGGAGAGGATTCACTCGGAAGGCAAGCAGGTTTCCTTCACCTTCTGTTAGCATTTTCCAAGCTTCATCGACGCCCATATTCAGTGATTTGTCGGTTTCAGAAGCGTCTTGCTTTTGCGGACGAATAACCTCTGTTATCACGCTTTTTAAAGTGAGACGCGCCCTAGCAGCTGAACTTTCGGGGTTGTGGCCGAGGTATCCAGGAAGCGTCCAAAAATCTTTGAAATAGGAAGGATCCATCATCAGCACGGCTGGAGCCAATACGGTAAGCGCCCCATCTCCAATTTCTTTATAGGCAAACCACGCTTTAGGCGGAAACCCCATTCGGGTCACTTCTTCAAGTGCTTGTCTTTCTTCTTCATTTAAGCCAGCATACATGTCTCCACTGCCGCCAGGCTCAATTGCATCTAGGATGGCAGGGAACTTATCCTTCAGCAGTCGCATCGCGTGTACACGAGCCGTGAAAACATTTGGAATTGCCATTGGCGTTCCAATGACGAAAGGCACTGCGCCATCCCATACGTCTGTCGTGTTTTCTATAAAGGAAATGGTTTTGAATCCACCACCGCTGCCGCCGTAAATATAGCCATGCGGGCGGTGAGGGCCGAATATTTCCGCTGCTTTAACCCGCGAGTACTGCGCTACCGCAGCGCTCGCACGATACACAAGGGTAGGGTCAGATGACATTCCACCCATATTCGTTTCTACCAAGTAGGCGCCGCTGGAGAGGGCAAAGCCAATTTTGTTGTCTACACCATCAGTGTGGCTTTGTGCAGCATTTTCACTGCCTTGAACAGGATAGACAGGTTGGAAAAAACGTCCCTCGTACTCCTCTTTCGCTGGGAAGTAAAATGAAAAACGGGTGTCGTTCCCCTGAAATCCACCGTGAATGTATCGATGACGCATAGGCTCTTCTCGCCACTCATCGATATCTACATAGGGGTATTGGAACTGTGTATCTTGCAGTTCCATATTGCTCGCATTTTCCGTTTGTGTATGTTCATTGTCATGAATAGACATTAAATTAGCCTCCGCTTCAAATTGTGGTCTGTTGGGCAGCTTTCCTTCTAACTTCCAAATCACTAGCGATTTGGGTTTGTTTTTCTTCGGTAAGATCAAACCAGATAACGCATAGGGTAAGTGCGCCGAAAACAGCTGGAAGTACACCTATAATGAACCGAAGCCCAAAAAGAGTTGAACTGCTTTGCTCTACATCCGGTACGTATCCAATAAAACTTAGCGCACCCGCCGCTATTGCACCCGAAAGAGCTGTTGCCAAGGTTTGGGCAAATCCGTTGAAGGAACTCATAAAGGCATTCAAATTCAATCCCGTTTTCCATTCGGTATAATCGATGGCAGCCGGCATCATAGCCCCTTGAGCAGGGCTGCCAAATCCACCGATGATACAAGTGAAAACGGTTACTGCGATATGAATCATGAGGCCCGTAGTATTCGCTGGAATGAATAACATAAGGGGACAGGTTGCCAAATTAGCAATTGCACCGGCTATTAGGGTGTTTTTTAATCCAAATCGCTTAATAATCGGTTGACTAAAGGCTACACCAATGAGTGTTGGCAGCAAGGAAACGATGCCCATAATCGCCATTAAGCCTTCATTATTGAAAAAATATTTGTAAAAATGGATTTGAACACCTGCCCGAATCCCGGAGGATAGAGCAGTTGCAAACAAAAATACATAGACGATGACAGCGGCTTTATTGGTAAAAGTTGCAGCGACCATCCCCTTAACTGAAGGTCTCTTCTCGTCTTTGTTTGTTTTTACTACGTGTCTTTCTTTCACTTTAATCCATTGATAGATGGATATTAGGATGGTAAGAATTGCAGCAGCTGCCATAAACAGCGAGAAACCTCTAGCATCATTCCCGCCACCTAAAGCTTTGTAGATAGGCACTGTGCCTATTTGAACGATCAAAGCTCCTATGAGAATAAATAGGAAACTTAACTGTCCTATGGATATTCTTTCGTCCATTCGTTTGGTAACAGCGGGTACCGCTGCATTGCCTGGAATCGTGATAATCGAGGAGAAAATACTGTAAAACGTATAAGTGACAACGGCATAAACTAACTTACCTGTAGAGCTTAAATCAGGAACTGTGAAGGTTAGCCAGCCGAGTATGCCAAATGGGACGCCTAAGATGACGAACCAGGGTGTGTATTTCCCCCAAGGTGTCTTAACCTTATCCATCAAAGCTCCGAAGAATGGCGCAGCGAAAGCATCAATAATACGGACAACTAAAAATAATCCTGCGATGAACCCCGGACTTATCTTCATAAAGTCTGTGTAGAAAAACAACAGATAGACTTGAATGATTTGATAATGAAGCGTATTAGGCGCGTTTCCGATGACTAGGGCTAGCTTTTCACTTAATTTAAGCTTAGGATGTTCATTCTCTGTGGCGACCATCTGTGGGACCGCTGTTTTAGTTGCCATAATATCGCTCCAGCCAATCAAATTTTGTAAGCACTTACAAATGCATTATGACATACACTTAAAACTAATTATGGTATGATATTTAGAAAAATTGTATAGAATCGAGTTGTATGCATGTTTACCACGAGTGAATATCCTAATTTATCTTATTTATGTAAATTAGTTCATGAAAGTCTGCAGTTGCCGGTTTTCTGCAAAACGGGAGGGGATTCCCAAGAAGAATGGATCTGGAAAACAGGGCTGCCTGTGCACCCCAACATGTCCGATGCCTATGAGCTATTCCGTTCTGTGGTTAGTCAAGAAAAGGAAATAATGGGTCCTATTCTACAGGAGTCCAATTTCATGGAACAGTTTATCGTTGTGCCAGTGAGTCGAAATGGCCAGCGTCAAGCTGTCATTGTCATCGGTCCTGTTACTCGACAAAAGCTGAACGAGCAGTTGTGCACGGAACTCTTGAACGATTATAGAATCCAAGGCGAGGAACGGTTGAAATGGAAAGCGTACTGGGACAATTTACCTTATATCAACCATCTTCGGTTACTCCATATCTGTGTCTCGGCAAATTGGATGATTAATCAAGAGATTCTCGAGATAACAGAGGTGTTCGAATCTAGCTTGAAGTATGGACTGGCTAATCAACAAAAGGACAACGACCTTGCGCTTACTGAACGGCGAGAGTACGCCATCTTTCATGAAGGCATGGAGGATGCCAATCACATGCTTCTTTTAATCCGCAATGGAGATAAAACCGAGTTGATGAAAATGCTAACGAACGTTAGAGAACATAGCCAGGCTGAGGGGCAAACAAGAAAGAGTTACTTACGCGGCGTGAAAAATTTAGTTATCGGCGGAATTGCTTTAAGTAGTCATGTGGCCATAGAAGGTGGCTTAAATGAGGAAATAGCTACTACGTTGAGTGAGTTGCACATTCGACATATTGAAGAGTTGAACGAACTTACGATGATACAAGCTGCTGCATTTGGAGCTTTTGTGGATTTTGCCGATCGTGTCGACCAAGCCCGCAAGAACAGATCTTCCAAACCGATTCAAACGTGTAAGGAATTTATTTACCTTCATCTGTTTGAAGAAATTAAGCTGGAGCAGCTATCGGTGGTGGCTGGACTGAACACTAACTATCTATCCCAGTTGTTCAAAAAAGAGACAGGATTGGCTTTGGTGAACTATATCCAACGGGAACGTATTGAAGAGGCTAAGAAGCTGCTCGATCAATCCAATGACACCATATCTATGATCGGTGCGAGACTCACCTTCTACGACCAAGCTCATTTCGTTAAAGTATTCAAGAAACACGCAGGGGTAACGCCCAAGCAATATAGAAATCGTAGTCGATGGATATGATTTTGGTGACATACACCTAAAGATCGTATCCTTTTTTCGATAATAAATAGATGTCAGGGGGTAAGGGGATGTATTACACTAGTAGGTATTATTACAGAGAGAAGATATGGCACAATTCGGGAGGCCATCTGTAGATGAAGCATCGGCAAGTGCTGCAGTACATTAATCAGCATTTTAAAGTGAAGTTAATCATAACATTGTCGATTATCATTATTCTGTGTTCCCTCATTACAGGGTACATTTCGTATCGTATTTATTTGAATCTGTTCGAGAGCGAGATCAGTAAGCAATATCTTACAACCAGTGAGCAGACGATCGAGCAGATTGGTTTTAAAATCCAAGACATGTATCGGATTACCGATTTTATTATTTTTCACCCCCGTGTTGAGCAAATTGTACAAGGGATCCGTTCGGAGCCGCCAGCGGGTGAGACGAAGGCCTATCGCCGATTTATTCTGGAACGTGAATTATCGGAAATTTTGCTGCCATTGAAGAATGAAACGCCGCAAATTCGCGCCTTATACATTGTTGATCTGGAAGGAAATAATTACTACTACAGTCATACGAACCCGTCGATGCAGATTACGTTTCCGGATTTTTATTATAAGGTGAAAACGGGTGTGGACCAGACGTCAGCGGAAATCGTGTGGCGGCGAATGAACATTCCAGATGCATCCGATCCTTCCGGCCAGAAGAGCAATCTTGTCGCCACCCGCCTGCTCAAATCGACGAAGCAGCAAGCTGTCTACGGGACGCTGGTCATGATTATTGATGAGTCTTTTCTAACAAGTCCCCTAGACAAACTAATGGCTGGCAGGACGACCGGCGCGTATATCTTCGATCAATACAATCAATTGCTGTATAGTCGAGTGCCGCAAGACAGGATGGGGATTATCCCAGCATGGGAACATCAGGAACGGTCATTTACCGAGCGGAATGAAAATGAAGATTATTTGTTTGTGAAAAGCACCTACGAAGCTCGCTCTTTCAAGCTGGTTAGCGGTATTTCGTTAGCGGATATCGAGGAAAAGGGCAGGATGGTGTATCAGGTTGCCGTCATTTCAGGTCTCGTCAGTGTGTTGCTGATGGCGGTCTGTGTCTCGATTTTCAGCGGTAGGATGTTGAAGCCCCTACACGGATTAGTGTCCGCCATGCATCAATTGCGTAGAGGTAATTTGCAGGTTGAAATTCCTAGGACGTCCAATGATGAGTTTGCTTTTCTTGCGGAGAGTTTCAATCGAATGGTCGAGAACATCCAATCCTTGATTAAGGAAGTGTACGTCAGCAAGCTGAGCGAACAGGAAGCAGAGCTTAAAGCGCTGCAGGCGCAGCTTAATCCACATTTTCTATACAACTCACTCAATTCGATTTATTGGAAAATCATGCTCTTGTACGACGATGTGGAGACAGCTTCCTTGGTGACAAGTTTATCTGATCTCTTGCGATATTCCTTGGAATCAGTCTCTACGCCAAGTACGTTGCAAGATGAGCTTACGCAGATTCGTAATTATATGACGATTCAAGAGGCACGACACGGCGAAGGGCTGCATGTTTCCATTGAAGCAGAAGAAGCGTTGTTGGCCTGCGGCATGCAGAGGTTGATCCTGCAACCGTTAGTTGAGAATGTCTTCGTTCACGCGTTTCGCGATCAGCCAGACAACAAGCGGTTATGGATTCGAGCTTTTCGCAAAGAGGGAGATTTACAGATTGAGATCGAGGATAATGGAAGCGGCATTGATGGAGCAACGTTGGTACGTCTGACGGAAGAACAGTCGGTGTATGATCATCAGAGAGAACGGGAAAGTATAGGTGTTCGGAATGTTGTACGTCGTATTTACTTGGTCTATGGCGATCCCTATCGCTTAGAAATTGAACGATTGCCGCAAGGCACGTTAATGCGCTTGATTCTTCCATGTGATGGGATGATGTCTTTCGAAGGGGGAAAGGTGGATGCACCACATCTTATTAGTTGAGGATGAACCGTTATTTCGCAAAGGGCTTGCCAAAATGATTACGGGTTCTGAGACTAACTGGCATGTCTGTGGTGAGGCTGAGAACGGGCAAGAGGCAGAAATGCTCATTGCCGAGAGGCTGCCGGACCTTGTCATGACAGATATTCGCATGCCATTAATGGATGGCTTAGAGCTGCTGAAACGGAGTAAACTCAAGTTCCCTCATATCGAGTTCATCGTCATAACGGGATTCCAAGATTTCCAATATGCGCAAGCCGCATTGCGGTATGGAGCCATGGATTTGCTCATTAAACCTTGTGGGAAACAGGATATTTATGATGCGTTGGCTAAAGCTGAGATTCGGGTATTAGAGAAGCAAGCGAATTTGCGCAAAGCGGAAACCGAACATGCCTTGTTGCTGGAGAACACGCTGAGAGGACTCTTGATGCGCTTTCCCTACCGGGCGGAATTAGCAGCGGAGTTAGCGAAAAGCTTAGCTCCTTGCAAATTGATTCTATTCCAGATCACTGACTTCATGCCTTCACACAAACAGTATATGAAGCGGGACATGCCATTACTGCAGTTTGCCGTGTTGAATATGATTAGTGAATTGCTCGATATGTATGACATGGATGGCAGGTTAATCTTAATCGAAAATGGGCAGTTTGCTTTATTATGTCAGGATTCATGCGAGGAGAAGCTTGTTTGCGAAGCGGCGTGTGAAACGGTGGAACGGTTACTCGGCTTACAGATGTCCTCTTATTGTGCAGGGGTAGCAGCTAGTTTACAGGATCTTGCTGAACTATATGAGGCGGGGCGCAGCATGTTGGGGGCAACAGTAGTTACGGTACAGGACAAAACCGCTGCACAGGTCGATAAACCGTTATCGACGAATCGTGCGCAGCAGCAGCTCATTAGTACGCAGACGATTGCCTTTATTTTAGCAGGACAAATCGAGTCGATGAAGCTGTACCTAGCCCAATTGATGAAAGAGATCTATGGATTGTACCTGGAAGATGGGAAAGTGGAGGCATTGTCGTTCAGCTTTGCCTTGCAAGATACAGCGCGCAAGCAGTTCGAGATAGCGTATGACCCGCAGGTAAGGACAGAGCGCATCACGCGACTGAACGCCTGTTGCACGAATGACGAGATATCCCATTGGACAGGTGTGGAATTGGACTGTTTCATGAGCAGCTTTACGGCATGGCAAGAGAAATATAGCGAGAATGTCGTGTGGAAGGCAGCGCGATACATGGAGGAGCATTATGCGGAACAATTGCCGTTGCAATTGGTGGCTTCGCAGGTGCATTTGAATGCAACGTACTTCAGTCATTTGTTTAAAAAAGAGACAGGACGCAGCTTCGTTGATTATTTAATAGAACTGCGGATGGAGAAAGCGAAGGGCCTGCTGGCTAACACGGATATGAAAATCACCGAGGTATCGGGCGTTGTCGGATACGATTTGCCGAACTATTTTGCCAAACTATTCAAGCAAACAACGGGTCTATCCCCGAAGGATTACCGCAAGATGGTTCGCCCAGAGCCGGGCAGCGGCATGAGGAATTGATTATTATTTGACAGCGTTCGCAGTAATTTCCTTCGTGTACGAAGTGATGTTCCCACCAGCGTCCCCCATTGCCTAATTTAGGCGATGCGGGATTTTTCTTTGCGCGGAGGAGGATGATGGGATGGGGGAGCGGAGTAAGAGTTGAGTGAGAGGTGAGAGTGGAAAGTGGAAATTTAAAAAGTGATGGTGAATGGAGAAGTAGTTGGAGTAGGGTAGCTAGTATATATCTCGAACACCTATTGGAGTTTGGGTGAACAACTGCTTGTTTGGGATATAACTGGAAAATGTACAGTTATTTACAATGATAACTGAGGAAAAATGAGAATAACTGTATTTCCTGTAGCTAATTCAGTGAATTCTCTGCTGGGAGTAAGAGAATGGGTGATTTTAACTGTATATTTTCCAGTTACATGTGGATTTCATTTGATTTGTGAAAAAATAGATGGAGTTTTTCCAGTTAAAGTTGGGAGGGTGCCTACGATTTCCACCGGGAAGTCCTTATGTACTCCTACGCTTATCACGGACGATCTACTCCTCGCGGTATCTAGCGACACGTAACGACTCCAATTCTCAGCAACAATCTAAAAATCGTATCCGTTTTCCCATAAATCGTAGATGTTGCACCGACTTCATTTTCTTACAATTAACTACATAATGGTATGATAAACACAATGACAACGAGAGGGGGAAGTACGCTGCGTAATCCAATCCAACGAGCTGGCCTTCCAAAACTGATGACCACTGTGGTGATCATATCCATTATATCTGGCTGCTCTACCCATTCTGAGGACGCACAAGAAACCGATGCGCAGAAGTCTGCGAAACGGAGCAACATTACCGTCACCATCTATGATCGTGGGAACATCCCTTCCGGCCAGGGAACGATTGAAAACAATGTGATGACGAAGTGGATTAATCAAGCGGGTCCTGTCAACGTGACCTTCGTACCTGTGCCTCGGACACAGTCCGAGCAGAAGCTAAACACCTTATTTGCAGGTGGAGGCGCACCTGATCTCATTCTGGAGTATGCGCCGCAAATTAAGAATCCCTTGATCAATCAGGGGCAGCTTCGCCCCATCGACGATATGATTGAGAAGTACAGCACGACGTACAAGTCACTCTTGGCGAAATTTCCAGCATTGCGCAAAGCAGGAATGGGTACGGATGGCAAGCTGTATCAGTTTGGCCGCATTAACGAAACCATTCCGCAACGCGGTATTTTTATTCGTAAGGATTGGCTCGATAAGCTGCATCTGAACATTCCACAAACGACCGAGGAGATGTATCAGGTTGCCAAAGCATTTACCGAGCAGGATCCCGATGGAAACGGGATGAAAGATACCTACGGCCTCGCACTAGCCTATAACTCAGTCGCTATACTGAACGAAATGTTCGGTGTTACTTATCCGAATTTCGTAGTTCAAGGCAATGAGCTTATTCATGGTTGGGACAATATCCAAGCCGTAACAGCGTTCAAGAAAAGACTGTACAATGAGGGATTGGTTGACAAGGAGTTCTATATCGATAAGTACGGCGCTAAGGCTAAGCGAGACTTCTTGAGTGGGAAAATCGGCATATATATGGACCAGTTTAATGTCCCGATCACCTTCTATAATGACTTCTATTTGGGTCTCAAAAAAAGTGTACCCGAGGCGGAACTGGCTATAATGCCATACCCAACAACCCCAGTGGGACGCTTTAATCCGATTCTCGTTAACCCGGTCCAAATGACAGGTCTCGTCAATGCCGAAACGAAGGATCCTGAAGCGGTCATGAAATACGTGGATTTCGCAGCGTCAGAGACGTTCATGAAAACGATGTACTATGGGTTCGAGGGTGTCCACAGCAAGACACCGCCAGGTCAATGCCCACAGGTAACGGTCTTGAGTAAATGGCAAAAGGAATTCAACTATGCATCAGGCGATTTCGGGATGTTATCCTCACCAACGCTTGCCGGGAAATGTTACTTCGGTGTGGAGAAAATGGATACGAAAGACCCTTTGCAACAGGAAGTTAAGAAGATGTTCGAAGCGAACGCTTCCTTCATTGATTTTGATTTGCAGATGGCAGGACCTACCCATTCTGAGCAAATGCCGCAGCTGCCCAAAGATCTTCAGCAGATTCTCACAGACACGATGAAGCAAGTGGATGTAGGCGAGGGCGACATTTGGATGAAGGCCATTCTGACCCCGAATTATTCGTCAGAGCAGGCCAAGCAGGATGCCATTGCGGTTTGGGAGAAGGCGGGAGGCGCACAAGTGGACGCTTGGTATAAAGCCTTTTATGAGAAGGACAAGGATAAGATTATTTTGAGCAAAGATATTTATGATATTTTCAAGCAACAACGTGCGCTTCAGAACAAATGAGGAGCGTACGGGACACTCAGTTAGGTGGTGACGAATCGGTATGGCATCTGAGACGGTTAGGAGTAGGACGCAGCTTGCCCTGCGCTACATCAATAAGAAGAAATATTTGTACATCCTTTTGATTCCAGCTGTTGTCTACTTTCTTATTTTTAACTATGTGCCGATGTACGGCATTATCATTGCATTTAAGGATTTCAATTTCTCCAAGGGGATTGTCGGAAGTCCCTGGATTGGTTTCGAGAATTTCCAATACATGTTCGGGCTGAGTGATTTCTATACGGTGTTCTGGAACTCGTTGTACTTAAGTTTTCTGCGGCTTGTCTTTGGGTTTCCATTCCCGATCCTACTTGCGTTGCTGCTCAATGAGATGCGTAACCGTACGTATCAACGCATTACACAGACGATCATCTATCTGCCGCATTTTATATCTTGGGTTGTCATTGGGGGGATACTGGTCAACTTCCTGTCTCCGTCATGGGGCGTCGTGAATATTTTCCTGAAGCAGTTTGGCTTCGAGCCTGTGTTCTTCCTAGCCGATACGGATTACTTCCGACCTTTGGTGATTCTAAGCAGCATGTGGAAAGAATCGGGTTGGGAAAGCATTTTGTACCTAGCCGCGATGGTTGGCATTAATACGGAACTGTATGAGGCCGCCAGCATAGATGGGGCGAATCGCTTCCAAAGGATTCTATACGTCACGCTGCCAGGGATCAAATCGACGATTATTATTCTGCTGATCCTAAGGTTGGGGCATATTATGGGCAATGGCTTTGAACAGATTTTTGTCCTGCAAAATCCGTTGAATCTCAGTGTTTCTGAAGTGTTTGAGACCTATGTGTACCGCGTCGGTTTAATTGGCGGAAGATTTTCATTCGGTACAACCGTCGGGCTGTTCACCTCTGTGATCGGGTTAATATTCCTGCTAGCGAGCAATCAGATCGCCAAGTGGATGAAAGAAGATGGGATTTGGTAAGAGGAGGTTACAGTTGTGGGGATTCGATCGTTTGGTGATAAAGTTTTTGATGGTGTGAATTATGGGATTGTGACGCTGTTTGCAATTGCTTGCTTATTTCCATTCTTCTATGTGGCTGCGTTCTCAATTACACCTTACTCGGAGTATTTGGCAAATCCCTTGAAGCTCATCCCGTATCACATAGAGTTAGCGGCGTATAAACAGATTCTGCAGATGCCGCTCATGTGGACTGGGTATAAGAATACGCTGATTATCACGATTGTCGGGGTAGTACTGAATATATCCCTACTTCTCATATCGGCTTACCCGCTTTCGAAAACAGACTTGAAGGGTAGAAACACGATCATGGTTCTGATTACCTTCACGATGTTCTTCAATGGCGGCTTGATTCCTAACTTTTACTTAATCAAATCGTTGCATTTATACAACACTCTATGGGCAATGATTTTACCTGGCGTCTTAGGCGCCTACAATTTGATCTTAATGAAGAACTTTGTAAGCGCAATACCGGCGAGCTTGGAAGAATCGGCTTTTATCGATGGGGCCAATGAAATCAAGGTTTTATATAAAATTATCGTGCCACTTTCTAAGCCGGCCATTGCGACCTTCGTTATTTTCCATGCCGTAACCCAGTGGAACACGTTCTTCTCTGCGATTATTTACACCTCCAAGCGAGGTCTGTGGCCATTGATGTTGATCTTGCGAGAGATGGTTGTCGATGATGGAGGCGTTGCCAAAGATGCCATGGATATGAACAACAGTGGGATTACGGTATTTACGATTAAAATGGCGATCATCATCTTTGCGACACTGCCAATCCTGCTTGTGTACCCTTTTATGCAAAAGTATTTCATGAAGGGTGTACTGGTCGGCTCGATTAAAGGGTAATTCCGTAGTGCTTGTAGTGCCATACCTCGATTAAATCTGCCTTCTCGCAGTTTAATAATAGCGATCATAAAGGAGTTGTTGGTATTGAAAGGGTCAGTCAAAAGCATTGCAAGCAGTCTAATTTGCATCGGGTTATTGTCTTCCATCGTTATGGCTTGTAGTACTAACACAGATAAAGCAGCTAGCACAACTGCTGTATCGGCAGCACCGAGCACTAGTGCAGCGTCAGCCGCACCAGCCAAAGCATCGCCTGTCAGCATCAAAATGTTTAACCGGGTCAATGCGAACGTAGTCATTGAGAACAATCCCGTCATTGCTGAAGCTGAGAAGTTGGCGAATGTGAAGTTGTCTGTCGAAGCGCCGCCCATTAACAACTATGTCGAGAAACTCCAGGTGCTGATGGCATCTGGCGATTTGCCAGATCTCGTCTATAACTGGGGCGGAGCTGACGCGAATCTGGAGAAATGGTCCAAAGATGGTCTACTGACACCGCTTGATGACAAGATTGCGAAATATCCGAATCTAACGAAAAACATTACGAAAGAAATGTGGGATGCTGTTAAATCCATTAACGACGGCAAAACTTATCTTATCCCGAGAACGAACGTTGTGAATCATTGGGGATATATGGTCAACCAGCAATGGCTCAACAAGCTGAATTTGAAAGCGCCAACAACATTGGATGAGTTTACGAATGTGTGTAAAGCTTTTACGAATAATGATCCAGATGGCAACGGCAAGGCCGATACGTACTGTCTAAGCTTGTCCAATCCTAGCCTTGGCAGCAACACGGTGTGGAATTCAACATTCTTCCTAGCGTCTGCTTTTAACCTTCCGATTATCAATGGGGTTAAGGATACCGATGGTGCGTATAAAATTAGAGAGAAAATGTCTGGTTATATTCCTTTCTTAACGTATTTGAAAGAGCTGAATGATCAGAAGCTGATCGATCCTGAGTACCTGATTAACAAGATTTATGTGGATCAAGAGAAAATGAATCAGAATCGCGTCGGCATCATTTATTCCCACCAATATGCGGTGATGGCTAACTTGTCCAAGGATAAAGAGTCAGACAAGAAGTATTCCTATCAACCTGTGCTAAAAGATAGTAAGGGCGTGGCTACTGATCTTGTATTACCAGCAACATGGGGCGGCTGGATGATTCCGAAATCGTCCAAAAATGTGGATGGCGTACTAAAATTCCTAGATTGGGGGAATACAACGGAAGCAAACACCTTGTTCCAGTTAGGTATGAAAGGGTTAACCTTTGATAGCTATGACCCTGCGACGAAAAATATTTCCCGTACAGCCGATCAAGCAACTAAACTTGCGGCAACAACGAGCACGTACATGACGCTTGCGAATGCGATTGATGGCAACCCCGCTATAATCGAGGGAGCAGACACGATCGAGCGATTGAATACGTACAAAGCTCAATTGGATGCAGCGATGAAACAAGTGAAGGTCGTCAACGTGCCTGCTGTTCGCTCACCTAAAATTTTGAACTTGAATACAGCACTTCCTGATCTCGTGAAGAAAAAAGACGATCAAGAATTGAAATACTTGATGGGTACATTGTCGCTTCAACAGTTTAAGGACTTCTTAGAGAGGGAATGGTATCCAGCTACAGCAGATGCAGAGAAAGAATATGTGGACTACATGAACAAACTAGGAAAATAAAAAAAAATGTGAAGCACCCTGACAATATGTTGTCAGGGTTCTTCTTTTAAAATAAGGGCATAACTAAAAATAACGAATTGAATTGAAGGAGTGTATGGGAATGACACACACAGCAGTAGGCATGTATGATTATCACGCATGGGCGAATCAAACACTGATAAATCGGTTAAAGGAGCTTCCGCAAGAGGTGTTCAGACAAGAGATTACGAGTGTGTTTCCGACGGTTGCCAAAGTGATTGCGCATATTTACCTTGTGGATCGCACGTGGTTTGAGATACTTGGCGGCATGAGTATGAACGCGGCTATGGCGATCTTTAGAGACATTACTGAAGCAACGGAGAGCAAAAGCTTGGATGAGCTTGAGGCCATGTATACCGAGTTGTCGCAGCAGTTTAAGGCATTTCTGCGGGAACAGCCGGATCTGGAAAAGGTAATTAACCTCGACAATCCCTATGCAGGAATCCGAGATACAAGTATGGCGGAAATGGTGTTACAAGTCGTTAATCATGCTACGTATCACCGCGGAAATATAACGGCTATGCTGCGCCAAATGGGCCATCCCTCCGTCATGACAGAATACGCGTTGTTCTGGTATGCGGGTGAAGCGTCTGCAGACTTAACACCTGCGCAAACGTAATTAGATGGATTTTCTGATGTTAATTTGAACGAAATCAGCTGATAAAATGAATTAGATGGATTTTCTGTAGCTAATTTGGAGGATATGCCTCGAGTTGGCGAAAAGCGGAATGATTACCTGTAGAATTTCCATCTAATTGGTTTAATGACGATAAATGGGCTCGAATAGATGGATAATTTCCACTTAATTGCTTCGGCAGCGGTTGGTCAATCGGTCAATCGGTCGGTTGAGCAACAATCGCCCTCAAAAATTCAAACAAAGGCCCCGTCGTCTTATGCGACAGGGCCTTTACTATGTATTAATTCATCGACTCGCCTTCGGTGAATAGATGGAAGGTCACGCCATATTTATCCCTTACTTGTCCGTAGGCTGGGCTGAAAAATGCTTCGTGCAGGTCCATGATGACGGTACCGCCCTCTTTGAGCCCCTCGAAATACTTCTTCGATAGACTAGCATCCTTCGTTGTGATACAAATTGTCACCTGATTTCCCTGTGGAATGGGTTTTCCTTCGTCGGAGTCCGAGAACATCAGCTGGCTTTCGCCGACTTGCACCATAGCATGGGAAATAAGCCCTTTTTGTTCATCGACAAGCGGGTAATCAGGGTTGGCCGGCATCTCACCATAGGACTGTTTAAAAAGGACTTGAGCATCGAGCGCTTTCTCATAAAAGGCAATCGCTTCACCAGCAGTACCAGGGAATACTAAATACGGAGTTAGACGAACAGACATCAATGAACAGCTCCTTAGATTAAAGTAGTTAAAGAGGGAAAAAGTCTACCTCTTATTATTACCACATTTATCCGGAAAAATAAAGAACATACGTTCTAATTGTTTAATCGAATAAAGAAATACCTGCCCTCTATCTTGAATTTCCCCCATGCCTTCGGAAAGTGACCTATATTATAATAGAATAGATAAAGACTATCTTCATGCAGACAGGAAGGGTGCCAAGTCGCCTATGAATAAACATGCAATCTGGTCGTGGATGCCGCGCCTGTTCCATTCCTTTTCACTCAAACAACGCATTTGGTTTACCTTTGTCATACTCATCACAGCAGGTCTAGTAGCTACCGGGAGCATCGCCTACCTGATTGCATCCAAGGAAATCCAGCGCAATACGATGCAATCGAGCCAAGATACCGTGAATCAATCCGCGCAAATCGTGAATGAACGATTGAAAAATATCGGCACGGCGGTCCGTGCCTTAATGTTCAGCGATGCCTTCAAGCAGCTGATGAAGGATGTCCAGAATAAGGACAGCTCCAGCTACTTTAAGTCATTAACCTCTTTGCAATACGTGTTTTCGCAAGTGAAATTCAATGATTCTATGATTGAAAGTATCCTGATCGCAACCCCCATCGGGGATTTCTACCCGACCTCCAGTGTGCGGAATAACGTCAACTCCTTCTATCAATCCGATATGTTTAAGCAATTTCAGCTGTTGAAGCGGGGATTCTGGAGCAAGGGGCATGTGGATCCTTTCTTTACAGGGAATCAGCGGGTCATCTCGCTAGTTGCCGAAGGGGTGAGCGAAGATTCGTACATACGCAATGAGTCGACGAATGTGTATGTGGTCATCAATGTGAAGGAAGATGATATTCGCGATCTTTTTATGGAGAACTTAACGGATCCCAACAAGCACTATTATTTTGTTGATTCGCAAGGTGAAGATATTAATTATGCGGATCGTACCCAAGATAGAGCGTTCATGCAGCGTCCTGATTTCGTGGAACAATTAACTGACGATAGCAAGGGTTCCTTTTTCTACAGGGATTCCGATCGCAAGGACTATCTTGTGAACTATGCTCGACTAGATGTGAAAGATGACTGGATGATTGTCGGCGTTCAAGCCAAGGATAAACTATTAGCCAAACTGAATGGCATTAAGCAAGCCACGACGTATGTCACGATCGGCTTTATCCTCGTTTCCCTTTTTATCACGAATAATTTGACGTTATTGCTGCTTAAACCGTTGTTTCGACTGCAGAAACTGATGAAGCGTGTAGAGGAGAATGATCTGGAAGTACGTTTTGAAAGTGTGTATAAGGATGAAGTTTCACAGGTTGGATTTCGCTTCAATCGGATGCTGGACGAGATTAAACAGCTTATTGCGGATGTCACCAATCGGGAACGGGATAAACGAAAGGCAGAGATTAAGGCGTTGACAGCGCAGATGGATCCGCATTTTTTCTATAACACGCTCAATACGATTTATTGCAAATCGGTTCTTGGTGAGAACGATGATGTGAACGAAATGATTTTGGCGTTATCGAATATGTTCCAATTGAGCTTAAGCGGAGGCAGAGATGTGATTCCACTGGCAGATGAGCTCGATCATGTTCGTCAATATTTGGCGATTCAGCAAAGGTCCTATGAGAATTTATTCGTCTTTCAAATGGATGTTGAGCCTGATCTGCTAGCTTGCCTTGTACCTAAAATAATCATACAGCCTCTCATTGAAAATAGTATCCTGCATGGCTTCAAGGACATGAAGACCGGTGGTGAGATCGGGCTTACAGCACGGGCAGACGGAGATTGGCTGCATATCACAGTGGAGGATAATGGTCACGGACTCGTTCCTGAGCTGCTGCGCCAAAGCATGCTGCAGCAGGCGGCCTCGAAGCATGGCTACGCACTGCGCAATATTTATACGCGTCTTCAACTGTACTATGGGGCTGAGCAACGGATGGAGATTACGACGAACGAGTGGGACGGAGCCCGCATCGAATTGTGGTTACCACGGTATGAAAAAGAGGAGGATTTCCATGGATCAACGAGTTAAGCTATGTGTCGTGGACGACATTCGAAGTGTTGTGGATATGATTACGAAGAAAATACCATGGGAAGAACATGGCATCGAAATCGTGGGCAGCGCGACAGATGGCGAGGAGGGTTTTGCCGTAATTCGTGAGTCGAAGCCCGATCTGATTCTAACTGACATTCGTATGCCCAAAATGGATGGCTTGGAAATGACTCGCAATATTATGGAGATTCTGCCGACGAGTAAAGTCATTATTTTAAGTGCCTATACGGACTTTGATTATGCGCAGAAGGCGATCCAATATGGCGCACTCGATTATGTGAAGAAGCCTTTTTCCATTGATCAAATCGTAAAAGCAGTCGTCAAGGCGAAGGAAGTCTGGGAACAAGAGAACCTGAGCCGCAAGCAGCTGATCGGTCTTCAGCAGAAGATCAAGGAAAGCATGCCAGCGCTGCGGCAGGAGTACTTATCTCTGCTTGTTAATCATCAAACGAATGAATCCGAATTAGCGCGCCTATCGGACTTTCTGGATATTAATGAGCTGAAGCCGCCTTTTGCCGTGATGACGATTCAAATTGATCAATTTACTGATAAATATGGCGAAGTGCCTGTGAAAGAGCTGGAGCTAGTCCGTTTTTCCTTGCAAAATATCGTCGAAGAGACGATTGCCTTTCATGGGGCGGCCGTCGTGTTTCGCGAGGGGCTCAATCGTTATATTTGTATTCTCAACGTTGCGAATCCGGACATGCCGATGAATATCGCCGACCAATGCTGTGCGAACATTGCACGCCATACCAAATTCACCATATCCATTGGGATTGGCAATCGTGTAGAAACCGTGCAAGAGCTGCCGAAGAGCTATCAGCAGTCGCTTAGTGCGTTGTCTTATCATTTTTATACAGGTGGAAATGGCGCTTTCAGCTTCAATACGGATGGAGCGGCGCTCCCTGTGGAGTGGATTTATACGGAGGATAGCGAGAATGAGTTTCTATTCGCGTTCCGCTCTGGCAACAAGGAAGCTTGTGTAGAGTGGGCAATGAACATTTTCACCGAGATGGGAAAAGTAGAAGTTCTCCCGGAACCGGGTGTCGTGGACCGATTGCTGCAAGGTCTAGCCCTGCGCATGTTGCGCGTGCTGCTGGAGAAATTCCCTCGTCCCAGCCTCACAGAGTTTGAAGCCAAGACGATTGAAATTCGAGACAGCGGTGCCGCCATTCTGGAATATCGCGCATGGTTTATAGAGCTGTGCGAAATAGGCTGCCGCCTCATTCATCAGGAGCGAGCTAGCGAGTCACAGAAGATTATTCACCGCTCAGCCGATTACATTAAAGCGAATTTGAATCTCGATTTGACACTGGAGCACTGTGCGAAGCAGGTGAATTTGAGCTGGGGTTATTACTCGAACCTGTTCAAAAAAGTGACAGGGTCGACCTTTCAGCAATTTGTGACGCAAGCGAAAATGGAGCGGGCCAAGTCGATGTTGATCGAGGACTATCAAGTACAGGAAATCGCGCAGGAGCTAGGCTATGAGCATCGGCGTTATTTCAGCGAGGTATTCAAAAAGCAGACGGGACTCACACCGACCGAATTTAAAGAAATGTCCCTGGGCAAGCCCTCCAAGCCGTGAGGGCTTGCCTGTTTTATTACCATGGGCAGGGGAACATATAGAAATATCTGCCCTCATTCAAGAGTTGACCTCATTATCAGGGCATCGGAATTCTTTTAGTATTAGAAGTGTAAACAACAGATTTAAGGGAGGCTTATCGATGATAAAAAAATTAGGGACGGTCACATTAGCAGTAGCACTCGCGGGTAGCTTAGCAGCTTGCAGCTCCACCAAAACCGATACAGGGGCAAGCCCAGCGGCGTCCGCGAAAGCATCCGATCAACCGGCAAGTGCGGCTCCTGCCAAGGGAAAAACGAAGCTCGCTTATTGGACGAATGATCGTCACGATATGGACTACATTAAAAGTGTTGTGCAGAAATTCAATGAAACGAATGGCGAAAATATTGAAGTCGAAATTGTTGTCAAAACCGAGGATTTCAATCAAGCGATTGATCTGGCTTTCGCATCAGGGCAAGCACCGGACATTATCCGCGTGAAGGAGAATACCATCCAGCCTTTTGTAGCCAAAGGATACCTCAAACCGATCGATACCTATGTCGATGATACGATGAAGAAAAAATTCCCGATTATTGATGATTTCAACCGCATCGGCGGCAAATTGTACAGTCTTCCGAACTACGGCTCGACCCTGCGTCTTGTTTATAACAAAGACCTGTTCGCCAAAGCGGGTATTGCAGCGCCTCCGAAAACATTGAAAGAAATGGTCGAGGATGCGAAGAAAATTACTGCCGTTGGTAAGGCGAGTGGCTCCTATGGCTTTGCGCTGAACTTCAAGAGCCCAGACAGTGCACTTGGTCGTTCGGCAAGGGTAATCGCGGAAGCGAACGGTGTTGGTGGGTTTGGATTTGATTTCAAAACAGCGAAATACGATTTTACAGGGTTTAAAGATGTTATTCAATCCTTCAAGCAAATGGTAGATGATGGAAGCACATTGCCAGGAATGGAATCGCTTGATATTGATCCGCTTCGCGCTCAATTCGCAGAAGGCAAAATCGGGATGTACCTCTCGTATTCCTCGGAGCCAGGGGTATACGCTAATCAGTTCCCAGCTAAGATTGAATGGGCAGCAGCGCCTGTTCCAACCACGGACGGTACGATTAAAGGGGCAACTTCATTCGTCGGCGGCCAATGGTTAGCAATAAGCAACACAACCAAGAACGCGGATCAAGCTTGGAAATTTATGAAGTTCATGTATGCTGATGATGTGTTGAAAACGTATCATGAGAAAGGTTTCGGCCTATCCATGGTGCCAGCGATTTCTTCCACAGCGAAGAAGCCTGAGATTAAAGGCATTGATGGCTTCTTGCCAAGCGGCAATGATGGTACGTGGCCGTTACAACCAACCGTTACGGTTGAAGGTATGAAATACAATGACGCCTTCTTCAAATATATGATTAGCGGCGGCAACTTGGATCAAATTATTCAAGAATTGAACAAACGCTATAACGATGCGTTGGATAAAGCGGTTGCGAAAGGCGATGTCAAAGTAGCGCCAAATGCAAGCTTTGATCCAATGAAACTGATGATGAAATAGAATCTTCGTTAAGAAGTGAACAGTGAGAGTGGAGTCGAGGCTCCACTCTCGCTCTCTTCTTAGCGCTAAGGAGGAGGGAATGGGATGAACAGAACTCGCCAGATCGGGTTTTCCTACTTATTTTTATTTCCAAGCTATCTGCTGACCATCGTGCTCGGCGTCTATCCGATTGCTTGGGCGATTCGCTACATGTTCTATGAGTACAAGGGCTTCGGGGCACCGACATTTATTGGGATTGATAATTTCAGACGACTTTTCCGGGATACGGAGTATTGGCATTCTGTTATCAATACTTTTGTTTATGCAGGTGGCAAGCTCATCATAACACTTCCGTTATGCTTACTTCTTGCCGTGATCTTAAATTCAAAGCTGCGTGGACGCAACTTCTTAAGAGCTATCTATTTCATGCCAACGATTATTAGCTCGGCTGTTATGGCCGTCGTATTTTTTGTCATTTTCAACTCATACAACGGCATTCTGAATCAATATTTATTAAAGTTTCATATCATCTCTGAAAGAATTGATTGGCTTGGACCTAAGCATGCGATGTTGACAACGATTATCATTGCAGTCTGGGGAGCGGTAGGGAACTACATGCTGTTATTTCTAGCTGGTCTTCAAAATATCCCGAATGATGTGTACGAAAGCTCCTCCTTGGACGGCGCGAATAAATGGCAGCAGTTCTGGTATTTAACGATTCCAATGCTAGGCCCAGTACTTCAGATCGTCATCATGCTTGCGATTATTAATTCCCTCAAAGGGTATGAGAGCATCATGGTTCTCACCGAAGGTGGACCTGTAGGGAAGACGGAAGTTATGTATCTCTATGTGTATAAGCTCTTCTTCCCAACGCCATCGCACGCTTTAACTGAGCAGCAATTCGGCTACGGTAGTGCCGTAGGCTTCATGACCGCTGTCATTGTCGGCATCATCACGCTTGTCTATCATGGGATGTCGAAGCGCCTAAACAAACTTCAATAGGAAGGAGACTCGGGAATTATGGCAGTGACCAATTCAATACCTGCTGCTCAAATACAGAAACCAACACAGTCATTTTCAGTAGGGAGATGGGGTGGGAGAGCGCTTCTCTGGCTATTTTTACTGATAACCGCTTTGCTCATCGTTTTCCCTGTCATTGTGACGTTTTTAGGCTCCTTCATGTCCAATTTGGAGATTACCAAGGGGGGCAAGATATTCCCTTCATCCTGGCATTTTGAAAATTATAAGGAAGCCTGGGTGCAGGCTAACTTCGCGAGATTTACTTGGAACAGCTTGTTCTTGAGTGGAGCAACGACGATCGGCGTATTGACCGTAGCCTCTATGGCAGCTTATGTGGTTGACCGCATCAACTTTCCTGGGAAAGCGATCTATGTGGCAATTCAAGCGTCTACGATGTTTATTTCGATTGGGGCGGTTGTGATTAGACCGCAATTCGAATTGATGGTCAAGCTGCATCTGAATACGAATTTATGGGGCGTAGTCCTTATTCTTGTCAGCGGTCATGCATATATCTTCTTTATTTTACTTAGCTTCCTGAAAGGTATTTCCCGGGAATTAGATGAAGCGGCACGAATCGATGGCTGCTCTAACGCTGGTATTTTCTGGCGAATTATTTTGCCGCTGATGCGCCCAGGACTTGGCGTAGGCGCACTGTTTACCTTTTGCGGAGCGTGGAATGAATATCTACGGCCGTTAGTATTTACAATGACCAATCCGGATCTGCAAACGTTGACGGTTGGCTTATCTTACTTGCGGTACGGGGCATCCGCTGCGGTACAAACGCATTATATGATGGCTGGAGCTTGTCTATCGATTCTGCCGCTGTTACTTGTCTATATGATTGCCAATCGTCAGTTCATGCAAATGACGGCGGGTTCATTGAAAGGCTAGGAGGAACTACAACCATGGATATCAAGCGTTTAGAGCGACTGCGTGGAAACGCAGTTCACACAGAATTTCAATCAGCAATGGCGCTGTTACGACGGGATGCGGATGAAGCGGCGAAGATTACCTTCGCCGTCCGCGCCTATGAGCATGGCGAATGGACACACGATTATCATTGTGATGAAGATGGGACTCGGCTCACTTTCCAATGGGACGAGCCCTTTCTTCATCTCTGCTCGACCTGTGGCAAGGAACGGCGCAGTCAATTGCTTGATGGATGCTGGACATCGATCGCTCATAGCCGTATCGGTCAAGCCGTGTATCATGTAGCGTTACTCTATGCCCTAGAGCCAGATGAGAAACGGCTGCAATTCGTCAAATCATATCTCATGGCCTATGCCGATAACTACGAAACATACGCCATTCACGGCAACATTCCCTATAATGGGCCTGGCAAACTATTTGCCCAAACGCTGGATGAAGCGCATTGGATTACGGATTTGGCGCTTGCTCTCGATATGATTCAGGAGCATCTAAGCCCCGATGAGCTCGCTCATATTCGGGCAGGGCTGCTTGCGCCTTGTGCCCAGTTTCTCATTGCGCATAAAGAAAAGCAAATCCACAATCACTCGGTATTGATTACATCAGCTATTGCCGCGCTTGGGCTGCTATTACGTGATAGGACTGTGCTTGCTGCTGCTTTAGATGGTGAGTACGGTCTGCATGACCAGTTGGATCGAGGAATTATGGAGGACGGCTTATGGTACGAAGGGAATGTTCAGTATCATTTCTACGCGTTGAAATCGCTGCTGCACTACGCCCTTATTGCTGAAGGAACGACTTGGGATATATGGAAAAAGAAAGCGCTGAAGGCGATGTTCGATTATCCCTTGCAGTTGGTTATGCCTAACGGGATGATGCCTACGCTCAATGACGCAGGGCTTGGCCATCATATCGGCACCTATGTGCCGTATTATGAGATCGCCTATGATAGGTATTGGGATGACAAATATCGTTCGCTTTTGAATACGGCTTATGGCACGGCAGAAGCCGATCCACGCATCAAGATCGTGAAACCGGCGCAGCGAGATTCGATCTATGCGCTGATGTTTGGTCAGGACTTGGGCGGGGATATAGCGGAGCTGGACTCACTCGGAGCTGAGGTACAGCGGACACGCTCGTTGCCCGCCAGCGGCTTGACCAAGCTAGTGAACGAAGCAGGCTGGCATGTAATCGTGAAGCACAGCAGATTCGGAGGCGAGCACGATCACATGGATCGCCTGGGGTTATCCGTTATGCACAGCAGTATTCCGATGCTCGTGGATCCCGGCACGACGGCATACGGAGTTCCGGCTCATTACGGTTGGTTTAAGCATACGTACTCGCATAATACCGTGAATATCGACGGGGCAGACCAGCCGCCACGGGACGGGCGATTGATTCAAATGCACGAAGAGCCATGGGGCGCATGGCTGGAAACAGCCGTGGACTGGCTGGCTGAGGACTATGCGATGAAAGATCGCATCATCTTGCCTGCGGAGCTGAATCCATGGGATGTAGACGCCTACCAAGGTGTTCAAATGCGACGAATTAACCTTCTAGCAGAAGACCATCTGTTGGATATCATTCAAGTGAACGTCGCGGTGCCACGATTGGTTCATTGGACTAATCATTTTAGCGGGGAGCTGCTAGGCCGAGATGATACTGTCCAATGGTCTAACTCGGACGCTCCACTTGGCCGATTAGATCAGCGATGGTTGGAAGAGAAGCGGAAGCTGATAGCTGACGTATCCGCCTTCGGCTATCAGATGCGTGAAGGTACGTTGGAGCAGCATGTTTGGTGCTCGCTGCCAAAAATGAGATACACCGCGTTGACGCCGGATAATCCGCTGAGCGGGCAGCGAACATCCTTCATCACAACTGTTCCCGTGGAACAACAGGTGATATTCGTGCAGGCTCTGCATTTTGATCTCAATCAGAAGGAGAAGCCTCAAGGCCGCTTGGAAGTAGCTGCGCAATCTAGTGATACCCTTCATGTGTCGTGGAATCAGGCGGATTCCAAGAGCACTTATGTTGTGAAGCTATACGGCGAAAAAGTGTATATTGAGAAGTTGATCTGATGCCCCTATGATAACTAAGTAAACCAATATGAAATTTTTCAACATCTAGGGAGAAGGGTGTCATCCATGCAAAATAAATTGTCATTCCTCAGTTTTTGGTCAATCAACGACGAATTGATTCTGGAACAGCTGCAAGATCAGTTAGACGAACTCCGTTTAGCGGGGATGGATGGGGTCATTTTTCATCCACGTTTCTATCCAAACAAACCTGTCTATATGAGTGAAGCGTATCTGGCCGTTCTTTCAGATTTGATTTTATATGCCAAATCCACGGGAATGATCTTCTGGATTTACGATGAGAATGGCTGGCCCTCTGGCACAGCCGGCGGTGAAGTGTTCCGAAGGTTGCCCGAATCCACATGTAAGCATGTCAATTGGCTCTCGGATGAGGACGGTCGCAGTGGCAGGCTCGTATTCGGAGAAACGGCAGCCGTCTCCTCCCTAGACCCTGAGGCTACGCAACTATTTATCGAATTCACGCATGAGGGTTATCGCAATGGCTTGCACCCCGAAGCGTTCGATTATGTGACTGGTTTTTTCTCTGACGAAGTCGCGTTCCTGGATGGGCATGGGATTACGGTCAAAACAGGCGCGATCCCTTGGGATGATCGATTCCCAGCGCTGTATGAGAAGAAATATGGTGAAGATTTGCTTCCGCAATTGCCGCTGATGTTCACAACGGGGGACGGCGACGAGGACTTTCGTGTGCGTTACTGGGAAATGCTAACCGATGCCATCATTACGAGTTTCTATCAACCGGTCGCTGACTGGTGTGAAAAGCATGGCAAAAAATTCACAGCCCACGTGAAAGCAGAGGAAAGTCCGTTTTTCCAATTGTCGTATAGCGGTTCAGCCTTTCAAGTGTTAAAAACAGTTGAAACACCAGCGATTGATGCCTTGGAACGTTACCCGGGGAATAATTTTTACCCGCGTATTGCCCATTCCGTTGCGATGCAGCAGGGACGAGATGGGGCGCTGGTTGAAGCCATGGGGGGAAGCGGTTGGGGCGTCTCGCCGGAGTCCTTCACCAATTACGTGATGTGGCTGGCAAGTCATGGCGTGGAACATTTCGTGTTTCACTTGAACCAGCTCAAGCTCACCACCCAAGCGGTGCAAGATTGGCCGCCTTCCATGCCGAGTCATCTTACTTGGAAGGATGCTTTTCCTGCGCTGTTGGCATCACTGCAGGAGCAAGCTGTACAACTGCCTGATTTAAGGGTGAAGCCAGATGTGCTTATTGTAGTGCCAACCCGTGGAATCATGGCGCATTTCAATACGCATGATGCGATGCAAATGAATGAGCATGACGGGTTGAACATTCCTGCCAGTACGGCAGGCATTCTCAATGCGAAGCTGCTTGCGCTCGTAGAAGCTTGCTTCGAGGCCGGGGTTCATTATGAATTGACCGAGGAGCGGGAGATTGAGCAATCGGGTGCGATTAGGGATGGCAAGCTGTGGATTGGCCAGCGTGACTACACGCATGTACTTCTGGCAGATGGTTGCCGTTGGCAGGACCCAGCGATTGTAGAGCGAATGCGTGCAGTGGGGGTTATGCTTTGTGATTCGGAGGACTGGCAGCGTGTACTGCCGGTGAAGCGTGCTGCTCTACTAGCGACTCGGGAGATTTCAAACATTGAGCAGACTTCGTGGACCGCTGAAGTGCCGCAAGAGAATCAAATCTATGTAGAGCTGCAGCCTCAAGACAATGGCAAACTGACAGCACAAATCAACATGAATCAGGCGGAGTGCTATGGCGGAATGACACTCTTTTTACATGATGAGGTGCATGGAGTTCGGTTGAATGATGTGAAATTAGAAGTGCTGCCTACGGCAAGCGGTTTTGAGGCGGTTATTCCTGCATCGTTAACTGTGATGGTGTCGAAGCTGCATTTCGAGGTCACGCCGCTGCCAGGGGGAGAAGCATGCCCGATTGCTTTCCTGCGTGGTTCGTTCATTGTCACGAGTGAAGCTCCATGGATCGAAAAGGACGAGCATCAATGGCTGCTCGAAGGGTCACTAGAGCTAGCTCCTTTGCCTTCCATGATCCAGAGTGAAAACTTGATCTCAGCGGGCTTTCCTTTTGCAGGTTTGCCGATTGCTATGAGTAAAACCATCCAACTAGGAGCAGTAGATCAGGCTGCCCTTGGGCTTACCGATCTATGGGCAGATGCCGCCTTAGTGAAACTGAAGGGGCACGAGCTGGGCTGGTGCTGGGGACCGAATTGGTCTGTACCTCTTCCGCAAGTGATCGAGAAAGGCGCGTATGAGCTGGAGGTCCTGTTATATCCGAGTACTTTCAATGTGTACGGGCCTCATCGGCATATCGACGGCGACCGTTATTTAACGAGTCCAGATCAATATAAAGGTGTTAAAAACTTTGCCGACCGTCCAGATGCTCCTGAACAAACGAAGATGGATGGTGTCCATTTCGTCAAATGGGGTATTGCTGGGGAGGTACGGTTGATTCAATAACTAAAAACCAATAGAAATCTGCCCTTGATATGGAAGTTCCCGCATTCCTGGAACGAGGGCAGATTTTTTATACTTATTCATGTAAGCGCTTTACCAACTCGTCTTAGCGAGAACATCTGAAGGAGGGAATTTATTTGCGCAAAATGAAGGCTTGGCTGATCGGATTATTTTCATTTGTTTTTATCCTTGGGGGTTTAGGGGCTGTGCCTGTTCAGGTTCATGCGGCGACCATCTCTTCCTATGGATTGCCTTCGATCTACACCGCATCCACGGTGTATGGCCTTAAGGTAGATGCTACAACGATTCCAGTCGTTAGTTACACAGGCGATTATGATTATGCCCATTTCTCCATGTCAGGGGCCGCAACCATTGAGATTACGGCTATTGGGCAAGCGAGCATTACGTCCTACTCCATCTCTCCGAAGAAGCTGAATCTGACGGGAACAACGAGTGGCAACAAGCTGACGTTTACAGTCAGTGGCGACGAATATTTGATTGTCAAAATCAACGGACAACGCGCGCTCGTCATCGCAGCTGACCCAGCGGAGACCAACAAACCCGCATCATCGGGGACGGGGATTTATAATGTAAAGAACGCCCCGTACAACGCGGATAGTACAGGTTCGGGTATGGCGACAACCGCCATCCAGAATGCCATTAACGATGCAGCCAACTATACGGGTGGTCAAGGGATTGTCTATGTCCCTGCGGGGATCTACAAGGCGGGGAACCTGCAACTGAAAAGCGACGTCGCCTTATACTTGGAAGGCGGAGCTGTGCTTCGTTTTACAGGAGTGGCGAGTGATTACACGGTGAATTGGCACAAGGATTCACAGAATCGCGACGTCACTTGGTGGCTGTACACCCCGACTGGCGCAGACAATGTCAAAATCTACGGTCGAGGCACGATCGACGGCAACGGCAAATACGCGACCACGACGAACAATTTTGCCAGTAATATTATTGTGCCAATCGGGACGACCAACTTTACCTTCGATGGACCGTTAATTCGCGATTCGGGGTCGTGGGCTGTAACGCCAGCAAGATCGAATGATTTGACTTTCAAAAATCTGAAAATCCTTAACCGCTTCGATATGGGAGAGAACGACGGCATTGATGTGAATGAATCGCAGAACGTACTCGTTCAGCATGGCATCGGCATTGGTTTGGACGATCCTTACACCACGAAATCATGGGATCAGACGACAGATATTAGTCTAAACTGGCCTGGAAGTCCTGAGCCTGTCAGCAATGTTGTATTTGATGATCTGATTTCCTGGACCGTTTGCTTCGGGTATAAAGTTGGTCAAGGCATGAGACAGAATCAAAGCGATGTGACATTTAAAAATAGTGTAGTGTACGACGCATCTGTCGGTATCGGTGTCGATCATAAATATGGTGTTGGTGCGCTCACAAATGTTACCTTCGAAAATATCGATATTGAGCGAATAACTTACACAAATGATAGCATGCGGACATGGGCGTTCTTTATTATTCGTAATGCGGATAGTTTTGGCGGGGGTACGATTAATACGCTGACCGTTAAGGATATTCTAGTTCGCGATGCTGGAACGACGTTGGGTACCCTGAAGGGCTATAGCAGCACCAAAAATATCAGCAATATTACGTTTAACAACGTGGTGATGCCAGGAAGTGCAACGCCAGCTCAAAATTTAGCGCAAATGAACATCCTCAACCGTGCGAATCACACTCCTGTGACGATTCTGCCAACACAGATTGCTGAACCTGTGCAACGACCGAATCTTGCTCTGAATAAGCCAGCAACCGCCTCATCTTCCGCTGCAGCGCCGAGTCTTTCTTTTGACGGCAACTTGGGTACGAGGTGGGGGTCCAGCTATACGAATGCGGAATGGATCTATGTGGATCTAGGGTCATCTGTGTATGTCGATGGTGTGAAGCTTTATTGGGAAGCGGCTTATGGCAAGAACTATCAAATTCAGATTTCTAATGACGGCAGCACATGGACAAATGTATTTAGTACAACTACGGGCGATGGTGGTACTGATGATATTAGCTTCACGTCAACCCTGGCTAGATATGTGAAAATGAATGGAACTCTGCGAGGTTCGGTGTACGGCTACTCTTTATGGGAGTTTGAGGTATATGGATCTGTGAGGAACTTCGCAATGGGGGCAGGTGTGTCTGCGACCAGCTCGGTGGAGAATACGAATTTTGGGGCGGCCAAAATAAATGACGGACAACGCAACAGCGTGACGGGGTCCATGGGTTGGAGCTCTAACAACAGCTTAACCTCGAATCATACCGAATCGGTGACGCTGGATATGGGGGCAAGCAAGACGATCTCGAAGGTCGATCTGTATCCGCGTAATGACACAGGAAATGTTGGTCAAAACTTTCCGATCGATTTCACCATTAAGACCTCTGCCGATAATGTGAATTGGTCGACCGTTGTGACGCGTACGGGGTATGCGCAGCCGGGGAATGCCGTTCAGAGTTTTACGTTTTCTGCGGTATCTGCAAGATATGTAAAAATCGAAGGGACGAATCTGCGCCCGAACCCTACCGATGCGAATCGGTATCGGATGGCGTTTCCTGAGGTGGAAATTTACTAGCACCTAGACCTTCTATTCATGCTCCTGCCCAATCAGTTAACGTCCACAAATCGGATGTTAACTGATTTTTTTCATTGTTAGCTTGTTGGTCATCGGATGCCTTCGCGGTATTGGCTTGGTGAGATGCCATACAACTTCTTGAACATCCGACTAAGATGTAATTGATCCGTATATCCGACTGAGTAGGCGATCTCCTTTATGGAAAGTGACGTGCTCGTCAATAGTTCACATGCTTTGCTCAGCCGGATTTCGCCTAAATAATACTGCGGCGGTGTGCCGACGGCTGCTTTGAAAAGGCTCGTGATATATTTCCGACTTAGTCCCAATGTTTGTGCC
Source organism: Paenibacillus sp. J22FR83 (assembly GCF_059691955.1). NCBI lineage: Bacteria > Bacillati > Bacillota > Bacilli > Caryophanales > Paenibacillaceae > Paenibacillus > Paenibacillus sp. J22FR83. Next base: position 258,048 of record NZ_JCAUAM010000009.1, read on the forward strand.
ATCTCCTCGATCGTAATCGGTTGGGCATAATTGTTTTTTATAAAAGAAATTGCTTGCGCCACATACAAGTCTTTTATGGTCTTCTGCTGCAAGACCGGGGACTCCTGTTGTGAGGATTCCAGTAGCAAGGCTAAGAAGGCATACAGCGCCGAGGTCAACTGCAAAGGCTTGCTGTAAAACTGCTGGTTCGCGTCAAACAGTTTATTGAAGCACTGCCGAATTTCCAACTCCCGATCGCAGGAAATGACAGGATTGTCGGGTGTAAAACCAGCTTGCCGCAAATAATCTTGGACGATGCCACCACCGAAAGCGACCCACGAGAAGTTCCACGGATCCACTTCGTCCGCAGCAAAATATGAAACAACATAGGGAGATATCAGAAAGACATGTCCCTGAGATAAGTGATACGTTTCATTGCCGACACGATAGATCCCCTTGCCACTGTGGATATAGAAAATTTTATAATTCTGTTTAATGGCAGGTCCCCAAGAATGGCCAGGCACGCATTGTTCTGTGCCCGTGTAATAGAATTGGATATCCTGCTGAGCTTCAATCGAGTACTGAGCAATTGTATGGTTAACCATTGGCAGCTGCCTCCTATAAGGTTTGAAAGCGGAATAGGTCATTATGCTATATAGTGCTTCCATTTTATTATAGCAGTGACTTCCAATATGGACTAGAATGAACTCAATTCACATTTACTTATTGCAAAGCGAGGCAAATTAACGTGACGAATATCGAACCTTTTCTGAAAAAAGTACGTCGTTCTCTTGATGCTCATCGAACAAGTTCTGGGGGAGGATACCGTCAAAAGAACTCGGAATCTCTCGAGGCAGATTTGTATGGAACTGCAGATGCCGTCATTTTGCTATACACAATTGGTGAACTACCGCCTGAAGGGAGCATCGAGCGTGCAAGCTTGGTGACAACTTTGCAAGGCTTTCAACAGCAGAAGGACGGGCTTTTTATGGCAGATAGTCACCACCCTGTTCATCGGACGGCGTATGCCGTGGCTGCTTTGGAATTGCTCGACAGTCAACCTTCCCACCCTTTGACTAGCTTGCATCACGTGCGAAGCCGCGAAGGCCTTCACAATTGGATGGAAAGTCTTGACTGGGCTCAACTACCTTGGAGAGAATCACATAAAGGCGCAGGTATTTATGCGGCGATGGTGCTGGCTGGGGAGGTTGACCAAGAGTGGGAGGAGTGGTACTTTGCATGGCTCGATCAAGAGGCAGATCCGGAAACTGGATTTTGGCGAAAGGGAGCTATTCACAACGGTGCTCCGCTGTTCCATCATTTGGCCAGCTCTTTTCATTACCTGTTTAATCTGAACTACCGTAAGCGTCCGATGCAATACCCAAATCAGTGGATTGATACATGCTTGGCTATGTACGATGATGGACAGATTCCACTGAAGCCAGACGTTTTAGGTTTTGTGGAGCTGGATGTCATGTACACATTGATCAGTGCTGCTGAACAAAGTCAACATCGGGCAAATGAACTCCATGCCATGATCAGAGCAATTGGCAGCCATCTTTTAGCCAGTATTACAGCACTTGAAGACGGGTCCGAAGATGACTTATTCGAAGATATGCATTCGTTATGCGGAACGGTTTGCGCATTAGCGCTCGTTCAGTCCGCGATGCCTGAACAGGTTGAGGCGAACCGTGTGCTGCAGAAGATTTTAGACCGACGTCCATTTATCTAATGGTGTAATCAATTGACCGAAAGAGGCGATCTATATGGAATACAATTATTTAGGCAGATCGGGGCTGCGAGTTAGTAAACTCTGTTTGGGCACGATGAATTTCGGTGTGGATACGGAGCAGGCAGAAGCTTTCCGCATTATGGATGCCGCGCTGGATGCGGGTATTCAGTTCTTTGATACCGCTGACATTTATGGCTGGGGAGAAAATTCTGGCGCCACGGAGACGATTATCGGCAACTGGTTCGCACAAGGCGGCAACCGCCGGGAACGTGTTGTGTTAGCGACCAAAGTGTATGAGAAACTTCATAAGCCGCTTTACGGCCCTAATGATGAGAGAGGCTTGTCCCTATACAAAATCCGTCGCCATTTCGAAGATTCGCTACGTCGTCTGCGAACGGATCATGTGGAGCTTTACCAGATGCATCACATTGACCGTCGTACGCCTTGGGAAGAGATCTGGGGAGCATTTGAAGGACTGGTTCAACAGGGGAAAATCGATTATATCGGCTCCAGCAATTTTGCAGGCTGGCATCTGGTGAAAGCGCAGGCGGCGGCCAAAGAACGCCATTTCCTGGGGCTTGTGAGCGAGCAGCATAAATATCATTTGCTGAACCGCCTGCCAGAGCTGGAAGTGTTGCCGGCTGCTCAGGATTTGGGCTTAGGGGTTGTCGTGTGGAGCCCGCTGGCAGGTGGACTGCTTGGCGGCAATGCGCTTTCAGCTGACCAAGGTACGCGCAGAAGCAGACAGAGCGAAGCGCTCGTAGCTAAGCACCGCAATCAGCTGGAAGCTTTCGCGAATTTGTGCAACGAGCTAGGCGAGAAACCCGCGCATGTCGCTTTAGCTTGGCTGCTCGCGAATCCAACCGTGACAGCGCCAATCATCGGGCCGCGTACCGTGGACCAACTGATAGATACGCTCCGAGCGGTGGAGCTTAAGCTGGATGAAGCGACGCTGAGGGAGCTGGATCGCATTTTCCCAGGTCCAGGCGGAGCAGCACCAGAGGCTTATGCTTGGTAAATGTTCATCCATTACATAGAGGGGAGCTGCAGCTATGAAAAACAATCGTTCGGCCTTGGTCACCGGAGCTGATCGTGGGCTTGGCCTCGCTTTGGCCAAAGGACTGTTGGCGCGAGGTTATAATGTATGGGCAGGGCAGTATGCAGAGGAATGTCAGGCATTGCAGGAGTTGGAGGCAGCTTACGGTAAGCGGCTGCGTCCTATTCGTCTGGACATCAGCGATGCGACGAGTGTAGCGGAAGCGCTGCGTATAGTGGCTGCCCAAACGGAGCAGCTTGATCTGCTCATCAATAATGGAGCCATCCTGGGGAATACGACCTCGACGATTCAGGATGAGTTGGATTTTGAAGACATCGAGCAGGTATTCCGGGTGAATACACTTGGTGCATTGCGTATGACGAATGGGCTGATTGATCTTATTTTAAAAAGCACCGACAAAATCATTGTGAATATTTCATCCGAAGCGGGCAGCGTTGGGGCATGTAAGCGAACCGCTTGGTATGCCTACTGCATGTCCAAGTCTGCGCTCAATATGCAATCACAACTCGTTCATAACCAAATTTCGCCGCAAGGCGGCAAAGTGTTGGTCGTGCATCCCGGTCATGTGCAGTCTTATATGAAAGGTGAGCTAGATGCGACCGCCAAGCTGTCGCCTGAGCAATCTGCTCAGCACATTCTCGGTCTTCTTGAGCAGCGACTCGGATCCGATTGGCCGGATCAGTCACTGGCACTGATTGACTATCAAGGCGGACAATGGCCGTGGTAAGTCATGGCGATATGAAGTACAAGGAGATGAATCCGAATGGCAAGTATTCCTACTTTGCTTCTAGGCAATAACGACGATGCACCGTACCATAAACTGCGGGCAGTGCAGCAGCTTATCATCGATAACTTAGGGGCTTCTTTTCAAGTCACATCCGTTGAAGGCGTTGCACATCTGAAGGTGGACGTCCTCCAGCCCTATCCAGTAGTCATTTCCTACTTAGATATATGGCGGAAAGTACCTGAGGCCGAAGAAACAGCCGGCCTCCTCCAATATGTCGCTGGCGGCGGGGGACTGCTCGTTATTCATAACGGCATCTCCATCCAAGGCAGTCCGGAGCTTAGCCAGCTGATCGGAGCAAGATTCACAGGTCATCCGGCTTACACGACACTCGCTTTCGAGAAGACGGAGAGCGATCATCCGTTAACGAACGGACTGGAGCCTTTCGAGATGGACGAAGAGCCGTATCGCTTCGATCTAGATCCCTTCGCGCCGATCGATCTCCTCTTGACGTACACACATGAAGGCAAACAATGGCCTGCAGCATGGACACGCACATATGGGTTGGGCAGAGTCATTTACTTAATGCCAGGCCATCATCCGCCATCCTTTCAGTCTGAGACATATGGAAAGTGGATCCGTTCTGCCGGTTTCTGGGCAGCAGGCTTGCCAGTCACATGAGCTGACAGGGGGCTCCAACCAGTAGGAGGATACAACCAGTTGACACGAACCAGTGCCTAGAGGCGCTGGTTTTTAATTGTTTTATTATTTGGGGGCGTTGGGTTTGAAGCAGGAGCAGCGGTAGAGCTATTGCTGGCGTGGACGAGAGTAGAGGGACGCTTTCACTTTCACCCATCACTTCATCTACTTTAATTCTTAAAACACCTCATCACTCCCAACACTTATCTACGCCAACTCACCTTTACCTTATTTACTCCAATTCACCGAACACTTAACTACTCTAATTCACTCAACACTTATCTAATCCAATTCACCGAACACTACATCTACTCAAACTCCACCCAGCACCTCATCTACTCCAATTCTCGCATCCCTCCCGTCTACTTAAGCTCTCCCATCACTCCATCTACCTCAACTCGTCCCTCACCCTTCCTCAAAAATGCAAAAATACAACCTTTTAGACTAATTTAGGGTCGAAATTAACAAATACGTGCAAAAAGGCATCAATTTTAATCTATTTCGAGAGAATGACCTGAAAATACCTGGAATTGATGCCTTTTTGCATCAATTTCCAAGAAACGGTGGGGAACCCCCTGTCAAAAGTGCCTTTTTGCACTTTTGACAGGTGTAGCGGATTGAAGACTGGAAGACTTGACGATTGAAGGACTGAAGGACTGAGGACTTGAGGAGTTAAGAGTTCTCAAAAAACCTTATTTACCGCCTACACTCCATTGAATAAGACCTCAAGTCGACCTAAAAAATATTTTATATAGTCAATTTAAAGACTTGTCTTTTATATGTCCCCTTTCATACAATAGGAGAAGATAGTAAGTAACACCTTAGGATAGGAGCGCTGTGTGATGCGTTTTAAAGATGTTTTTTCCATCATCGGCCCCTCGATGATCGGTCCCTCCTCCTCGCATACCGCGGGTGCGATTCGATTGGGACGCGTTGCCAGACAATTGCTAGGCGAGCAGCCGCTCCAAGCAGAGATCACGCTATACGGATCCTTCGCAGATACGTACCGAGGGCATGGCACGGATCTCGCGCTGATCGGTGGAATTATGGATTGGGAGACGGATGATCCACGTATTCCGGGGGCGGCAGATGAAGCGGAAGCGTTAGGCGTCGCTGTGGCTTTTCATATTAGTAAAGATAAGGCCGATCACCCGAACACAGTGGGTATTGTACTTACCTCAGAATCGCGGAAAGTCAGCATGAGAGGGGCCTCGATCGGCGGCGGCAACGTAGAGATTATCAATGTTGATCAATTTGATGTGAAATTCACAGCGAATTACCCTACATTGGTTATTTCCCATCATGATCGGCCAGGTATGATTGCAGATATTACAACGCTGCTAGGGGGCAACCAGATCAATATTGGATTTATGGATTTGGACCGAAAAGGGCGTAACCGCGAAGCGATGACGGTCATTGAGACGGACGCATCTATTTCAGCTACTTTAATCGAACAAATTCTGCATCTAAACATGATCACTGACGTTCGAAAAGTGGATCTGGCAGAAAGAGGCAACGAATGAGATTCCGGACATTAAAACAACTAGCCGATCTATGTGCGGCGGAAGGCTTGACGATAGCAGAAGTGATGCTGGCTGATCAAAGTCACGAATCTGGCAAATCGCCCGAGTATGTATTTGATAAAATGCGTGCCTATTATCAAATCATGAAAGAAGCGGTAACCAAGGGGCTTACCGAGGATACGACCTCGCGAAGCGGGTTAACGGGGAAGGATGCGCAGCGTGTGGCTACCTACCTCACGACAACGGAGGCTTCGCTGGGCGAAGAGGCTTGCAAAGCGATGGCCTACGCCTTAGCGGTATCCGAAGTTAATGCATCCATGGGCCGAATTATTGCGACACCAACGGCGGGCTCATGCGGAATTATTCCAGGGGTATTTATAAGTTCTCAGCAGCGTTTTGGCTGGGAAGATGATCACTTGGTCAAAGGGTTGCTATGTGCAGGTGCGATCGGCTATGTGATCGCCAATAATTCGTTCGTTTCTGGCGCAGAAGGCGGATGTCAGGCTGAAGTTGGTTCGGCAATCGGGATGGCAGCTGGCGCACTCGTTGAGCTGCGCGGCGGTACGCCAGAGCAAGCGATGCATGCGGTCGGTCTTGCGCTGAAGAATACGCTGGGACTAATTTGTGATCCCGTTGGTGGATTAGTAGAAATCCCTTGTATTGTTCGTAACGGTTTCGGTGCAGTTAACGCCATGGCGGCAGCCGACATGGCACTCGCCGGAGTCCGTTCGGTGATCCCTTCCGATGAAGTCGTCCAAGTGATGTATGAGGTAGGCACGGCCATGCCGGAGAAACATCGGGAAACGGCCAAAGGCGGTTTAGCACAGACACCGACAGGGCGCAAAATTATGAAGGAATTGAACCTTAGAAAGAAAGAATAGCAGGCGCACAAATAACCGCCTCTTCATGGTTTTCTTTACCATGAGGAGGCGGTTATTCTCATATGCTAAGAAGCATTTGGCTGCTTTTTGCGTGTAACGCTTTGTCGACCATCAATACTAACCGGAATGTCCCCGTCAACAGTAACGCGGCGAACAATGCGATGTTGTTCTCCATAATCGTTAATCGCATAATGCTGCGTTGCTCGATTATCCCAAATCACGACATCGCCTGGGGACCAGCGCCAACGCACGGTATTTTCCAGCTTCGTGATATGCGATTGAAGAAGTGCGATCAATTGGGCGGAGTCGGCAGAGGATAGACCGAGTATTTTCTTGGCAAAATGCCCAAGCACCAAGCTGCGCTCACCCGTTTCTGGATGCACACGAACGAGAGGATGTTCCGTTTCATATACGGTGGAGGCAAACACGTCCCGATGATGCTGCTTCGCAGAGTCGGATACTTGTGGACGATGGGCAGCATAGTCGTAATCGTTACTATGCAGCGCCCAGAGCTGATCGACCAGATTACGGAGCTCAGTTGGTAAGTGCTCATAAGCAGCAGCCGTATTAGCCCACACCGTATCGCCACCAGAATTAGGAACTACGACTGCTCGCAACACGGAGGCTTGCGGATACGCATCAACGAAAGTCACATCTGTATGCCAGGAGTCAGCTCTCCCCCCATGATTGGAGTCCAGCTCTAGCACATAATCGGTACCCTGTTTGATAGGAACCGTAGGATGAGCGACGGGAGCACCTAACAAGCGTGCGAAAGCTTCTTGTCCAGCGTCATCCAGTTGGTGCTGCCCACGAAAGAACAGCACTTTATGCTGCAATAGGGCTTCTCGAATCGCGGCAACTGACTGTGTATCCAGCCCAGCATGCAAGTCTACGCCCTTAACTTCTGCGCCAACTCTTCCAGCTACCGGCAATACTTCAATATCCCCAACTATTTGCTTAACTTGTTCATGAGTACTCATCGTCATAACCTCCATGGAATATAGTTTTTATGCGCCTTCTACGGCAACAGTCGCATACTGGTTAAGGGGTCTTGCAAGTCCCAAATGCCCGCGAAGTGTAGACCCGGCATATTCGGTGCGGAACAAGCCTCTGCGCTGCAGTTCTGGAATGACAAGCTCGGCGAATTCTTCGATGCCTGCGGGCAAATACGGCGGCATTACATTAAAGCCGTCACTGCCCCCATGCAGGAACCATTCTTCAAGTTGATCGGCGATTTGGATCGGAGTGCCAGCGAATGTGCGATGGCCACGACCGCCAGCAAGTCGGTGAAGCAGCGCGCGAATCGTTAAATTCTCGCGCCCAGCGAGGTCGACGACAAGCTGAAAGCGGCTTTTATTGCCGTTGATGTCGGACAAACTAGGAAGCTCCGGTAACGGTCCGTCCAACGGATACGAATGCAAATCGACGTTCAACATATTCGACAACTGATTGAGCCCATATTCAGGAATAGTTAATTCATTTAATTGTTGCTCTTTCTCTTTCGCCTCTGACTCGGTTCTACCAATAATGGGGCAGATGCCAGGCAATATTTTTAACTGCTCGGGAGAGCGGCCATACTTCACTAATCTAGCTTTGACATCCGAGTAGAATTGCTGGGCTTCAACCAGGGTTTGTTGTGCGGTAAATATCGCCTCGGCATACTGTGCTGCGAATTCTTTGCCATCCTCGGAAGAGCCGGCTTGAACGAGCACGGGATAGCCCTGTGGAGATCGAGGAATGTTCAAGGGACCGCGAACTTTGAATGTGTCGCCAACATGATTGATCTCTCGGACTTTACTCCGATCTGCGAAAGTACCAGACGCCCGATCGATGATGAGCGCTTCATCTTCCCAGCTATCCCATAAGCTGGTGGTGACTTCCAAGAATTCTTTGGCCCGCTCATAACGCTTGCTGTGCTCTAGATGGGAATCCCTGCTGAAGTTGCTAGCTTCAAAAGAACTGCCAGACGTTACAATATTCCAGCCGGCACGCCCTTTGCTAATATGATCCAGCGAAGCGAATTTACGCGCCACGTGAAAAGGTTCATTATACGTCGTTGAGACGGTGCCAATTAGTCCAATATGCTCCGTAACAGCGGCTAGAGCAGACAGCAGTGTGAACGGCTCGAGGCCGACGAACGCGCCATGCTTAATATTTTGACTAACGGCCAACCCATCTGCGAGAAAGAGCGAGTCGAACTTGGCCTTCTCCGCGATTTGCGCGATTCGTTGAAAATACCGAATATCGGTGATGTTCTCAGGCTCCGTATTCTGATGCCGCCATGAAGCTTCGTGATGTCCCGTGTTCATTAGGAAAACATTTAAATGCAGTTGTCTTTTGGATTGACTCATGGTCATTCACGCCACCCCTTCAATTATTCGCTGTATGTTTGCTTCCAACCGGTCAATCTTTTCTCAAGCGTAACCAAAAGGAAATTAATAATGACACCTATTACGGAAATCGAAATAATCCCTGCGTACATGTTCGTAATTTGAAAGCTGAATTGTGTGTATTGAATTAAGTAACCCAAGCCAGATTTGGCTCCAACCATTTCAGCGGCGACCAGTACGAGAATCGAGCTTGCACCTGCCTGTCGAATCCCTACGAAAATAGTGGGAATTGCAGCTGAAATAATGACCTTGCGAAATAGCTGGATGGAAGACAAGCCCATGGAACGAGCTGATTTGATTAAAAGAGGCTCCACATTTTTCACACCACTAATGGTGTTCAGTAGAAGCGGGAAAGCGCAGGCATAGAGCACGATAGCGACTTTGGAGGTTTCACCTAGACCCAATAAAAGAATGAATACGGGCAGAATGGCCAGCGCTGCTGTGTTCCGAAGCAATTCAAGCAAAGGATTGAGATATTCGGATACGGGTTTCCACCAGCCAATCGCAAGACCGAGGGGAATACTGAGAAGGATGGCTAACACGAATCCGCCAAGAGAGCGTGATAAGCTTGCAGTTGTATGCTCAGCTAGATCACCGGAGAGCAGCAGCTGCCACCAGGCGGTAGCGATTTCGGAGATCGGAGGGAAGAACGTGGCGTCGACGAGTCCGAGGCGCGGGGCAAATTCCCATAGTAGCAGCAAGGCGAGGATAACGATGGTATTTTTAAATGTTTTTCGCAGCTTAGTCGTGATCCAACTTATGGCATCAAAGCTTTCCTTTCTACCCAAAATCAGGGCTTTCCCTGCATTTACACTAGCCATTGATAACGCCTCCTTTAGTCACTGATTTACTAGGTTCAAAGCTATCCAAGGTCTTACTTTTCTCTTGTTCTTGGGCTCTGCTTACTTCATCTTTGAGTAAATCCCATACCTCATGCCGCAGCTTGACGAAATCGGGGTTAGATCTCAAATCTTCTTCACTTCTCCTCGATTCAAAAGGAATATCCAGCACGGTTTTGATTCGCCCAGGACGCGAAGTCATGACAGCGACGCGTTGGCCCAAATACACCGCTTCTTCGATACCATGTGTGATGAAAATAATCGTTTTCTTCGTGGCTTCCCAGATGCGCAGTAGTTCGCTTTGCAAGGTTTCCCTTGTTTGGGCATCCAGTGCCGCGAAAGGCTCATCCATCAGCAGCACTTCAGGGTCATAAGCTAAGCTTCTTGCGATCGCAACACGCTGTTTCATGCCACCGGAAATTTCGTGGGGATACCTGTTTTCAAAACCGGATAGCCCCACTAATTGAATGAACTCTAGGGCAATTTTACGTCGTTCCTTACGAGGCACGCCCTTGGCCTCCAAGCCAAACTCCACATTGGCTAGCGTTGTTTTCCATGGAAATAGCGCATACTGCTGGAATACGATACCACGATCAAGATTAGGTCCCGTGATGGGCTTTCCATCTAAAAGAATTTGTCCGCTGCTAGGCTTCGTTAACCCTGCGAGGAGGTCCAGCAGTGTGGACTTACCGCAGCCACTGGGCCCAACAATGACCATGAATTCTCCTTGTTTGACTTCCAAATTAATATCCTGTAAGGCGGAGATCGGCTGTGAATCTTCTTTCAGGTGTCCCAAATTCCGCTGAATGCGGAAAGATTTCTGCACATGCTGAATGCTAATTTTGGCTGTCATTGATTTGCCTCCTTCACTTTATATGCACAATGATAATCAGGACGTTGAAGTTAACTTTTCTCATTGAGGAAAGGGTTAAATTCATTCGTATATAAACCTTTGACCTTCAACTGCCCCTCTTTGATCACACCTTCGTTAACAAGCCATTGGATCCAAGTGTCGAATTCTTTGTCAGAAATGAGCCCGCCTTTTCCTGCAATCCCTGTACTTTTCCAGAACTTAACGGTAGAGGTATCCTCTTTGCGATCGCGTGCGTTGATGATTTTCTCATATCGCGCCACGACTTCAGCTTGGGGTGTTGTACGAGCCCATTCAATGGCTTTGGATGTCGCTTCAACAAATTTGCGAGAGGCGTTCGGATTGTTCTTAATGAATTTGTCCGTCAACACATAGCTTCCAGCACTAAATGTGCCAAACAAATCTTTATCTTTGAATAGTGGGCGAATGCCGCCGCGTTCTTCAGCTTTATCCCGCAGCACTCCGCCTAATGCAGCTACATCAATCTGTGCAGCACGCAGTGTCTGCTCGGTCGTAACAGGAGGCACGACAACTAGTGTGACTTGTTTGATTTCATCTGCCGTAAGTCCGGCTCTGTGTAGATATTCCTTAATGACGAACTCGTGATGTGCGCCTAAGGTATTCACGGCAATTTTCTTGCCGATGAGATCTCTGGCATTTTGAATGGAACTGCCCTCCAAAACGTAATATCCCGTCCACGTATTATCATCGACGCCATAGTAAGAAATAACGGGCTTAATCGGTGCCTTCGCAGCGATTAATTTGACGATGGCGCCATTGAAGGCTCCGCCAAAGTCCGTATCTCCGGTGACAACTGCTTGAATATCTTGCGGGCCGGAGATGGTATTGCCGATAAACTTCAGCTTCAGGGGAGCGAGGTAGCCTAAATCCTCGGCTAATTCGGGATACGTAACGGATCCAACACCGCCTTGATAGCGAAGCTCAGTAACTTCGGGAGTTTGGCCTTTCGCAGAAACGGTTTGATCTTTGTTGCCGCAAGCGGATACGACGAGAGATGAGGCAAGAACGAGAGATAAGGCTGTCACATAACTTCTTGTTAACGGTATGGTCATTTGCGAATTCCCCCTTACGATAATTACTATCCTCTAAACTTATAATTCCTATAGACTTACTGTGTATTAGTTTCTATAATGAAATATACGATTACACCCATTTTCTGTCAATAAACTGGCGACACATGAAGGGCAATGACGATGAATGACCATTATGATTCCAATCGAGGTGACTTTGATGTCCGTACAGCGATTCAATCTGATAACCTTGCAGGAAGCGATTGACATACTCGGTGTAAGCCGTTCGACCTTTGACCGGTGGCGTAAATTAAAGCAACTGCCTTTTGTGAAAATTGGTAAGGAGATCTTAATCGATAAGAAAGAATTAGAGCAGTGGGTGCGTCTCCACACGGTTAGTCTGCAGAATCCTGTGTTTACAGCAGGAGCATCGTCCACGGTTTCCAAACAAGAAATTCCCACTTTAACGATCGGGTATCAGAGCGGAACCGCTCATATGTGGACATCTCTCCTCATGAAAGAGTTGGGTTGGTTGGAAGAAGAGCTTGCCGCCGTTAATCCAAGTCGTGTGGTTCAAGTGAAATGGTTCGATGGTGCTAACGGAGCAGTGCTTCTGCAAGGGATGATAGGCGGCAGCATTCAGATTGCGTCGTTGGGCGACTATCCGATTGTCGTAGGTGCTTCCCTGCGTCAGACATTCCCCGCGTTCCATCCTGTTCTTATCGCCTTTGATGGTAAAACGTCCGGTGGACAGGGAATATCGCTCATTGTGCGTAAAGGGTTAGAGCCCAGTGATATGTCGGAGATTTGCAGTTGGTCCCTTGCGTCGGCAGCACAATCGAGTGCGGGTAGGCGGTTATCGAAGCTGCTTCAATCATTGGGAGGCAATGATAAGCAAGTCATTCACAAAGAGATGGATGAGAGTATGGCGGGGATTGTGAAACGGAAAATTGCGGGATGCGCGATGTGGGAGCCCTATATCTCGTTGGTTCACTACCACGGAGTCGGCAACGTGCTTTTTCAAGAAGGAATGGGGGAAGATTACCTGACGGGCGTCGTCGCAGACGAGAAGTGGGTTCATCATCATGAGGGAGATACCATCGCTTATTTGAAAGCACACCTCCGCGTGCACGCCTTTATTCGAAATGAGCCCGAAGCAGCGGCAGAGCTGATCTCGCGAATCAAAGGAATCCCGACGGAGATTGCCTTAGCCATTATGACTAAAGTCAGATGGGACGCCTCCCTATATACCAAGGATATGAATTCGCTGGCGCAGCTCCACCAAGAGAATGATGCTGCTCGCGCGGCTACATGGTCCCAATTACAGGACATTCGCTGGAACGGTAATTATTTACAACAAGCGATTAAGGCGTTGAAGCTGCCTCATTTAAGCAGTCATCCGTTAGAGGGAGATTGGTCAGCCGAACAGTTGTACTGAAATCCTGCGGTTTCACTTCCATTCCTTTTCGGTATATAGTAAAGAAATGATGTATGTGGAAGGGAGCTAGGAAGAAGACCATGCGCACAACAATGACCACGACCATGACGGAAGAACAACAAGGTATTTTTCCAGCTGTCTGCCCTCTGGATTGCCCAGATCAGTGCGGACTGCTGCTTCATAAAGAAGACGGGAAGATTGTCAAAATCGAAGGAGACCCTGAACACCCCGTGACACAGGGAGCTATCTGCAACAAAGTTCGCAACATGACGGCACGTATTTATGATGATAAAAGATTGCAGTATCCCATGAAACGCGTCGGCCCCAAGGGGGATGAGGCCTCGTTCGAGCAGATTTCCTGGGATGAGGCATTGGACACGATCACGAGTCGCTGGAAGGAACTAATTGCCTCGGAAGGCCCAAAATCCATATTGCCCTATAGTTTCTATGGCAATATGGGTCGAATCGGAACGGAAGGCATGGATCGCCGCTTCTTCCATCGGATGGGCGCGAGCCGTCTGATGTATTCGATTTGCGAATCAGCCGGCACGGAAGGCTACAAATACACGATGGGCGGCAGCTTCGGAACCGATCCGGAGGATACGGTGAATGCGAAGCTGATCATCATGTGGGGCATCAATGCGGTCAGCACGAATATGCATCAGGTGATGCTGGCGGAGAAAGCCCGCAAGAATGGTGCGCAAATCATCGTAATTGATGCGCATAAGAATCAAACAGGCCGCTGGGCGGACTGGTTCATTCCGATTTTGCCGGGAACGGACGCGGCTCTGGCCCTTGGCATCATGCACATCCTGTTCGATGAGGGGATGACGGATGAGGCTTTCCTGCACGAATACACGCTGGGGTACGAAGAGCTTAGGGAGCATGTGAAGCAATACGATCCTGCAGAAGTATCCGCGATTACAGGCGTGCCTGTGGCCGACATCTATCGCCTTGCTCGCTTATATGGCGAGACTTCACCAGCTTTCATTCGTATTGGGAATGGAATCCAACATCACGATAATGGCGGTATGTGCGTGCGGACGATAGCTTGCTTACCGGCGTTAACAGGACAATGGCTGCACCCAGGCGGCGGTGCGATCAAAGGAAATGGCGCTTATTTGGAGCATAATTTGCCGGCTTTGCAACGACCGGATTTGCGCACGAAGGATGCGCGTCTGATCAATATGAACTTGCTGGGCAGCGCTTTGCTCGAGCTCGACCCGCCTATTCGTGCGTTGTACGTATATAATTCGAATCCGGCTTTGGTCGCTCCCCATGCGAATAAAGTGAAAGCGGGGCTGGAGCGAGAGGATCTGTTCACCGTCGTGCATGATCTGTTCCTTACGGAGACAGCCAAGTATGCGGATATTGTGCTGCCAGCGACGTCTTCTTTTGAAAACACAGATTTCTATCGCTCTTATTGGCATCACTATGTGCATCTTCAGCTGCCGGTGATTGCGCCATATGGGGAGAGCAAAGCGAATGTGGATGTGTTCCGATTGCTCGCAGCGAAGATGGGCTACGAAGATGAAGCGCTGCGGGACAGCGATGAAGACATGGTGCGTCAGGCATTGGATCATCCTGGCAACTCGGCATTAGCTGACATTTCGTTCGATGCTTTGTTGGAGAGGGGATTCATGAAGGCTGCGACTCTGCCCTTATTTCCCGGGAAACTACGAACGCCTAGCGGCAAAATTGAGCTGTACTCCGCCGAAATGGCGAGCAAAGGGTATCCGGCGCTGCCTACTTATGTGCCGCTTGCCGAGGACAGTCAGTTGCCATTCATGTTCATCCCAGCGCCGAATCATAACTTCTTGAATTCAACCTTTGCGCATAACGAGAAGCATGTTCGCATGGAGAAAATGCCAAAGCTGCATATGCATGAAGACGATGCATCAGCATTAGGCTTGGCTAACGGCGATACCGCACGGGTGTGGAACGAGCGCGGCGAGTGCGAACTGGTCGTTATGGCTGGCCGCGATGTGGGGCGCGGGGTGGTCGTCAGTCAAGGGTTATGGGCCGATACCCCCGGGGGTAAAACTCGCGTTAATGTCTTGACGCCAGATCGCGTGGCCGATATGGGCGGTGGGGCTACCTTTTTCTCGGGACGGGTAGGCGTGGAAAAGTTGAACTGAGCTTGAACCTTTGGGCGCTTGGCGGCATAGGGTACATCAGGAGATGATGATATATGCCCATACAGCAAAAAGCTTACGCTTTAATCGGAAGACCCGTTGGTATTTCCTTGATGGATGGTACTGGCGTATCCGGTATTCTGTGCAGTGTACAAGATGGATCGATCTACGTCATTGAGTATTTATACCATACACAATTTGCTACGAAGCACTACACGTTCGATCAAGTGAGAGATATTATGCCGTATCCGCAATGCCCACAGCCTGTATATACGCCACAGCCGTTGTACTAAATGGCAGAGCATATAACTGGAGTTGCGTATCTAACCGATCCTTATGGATCGGTTTTTTTGTGGCCATTTCCTAAATTTATCCACTCCCCAACCTAAATAAATGACAATTCAATTTGCGAGAAAGCGAGTATGATCATTTTTGTATACGCTTACAATGGACGAAATCTAAACGATAAGGAGTTTTGTCGGAATGAAATATCATCTTGTCAAAAGTAAGATAAGCATCATGCTGATTTTCTCACTGCTAGTCTCGCTTTTACTGCTTCCTGTAACTAGTATGGCGGCAGATGTTGAGGTAGATGTGGGTACTCCGCTACTCGCTAGTGAGGACGCAGCTCTCCTAAAGGACACGGGAAATGCTAGTGTTGAAACAACGAATTATAACACTAAAACGGATACTGCTGAAGGTGTATTTAGTATCTCAACGAGCAGCACGAAGAAAAAATTAGCCTATTTTAAGTTTAATGTGACCTCTGTGGCTGATGCTACCTACAAATTCTATTTGGAGGTTTCAGCAAAGCGAGGCAGTAGTGAAATTAATACTGATCTGCAAGTTTATGCCCTAGACAACTTTGCCTGGGAAGAAAACACGATTACTTGGCAGACATCACCTTATACGGATTTGACGCAACTTACGAAGCTTGGCCAATTCACGGTAACACAGCCTAATAAGATCAATGGCAGCAGCCAATATCCAGCGCTGTATAAAGTTGACGTGACCGAATATGTTAGACAACATATGGTTGATGGGGTTGTATCTTTTGTTGTTGCCAACAGTTCAAGCAACTCGGTCAACGTCTATTCCAAAGAAGCTACAGGGTTGAATGCGAAGTCACAGCTTCGTGTGACACGTGTCGTACAAAGTGACACCGCACCACCCACTTGGCCAACCGACGCAGCATTAAGGTCATCTAATCTCGGAACCGACTTTGTTGAATTAATGTGGCCAACAGCAACAGACGATAGTTCTGTATCTAATTATAAGATTTATCAAGGGGACACCCTCGTCAAAACAATGACTGGCAATACCTTTACAGCTCAAGGATTATCACCTAACACAAGTGTTACTTATCACGTTTATGCGAGTGATCCTGTTGGGAATACCTCCACGCCATTGACGTACCATGTAACGACATTATCGGCACCCGTTACGCCGTTACAAGTCGTAGAAGTTAATGCTAGCAGCAGCGATGGGAATGTAGAGAGTAACACATTGGATAACAATTTATTCAGCCGTTGGTCAGCATCTGGCGATGGTCAATATATCATGTTTGATCTAGGTGAAACGAAACGGATCGGATATGTCGGGATTTCTTTTTACAAAGGAGATCAACGTTATGCGCCAATTGATATTCAGACGTCCAACGATGCGCTAACCTGGACGAATGTATTCAGTGGCAACAGCCGCTCGGATACCGTCAATATGCAGGCATTTGATATTGCGGATACGGATGCCCGTTTTGTCAAAATTATTGGTCATGGTACATCCGATGGCAAAACGTTCATCAGCCTAACCGAAGTTATGATTTATGCGCCATTCCTGAACGGAGATACACCGGTTGCAGTTGTTCCGAATACGACACCGGAACCGCCGCCAGGAACACTTCCTTTTACGAAAGCTGGCTTGACTAAGCAAGATGGTTCAGCACATCCTTTGCACACGCCTAATCCTGTAACGGGTACAACACATAATGTTGTCGATTATGGCGCTGATCCTGCAGACAATGGGCATGATGACAGGATTGCCATTCAAAGTGCGATTGATGCCTCCTCACCTGGGGACGAAGTGTATATACCGAACGGTGTCTACAATTTAATCTCTTCACCGGATGGTTTCGTGAACATCAAACTCAAATCAGGTGTGAACTTGCGAGGAGAAAGCCAGTCCGACACGATTTTGAAATCAAGCATTGATAACATTAAGAATAGTTCTGTGGTTAAGGCATCGAATCAACATAATATTGTCGTCTCCAATTTGACAATAACTTCAACATGGAACCGTAACTTTTCGCTAGAGCACGCTACCAATAATCCAGATGCCGGGGGACCTGACAGCTCTATTGCCATTGCGAATTATGGGGAATCTCCTTCCTATAACGTGACCATTGATCATGTAACTGTGGAACGATTCAGCCGTATGGCCATTCGGATCGAGAATAGTCATGATGTCGTTGTTCGCCGCAGTACTTTCCGGAATGCAACAGATCTAGGCGGAGGCGGCGCTGGATACGGGACATCCATTCAAGGTATGCCGAAGGTAGATCGACTTGGTTTTGACAATGATACATATTGGAATGTGGTTGAGGACTCCACCTTTCAAGGACCGTATTTGCGACATGGATCGCTCATTCAGAATGTTGCACACAACAACACGTTGCGAAACAATCATTACATCAACACCAAACTGGATGCAATCGACCTTCACGGTGAGTTGGAGTACTTGAACGAAGTATATGGGAATACGATCGAGAATATTTGGACTGGCGGAGGGGTAGGCCTTGGGAATACCGGGGGAACAGCGCCGACGAATCACAGTAAATCTGGTCCTAAGAACTATATCCATGACAACATCATTCGCAATTCACGGGAAGGCATTGTTGTCACCATGGGCACACCAGAAACGTTGATTGAGAACAATGTGATTGAGAATACCACAACGGTAAGTAATGCGGTGGGCATTAATATTTTAAATGGACCCGGAACGCGCGTTATCAATAATATCATTCGTAATAACACGGCGACGAACTACTGGGGAATTATGCTAGAACACGATAATGGTGATAAGAATGCAAACTTTGTAGGAGCGGGCGACCCTCAGGAGGTACAAATTATTGGCAATACCATTACCGGCAATACGTATGGGATTCAATTGCAGGCTGGGACTAACATAGTATTGACGAACAATTATCTGGGCAACTTGGGAACGAATTATGAAAAGGCAGACGGAGTAACGACAACGGAAATTTGGCCGACGCCTCCATTGGATAACAGTTCATCAACTTCATCGTCAACTGGCGGTAGTCCGGTAAGTGACAATTCGGGCATTCTGAACGTCAAAGTAACCGAAGAGAATGGAGTAGCGGTAGCAACAGCAACATTAGATGAGAAGACATTGGATACGCTTATAAAAGCACAAGGAAACGGTCCGATTACTCTCGTGGTGGATGCGCCAAGCGTTGTAGGAAAGGTACAGCTTACTTTGAACCAGTCCTCTCTTCAGAAGCTGAAAGACATCCCGTTCGCAACGATTGAAACCGGCATAGGAAGCGTGAAGCTCCCTCTACATCAATTGGATATGTCTCAATTAGCTCAGATCCAAGTCCATATTGGTAGGAACGAGAATGCTTCAGCACAAGCAAATGCGGCGGGAATCAATGTCGTGAACGCAATCGATTTCACTATTCAGGCAATAACGGGGGATGGGAAATCCGCAACGATATCCAGTTTCAGCTCTTATGTACCGTATGCCGTACAGGTAGATCGGGCGATTAATGAACGCCATCTTGCAGCCGTTAGAGTCGTCAAGGATGCGCAAGGAAATACGACCTATGAACCTGTGCCGCTTACGGTGAAATCAGGAGAGGTGACGCTGTATAGTCATTCCAATGAAACGTTTCTGCTAATTGAAAATGATATTTCTTTTACCGATACGAATGGGCATTGGGCACAAGATGGCATTGAGCGAATGGCCAATAAATGGCTCGTTCAAGGTGTATCCAAAGAAGAGTTCCGTCCGGATCAACCGATCACCCGTGCGGAGCTGGCAACGCTTCTCACTCGCGCGCTGGGCATCAAGCCATCGAATGGCTCTACGGCTTTTAAAGATTTGAGTTCTACGGATTGGTTTAACGATGCTGTACATGCTGCGGTTGAAGGTGGCATTATCAAGGGCTACGAAGACGGTACGTTCCGACCTAATCAGACGATTACGCGTGAGGAAATGGCAGTCATGATTGATCGAGCGCTTCAGTCCGCTGGATATGAGGATCAACAAGCAACGGGTGACACATCAACATTTGCGGATCAAAAGCAAATTCAATCTTGGTCGACGGACGCGGTTCGACGTTTAGTTCAGCTCCAGTTGATGGAGGGGATGACTCCGACATCCTTCGATCCAGAGAAGGAAGCAACGCGTGCACAGAGCGCTGTACTTCTACAGCGCTTACTTCAAATCTTAACGTTTACGAAGTAGGCACAAAAAAGCTTGATCTACCCCCGTTTACTGGGGATTGATCAAGCTTTTTTTCATTCCTCCGCTTGTTTCCTAGCGGTTATCGATTTTCTCTGGATACAGGTCATGATTCATCAAGCGATGTTCAGCCATCGTTTCGTATTTCGTGCCTGGTTGACCCCAGTTGCAGTAAGGATCAATAGAGATGCCGCCGCGTGGCGTGAACTTGCCCCAGACCTCGATATAACGTGGATTCATCAATTCGATGAGATCATTCATAATGATATTGACGCAATCCTCGTGGAAATCACCGTGATTGCGGAAACTGAATAGGTAAAGTTTCAGGGACTTGCTCTCCACCATTTTAATCGTAGGAATATACGAAATGTAGAGGGTTGCGAAATCCGGTTGTCCAGTTACAGGACATAAACTTGTGAACTCAGGGAAGTTGAATTTAACGAAATAGGCCCGATCCGGGTGTTTATTGTCAAATGCTTCTAAGAGTGTTGGGTCATAATTGAACACATACTTCGTGCCTTGATTGCCCAAGAGGGTAATCTCTTTTAAGTCTTCATTACTTCTGCCTGCCATGGGTAATCCTCATTTCATAGTTTTTTAGAGAGGGAGTTTGCGAACCTCTTCTGTTTCTGTACAAAATGTATCATACTCCGCAGGAAAAAGCATCTTGCCGGGAGGTGGCAATTATTACAGTCTTGTGTAGATCTACACTTACAGTGTAACGGGTTGTCCTAGTGCCACGGATTTGTAACCTGCGAGGGCCACAATGGTTGATCGTAGACCATCTTCACCCGTAATCGGCACTTGTTCGCCATTCAGCAACGCTTGAACAAATGCCTTCACTAAGTAAGCATCCATAGAGTCGCCCCAGAAATTCCATTGGCCTTTCCCGTTATCTAAGCTATATAATTCGTTATTTTGAGCAAAAGCATCAATAGATAGTGTTCCTTGCGTTCCCACAATCGTCATCGTCACATCGCCCCATGTGGGGAAAGCGGCATTCCGCGACCAGCTTGTGTCCAAGACACCGACGACGCCATTCTCAAATTTAACATGGATCATACCTGCATCATCAATCGCCAAGTCTTCATTGAATAATGTAGCGGCATAAGCATAGACTTCTTTCACTTCGGCTTGGGTCATCCAATTCATCAAGTCCATGACGTGTACAGTATGATCCAATAAGGCGCCGCCGCCGGATAATTCGGATTGAAGGAACCAGCCAGAAGGCAGTGAGCCGCGATTGGTTCCCTTAATAGCTATGATCTCGCCGATTTCGCCCTGTTCGATAGCTTCTTTCGCTTTAACCACCGAAGCCAAATAGCGGCATGGGAAGGCCGTCATCAACTGAACGCCATGTTCTTTACATGCGGCAATCATGGCCTCCATTTCAGGGACAGAAACACCGAGAGGCTTTTCACAAAGCACATGTTTGCCAGCCTTCGCCGCGGCTATCGTAATGTCTGCATGATGCACGTTCTCTGAACAAATAACGACAGCATCTACGTCCGTCGCGAGTAAATCCTGATAACGTGCGTAATACGGCAGATTGTGCGCAGTGATTACGCTTTCCACGCGGCTATAGTTCTCGTCTGCAATACCGGTCACTTCTACCTGCGAGATCGCTCGTAGTGAATCCAAATAAGAGTATGCATGGCCGTGCGCGAAACTGATCATACCTACTTTTAATTTCTTCATACTGTTTCCTCCTCGAAGGCCCAGCTCGTCTTCAGTTGTACAGATTTCCCCGTGCGAACGGATTCCAACGCAGCCATCGTAATTTCTAAGGCTTTATAAGCATCTTGTGCAGTAACGATGGGCTCGCTTCCGTCTCGAATACACTGAATGAAATGGGCAATTTCTTGATCATAAGGACTCCTGTATCCAGGACTTTGCGGAACTTCTGCGAAACGTCTGCCTTCTGAATCGGAAGGGGCTTTGCAGATGTGAAGGGAACTGCTTTTTTGGCTGTCGCTGCGAATGATGCCTTTGCTGCCTGCAATTTCCACAGTGGTTTGGAAGGGGCCTTGATACCCCCAAAAGGCCTCCACATTGGCAACGGCACCGTTGTCAAAAAGCAGCGTAACTAGCGCATAATCCAAATTATTGACGCGTTGGTTCAAGCCATAGACGGACTTTACTTCGCCGACGGCCCAACGTAGAAAGTCAATATCGTGGATCATGAGATCGGCAATGACGCCTCCGCTCTTGTCGAAATCGTTGAACCATGGTCTGACATCGCCAGGATGTGAACCGATCCGTTTGGCATGAATGACGCCGACGCGTCCTAACTTGCCCTCATCGATGGCTTGCTTCATTTGTACATATTCGGGGAAGAAACGAACGACGTGTCCGACGAACAAGCGGACGCCGTAGTGTTCGCAAGCTTGGATCATGGCTGCTGCATCTTCTAAGTTAAGAGCAAGTGGTTTCTCGCAGATCACATGTTTGCCGGCTTGTGCCGCTTTTAACGTATATTCCTTATGTAAATAGCTGGGCAGTGTCACACTGAGCACATCGAAATCTGCTTCCTTCAGCATGGTTTCGAAAGATGTATAGGCAGGTGCTCCTGTCTTCAGAGAGAGAGCTTCTGCTAGCTCGATATCCAGATCGCATACGCCTGTTAACGCCACATCAGGCATTTGGACATAGCTGAGGGCATGCACATTCCCCATTCCACCGCAACCAACGATCGCTATTTTCATGCCAAATTCACTCCTCATATTATCGTATGAAAATAAGTAACTACGTAATATGATATAGCTATTGGTAGATAGCGTATATGCGGGCATTTATTCAGTTTATATCCAAATTTGTCATCTGTGAAAGTGCGGTGGTTAAAAATCATGGACATTTATAAAGAACCGATCCCTTATCAGAATCCCTCTTTATGCATGAAGGTATGGCGTTTCGCCCAATCAGGGGCAGAAAGAGAATACGGCAATACTTGGCACTATCATAAAGAAGTTGAATTCATTTTAGTTGAGGAAGGCACGCACGAAATACAGACGCAGAATCATGTCTACTCGCTCGAGGCTGGGGATATCTTGCTGATCGGTTCTTCACAACTGCATAGAGGACGCAAGGTGGGCGATAAGGATCTGATATACATCGTACTTCACATAGATCTTCAACCATATTTCGATCCAGCGATGATGAGGTATTACCGCGATTTTTTGGAGATATTTCATCCGTTGGAAGCGCTTAATTATATTTTTCAAGAGAATGAACACGTGAGGAAAGAAATTGCGAGGATTATTACGGATACCCATGATGAAGTGATGGAAGCTAAGAAGGGGTACGAGATTGCCGTTAGCATGCACATAAAGCATCTGCTCTTAATGCTGCTTCGTCATGATCATCGAGACCTGTTAACGACACAGGGCAATGTGGATGGGGATGCGGATATGATTCGGTCGCTTGTTGTCTATGTGGACGAGCATTTGACGGAGAAGATCGATATGGGGGCAGTCAGTCGGATTGCTGGCATGAGTTACTCGTATTTTTCAAAATATTTCAAGAAGAAGATGGGGACTTCTTTTATCGACTATGTCAACCAGAAACGTATTGCCAAAGCAGAACGCTTGCTCGTCACGGAGAAACGCAGTGTGAATGATATTGCAGAGTCGGTCGGCATAGGGAATATGGCCCATTTCTATGAGCTGTTCAAACGATTCAACGGCTGTACGCCTAAACAATATTTGCACAAAATGAATGTAAGTGAACCCCAATCTAAATCGGATGGTGATACAGAAAAAGATTGACAACGTAGTTGAATTATTGAATTATGAACTTGAAAACAAATCTGAAACAAACCAGTTGTGTTTTGAATGGAAAGGAATAGCGCGGGAAAGTGAACTAGATGTGAATCAGAATGGGGTTTGACAAATTCGTTTTGCAGCAAAAGTCAAATAAACGGAGGCCATATGATGATCCAACTTTCAAATCTGGCAGAGTTATTAGCGCTTCAAGTTCATACGATTAAGGATGGGCAGCTTGTTTATGTAGATGGCTATGATCAACAAGGGGATGGCGGTTCCAAGCTTGTTCGTTGGATGAGCGACAGCACCGAAACTGACAATGGCGGCACGATTCATGATCCTAGGCATGGCGGGAGCGGCAGATGGAAGACCGTACATAATGGGGTAGGCGATTATCGGTGGTTCGGTATTCTGGACGCTGCTAAGGATGCCGACGACGCAATGGATGCCATGGTGAACGATGTATCGATTCATCGGATTGAGTCGCATACTGATCTTAACTTTGCTCGACGCCATACGTACGACCGAAGCGGTATCGAACTCGATTTTGGAGGTCATCGTGTCACAACGACGGGGATCGAACTAAATACGCCAAGCAATCCATTCGGCGCCGTTATTTTTTTTCAAGGGAAGGCGACAGGCGAAACACAGAGCCTTACTCTCTCTGCTGAACTTCTAGAGCAATCCGATGTGTTGGAAGTCCTGGATTCGAGGTCTTTTGAAGTAGAAGACTGGTGGGTCGTTAGGATTCAGAACCATCCTGAAGGCTATGCGCAGCGTGAACTGGATTATATGTTGCAGGTTACAGAAATCATAGATAATAGACATATTCGTGTGAATTATAAGCTCGGGTGGACACTTGCAGCGGGAAGGGAAATCACATTTAAGAAAATGCAGCCTGTCCTGCGTAGTCACATTAGGAATATGCATTTTATCGGTGTTTCTGTGCCTGACAATGGATCGACGAGCGTAAAACCGTCAGAAGATTGGGATCAAATAGGCTCACATCCTATTGCATATGAATTCGCCGTTTCTTGCGATGTTAGTGACGTGACAGCCACGAAGGTTTTCTGGCCAGTCATCGAGCGGCGGTACTGCACCCATTTTGTGACGGAGCGTTGTAGGCTAATGAACCCAGAGGAAGTGATTTGGGGAGGAACTGGCTACCTGACGCAGCAACTCAATGTGTTGTACGGTCATGTTCGCGATTGCCATACAAGTAATGCTCGGCACTTGAATGATTTCACATGCGGTGCGTACTGTATGGTTGAAAATTGCCATGGTGACGGGGATGAACATGGTTCTTATGTCACACATGGCCAATACGAGCATGATCTCACGTTTATCGGGAATTCGGGTTTGTTGTCCTTTGCCAACAGCGGTACGACTTGGGGGGATAGTGCCAAACGAATCACCGTGAAGAAACATGTGGCCTCGCGTGTAGTAGCGCACAAACGAATTACGGATTTGACGTTGGAGGATGTTCACGCTGTCTGGAAAGAGGGATTGGTGGATTCCGGTACGATATGGGCCAATGCAGATGGGTTGCAAATGCGAGGCTGCACGGCAGACACGATGCTTACACTATCTCAGAGTTCATCACGTTCAAAGCGAAGCAATCTTGCGGATGGTTGTTCTTTTGGAATGTCGAAAGGGGCTGAAATCGCCCGTAATACTGCGAATACCCAAGTAGGTTTTCGCCCAGTTACGACGAATTTCACGATGCAGCATTGCCAATTTCATAATGTTGATGATAATTCCTTCGGCAGTATTAGCAAGTTGGTTTTGATCAATACCTGGTTTAGAGGTGCTTCTCCAGGAGCTAAGCCCCTTCAGGTTTGGTGTCCCGAAGTGGTGATGCAAGGCGGTGGTTGTGAGAATAGCGGGATGGTCATGATGGGGGCATTTCAGTCTGATGAGAACGGTGCGACTGAGCAATCCATTACGGTTGATGGCGGCACGGAGTTCAGTGGAATGAATGCAGACAAAGCGTATTTCATACGTAAAGATGTGTCAGGAATGATGACGTGGATATTCGGAGATCACAAAAGCTTAGCTAAGGATGTGGAGACAGCCCATTTCAGCCTATCTAGCGGTCCGAATAGAATGAGAGTGATAGGTTCTCGATTCTATGGAGGTAAGTATGAGATCGCGGAAAATGCCTTCAACCATGGCTCGTACTTACTTATGACGGCATGTATAGAAGAGGGCGTTGAACGGTGCTCTATCCCCATGGAATCGGATCGGGTGAAGCATACAGAGGGCAATATAATCATGCCAAAATAATAGAAGGGGCCTGTCTTTTACAGATAGGCTCTTTATTTATGTTAACTTCATGTCATATATTTAAAGTTTAATGTAATATTATATAACATTGAAAGCGATTCCAATTTCAAAAAGTTATTGACAACGCATGTGTTGGCTATTTATAATAAAAAACATCAGAAACAAACCACAAATAATAAAAAATGTTATCGTGGTGTACTTTACAAATTAGAAATAAACCAGGAAAGAGGTAGGGGTTATGAAAGCAGTAAAGGGCATCAATGGGTCAGCACAAGTGTTGGAGCTTCCGAACCCGGAAATGATTCCTCAATTTGTCAAAGTGAAAACGGAATATTCCGTCGTTAGCGTAGGCACCGAGCTGATGATGATAACGAATAATGGGGATGCCAATTTGGGCTACAGTGCCAGTGGCATCGTAATGGAAGTAGGGGAAGGTGTTACTCACGTCGTCCCTGGACAACGAGTCGCATGTTACGGGGTACCAGCTCATAGGGAGCTCTTGCTAGTACCCAAGCATTTGGTCGTGCCTGTACCAGAAGGGGTGACTCTGGAAGAAGCGGCATTTGTCGGTATTGGTGCGATTGCCATACATGCTTTGCGTCAGGCACAACTAAGCTTCGGCGAAACGATTGTCATCGCAGGTCTTGGCATACTTGGGCAAGTCATCGCCCGTATTGCATATGCCGCATCTTATAGAGTGATCGGTTTGGAGTTGATCGAGGAGCGCTGCCGCACGCTTGAGGCGATTGGAGCGGTAGCTTGCCGCACCAAGGAAGAGCTTCAGAGGGCTGTGGAATTCGATCCTGCTTGCAAAGGTGCAGATGCGGTCATGCTTTGTGCGAGCAATAGGAAGTTTAGTATGATAGATGATGCGCTAGGTTGGCTGCGAGACCGCGGTCGTGTCGTGATCGTCGGAGATACAGGAACGGAATTTGATCGGGATCTGCTTTTTATGAAAGAAGCGAGTGTTCATATTTCTCGTGCGGGTGGTCCTGGTCGCTATGAGGAAACCTATGAAAAGCAAGGGGTCGATTACCCAATTGGCTACGTTCGTTGGACGGAAGGCAGGAATATGGGGGAATTCTTACGATTAATTGCACAGAAAAGGATCGACATTCAATCATTGATTACCAATGAGTGCTCACTCGAAGAATTGCCTACCATGTATCGAAGCTGCTTTGAAAAGCCTCAGCAATCCATGGGTATTGTCGTGCGATATGAACAACCTAACCCCGCCGGAGTTGCAGATTCCTTTAACAACTAATAAAGGAGGTGATGGGGTATGCGAGCCAGTGTGAAGTCGATTTCCGGTGAACGCATAGGAAAGAGACGATTAACCACCCATGTGTGGAAAACGTTTCTCCGATACAAATGGTTGTATTTACTTATGGTTCCGGGAATTGTGTATTACCTCATTTATCACTATGTACCGATGTTCGGACTGGTGATTGCGTTTAAGAAGTATAACCTCATGAAGGGGTTATGGGGGAGTGAGTGGGTGGGCTTCGATAATTTTCGAACGATATTCGCCTCGCCAGAATTTCCTAGTCTAGTACGCAATACATTGCTGATCAGTGTGTATCGAATTTTGTTCAACATGCTCCCAGACGTGATGCTGGCACTTATTTTAAATGAAATTCGTGCGCCTTGGTTCAAAAAAATTGTACAGACAATCACTTACGGACCTCATTTCTTATCGTGGATTATTGTGTATGGTCTTGTGTTTTCCTTCTTTGCACCTGGTGCGGGGTTAGTTACAACGTTCTTCCGAGACATGGGATGGGGAGAACTTGATGTCCTAACCAACTCAGACTATTTCCGTTCGCTGTTAGTGACCTCCGATATTTGGAAGAGCACTGGCTTCGGAGCCATCATCTACTTGGCAGCATTGGCTTCAATCAACCATGAATTATATGAAGCGGCTGTTGTTGATGGTGCAGGCC
Source organism: Paenibacillus sp. J22FR83 (assembly GCF_059691955.1). Classification (NCBI taxonomy): domain Bacteria; kingdom Bacillati; phylum Bacillota; class Bacilli; order Caryophanales; family Paenibacillaceae; genus Paenibacillus; species Paenibacillus sp. J22FR83. Next base: position 285,819 of record NZ_JCAUAM010000009.1, read on the forward strand.
GTTGGCGGCAATTGTGGCATATTACGCTCCCAGGTATTCGCGAAGTGTTCATTTTACTGTTAATCTTGCGAATCGGACATATTATGGATGCTGGTTTCGAACAGGTTTACATATTCCTGAATGCCCGCGTTTATGATGTGGGAGATATTCTTGACACCTGGATCTTCCGCCGAGGCATTGAACAGATGGAATTCAGTGTTCCAGCGGCAATGGGGGTATTCAAATCAGTCATCGGTCTGGTACTTGTAATTGGAGCGAATAAACTGGCCAAAAAAGTCGGCGGGTCCGGCATCTGGTAAAGGAGGCATCGTTATGCCATTCATGCTTAAGAAAACCAAATCAGACCGCATTGTAGATGCCGTTCTTTACACCGTACTCGGACTTTTCTGCTTAGCAACGCTGTTTCCCATCTACTTTGTCTTCATTATGTCGATTACACCCTATACGGAAGTGCTTAAGAATGGTGGATTTGTCATCGTACCGCATGCCATCACCTTCGAGGCATTCAAAACAATTTTCTCCAGCAACACCGTACCCAAAGCTCTGCAAGTCTCAATCTTCGTTACGGTCGTTGGTACAGCGTGCAATCTAGCTATTACGACGATGCTGGCGTATCCGTTATCGAAGAAATTCTTGCCGGGGCGCAATATCGTCCTGATGGGCATCGTGTTTACGATGTTATTCTCAGGGGGGATCATCCCCATGTACCTGACTGTCAAAGCCACTGGCTTGATGGATTCACTGTGGGCGCTTATCATTCCAGGTCTTGTATCTTCCTTTAATATTCTGATTATGAAGACCTTCTTCGAAGGCCTCCCCTATGAAATTGAAGAAGCTGCAAAAGTGGATGGCTGCAGTGACATTGGTACGCTCATGCGAATTGTTCTGCCGCTATCAATGCCGATCATGGCAACGCTGGGATTGTTCTATGGTGTTAATCACTGGAATGCGTACTTCGGCGGGGTCATGTATTTGAATGATCGCAGTCTATATCCGATACAGGTTGTACTGCGGAACATGATTGTATCACCGGCCATTAGTCAGGAGCTAGCTATTTCGCAATCTGCCTTAAATACAATGCCGCCAGAAACCATCAAGATGGCAACCGTTGTGGTGGCGATCGTCCCTGTACTCGTCGTGTATCCGTTTCTACAAAAATATTTTGTCAAAGGCATGTTGTTAGGCGCTGTCAAAGGATAAGTTTAACGGCGGCTTTGCCCCAAATGGCTGTATGCGAAGTTGCGTATTAAGTACGAGGAGGTGGCGAGGGGGAAGAGGTTGCAAGGATGTGCTAGTAACGAAATGATTCGTATCCATGATTTAACGGAAGTAAAGGCTTAATAGTAGTTTCATACGCGTTCTCATTCTTCTATAACGAACAGGGGGGTCTTTCAATTGAAAACGTTATCAAAAGTAACTACGATTTTATTAGCTTCTTCACTGGCTCTTGTCGCATGTACGAGTTCCAAAGAGGAAGCTACTACTTCCCCGGCGAGCACGTCGACAACGACGACAAGCCCAGATGCCAAGAAGGAAAAACTGGACCTAAGTTGGATGGTTATCGCAGATGCAAGCGCCCAACTTCCTTCGGCGGATAAAGACTTCGTGAAGAAAGCGATTGAAGAGAAATTCAATGTCTCACTGAAACTGACTTACTTGCCATTTGGCCAAGACTATACCAATAAATTAAATACGATGATCGCTTCTGGCGACATTCCCGATGTTTTCTACGCAGACGGTGTACCTTCTAATAACTACATCCGAGATGGCGTTGCCAGAGATTTGACGGGAATCGTTACACCAGCCAAAATGCCGAACTATTTCAAAAATTGGGTGTCGGAAGCAACGTTGAAGTCGTATCAGGTGCAAGGTGCGTTCAAGCGTGCACCCGTTCCGTATGAAACAAGTTACTACCGTACCTTCTATATTCGGAAAGACTGGCTCGACAAGCTTAATCTGAAAATGCCGACGAACTACGATGAGCTTGTAAATGTTATGAAAGCTTTTACGTTCAATGATCCAGACGGCAATGGCAAGAACGACACGTATGGTTTTACAGCGGCAGGCGGCGGTGCAAGCATATCCATGGACTTCCCGGAATTCCTCAAAAACGGCTTTGCTGGTGATACGTATGTTGAAAATGATCAGTTCATCGACGTTCGTACCGATATCCGCATGCAAAATGTGCTTACCGATATCAAAGCGCTATTGGACATGAAAGTCGTCGATCCGGACTGGTTCCTGAACAAATACGGTCAACATTTTGATAAAGCCGCACAAGGTAAAGCAGGCATCGTGATCGGCCAAGGCAGAGACCTTGCTTTCGATAACAATCCAGCTGGTTTGCAAATGAAGGCGAAGGCTGCGGGTCAAACGACAGCAGACTGGGAGCCGTTCCATCCGTGGGAGAAAACCGGTACGTGGGTCGAAACCATTCCACAAAATCCGTTCTTGATCAGCTCCAAAAGCTCTGATGCCAAAGTGCAGCGTTCGATTGAAATTCTCGATTGGCTTGCTGGAGAAGAAGGCTTCTTGTTGACACGTTATGGGAAAGAAAACGTCGATTACAAACGCAATGGCAAAGACATCGAAGTGAATCAAGATGCCTATAAGAAAGACGTTATCGACAATAACAACTTCATTGAAGTCTATGGTTGGTTTACGCCACGCAAACCGGAAGTGTTCGGCTTGAATATCATTGACCCTAAAGTAACGGAGCGCGATAAGAAAATCGTTGAAAAAATTAACTCTTACAAGATTCTTCCGTCTGTTGGTACGGCCCTTACGGTCAAAGAAGGCATGGATATCGGAGCGATGCGCAAACGTATGAATGAGCTTCATGTACAAATCTTGTACAAAGAGAAGGACGCTGCTAACTGGCCCCAATATCGCCAAGAAGTGATGACGAAGTTCGGCGGCAAAGCGATTTTTGATAACTATGCCGAACTTACATCCACGGCCAAAGGTAAACCGATCAAGTTTAAATCGGATAACTAAATCGTAGACGTTCTTTCAATCAATCAACTCAGACTGGCGAATGCGTAAGTGTGTCTGTCAGTCTGAGTTACTATGTAATTATACGACCTATGGAATGGAGTGCTTCTCGCGTGCGATTGCAAGGGAAACGTGCATTGATTACAGGGAGTGCCAGAGGCATCGGTCAAGGGATTGCAGCTAAATTCGTGCAAGAAGGAGCAAGTGTCGTATTGCTTGATTACAGGGAGGATCAGCTTGAATCATCGGCTGAGACAATCCTTAAGCAGGCCATAGATAGGGGGCAGAGCGCTCACGTTGCAACTGTCGTCTGTGACTTGAGTGTGCCGGAGCAAGTGGACGAGTCGGCTCACAAAGCTTGGGCTTACTGGGGCGGCATCGACATACTGGTCAATAACGCTGGCATTGCAACGCGCGAATCGTTCATCGACATCCCGCTCTCTCGTTGGCAGCAGGTAATCAACATTAATCTCAATGCGACATTCCAACTGAGCCAATGGGTAGCAAAGTGGATGATTGCTGGTGGGATTCACGGCTCGATCGTCAATATGGCATCCAAGAATGGCTTAGCGGGAAGTGCCCTATTGGCGCATTACAATGCATCCAAAGGTGGTGTTGTTCTGCTAACGCAGTCGATGGCTGTTGACTTGGCTCAGCATCATATCCGTGTCAATAGCGTTGCGCCTGGCTTCATCGATACACCGCTTGATCGCGAGCTGAAGGAGAAATCAGACGTAACGCTTTCTTTGACGGAACGAACACCTATGCGCAGGCTCGGTACCATTGAGGAAGTGGCGAATGCATTTCTATTCTTGGCATCAGATGAAGCGTCTTACATAACAGGTACGACACTTGTTGTGGATGGCGGACATCTTGCCAATGCTTGCGATTTGTAAACATGTGGAACCATACATCAGGATTGCGTGCAAGGAGGACAGACGATCATGGCAGATGAGCACAACAAGCGTGGGGTAAATGAGGAAGATCAACTTCGTGGTGAAAAGTATTTTAACGATACAGGGCTATGGGGATTTATCCACCGTTCATTTACCAAATCCATGGGCTACACAGACGATGATTTGAAAAAGCCGGTCATCGGCATTTGCAACACATTCAGCGAGTTGAATAAATGCCACTCTCATTTTAGGGAATTGACAGACTATGTGAAGCGTGGTGTATGGCAAGCCGGGGGCATGCCGATGGAATTCCCGACTATTTCAATCGGTGAACCATACGTAAAGCCAACGACGATGCTGCTACGGAATCTAATGGCGATGGACACGGAAGAAATGGTCAAAGCCCATCCGATCGATGGCGTAGTTCTCCTTGGCGGATGTGATAAAACAGTTCCTGCCCAGCTCATGGCTGCGGTGAGCGCTAACATTCCAGCGATTGTCCTCACCGGCGGACCGATGCTGAACGGCAAATTAAATGGACAGACGCTTGGCGCCTGTACCGACTGCTATCAGTTTACGCTGGAGCACAAAGCGGGCAACATCACCGACGAGCAGCTCACCGTTGCTGAGAATGCCATTTGCCGCAGTGATGGTCACTGCATGGTGATGGGGACGGCCAGCACGATGGCGGCGATCGCTGAAGGGCTTGGTATGGCACTTCCAGGCTGTGCGGCAATTCCTGCCCCGGATTCCAGGCGGCGCCATATGTCCGAACAGACGGGCAAACAGATCGTGGAGCTCGTCCGACGCAATATTCGTCCACGTGACATTATTACGCCGGAATCACTGGATAACGCGATTCGCGTTACGATGGCTTGCGCTGGGTCTACGAACGCCATTATCCATTTGGTCGCTATCGCTGGGCGACTTGGCTACAGATTGCCGCTTGAGCGATTCGACGAAATTAGCGCAACGACGCCGTTTATCCTGAACGTTCGCCCATCTGGCAAATATCAGATGGAAGAGTTCTTCGAAGCAGGCGGCGTGCCGTCCCTGATGAAGGAAATTGAACCGCTGCTGAACGGCCATTGTTTGACCGTTACAGGTCAAACCGTTACCGAGAACCTGCGTGGTGTGCAGGTCACCGACCGCGAGCTGATCTATCCGCTTGAGCAGCCGATTGCTCCGCAAGGCGGGATTGCGGTGCTGCGCGGGAATCTCTCTCCCAACGGTGCGCTGATTAAGCAAACGGCGGTTTCACCGCATCTCAAAAAGCACCGTGGACGCGCCGTCGTCTTCGAATCGCCGGCTGATCTGAATGCACGGATTGACGACCCGGATTTGGACGTCGATGAGAACAGTGTCCTCGTGTTGAAAAACGCTGGACCCAAAGGCGCACCAGCGATGCCGGAAATCGGTCAAATCCCGATTCCGAAGAAGCTGCTCATCCAAGGGGTACGGGACATGGTACGAATTTCGGATGCCCGCATCAGCGGTACGTCATACGGTACATTGATTGTACACGTCGCACCTGAAGCGGCCATCGGAGGACCTCTGGGGCTCGTGGAGAACGGCGATGAGATTGAGCTGGATATCGACATGCGCAAGCTGGAATTACATGTCGATGAAGACACGCTTCGCGAACGCAAAGCGAAGTGGGAGGCGCCTCCCCCTGCCTATGATCGCGGATATGGCCTTTTGTTCCTAGAACGTGTGCTGCAAGCGGATGAGGGTTGCGATTTTGACTTCTTACTGCCGCCTGAACTTCGCAAGTAGCGATTGACGCAGTTGTCTTACCTATCCCCCTTACGAAGAGGAGTTGTTCAACGTTGTTCTTCCTAAATGATAAAAAGGGAAAATCGCAAGCGACGAACGTAAGCAACGAGGAGAATCACACAAACGATAAGTCGAATGAGGCCATTAGTAGACGTAAAGTTTTGGCAACAATAGGTCTAGGCAGTGTTATGCTAGCTGGCAGTGTCTTGGGCCCACGACTCGCCTCGGCGGATAATGGAGCATCCACTGGCAAGGATGGTAAAGACGGTAAGGATAGTGAGAATCGCGTCCAGCAAGTTAACAATGTGGCTGAATTAAAGTCGCTTCCGCCCGGTCAGTTGAAGGATGGCCTTCTTGTGTTCGTTGGGGGGTACAACAAGAACGGTGACGGAGGCGGTAAGTTGGTTCGCTTTGTAGCGGACAGTACCAAAGCTGACAATGGGGGGACGGTGCACAGGTCAACGATCGGCGGCAATGGACGTGAGCAGAACGATGCAGTTAAGGGGGGCAAGCCACCCAAAGGAGAAGGTTGTTTTGAAGTCGTACATCATGGCGTGGGCGATTTCCGGTGGTTTGGCATTTTTGACAAGAGTCAAAATGCGGATAATGCGCTGGATGCATTGATCAACGATCCCTCGATCCATCGTGTTGAAGCGCACTCAGACCTTAATTTCATCAAGCGTCATGTGTATCACCGCAGTGATATCGAAATTGATTTCCACGGCCACACCGTCACGACAGAGGGGATCGAACTGAACACGTTGGATAACCCGTTCGGAGCAGTTATGTTTTTCCAAGGTGTCGTAACTGGTGTGACGCAAACGGTTACGTTAACGGACGATATATCTGAATATTCAGATATATTTGAAGTGGCTGATTCATCGATCTTTGAAGTGGATAGCTGGTGGCATGCCCAGATTAAGAACAACGCGGCTGGGGGTGCCCAGCGAGAGCTCGATTACTTGATTAAAGTGACGGAAGTATTCGATGCCACTCACGTCAGATTCAACTATAAGCTCGGTTGGCTGCTGGCCAAGGGGCGTCCGATTACATACAAAAGAGTGAATCCAGCCTTCCGGTGCCATGTGCGCAACATGAGTTTTATCGGCATCCCTGTGCCGCCTAACGGCACTAGTCTCAGGCCATTTCCGACTTGGGATCAGATCGGCTCGAATCCAGTCGCCTATGAATTCGCAGTAGAATGCGATGCATCGGGCATCAAGGCTAGCAAAGTGTTCTGGCCTGTCGTGATGCGGAGATACAATACGCATTATGTGACGGAACGCTGTCAATTGATGAACCCAGAGGAGCGGGATTGGGGCGGCACAGGCTATTTGACACAGCAAATCAATGTGTTATATGGGCATATTAGAGATTGCAATACGAGCAATGCGCGTCACTTGAATGATTTTACCTGCGCAGCTTATTGTATGGTTGAGAACTGTCACGGCGATGGCGATGAGTATGGTCCATTCGTCACGCACGGTCAATATGAACATGATCTAACTTATATCAACAACTCAGGTCTATTATCCTTTGCCAATAGTGGTACGACCTGGGGGGATAGCGCCAAACGCGTGACCGTCAAGAAGCATATCGCATCACGGATTGTCGCAAGCAAGCGATTAACTGACTTGACACTGGAAGATTGTCATGCGGTTGTTACGTACACCAAACCAGGTGTGAAAATGGCCAATTCAGGCTCATTCTGGGTGAATATGGATGGTTTGCAGATGAGAGGATGTACCGCGCAAGAGATGGTGACGATATCCAAAGGCTCCTCGCGTGCCAAGAGGAAAAACATCATCGATAGCTGCTCCTTCGGCATGCTGAAGGGCTACGAAATTGCCCGCCCGATTCGCAGCGGTACGACGCAAGTAGGGTACACACCGAGCAACGGAGAACTGACGATCCTCAATAGCGAATTCTACAATATTGAAGAGGTCACGCTCGGAAGCATTAATAAACTTACACTCATTAATACATGGTTCAAAGGGCTCCCTCAGGTTGGAGGTACCGTGAAGATTGGTACGCGCGAAATCATTATGCAAGGTGGCGGTCTCGTGGATTGCTGCTTCTTGCTCACCGGTGCGTGGGATAAAGTGGGGGATGTCAACAACCCGAAGAATAAACCTGACCAATGGATTACCATGGATGGCAGCGCGAGGCTTAGCGGCGTGAACAGCGAGAAGGCGTTTCTGAAGAGCGTGGATCCAACGAATGTGATTACTTGGAATTTGGGGAATTATACGAGTATGGCCTCGGATGCTAGTACTGCCCATTTTTCCATTCAAGGGGGTTCCAATAAATTGAAAGTTGTCGGTTCCCAATTTATTGGAGGGAAATATGATGTTTCTGCTGATGCAGTTGGTAACGGTACCTACTTCTTCATGACATCTTGTGTGGAAGAAGACGTGAATCGGTCGGCACTTCCAGCAGAGAGTAATACGATCAAACATAGCGCAGGCAATTTTACGATAACTTACTGATTGGCATTCGTCATGAAACCTTATGTACATTGACATGTGATGGTGGGTCGTTGCTATAATATGACTAACAATGCGGATACAGGAAGTGACCAAGTCTCCTGATCTTGTCAGTGTATCGGATGGAAATGAGGTTTATAGGATGGAAAAACGGACAACTCGCAGCTCCTCTCGCACTCGCTTAAGCGAACTCGTGAACACATTGAGAGAAGACATTTTGACAGGAAAGCGGTCGGTCGGGGAATATTTGCCTTCTGAGAAAACGTTCGCCGCGGAATTCAATTTAAGCAATCAATCGGTTCGTAAAGGACTGGATGTTCTTGTAGGTGAAGGCCTAATTGAGAAAATTCCGCGCGTTGGAACCAAAGTTGTCGGGGCACCTGAAGGCGCTTTCGTAACCGTGAAGCTTGGCTTCCATAGTTCCGTTACGGATGAGGCGGATATTCATCGGCTGCTATCCAGCTTTCAGAAGGAAAACCCGCATATCCGCGTACAAGCGGTGCCTACCTCCAGCAATAACTATAGTTATATGAGCGAGTACTTATCCAGCGGTCTTCTTGACGTGGTCATGATGAACTTTAAGGATTTCCAGGAGTGTATAGAGACTGGTGAAGAAGACATGCTGGAGCCGACGGAACGGAATCCGGAGCTGTATTCCTTTTTATCAGATGCCTTTGTGGCAGAGGGTCGTCAACTCGTGCAGCCTTTTATTTATTCGCCACTTATTCTGTGCTACAACCGGGAACATTTCCGCGAGGCGAACTTGCCTGAACCCGATAGCTCCTGGCAGTGGAAAGATTTGATTGAATACTCATCCAGACTGGCCATTCCGAATGAACGCCTAGGCTTTCATTGCGACTTGTATTCGTCCAATCGTTGGCCGTTGCTCCTGTTGCAAAAAGGTGGAAAGTTCGAGCGGCATGAAGATGGCAGGCTTAAACTAGCTGGCACAGCCATGATGGATGCGCTTCGCTATTGCGGCGAAATGAAGCACAGTATTCCTTCTTTATCAGAAGGGATTACAACGGGCGAATCAGAGTTGCTCCTGGCCAAAGGCAAAGCGTCCATCATCATGACTAGTTACTTCTATTTAAATTACTTGCTCGGCGAGCGATTATCCTTTGATATTGCGCCTGTACCGCATTTTGGTACACCGATGACGATGCTGCTGAATACGGGACTTGCCGTGAATCGGAAATCACTAGTGAAGGACGCAGCGGTCAAGTTAGTCGACTATCTAACAAGTTATAAGGCTCAACTTTTCGTTCGTCAGCACACCTATAGTCTTCCCGCTAGAAAGTCTGCTGCAGAATGGGTAGGAGAAGAGAAACGCTATCTGCCATCTAGATTTTCCCTATTTCGCGAGACGATCCCTGGTTTTCGATACTTCACGGATTTAGCTATTAGCGCTAGAGAGCTATCCGAAATCAATCAGGAACTCAAAATGTATTGGGCTGGCTTGGAAACGGAAGAAGTCTTGTGCGCTCATATCGAAGAACGGCTAACCGTCAGTTCTGTATGAGATCGGCTTCCAACCACGAACGTTATCTTTCTTAAGTTGTCTAACCAGAACTAGAGGGAGTGAGTGCTGTGCCGCATTTTAGTGCTTCAACGTTGATGTTGCTAATCATAACTGCACTGGTATTGTTCGGTCCCAAGAAACTGCCTGAATTAGGTCGTGCGTTTGGCAAGACCTTGCGGGAGTTTAAGAAAGGAACCAAGGGCTTCATGGAAGAAGAGGAGTCACCACCTTCCCTGCAGTCACGTAAGGATTCCCGTATGGATGAGGCCAATAAACCTTAAATCAGCTCCTTTAAAATATAACCATGAAACAGATCGACTCTATAGGGCAATTGCCGGATGGAGTACGGTCTCTTTCCAATGCCTTAAAATCCCAATAATTTATCATAATGCTAGATAATTCCATATAAAAGAAGGTGCACAAGATGATTTTTGATTGTCATACGCATTTATTTCTTCCCGGCCAAACCGACGGCCCCTTCCTAGCTGCGGTAAAGCGCAGTTGGGGGGAGCATATGGATATCCTTGCAACGCCAGAGATGCATGAGGAGAATATCCGTTCTTTTGATGGGGCGATCGTACTTGCTTTCGACGCTCCTGCTACTGGGATTGGGGTGCCTAATCAGGTCGTGGCTGAGTATGTCGCGAAGCATCGTGGACGATTATTCGGCTTTGCAAGCATTGATCCGAACAGGCCAGCTGCGGCCCGGCTGCTAGAGGAGGCTATCAAAGAATATGGCCTCAGGGGACTTAAGCTAGGCCCTATTTATCAGAATTTTTACCCTGGTGAGCAGCGTCATTTCGACTTGTATGCCAAAGCGGATGAGTTGGGATTGCCCATCATGTGGCATCAAGGCACGTCTTTCGTACCTGAAGGGTACCTCGATGCGTCTAGGCCAGCAGCATTAGATCCAATCGCCCGTGCATTTCCTTCTCTGAAAATGGTTATAGCTCATATGGGTCATCCTTGGGTGGATGAGTGTATTGCCGTCGTTCGCAAAAATGCCAATATGTATATGGATTTGTCGGCATTAGGTTCACGACCATGGCAGTTCTATAACGCACTCGTTTCAGCCATGGAGTATGGGGTTACACATAAGATTTTATTCGGTTCTGATTATCCTTTCTTCTCCACACAACAAACCATTGATCTCTTTCGGAATATTAATCACTTGGTTGAAGGCACGAAGATGCCGCACATTCCAGAGGAGATTATCGAAGATATCATTCATCGCAACACGCCAGAGATACTCGGTCTAACCGCGTCCAATTAAATCAATACTCAGGAGGTAAGAGGAATGTCCAACAATGCAGAACTATATGAGCAATCGAAATTATACGCGCCAGGCGGCGTACATACGTCCATTCGTAACGTGAATCCGATGAAGGTGTTTACCAAAGGAGAGGGCGCTTATATTTATGATGCTGATGGCAAAAAGTACATCGATTATCAAGGCGCATTCGGCCCGATTATTCTAGGGCACAGTCATCCTTACGTCAATCGCAAGGTGATTGAAGCCATTGAGCGAACAGATTTGTATGGCGTCGGCTGTACAGATCTAGAAGTGGAATTGGCTCGCAAAATTTGTACGCACGTCCCTTCGTCAGAACAAGTGCTTTTTTGTAATTCAGGCTCGGAGGCTACCTATCATGCGATTCGTTTGACTCGTGCGATTACCGGTCGCAATAAGCTCATCAAATTTCAAGGCTGTTATCACGGTTGGCACGATTATGTCGCGCGTAACATGCTTAGTTCTTGGGATATGATTGGCAAAAGGGATCCGGGATCTGCCGGAATGCTAGATGAAGCCATCGACAATACCTTGGTCTGTACCTTTAATGATCTGGATGATGTTGAGAGAACATTCCGTGAAAATAAAGGGCAAATTGCCTCGCTGATCGTCGAGCCGATTCCCCATAATATCGGCTGCGTGATGCCGCAGCCTGGCTTCTTGGAAGGACTCCGTGAACTTTGCACCGCACATGGTGCACTGCTTATTTTTGATGAAGTGATTACAGGCTTTCGTCATGATATCGGCGGTTATCAGAAGGTTGCCGGGGTTACCCCGGATTTGACAACGATGGGTAAAGCGATGGCGAACGGCTATCCAATCGCTGCTGTCGCGGGTAAGCGTGAATATATGCAGCGTTTCAATACATACCCAGGTGGAGACGTGTGGTTTGCAGGCACCTATAACGGGCATGCCGTAGGCACGGCTGCTTCGATTGCAACACTCGAATTGATGGAGAACGAACCGGTTCATGAGCATATTTTCCGATTAGGTGAAAAGATGCGTTCTGGCATTCGGGGCATTCATGAACGACTGGGGATCGAGGCGTATGTGGCAGGATTCGGTTCTGTATGGACGACTTATTTCATGAAGAGCGAGCCGAAGAATTACTCGGATTTGCAGCAGAATGATGCTGAGCTATATGTAGACTATCGTAAGAAGTTGATCGAGAAGGGCATTTTCAAGATGCCAATGAATATTAAACGCAATCATATTAGTTATTCCCATACGGATCAGGACGTCGATACAACCCTTACGATTATCGAGTCCGTGTTGCAGGAACTTGTTCGTCCATAATTTAAAGTTAGGAGTTAACGACACATGAAATTAGTTACGTTTCTTCATAATGAGACTTATCGATTAGGTGTTAAAAGGGAGCAAGGAGTGGTTGATGTTCTGGCGGCACTCTCCGCAGTAACGGAAGAGAAGGCAATTCCGACAACCATTCATGAGGTCATTGATGGCGGTGCGGAAGCTTTGAACGACCTGCATTCATTTATAGATCGCGTTCTAGGATCTGACTTGGATACAACGGGTTATGTATTAGACGAAGCTGCATTAACGCTTGGACCCTGCGTCACGCATCCGAACAAAATCATTTGCGTGGGACTTAATTACCGCCGACATGCAGAGGAAACGAATGCACAGATCCCGCAATATCCTATATTGTTCAACAAGTTCAATAATGCCCTAGCGGGTCATGGCGAAGAGATTTCGTTGCCCAACGTTTCAGTCAAAGTTGATTATGAAGCGGAGTTAGCCATTGTCATTGGGAAAAGGGCGAAATCTATTTCGAAGGAAGAAGCGCTTTCTCACGTTTTTGGATACTGCAATGCCAATGATTTGTCTGCCCGTGATTTACAACTGAGGACCGCGCAATGGCTATTAGGTAAAACGTGTGATCAATTTGCGCCGATTGGTCCCTATGTTGTGACCGCTGATGAAGTAGGCAACCCAAATGATCTCACGATTACAACGGTGGTAAATGGTGATGTGAGACAGCATTCGAATACGTCGGATATGATATTCCATTGCGATGAAATCATCAGTTACATTTCACAGCATATGACGCTGATGCCGGGAGATCTCATTTTGACAGGGACACCTGAGGGTGTTGTACTAGGATATCCGCCAGAGAAACAAGTGTATTTAAAAGATGGGGATGTCGTCACGATTGAGATTGAAAAGCTCGGAGCACTGACCAATCGGATGGTAGCGGAGTAAGAGAAGTTATGAAGAAACGGGACCGTCACACAAGTAGTTGAACTACTTGTGTGACGGTCCTGTTTCGTTTTCTATAGCGTGGGTATTTCCCTCTTTGTCTTGCAAATACTGGATAATTTCATTCATAATTTGCATCCTGCCATCCGTTGACCAGCTTAATCTCACCCAGTTATGAGTCAACAGAAAGGTGTTGTTGCGTATTGCTTCAAACGCTTGCCACTTAGGCGTCTGCTGCAAATCATGAATCAACTCCTCATCTTCCGGATAGGAGGAATGATGCTGTAGAAAGAGGTGATCGACAGCGATGGCTGGATATTTTTCCGGGGAGAAATCAACCCTCATGACACCTTTGGGTACACAGGAGCCTGCTTTGAATCCAAGTTCCGAATAGAGCAGATGATTGAGTGGGTGGTGATCATTCCCATAAATTCGGATCAGCTTGTTATGTATGGACACAAACGCTGTCGTCTGCTGAATAATACGGTGCTCCCAGGCTTGCAGTATGTCGTTTTTGTGGTAGTCCATTTTCTTGAAATTTTGCTCCGCTTCTCGTTCCCGTCCTACTAGGAAGGCAAGCTGCTTGTTAATCTGACGCCAATCCTTGCTGGGATCCAACATAATTGCAGGAGCAATTTCTTTTAACTGCTGGAGGTAAGCGCCATGATAAGAATCTCCGATAATTATGTCGGGCTTGAGTTTGCTGATGCTCTCCAGATGATGCTCTAACTGCTGCATAGCTGCCTCTTCGGGTACAATTTTGCTTAATCGGAGATTGGCTGCATAGACGGGCTCCATACCCAGTGACCGGAGAATATCCTGAAGTGGGATGCCAGAGGTGACTGCGACTCTCATATCTCTGCGTTTCATATAGAGTGTAGGAGGGATACCGACCTCGCGTTTGAACACTCTGCTGAAATAAAATTCGCTCTCAAATCCAACGGTGGAAGAGATCTCCTTGACCGAAAGTGTTTTTTCGAGGAGCAGTTGCTTGGCTTGCGAGATCCGGTATGCGTTTAAATAATCGATGGGAGATAATCCTTTTATTTTTTTGAATTCACGTGAATAGGCATTCAATGTATACCCAGCAATTGTGGACAGCGTCTCAACTTTGATTTTCTCATGGGAGTGGGCATGGAGGTAATGAAGGCTGTTTGTGATGCCGTGGTCGGGTTCTTGCAATTCCTCCGGCTCTCCTAGATGTTCAAGTATATAATGCAGCAGCTCCTGAAATTGCAGATTGAGGGCGAATTTGCTTTTGGATTTATGACGGTAAGCAGAATGAAGCTGTTCATAACGTTCGAGCGACATTTCGGTCTGCTTGAGTGGAACATGTCCTTGTGAGAGTGGTTGATGCGTGCTACCGGTAGAACAAAAGGCAGTAATTAGATAATAGTCAAGATTCCCTGATAACGAGCTTACCTGAATGCTTGCTTCTGAAGGGATGATATATATTTGGCGGGGCTTAATGGCAAGCTGCGATGAGCCGATATGCAGTATCCCGTTCCCCTTAATGACATAGCAGAGAAATATGGCCGGGAGAGGGCCCAGCTCAATAGACAGATGGCTTTTGAGCCTGCGTAGATGTATGGATGAAAACAATAAATAAGGAGTTTGTTTAAACAATGCTGCACCTTGTCTCATCCGAACAACGCCTCCTCTATTGTGATAATCATTCTCAATTATATAATGCGCTTGTGGCGAATTCAAGAAAGTAGATCAAAAACGGGTAGAATTGTGCATGTACAAGCCTTGCTTAAGCTTTTATTATTGATAAAGATTCTCAATATCAATAAACAAAGCAGATGGGGAGGAAAAAAAGATGAAATTCGTTCACACGGCGCTGGTCTTCGTGATGATGCTGATCGCGGCAGGCTGCGGTTCAGCAAATTCCGGCCAGATGAATAATGCTTCAGACACTGCTGCGCCTCAGCAATCAGCTGGGCCAACGAAGTCTGTAGAAAGCAGTTCGGCGCAGGCGGTAGAGAAAACAATCAAGCACGCGATGGGGACTGCAACGTTGAAGAGTGTTCCTAAACGAGTTGTTTATTTATTTCAAGGAATGAATGATGTGGGTGCGGCTCTTGGTGTGAAGCCTGTAGGCGCGGTTGAATCTACGGATCAAAAGCCATGGTTCAAATATCTCGGCGATATGAGCGGGGTGAAGAATCTGGGGGATGAGGGACAGCCGAATTTGGAGGCGATTATTGCGCTGAAGCCTGATCTGATTGTTGCAACTAAGGTGCGTCATGAGAAAATTTACCCGCAGCTTCAGGCGATTGCACCGACGATTGTAACGGACGATTTGGCCGATTGGAAGGGCAATTTGCAAATGGCTGCGGTGGCTCTGGGCAAAGAAGATGAAGGAACTAAGTTCATGGAAGCATGGAATAAGCGTGCGGCAGACTTCAAGAATAAGATGGGCAGCAAGTTGAGTACAACGGAAATATCACTAATTCGTATCCAGCGTGACAACAGTGTGAAGGTATATCTCAAGGGTTTCCCTGGACTCATGCTGAGAGACCTTGGTTTCCCTGTTCCTAAGGCCCAACAGGTTGAATTCTCCGGCTCAGGGTTGGATATTCTGTCCAAAGAGCATATTCCGCAATTCGATGGTGATTACATATTTGATATTACAACCATACTTCCAGGTCAGGAAAATATTCCGAAACTGCAAGAGGAGTGGACCTCTCACCCGCTTTGGAAGGAATTGAAGGGTGTTAAAAACGGCAAGTTCATTAAAGTTGATCCGATAACCTGGAACTTCGGTGCGGGACCGCTTGCCGCCAAAGCGATGCTCGATGACCTGTTCAAGTATTTCGGACTGGAATAGGGAGATGAATCGAATTCGGGCTGCTGGACTTGTTGTATGCTTCCTCCTGCTGCTAGTATGTATGGCAGCCAGTATGATGCTCGGAGCGAAGAATTACAGCTGGATACAAGCGTGGACTAGCATTTTCCATTATGACGCAAGTGTTAGCGAGCAGATGGTGATTCGCACCACACGCTTGCCAAGAGCTCTGATTGCTGCGGCAATCGGGGCTAGTCTTGCGATTGCGGGAGCGCTGATGCAAGCATTAACGCGTAATCCACTTGCCTCGCCAAGTGTGCTGGGGGTCAATGCGGGGGCGACTTTCTTTGTTGTAACAGGTGCGCTGATGCTTTCCATAGGTTCGATGTCGGGGCTGATGTGGATTTCCTTTTTGGGCGCTGCTGTAGGCGCATTGAGTGTTTACGTGCTGGGTTCGGTAGGCAGGGGAGGACTGACACCGATTAAAATGATATTGGCGGGTACCGCTATGACAACGCTATTCGCTTCGTTCACACAGGTACTGTTGGTCATGAACCGTCAAGGATTGAATACGGTGCTGTTTTGGCTAGTCGGATCGATAGCTGGCCGTTCATTGGAACTGCTTATCGAGGTTTTGCCTTATATGGTCGTATGCTGGGCGGCGGCCTTTTTCCTTGCTCGCGATATGAATCTGCTTTCGATGGGAGAAGAGACGGCCAAAGGACTAGGACAGCGGACAGTGGTTGTTCAAACTGTGACGATGATCGTCATTGTCATATTAGCCGGAGGATCAGTAGCGGTATCCGGGCCAATCGGTTTAGTAGGGATTATCATTCCACATATTGCCCGTTTTATAGTTGGAACAGACTACCGTTGGTTGCTTCCTTATTGTGCAGTGTTGGGGGCAATACTCTTAAACTTGGCGGATTTGGTCGCGAGATTCCTCATCATACCAGAGGAAATTCCGGTTGGTGTCATGACTGCGGTGATCGGCGCTCCGTTCTTTATTTATATTGCGCGAAGGGGGAGGCAAAGTCATGAAAGTGCATAACCCCCAGCGTGCTGCCAGCGTACGAGATTTGAAGCTGCTACCAACCAAAAACAGGAATGTACTGCTTCTTTTTTGTGCCAGCTGCTTGGTGGCCATGATTTTCAGTATCGGCAGTGGGAGCACGTTCATATCGCCTCCTGCTGTGATTGCCAGTTTGCTCGGTGTGGGAAGCCAGGAGCATGCGATGGTTATCCAAAACCTTCGTCTTCCGCGCATGTTAGTTGCTCTAATGGCCGGAGCGTCACTTGCCGCTTCCGGAGCTATCTTCCAAAGTATGATCCGTAACCCGCTTGCTTCCCCTGATGTACTTGGCGTTACGGGGGGCGCATCCGTAGCGGCGGTTGTATTCCTTCATTATTTACTTGGCACGGTCAGTATCCGTCTGCTGCCTGTCGCAGCTTTGCTTGGAGCTGTTCTTGTAGCCGGATTGTTATATACGCTGGCCTGGAAGAGAGGCGTGACGGCTATACGGCTCGTTCTGGTCGGTGTCGGCGTTTCTGGACTCATGTCTGCAATGACGACATTGCTGTTGATATTTAATCCGCGGAACGAAGCGAATCAGGCTTATTTCTGGCTGACAGGCTCTGTCTATGGATCCAATTGGGAAAGTGTACTGACGATTCTGCCGTGGACGGTCGTGCTGCTACCGCTCGCTTGGATGCGCAAGCGTCAGGTCAATGTTGCTCTGCTCGGCGATGATCTGGCGACTGGCGTAGGCAGCGCGGTTGAGCGTAATCGTCTGCTAATGCTGCTGCTTGGCGTTGGATTGGCAGGCTCGGCTGTAGCCGTTGCCGGAGGAATTGGATTTGTCGGGTTGGTTGCTCCACATATGGCGCGCAAATTGGTGGGCGTGAGTTTCGGAAGTCTACTTCCGACATCAGCCCTGTTGGGAGGAATCATTGTCGTACTGGCTGATCTGGCTGGGCGAACGCTGTTGCTTCCATTGGACATTCCGGCAGGCGTATTTACTTCCGCTGTAGGGGCGCCATTTTTTATTTATTTGCTCTATACAAGAAGGAATACAAGTTAGCCGACGGAGCGGCGTATAGGATTTGAAGCTGGATTGCGACATTAAGGCAGTTCGCGGTGGTGGAATACAGAGGAATGGTGGGAAGATGGCAATGAGCAGTGAAAACTTATTAACAATGGCTAGGTTGATCAGGGAGCGGAGAACGATCCGTGAATTTTCAGATGAGCCTGTTTCGATGGATTTGTTTATGGAATTGTTGAACACGGCCAATTGGGCGCCAAATCATGGAGTTAGAGAGCCTTGGCGGTTTATTTTGTACAAGGGAGAGGCTCGTTCGGACTTCACCGAAGCGGTGATCAGAGCTTTTAGTGCAGAAGAGAAAGCTAAATATCAAGAACAGCGAACCGCCTATTATGCTGAAATTCCGATGCATCTGGTCGTCGTGATGAAGGAGGATTCCCGACAGAAGCAGTGGGATGAGGATTACGGAGCTGTCTGCTGTTGGATTCAAACATTCCAGCTTGCGGCATGGGAACGAGGGATAGGCGTAGTTTGGAAAACGAACAACTTTGTCTATGCGCCAGCTTTTCGAGAAGCCGTCGGCGTTCAACCTGGTGAGAAGGTCGTTGGTGTTCTACATATCGGTTATCCGTCCGTTGTCCCTGCTCCCCGGCCTCGTACCTCAGCTGATCACAAGCTGATCGTTCATGGATAAATGTATATGAATGAGTGCTCTCCAATAAAAGTGTAAACAAGCCTCCTATCTAAACGGGACCGTCTCACAAGTAGTTAAACTACTTGCGAGGCGGTCCCGTTTCGTTGTTAGCATCTATGTAGTTTAAATTAGGCCAATAATTTCAAAAACTCACGCATAAAGCCTGGTAAATCAGGCCAAGCATGACCACTCACGAGCTTCCCATCGACATGAAGCGTGTCGGTTGTATAGGTAGCGCCAAGTGCTTCAACGTCCAACCGGCATGCGTTATACGCCGTCAATGTACGCCCCTCGAAGAGGGATCTGTCTTTCAGCGCGGCGAATACTTGTGCACCATGGCAGATAGCGCCAATAGGCTTATCCGCTTCAAGGAAATGACGAAGAATGCGTGGTACATCTTCACTCGAACGAATATATTCGGGCGCTCTGCCACCAGGAATGATGAGTCCATCGAATTGGCTAGGGTCAACATCGGCGAAAGCGACATGGGAAGGGAGCAGATGTCCCGGTTTCTCGGTATACGTTTCCCAATCCTCTACGAAATCGTGAACGACCGTTCGAAGAACTTTCTTCGCAGGCGAAGCGATAACGGCGTCATAGCCTTCCTCTAACACGCGGTAATAGGGATAGTACACTTCTAATACTTCGACAGCATCACCAGTTAGAAATAAAATCCTTTTGGACACGAGATCACTCCTTGGAAATGGATGGTAACTCATGTTTAATTATGAACAAACCTGGTTTTCTTGTATACGGGTGTAATTTGGGAGGAATTGTCGAATTGCGGATAGCAACGGAGTGAAACAATATATTATAAAAAGTGTAGAGAATTTTAGACTTTATTATAGTTCTGTTTATTTTGCTTTCCTGTTATATCCCTTATAGTCAGGTTGTAAACTTCAGGGTTATTGTTACCTTCGAAGGGAGGCGATTAAAGTTTAAGTTAGACCATGGTTAAGTTAAACGCACAGCTGAAAAAAATGGAGGTTTTATTCATGCATGAAGTACAAGGTAGAAGATTTAGTGTTAAGCGAATAAGTAGGGTAGGTTTAGTTTTTGTATTTGCTTTAAATACGTTCTTGTTATCTTTTATGACAGCTTTTGCTGCAGTACCGGCTTTGCCAGGTCCAGGGAACCCGCAATCCATTGATGATTTTATTGGAGGAGGCAGCTTTGGAGGTACAGGAGCAGGCTGGGCTAACTGGTATAACCAAGCTGGCGGCACGGGTACTTATGCAAGAGCAACGGTGGATAGCCTGACTGTCGGCAAGTTTACCCAGACCCCGGCTTCGAGTAGTTCATTAGCTAAATTCGAGCCCCAACATTTCAATGCAGATATTTCTGGCTACAGATATGTAAGCCTTTCCATGAAAAATCCAGGCTATTCTAATAGCCGAATCAATATTCAAATTGAGGATGGTGTGACAGCATACAGCTTAACCTCAGGCTATGTTGCTGTTCCAACAAGCTGGACGGCTTACAACTTTGATTTAAATTTGTTCCCTACCCTGGATAAGAAAAAAGCTCATCTGGTAGTTTGGCTGCAGCAAACAACCGGTGTCTATGGTGAGATGCTGCTAGACAATATTAAAGCAACCTCAACCTATAACGGAACTGCGCCAACGATTACGGCGACAAGCTTATCATCAGATTCAGGAGCAATCAATAATGAGCAAACGCTGTATACATTTAAAGCGACGTATACAGATGTGGATAATCAAAAGCCTTTTGCCATGCAGCTCGTGCTTGATGATACTACATTTTATGATATGAAAGATACGAATATGGCGGATAAGACTTATACGGATGGCAAGGATTATACCTATGCCTTAAAATTGCCTGTCGGTAGTCATACGTATTATTATCGCACCGCAGACACTACCTCTGATCCTGTTGTTACTTCAACGGCTTCAACACCTACAATTGTAAGCTCGACCACAATACTAGACGTCAACGATAATACATTAGGCACTGGTGGCAATCAATTTGACTATGTGGGTACAGGCTGGTCTTACGCCGCAGCGCCGGCAGGGAACTACTTAACAGATAACCATGTATCAGCTGTGACGAATGATGCTGTGAATTTTCGCTTTGTAGGAACTAAGCTAAGTTTATATGGAGCCAAAGCACCCGATTATGGCATCGCCAGTATTTCTATTGACGGAGGTGTAGAGCTTCCTATTGATGCTTATGCTTCAAGCAGGCAGGAGTCGGCATTGTTGTATACGAGCCCAGATCTCAGTAACAAGCTGCACACTTTGAAAATAAGTGTAACGGGACAAAAAAATGCAAGCTCAACTGGGTATGCAGTCGCGATTGATAAAGTGAATGCAACTACGTATACCGGCAGTTTAGTCAATGATGTGGTGGTCAGTCAGGCAGGATATAGTGCGGCGGCATTCAAGAATGCTAAGGTAACTGCCATCGACACTTTAAGTGATGTAACGTATCAGGTTTTAAGTGGATCGACGGTTGTTTCCTCAGGTAATATGACTTATGAGGGAGTGACCTGGGATAAACATGTGTATTCGATTGATTTCTCGGCAATAACGGCTACGGGAACAAATTATACGATCAGAACGAACAGTATATCTTCTTATCCTTTCCAAATACAAACCAACATTTGGGATAAGTACAAGGATGAAATGACTGCATTCTATCGATTGCAGCGTTCCGGTGTAGACACAAGAATTGCTTATCCAATAGGCTATAGCGATGATACAGCACCTTCAGATAAAGTGTTCCATCCTGCTTCACATTTAGATGATGGAGCTTCGGCAGATGGGACGATTCATTATGATCTCACTGGCGGCTGGTATGATGCTGGCGATTATGGCAAGTACGGAGCGCAGCAGTGGGTTACAGGTGAAATGGCACTAGCCTATCTTCGCCACGCTACATCCCCCAATGTTAGGTATGACAATGATAACAATGGTGTGCCGGATTTACTCGACGAAGCGCGATTCGGCAGCGAATATATCTTGAAATACGCCAATGCGTTTGATGGCCAGATCTATAGTTTAGCGACGTATTCAGGATTCATTCATCCTGAGAAGGCAACTGATAATATCAGCAATACAGCAGATGATCGCCGCATTTATGGCGATAGCCCGGCAGGTTCAGCTAAAGTCGCAGGTGCTCTTGCTGCAACGGCACGCGCAATTAACAGTGCGCTTGCTGGTGGCTATATCACTGCGGGTAAAGTAGCAGATTTCACCAATTTCTCAGCAGCTTGCCAAGCAGGTGCTGTTAAATTTTACAACTATGCTGTGGCGCATGCATCTGATCTAGATCCAATCAATCCTACCATTGGCGGTATTTCTAATCCGTTACTGTGGGCGGAAGTCGAGCTATATTTGCTAACGAATACAACGTCTTACCAAACATCAGCAACGGCAAGAATTAGCGGGTTGACATTCAATGACATCATTGCGACCAACTACTGGGATATGAGACCACTGGCTTTGGCCGAGTTTTATCCTGTTGCAGATGCTGGGACGAAGACAATCATCCAGTCAATCTTGAAACAACAAGCAGATTTCTTTTTGTCCTTGACAGATGACACACCGTATGGGGTATTAAATCAGTTTAGCAATTTTGGTGTGAATGAGCCCCATGCTAGCTATTTAGGTGATATGGTGCGGTATTATGAGCTATTTGGAGATCCTTCGGTACTTCGCGGTATATTAAAAGGAATGTATTGGATCCTGGGGGAGAATCCTTGGAATATGAGTTGGGTGTCTGGAATCGGAACAGACTATGTAGATTTCTTGCATACCCGTTTGGATGAAGAGGCTTATAGTACAGCCAATAAAGGCATCGTTATTCCTGGTGCCATGGTTAGTGGACCTAACATGAAAAATACCAAAGATAAAGCAAGCATAAGTCCTTGGTATGAAGATAGAGGGGTGGCTGCTGATGATGGTAATCAATGGCGCTACAACGAATTCAGCCAAAGTATTCAGGTTGGGTTTCTCTACACCATAATGGGGTTAACGAATCTTAATGGCTCCAGCTCAATGGGGGGAACCACTCCTGCAGCAATCCCAATTACATCCCCTGTCATCGGAGATTGGGTTCGTGGCAACGTAACTATTTTCGCTCAGCCTGCTTCTGTCATGAGTACGGTTTATTCAAATGCGTCGGGAGCCTATAGTGCTATGACGGTTGCTGGAGGGGTATATACGGCGACGGTTAATACGAGTGGCTTGGCACCTTATACGAATGTAAGAACGAGTGTTAAAGGAACAGACGCTTCCGGAATTAATAGCTCTAGCTCAACACATTTCACGGTAGCAGCTCCGCTGCCAGATCCGACTCATCCGATACTCTTTGATAATTTTAGTCTCGGGGGAACGTGGGGGAGTCAAAAGCTGAAGTGGGTCAATTGGTGGAATCAAGATGGAGGTACAGGAGTTTATACAACGGATGTAGTTGATACCTTTAATGTGGGGAAATTTGCACAAACCCCGGCATCCAGTGCATCACAGGCTAAATTTGAGCCGTGGCACGATACGCTGGACTTGTCAGGTTATCGCTATCTAACTTACAAAATGAAAAATCCTGGCTATGCGAACAGTCGTGTTAATTTGACGATCGAAGACGGCGTATCGAGCTTTAGCTTAACAGGTGGATACGTTGCGGTACCGACAACTTGGACAACTACGAATTATGATTTGAATGCGTTCCCTGCCTTGAATAAGAAGAACGCACATTTAGTAGTTTGGCTGAAACAAACGACAGGTGTTTATGGCGAAATACTGATTGACGATATCCAAGGAACTAACCTAGCTACCGGTACGGCACCTACATTGACGGCATCAAGTGTAAGCGCCGCAACGGGTGATACGAAGACGGACTTTACCTTTAAAACGACATATGCCGATGCGGATAACCAAAAACCTTTTGTTGTTGAAGCCGTGATTGATGGTGTGATACACAAAATGGTTGAGACAGATGTGAGTGATACAACTTACACGGATGGTAAAACCTACAGCTACACAACCAAGTTGCCAGTAGGCGTGCATTCTTATTATTTCAATACAACAGATACCACTTCAAATGCGGTAAGCACAACAAGTCAATCAGGGCCTGTGGTGAGCACCACGCTTTTCTTCGACGATTTTAACGATGGTAATGCGAATGGGTGGGTTTCCGATAGTGGAACATGGTCAGTTGTAAATTCAGCTTACAATGGAACTGCCGGACAAGGAAATAGCTTGTCAACAGCAGGTTCAAATGCTTGGACGGATTACACTTTGCAGGCTCAGGTTAACGTGAATAGTAATGCTGGTGGCAATAATGATGCTGGGTTGTTATTCAGGTTTACCGATGCAAACAACTACTATATCTTAGCCATTCGCAACAACAACAATACGACAGTCCCCAAGATGCAGATTTTGAAAAAGGTAGGCGGCGTTCAAACGGCATTGGGTTCAGCAAGTCCAAGCGTTGCTGCGAACACGGCCTACACGTATAAAATTGTAGTCAATGGCAGTTCGATACAAGCGTACAAAGATGGTGTGTTGCAAATTAGTGTGACAGATACCTCTCTAACCAATGGTAAAATAGGTGCCCGTGTGTATGCGACTACCAAAGCCGTCTTTGAGGATGTTAGTGTAAGTCAATAGTTGGATTTGCAGGAATCAAAGGCATACATGATAAAGAAAGGACAGCGCGAATGCAACATTCGTCTGTCCTTTTTGAAGTTGAATGAATGAATTTAGCGCATAGGATGGCTAATTCGTAACGATCAGGATCGATACTTTTGCGGATGAATGCCCGTATATTTTTTGAAAACAGTACTGAAATAATGAGGGTTTTCATACCCCACCTTTTCAGCAATTTCCAGTATTTTTAAACTGGTAGATTTCAAAAGGCTCTTAGCCTCTTCCATACGAAGTTTGGTAATATATTCGGTGATCGTTACTCCTGTTTCTTGTTTGAAGATCAAGCTGATGTAGTTAGGCGTTAGATAGATTTCCTCAGAAATCTTCATGACACTGATGTCCTCTTTATACTTTAGCTTGATGATATCCATCATTTTTTGGATCACTTTGGTGTTCTTTTGATTATACTTATTGGAAAAATATTTCGCCATAAGATTGAACAGGTTTGAGATATAGTTGTTTAAATCGTGGGCATTTTCCTTCTTATAAATGGATTCAAAGATAAGGGAGCGTTTACCAACAATGCTATCGATATCCTCGCTTAGATCCTGTGCAGTTCTGGATGCGATGCAAACCATTTCTAAGCATATGCTTTGTATGTAATCTACAGGCATGTTTTTGAGTTGATCGAACATGCTGCTAAGGATTTTTGAGACGCCGTCGCTGTCTCCAAGCTTAATAGCGTTCATTAGCAGATTCTCTGATTCGTAGAAATTAGACCTATCGACCGTATTAGCGGAGATATCATTGATGCTATTAATATCGCTGATATGGAGGATTGAATTTTTTCCGGTATGAAATTTGTACTTTAATGCCATACAGGCATCCTTATAGGAGGAGTGAATGGCTAGAATATTATTCACGGGGCGTCCGATTCCAACGGAAATGGAAATCTTCAAAAACTTCCTTAAGCACGCGAGTATTTCCTCGCATATTTCGGTATGTCTGTTCGTTCCCTCCATGTTCGAATTGAAAATGAGCACGAATTCATTTTCGTCTGCACAGAAGCTTACACCTGAATGAGCACTGCTAATAATTTCCTCAACAATATTAGAGATGCTAAAGCTAAGAATTTGCTTATCCTCTTCGGACTTCGTTTCCGTAATTGTATCGTAGTCATCCATTTGTATAACCGACACAAGAAAACTGTCCTCCGCATGTAGCGGTAGTTGATAAAAGTTCAATTTAGCCTGTATTTCTTTCTCATTGGCAGATACTCCCCAAATTAAGTTTCGGAGAAATTTCTCGCGAATTAATGGGAAATGCTCATGCAACTGCTGCTTTAAATGTGTCATTTCCGAGTGCAGATTGCGTTCGAGCTTGATGCGATGCACCACTTTTGTAACCATTTCGACGAGCTCATGGATTCTAACCGGCTTTAGAATATAGCCTTCGACATGGATGTCGAGCGCTGTTTTGGCATAGTTGAAATCCTGGATGCCACTGATAATAATGACTCTGATGTCACTTTCCCATTGCTTCAGTTTCATGGCAACCTCGAGTCCATCCACAAGCGGCATGCGAATATCGGTAAGCAAGATATCTGGTTTAAGCTCTTGACACAGCTCCAAGGCTTCCTGCCCATCGACAGCTTCAGCAATGACTTTAATCCCAAGCTTCTCCCAGTTCACACTATTGCTCAGCCCATCCCTGACAATAAACTCATCATCTGCTATGATCATCGTTAACATCGTAACCCTCCATTGTTGTAACAGCTGGGAATCTCAAGCGGACGGTAACGCCGGATTCTTCATTGTCATAAAATCGAATGCCATATTCATTTCCGAAAAAATGCTTGATTCTTTCATTTACATTTTGAATGGCAAAGAACTTTGAGCTGTTTGGATCAGTTAAGATGGCATTTAATTCCTCTACATCTGTCCCAACACCATTGTCACTAATGCTTATTTCAATTACGGAATCCAAGCGTTCACCTTTGATAACAATGGTGCCTATACCCCTTCTTTTCTCGATCCCATGGATAATTGAATTCTCTACAATCGGCTGTAAAATCAATTTAACCGTTAAATATCCAAGGATTTCCTGTGGAAAATCAATCGAAAAATCCAATTTATCTTTAAAGCGGATTTTCTGGATTATCAAATAGCTCTCTACTTGTTTTTTCTCATCTAGCAGCGGGATGACATTATTGCCCTTACTCAAGCTATACCTGAACGTATCCGAAAGCGAAGTCACCATAGTACTGATATCCGGTACATCATGTTTAATGGCCATCCAGTTCACAGAGTCTAGGGTGTTATATAAAAAGTGAGGATTGATCTGCGCCTGCAAGGCTTTTAGTTCAGCTTCGCGTTTGATCTTCTCGCTTATAAATAGTTTATCGATCAAGCTTTTTAGCTCAATCAGCATTTTATTATAGGTTTTGAAAAGGTATGAAAACTCATCGTTTCGTGTGTATTCCAGTGAAATTTCGAAGTTGCCATTTTGGACAATCTTCATGGATTTAACCAGCTTGCGAATGGGAAATGAAATATTATCTGCAAGCAATAAGGCCATTAGCAAGGCAACAATAGAGCATAGGATAATGACGATATAGATGAACTTATTAAAGGCGTTCAGCTCACCGTTTAATTCGCTCATAGGCGTTATTGAAACGATCGTCCAGTTTAAGTCGGGCATGTGCTCATAAGAAACAAACATATTCCCATTGCTGCGTTTCTCAATGAAAGATCCAGAACCCGCCAGGTTGTTTGTCATATTACCGCTCATATCAATTTCTTGACTCGCCGCTTTACCAAGCAAGGCAGTATTCGGGCTAATGATAATCGAGCTATGTTTATCTATGATGAAGGTTGAAGTACCAGCAGTAGGCTTTGACTTATTAAGAATATTATTAAAGTAATCAATGTCTACATCGATGGTGAGCAGTCCATTATAAGGAATCAGCATATCATCCAATCCGAATAATCTTTTGGCAATTTTAATGGTTGGGATGGTTGTAGAGGAAATGACGACTTTATCGAGTCCCACAACGGTATACTCTGCTTTGGGAGGAAGATCCAAATACCAGGGCGCTTGCTCGATCAGGCTGATATCGGAAACTTTATCTGAGAAGCTGTACATCAAATACTCAGGTCTGTTGATTAGATAGAGTCTTGGGATGAGCAAAGTTTGTGTCACATTGGGAACTGAATAATTCTCCAGAAGTTTATCCAACATGGACATTTCACTCACCAACGCTGTTTTATCGAAGGGATGCTGGGAGGATAATACACGAATCAGATCACGATTCAGGTATATTTCAGCTGAAATATCGTTAACTGCTTCTAATTTTTGATTAATATTAATTGCGATCATGGCCAGTTTTTCTTCTAAGGAGGTATTGATTTTATTGGTAATGATGCTAGTAGACTTAGCATATATCGTGTACGAAATAATAGAGGTTGGTAAGAGAATCAAGCCAATAAAATACAAAAGCAATCTACTGCGAATGCTGGTTGTAAAAAGAAACCGATTTAGAAAATTGCGTTTAAATGTTCTCAAAAGCATTGTATTTCTCCTTTGCCAATAAGAGTACTTTGCTAAAAACTTATCACAATATTCCAAAAAATTATATAATAATTATTACTGGGGGAATAAATATGCGAGTCAAATATCCGAAAATAATAGGTTCTCTAAGCCTTATAAGCGTGATAGCGTGCTTCTATTTGACTGTTAATGGCTGTACCGACAGTTTTACGAATATACAAGATAGGACGGAGCAGGAGAATGAAACAGTAACTGTATCAGATCAGGGGAAGTCGGCAAAGATCCATATTCAATACGCTCAAATGTCAGTCGCTTCTACCAAATTTGTTGAAGACGCTATCAAACGATTCAATGAGACCAATCAAGATAATATCTATATCGATTTATTAAAAATACCGCGTGATCGCTACTCCGAAACCTTGAATATGTTGAATGCTTCGGGCAAGGGTCCGGATGTCTATGAAGTAAGCAAGGAGTGGCTGACAAGCTATATTTATAAAGGATGGTTAGAGGATCTTTCCCCTTATATTGATGAGCCCTTTTTTAAGCCTTTTCCGAAATGGGCTATTGAATTTGCTAAGAATCCGTTAAACAAAGATAAATTCTATACAATACCCTCTAATCAAATTACGTACAGACTCATTTACAATAAGGAGTTGTTTCGTAAAGCAGGGTTAAATCCCGAATCTCCGCCAACCACATTAGATCAGCTTAAGAAATATGCCACTACTATCAGTGAGGCTGAGAAGGGAGCAAGAAAGTATGGTATCGCTCTGCCGATTGGAGAGGAATGGGGAGGATTGGTCCAGCCGATGGAGGCCACCAGCGCCTATAGTGGGGTTTACTTTTATAATTTTCAAAAGGGGACTTATGATTTAACCGGATTTAAGCCATGGTTAACGACATTTAAAGAGTTGGAAGAAAACGGTGGGCTGTTTCCAGGGATGGGCGCAATGAAGGATGATCTGGCGACTGCACAATTTGCAGAAGGGAATATTGGCATGATGTATGCCGCAAGTTGGAAGCCCACGATGTTGGCAGAGCAATATCCTCCGAAAAATGAATGGGGGGTAGCTATGCCTCCTGCAACAAGTGAAGCCACGATTGGTAAGGGGGCATTAGATATTCATGCAGCGGGGTTGAATGTAGTGAAGTCAGGTACGACCCACGTACAGGAAGCGGTGAAGGTATGGAAATATCTTTATTCGATAGATTATATAGGTAAGTTATATCAGAGTGGCAGTTTAATTCCGGTGATGGATGGGGTGTTAGCTAACCCGCTTTACACACCGACAATAGCTCACTTTAGCGAATTTTTACCAGGAAGCCAGGATTCAATTTATCCCAAAACTCCGTTGAACATGGAAGAGTGGGCTCGTTCGAAAGCGTATGTTTCCGCTATCCTCGATGGACAATCTATAGACGAGGTCTTACAGGCTGAAAATATGAGGCTTAATACCCTATTAAATGCTTTCTTCACAACCTTTGGCGTAAATAAAAACGATTATTATAATTCGAACTTTGATTCGCAGAATCCATTAAGAAAGTAGCCAAGTAACTATTTTAAAAAGTGTAGAGATTTTTAGACTTTATTATAGGTTTGTTTATTTTGCTTCTTTTTTGTTTCGTTTATAGTGAATTTGTAAGCGAAGACAAGAAAAGGAGGAAACGCAATTAACAGCCAATCTTACGCAACAAGCAAGACTAACAGACCGAATAGAATCAAGCGCATTATCAAGGAACTTAAGAAAAATAAAGTATTATTGTCCATGCTCATCCCTGGTCTAATCATTCTGCTAATCAACAATTATTTACCGATGTTTGGCATATTGCTGGCGTTTAAAGATTTTAAGTTTACATCAGACAATTTTTTTTCAAGCCTTCTCGCAAGCGATTGGGTAGGATTTAAGAATTTCGAGTTTTTCACAAAATCTATCTATGCTTACACGATCACCCGCAATACATTGCTTTACAATGGTGCTTTTATCATTCTTACACTCGTTACGGCTATTCCTGCCGCTATCCTAATGAATGAATTAAGAAATCGTACGCTTGCTAAGTTCTATCAGTCGGCTATGCTGTTGCCGCAATTTTTATCTTGGGTCGTTGTCGGTATTCTCGCATTTTCATTTTTGAGCATGGATATGGGGTTCATTAACAAGAATGTGTTGGCTCCATTGGGCTTCAATCCTATTCTTTGGTATAACGAGCCGCATTATTGGCCGTATATACTCCCGCTAGTTCATATTTGGAAGACATTGGGATATTACAGTATTATTTTCTTAGCGGGGATTACGGGCATTGATTCGGAAATCTACGAGGCAGCTGTTATTGATGGCGCTAGTAAAGCAAAGCAGATCTTCTATATCACGATTCCATTGCTTTTTCCGCTGATGATTATTATCACCCTGCTGCAGATTGGAAGAGTCTTTTATGCAGATTTCGGTCTTTTCTACCAGACGACACAAAACTCAGGCATCTTGTATTCGGCGACTAATGTAATTGATGTTTATGTGTATAACGCATTAAGAGTGACTGGGGATGCCAGCATGGCAGCTGCTGTGGGATTATATCAAGCTACTGCAGGCTTTATTTTGGTCATTACCAGTAACTGGATTGTCAAACGAATAAATAAAGATTCTGCTTTGTTTTAGGAGACGAATGCAATGAAGTTTACATCGCACAAAAAAAGGGAACTAAATACAGTTTCGAAGACGACGAATATTGTCTTAAATCTCATTTTTATGGTTTACGTTATCCTATGTATAAGTCCTTTAGTGCTTGTGTTTATGATATCCATTACGGATGAACAATCAATCGTCTCTAATGGTTTCAGCTTCTTCCCTGAGAAATTTAGTTGGATGGCTTATACCTATATTTTTCATGATTCAAGTCAAATCATTCGCTCGTATGGGATCTCGATCTTCGTTACAGTTGTAGGCACACTAGTCAGCGTGTTAGTGACAGCGCTTTATGCCTATCCCATATCAAGACCTGATCTAAAGTCGAGAAATATTTTCGCATTCCTCATCTTTTTCACATTGCTCTTTAGCGGAGGGCTTGTACCTTATTATATGGTTTATAGTAATGTCTTGCATTTGAAGGATACCTTGATTGTCTTAATCCTGCCCTTGCTGCTTACACCCTTTTATGTCCTGATTATGCGAACTTTTTTTGCGACCAATGTACCAGATGCGATTTTGGAATCAGCTAAAATAGATGGAGCAGGCGAGTATCGTATATTTTTCAGCATTGTGCTTAATCTTTCCAAACCTGTACTTGCCACAATTGGTTTATTTAACACAATTACCTACTGGAATGAGTGGTTTACGGCATTATTGTTCATTACGAATCCCAAGCTTATGCCGCTGCAGTTGCTTCTGCATAATATTCAAAGCTCGATTCAAATCATTCTCGAACTAGCAGATAAGAGCCCAGGCAGCATTTCCGTGGAAACTTTACCTAGTCAAAGCGCTCGAATGGGAATGGTCGTTATTGCAATTGGGCCTATTATTTTAGCCTATCCGTTTTTACAAAAATATTTTATTAAAGGATTAACGGTAGGTGCTATAAAAGGCTAGTTTCAACCAATTTATATATGGATTATTTTGGTTGATTTAGTATATAATCGGTAAAACCGAAAGGGGAAAACTATGTTTAAAACAAAAAGATACGTCGGATTTACGCTTGTACCAGCTATCATGCTAACGGCTGCACTAACCGGTTGCTCCAAAGAATCAACAAGCGATAAAGCATCCACTGCTCCAGCTACGGCAGCCGCAACACAAGTGGCTAAAGAATCACTCCCTCCTGTTGAACTTAATTGGGCTATGCCCGTTGCTGGAACAGGTGCCCCTAAGGATGTTGCACTCGTGGAAGCGGAAATTAATAAATACCTGAAAGATAAAATTAACGCAACAGTCAAGTTGAATATGATACCTTTTGGAACTTGGGCAGATAAATCAAATGTTATTATCTCTTCAGGTGAAAGCGTAGACATTATGTTTACAGCTGGCTGGTCCAACTATAGACAAAACGTAATCAAAGGTTCCTTCATTGATATGACAGATTTAATTACGAAATATGCACCTAAAACAAAAGCAGCTTTAGACCCTGCATTTTTAGCCGGCTCCAAAGTAAATGGCAAGAACTATGCTTTACCTACGCAGAAAGAATTGGCTCATCAATACGGTTTCTTATACCGTGCGGATATTGCTGAGAAATACAACATGGACCTTTCAAAGGTTAAAACGTTAGATGATTTGGAACCATTCCTGAAAATTATTAAGGAGAAAGAACCGAACATGTATCCGATTCTGGCCGGTCAGGTTCAGAACAACAGCTTAACATTGAATTTGGATTATGATCCAATTGGAGACGCTACCATTCCTGGCAAGCTCGTTCCAGGCGGTAATACGACAGTCATTAATGATCTGGCTACACCAGAAACGAAAGCCCTCTTCACACTATGGCATAAGTATTATACGGCGGGATACATTCGTAAAGACGCTGCAACTGTAACCGATATTACATCTGACAGAAAGAGTGGGAAATTCTTCTTGACGATCGGTACCTTAAAGCCATTAGCGAATGAAGAAATAGCCGCAGCTAATGGAGGATTCCCTTACAAACAAATCTATTTACGCCCAGCTTCAATTAATGGCAATGATACGCAAGGCTCCATGCAGGCCATCTCCCGTACATCGAAAAATCCAGAAAGAGCAATGATGTTCCTGGAATTGCTGAATACGGATAAATATCTTAACAACTTAATCAACAATGGGATTGAAGGTAAACACTTTGTAAAAGTATCGGACAATGTTATTGACTTCGCTCCAGGTGTTGATGCTCAAACTTCTGGTTATTACCCTGGCGTTTACTGGGTATTCGCTAATCAGTATTTGAACTACTTCTATAAAGGACAGAACACAACGAAATGGGATCAGTTCAAATCGTTTAATGCTTCTGCAGTTTCAAGTAAGTTAATGGGCTTTAATTTCGACCAAGAGCCTGTTAAAACGGAAATAGCTGCAATTGCTAACGTAAATGCAGAATTTAATGCAGGATTAAGCACGGGAACATTAGATCCAGAGGTCTATCTGCCTAAGTACCTTGACAAGCTTAAGCAAGCAGGTGTGGATAAAGTTATTGCAGAGAAGCAAAAGCAGGTTGATGCATGGTTGGCTGCTGGTGGAAATAAATAACTGATTTCTAACAGAGTTGGCGTAGATCCTTATTACGCCAACTCGATTTATATCTACTTCATAAAATGAAATAAGTAGTTGCATGTGGAGGGGTTTGGGGCATGAAAGTAACGATTTGGAATGAAGGCAGACATGAGCAAACGAATGAAATTGTCGCGAATATATATCCGCAAGGAATCCATGGAGCGATTGCGGAGGGACTGAGCGAGCATGGCATAGATGCGCGAACCGCTACACTAGATGAGCCTGAGCATGGGTTAACACAAGCTATTCTGGATGACACCGATGTATTGATCTGGTGGGGACACATGGCTCATAACGAAGTTCAGGACGAAATTGTGAACCGTATTCAGCAGCGAGTACTAGCTGGCATGGGACTTATCGTTCTGCATTCAGCTCATTTTTCCAAAATATTTAAAAGGTTGATGGGGACCACTTGTGACTTGTTGTGGAGAGTGGCAAACGAGAAGGAACGGCTTTGGGTAATTAACCCGGGACATCCGATCGCACAAGGGCTTCCTCGGTATTTAGAATTAGAAAAAGAAGAGATGTACGGCGAGTTCTTTGATATACCAGAGCCGGATGAGCTCATATTTCTTAGCTGGTTTCAAGGTGGTGAAGTATTTAGAAGCGGGTGCACATTCCGACGCGGTCTTGGGAAAATCTTTTATTTCCGTCCGGGACATGAAACGTTTCCGACGTATTATCAACGAGACATACGTCAAGTAATTGCTAATAGTGTACGCTGGGCTGCCCCAGAGTCAGGGCTTACACCTTTTAAAGCTCAAAATGGACAATTTCCAGCTATCGAAGCGGTACCTGGCAAAGACGCATAAAGAAAGGAGTTATCGCTAGCATGACAAAGTTGAATATAGCCGTAATCGGTACCGGAGGCATATTTAGAGCATTCTATTGGCCGTTAATTCAGGAAAATAAAGAGATTGAGCTAATAGCTCTATGTGATATTCTTCCTTCCAAAGCGCAAGTTTACGCAGATGAAGCCGAGGTCCCTGTATATGGTGATTTTTACGAACTTCTTGCGCAGGAGACGGAAGTTGATGCTATCTTCATCTGTACACCAAATCTGTATCACTCTGAGTATGCCATAGCAGCGCTAAATGCAGGTATACATGTCTTCTGCGAAAAGCCGGATGCCGTTAGCGTGGCGGAAGCGGTAAAGATGAAGGAAGCAGCAGAGCATAATAACCGACATTTAATGGTCATGAGAAATAATCGCTATCGGCCTGAGGCTAGGTGGTTAAAGCAGGTCACTCAAAGCGGGTATTTCGGAGAGCTGTATGCAGGACGCTGCGGATGGATCCGAAGAAGGGGGATACCAGGCAAGGGAGGTTGGTTTACCACGAAGGAATTATCAGGCGGTGGGCCGCTCATTGATCTTGGAGTCCATATGATTGACTTGGCAGTCTGGATCATGGGCAATCCGAAACCCGTTACTGTAAGCGGATCTACCTACTGCAAGTTTGCTAATTCCGAGTTGGCGGACTCGGCGCATAGCAGTTTTGGCGAGAGTCAATCCGGAGGCCATTTTGACGTAGAGGATCTGGCAAATGGCTATATTCGGTTCGATAACGGTGCAACTCTACAGATCGAATTCAGCTGGGCGTCTAATATTGAGCAGGAACGCAGTTTCGTGGAGCTCCGTGGAACACAGGCGGGTTTCAGTTTGGATGGAAATGAATTAAAGATATTTTCGGAGCTGCATGGCGCACTTTGTAATATTCATCCGCTGGTTCCCCCTGGAAAAGGTGGGCATCCAGTGAATATTGAACATTTTATTGATGTAGTGCTCCGTGAAACAGACCCTGATTTTACCCCCTCTCAGGGAGTAGACATGATTAAAATTCTGGAAGCAATTTATGAGTCGGCGCGTCTCGGACGTGAGGTTGCATTATAATTTATCGGCAGGGTGTAGTGCAAAGATTTAATTGATGATAAGGTAACTCAAGGTATTAAGGAGATCTTTTGTAGTGGAGCGTGCCTGACGGCTGCTCTTCTTTTTGTTTTACTGAAGTAAGGGATAGGAGGGGAGACTAAATCACATTCGTCTATGGCGAAAACGAAAGCATAGTGAAAAATCTGGACTCGTTATATAATGATATTATTTAAAGGAATAAGTCGTGGCAAAAAACTTATGAGGTGGACAATGAAATCATATTTAAATCTTCTCCGTGATGTGATGGATCATGGAGTTCGTAAAGAGGATCGGACTGGTACAGGTACCATATCCGTTTTTGGAAGACAATTGAGGGTTAATTTAGCAGAGGGATTTCCGTTACTGACAACCAAGAAACTGCACATCAAATCCATTGTTCATGAACTGCTGTGGTTTATAAGCGGCAGCACGAATGTCCAATATTTGCGCGAAAATGGTGTTTCGATTTGGGATGAGTGGGCGGATGAAGATGGAAATCTTGGCCGCGTATACGGTGCACAGTGGCGTACATGGCTGGCGCCAAATGGGCAAATTATCGATCAAATTGAGAAACTGATTCATCAAATCAAGACGAATCCGGATTCTCGCAGACACTTAGTCAGCGCTTGGAACCCTGCGGAAGTGGATAACATGGCGCTGCCGCCTTGCCACTATGCGTTTCAATTTTATGTAGCGAATGGTCGTTTATCGTGCATGTTCCAAATGCGATCCGTGGACACGTTCTTGGGTCTGCCTTTTAATCTGGCGTCATATGCGCTGTTAACCCATATGATTGCTCAGCAATGTGATCTCGAAGTAGGGGATCTGATCTGGAACGGCGGCGATGTACACATCTATCAGAATCATGTTGAACAAGTGAATAAACAGCTAACGAGAGAACCACAAGAGCTGCCAACGTTGCATATCAAAAGGAAGCCAGCTTCCATTTTCGACTATCAATTCGATGATTTTGAATTTTTGAATTATACACCGCTGCCGGGCATTAAGGCGCCGATTGCGATCTAAGGAAGTTGTTGTAACGAAAGGAGTGTTCGCCGTATGAGTATTTCATTTATTTTTGCGATGGATCGTAACCGAGCCATTGGCGTCAATAATAAGCTGCCTTGGCATCTGCCAGGCGATTTGAAGTTCTTCAAGAACGTGACAATGGGGCATCCCATCTTGATGGGGCGCAAGACGTACGAGTCCATCGGCAAGCCGCTTCCCGGAAGACGGAACGTTATTCTCACCCAGAATACGGCGTATCAAGCCGAGGGTTGCGAAGTGATTCACTCGGTGGACGAAGCGATCAGCGCGTTCGAGGATCAGGAACTGTTCGTCATCGGCGGAGCAGAGATTTTCAAACTCTTTGCCTCCCATGTGAATCGGATGTACATCACTTACATCGAGGATGAGTTCGAAGCGGACACGTATATGTCGGACCTCGATTTGGCCAATTGGACCCTCGTATCGTCTGAGCAAGGTGAGCGAAACGAGAAAAATCCGTATGAGTATTATTTCCGGATTTACGAGCGATGAACTTCTGGGGACTAGTCCCCAAGGGCAGTTGGACGATGAATAGCTGAACGAGCTGAATGAGCTGTTAGATGGAAAAAGTACAGTTATTTTCAGCCGTTTCCTCGGATGGAGCCTATTAACTGGAAAACATACAGCTAATTCTAGGGAAATCAGCCTTCTAGGCGGATTTGATCGGAATTAACATCATATTTTCCATCTATTTGGAATAATTTGTGGGAATGTGCCAGATTAGATGTACTTTTTACAGCTAAATTCGATAAGGTGCTGCGGCGCACGCGCAGTAGGAGCCGTGTGCATCATTTGCTGCCCCCAATAAAAGGGGTTCTTCAATAAGTCCCCATAACAAAAAGGATGGGCGAGAAACCGTAAGGTTTTCCGTCCATCCTTTTTGAGTACCAATGAGTCTGGTATTCTACCAGGCCCATGCCTTTTCATTAACTTTAATGGCGTTTTCCTCACATTTCCACTATTTTTAGTCGATATATACAATAGGACAAAGGAGGCGATGAACATGACAAAACCGGATATTTTCGTATTTACAGGGACGGCTGGTTCTGGCAGGAAAACGATGGCTCATCGATTAGGCATTGAGATCAATCTAATGCACGTTGTGTCTTGTACAACTCGTCTGCCTCGTGGTAAAGAAAGGCTAGATTTGGACTATCACTATGTATCCAAAGATGAATTTGAAGAAATGCTGTGGAATGGTCACTTTGTCGAGTCAGTGGAAATTGACAACGAAAAGTATGGAATACGTACTCGGGACTTAGAGAATGCTTTACTAAGCGGCAAGGCTGTATATTTGATTTTGAACCGTGAAGGTGCTTCGGTCATTAAACAATTATACGGAGACCGGGTTATCCGTCTATTCCTTTATGTAGATAAACCAACTGTCAGGGAACGGCTTGAAAGTAAGGGCACCGAACCAGAACTGATTGATCATATTTTGAATCATTACACTGAAGAAGTAGGTTACCGTAAATTATGTGAGCACATCTTTCAGAATCTGGACATTACCGAGACACGTAATCAAATTAAAGAAGTTATCCGTACGTATCGACCTGAAATATGCTAAATGCAGCGCCGAGTATAGATTTCGGATTTCTCGTCATCCTCAAGGGCTTTTTTGGCCCTTGCTTTTAGTTCTTCCCAGATTTCATTCAACAAAAAAGGGGCTGTCCAGAAAGTCAGTTTTCACTGACTTTCTGGACAGCCCCTTTGAAACCATGGAAATTGTACTTATTTACGTTTTCTAACTAACGCTAGGATTAACGCTAACGCGCCAAGTACCACAGCAGCGATGGACAGGTACAGCGATGTGTTCGATTCCGAACTATCCCCCGCAGATGCTGTTCCAGCTGTTACATTCCCGTGACTGTCTGTCGTTGCGCCAGCGGCAGATTTCGCTTTAACAGTCGTAACAGAAGCGGGTTTGTCGGAGCCATTCGCCCCAACCCATTCAACGACAGAACCGTCTTTGTAAGTTTGGTAAGCTTTCCAAACGATTTGCGTAGCGGTATCAGCGACTTTACCCTGCATGTTGAAATCACCGAATTCAGTTGCACCTAGTCCATCACCCGTTGCTGTCCAAGTAACGCCAGTAATTTTGCCAGCAGCGTCTTTGGCGATGTCATACTTCCAACCTGCTTTAGGTTCAAAACGAGAAACAGCTACAGAATCAAGCGGGAATTTGACTTCGACTTTTGTAGTCGCAATGTCCTTCTCAGAAGGTACACGAACGGTAAAAACTTCATAGCTGCCTTGCGTAGCTTCTTTCGGATATACAGTGACGTGAGCGCTTGCGATCCCTACTAGGAGCATGGATGCGATCATCATC
The DNA here is from genome assembly GCF_059691955.1 of Paenibacillus sp. J22FR83. Classification (NCBI taxonomy): domain Bacteria; kingdom Bacillati; phylum Bacillota; class Bacilli; order Caryophanales; family Paenibacillaceae; genus Paenibacillus; species Paenibacillus sp. J22FR83. Next base: position 324,202 of record NZ_JCAUAM010000009.1, read on the forward strand.
GAGCTTGCGGTTAACATAAACTTTTTAAACATGGCATGTATTTCCCCTTTCGATTTCAACTCTTACCATGTTGTCCATATTACCTGATGGGCAAGCAGATGAGTATGACTCGACTGGGCTATTTTTTCGACTAGTTTTGTCCAAATCGTAGCATTTATGTGTTTCGCGTCAGAAGTTGTCTCTATTCTTTTGGATAGGGGTGTAACTAGAATTTCAAATAAATGTAAAATATACAGGTAATTCAACCGTTTTTCGCAATATTTAGTAAATAGATGGAAAAAGTCCATCTATTTGTTGTGAAATTGGCAGTATGGTGGATTATAGCAGAAATTAGCTGTACAAAATCCATCTATCTCTCCTCAAGAGCGAAAATCAGTCGAAATAACAACATAAAATCCATTTAATTTGTTTTCAGGTGGCGGAGGAAGGGTGGACGGCAGGAGTAGTGGTTGAGGTTGAAGTTGAAGTTGTGAAGTTGAAGTTGAAGTTGAAGTTGAAGTTGAAGTTGAAGTTGAAGTTGAAGTTGTAGTAGCAGTAGCAGTTGCAGTAAGTGGCGATGACATACAGCAGAAAAAGACCAGTTAACATTCGCAGGAGCAATGTTAACTGGTCTATGCTATTTCCGTGTCAAACCATGCTTAATGGCGAAAGCTGTGAGCTGCACACGATTTTCAAGGGATAGCTTTACGAGGATGTTTTTCATATGATTTTTCACCGTATGCTCGGAGATAAGCAGCTTCTCGGCGATCACCCGGTTATTATCTCCTTGAGCAACATAGGCGGTGATTTCTTGTTCACGCGACGTAAGCATATGAGGGCTCGGGCCTTCACTGTGTGCGCTAACTGGTGAGCGGAAACGTCCGAATAGCTTGTCCGCCATGCCGCGCGCCACCTCTGAATTATCGTCAAGCAGGGCACGCAGATAGCTGAGCCATTCATCGGGATCCATGTTTTTGAGCAGATACCCTTGCGCACCGAATTGTAAAGCTGTGAAGAGATCGGCAACATCATCGGACACGGTGAGCATAATGATGCGCATCCCGCCATAGGCTTGTTTAATGTGTCGGGTAGCTTGTAAACCGTCCATCGGCGACATATGAATGTCCATTAAGATGACTTCTGGCGCTAGCTCGCCACAAAGTCGAATCGCTTCTTCGCCGCTGCTAGCTTCGCCGACGATGAAGAAATCCGGGCATGGCGCCAGCATGCTTTGTATCGCTTTGCGCGCTAAGGGATGATCATCAACAATAAGAACGCGAAAGGGCATCTGTTCCGTCATTAACTGTTCACCGTTCTTTCGGCTTGAACAGTCAGTTCTGTGCCAGCGTCCTTCTCACTCCGCAACTCAAGAGTAGCACCGAGCTCGGAAGCTCGTTTTTGCATGAGCTCAATGCCATAAGTCGTGTTCTTACGATTAACCTTCGGATCAGGCTGCATGCCGCATCCGTTGTCTGTGATGTGCATCCGCCAGTGATGGTGGTCATCTTCCAAATGGAAGGTAGCATCGGTTGCCATCGAATGCTTGCGAATGTTGGTGAAAGCCTCCTGCATAATGCCGAAGAGGAGGATTTCTTCATTAGGTGAGAAGCTATTTTCGGTGATGTTCACTGTCTCTTTAAGCTCAATGCCCGTGACCAATCGCCAATTGTCTAAATAGGTATGAATGCGTTGCCCGAACGAAGTACCCTCTTCTGGTGGCGTTCGCAGATTGAAAATAGCCTGACGCAAGGAATTGTCGATCTCAGAAACAGCCGCTTTCGCTTCTTCGATGTCGCCTTGACGCAGCTTCACATTCAAGAAGAAGAGGGTCTGTGCCAAATCGTCATGCAGCTCGCGAGCCAGGCGTTCTCGTTCCTCGAAGACCGCTCTGCGGGCTTCACTGAGCAGGATTTTCTCATTGCTGCGTTCCATGCTAGTGAACATCCAAGAAGCGAAGAGATAAGATAGAAGCAATGTAATCACGGTTATCGTGAAATTGCCAGCTTCCATCGTCAAATAGCGCAAAAGAAATTCATGACGAATATATTCAAATCCGCCAATAATGAAGACGGGCACTAGTACCGTAAAAAGCTTGTATTTACGCATAGACATGCAGGGGATCGACTCCTTTTTATAATAAAGCATAGCATGTATTCCCTAAGATAGGTTAGCCGTAGAATTGGAACGGTTTCCATTATAACAGATCTTATTCAGAATTCTTCACAAAAAATAGAGGAGGTACTTCTCAATTCCCGCATGATTGTGCTACATTATCAGTGAATCGTAACACGGATAGGAAAGGTGTGGTTGAATTACTATGTGGAAATCTTTGCTGCAGGAGAGGAAGAATTGGGCTGGATACGTTGTCTTTATTATCCTCCTTCATGTAGTTGGGCTGATCGGTTTATACACCGTTGCTCAATCATCTCCTGCATTCTGGGGAATTGGACTCCTGGCATACACGTTAGGGATGCGTCATGCGTTCGATGTTGATCATATTGCGGCTATCGACAATACAGTGCGGAAGCTCGTGCAACAGAAGAAGAATCCACTGGGTGTCGGTTTTTACTTTTCGTTAGGGCACTCGTCCGTCGTGTTCGTTATGGCGATCATAACGGCTTTCTCTGTACAATGGGCAGCGCGTGAACTCCCGTGGATGCAGCGTTTTGGCGGTGTGATCGGCGCGTCAGTGTCGGGATTATTCCTTGTAATTATCGGGATCATCAATCTGTTAATTCTGATTAGTCTGTACAAAATGTTTCTAAAGTTTCGCGGCGGCCAACACGACGATAACGAGTTTGAAGAGTTGTTAGAATCACGTGGGTTCATCGCGCGGCTCATTAAACCGCTATTCTCGTTCATCACCAAAAGCTGGCATGTGTATCCCCTGGGCTTCCTTTTTGGTTTAGGCTTTGATACCGCAAGCGAAATCGCCTTGCTGGCCATATCCGCACATGCGGCGAAAGATGCAATTCCGTTCATCGGTGTCATTTCACTGCCGCTCTTGTTCGCAGCTGGGATGAGCCTATTCGATACGGCAGACGGTATGTTCATGACCAAAGCGTACAAATGGGCTTTTCATACGCCGGTGCGCAAGCTTTATTACAATTTGACCGTTACCGCACTTGCGGTTGTGGCCGCGTTAATTATTGGTGTGATTGAACTCGGACAGGTGCTTTCCGAAGAATTCAGTATGGAAGGTGCGTTCTGGACGTGGTTGCAAGATATTGATTTCGGTACGTTAGGCTTTATTCTGGTTGGGATGTTCGTCATCGCATGGATCGTTTCGATTGCCGTCTGGAAAGGTATGAAGATTGAGGAACGCTGGGGTGCAAAGTACAATCCATAGAGTAAATGGCCTCTGCGGTGTGCATGGGGTCATTTTTTGTGCATGGAGAACAATGGAATATGAATTTTTTCTAAAGGTAATGCTAGAAAAAAGGATTTTTCAATTATTCGTTGAAAGTAGTCTGTCTAGCACTTGAAATTGTGTAAAGAAAGTAGGACGAATCATGATTGAGTTTAAACATCTTTCAAAAGTATATCCAAATGGTACTGTTGGCCTAAATGACATTAACCTTACCATACACCCTGGGGAGTTCGTTGTTATCGTAGGATTATCCGGCGCTGGTAAATCTACGCTGCTTCGTTCGATTAATCGTCTGCATGAGACGACAAGCGGTGAGATTCTAATCGATGGGAAATCCATTACCAAAGCGAATGGCGCAGGCTTGCGTCGGATGCGTAGAGATATCGGGATGATTTTTCAAACCTTTAATCTAGTCAAAAGATCCACAGTTATCCGTAACGTGCTCTCCGGTCGCGTAGGCTACCATTCCACACTTCGCACGATGTTTGGTTTGTTCCCTAAAGCGGATATTGAGCTATCACTCAAGGCGCTGGAGCGGGTTAATATCCGGGAAAAAGCGTATTCGCGCGCCGATGAATTGTCCGGCGGTCAACAGCAGCGTGTTTCCATTGCTAGAGCGCTCGCGCAGGAAGCGAAGATCATCTTAGCGGACGAGCCGGTTGCATCGTTGGATCCACTCACGACACGTCAGGTTATGGATGACCTGAAACGGATTAACAAAGACCTCGGGATTACAACCGTCGTCAACCTTCACTTTATCGATTTGGCACGCGAGTACGCGACACGCATTATCGGACTTCGTGCAGGGAAAGTCGTCTACGATGGACCTGTTGCGGATGCGACGGATGATGTGTTCTCCGAGATTTACGGCCGCGCCATCAAGAAAGATGAGCTGCTGGGGGTGCAGGAGGGATGAGTGTAGCAACCGTCAAAAAGCCTCCGCGCACTAAGTTCTATTTAATCATCGTGATTATGGTGCTTTTCTTGATCGGCAGCATTTATCAGACAGATGCGACGCTAACTAGATTAGCTACAGGTACGCCGGAGATCATGAAATTCATCGCCGAAATGTTTCCACCGGATTGGCTGTTCTTCACTGATATCTGGAAGCCGATGGCACAGACGATACAAATGTCCATTTTGGGCACGATTGTTGGTGCGATATTCGCATTCCCAATGGCGCTGCTCGCTGCTCGCAACGTAACGTCGTCACCATGGCTAACCTATCCGGCTCGATTTATTATGAACTTTATGCGTACCATTCCTGATTTGCTCTATGCCGCCCTTTTTGCCGTATTAGTAGGCTTTGGGCCAACCGCAGGTACGTTAGCACTAATTTTCTTTACATTTGGCATTATTTCCAAGCTTTCTTATGAGTCAACGGAAGCCATCGATCCGGGACCGCTTGAAGCGATGACGGCCGTTGGTGCGAATAAGTTGAAGCTGATCCGTTTCGGCGTACTGCCACAGGTTGCGCCTACGTACTTAGCGCATTTCCTGTACACATTCGAAGTAAGTATCCGTGCTTCTGCCATTCTTGGTCTCGTTGGTGCGGGTGGGATCGGCTTATTGCTCAAAAACACTCTGGATCTGTTCCGCTATGATCAGTCTTGTGCCATTGTTATTTATACGTTGCTGATCGTTGTCATCATTGATTTGGTGAGCACACGATTCCGTACGTTTTTATTAAAAGGCAGTGCCAAGCCGATGTCTGAGAAACAAGCTAACACGTATAAAATTATTGGTGTCGTAGCTGTAATCGCACTTCTGATTTGGGCGCTGACTGGCTTGGAGTTAACAGGATTCCAACCAACGACTTGGATTCTGACAAAAGCGATGATCAGCGGGTTATTCCATCCGGATTGGGCTTACGTCTACATCCCTGAAGGGGAAGATTTGCTGCGTTCCTTACTTGAAACATTGTCGATTTCTTATTTAGGAAACTTCGTATCCGCGATCGTTTGTCTTCCTTTTGCTTTCTGGGCGGCGGCGAATATGAGCAAATACCGTGCTGTTTCTGGTACAGGGAAACTATTCCTAAGCGTCGTTCGTACGATTCCAGAAATCATTATGGCTTTGATCTTCATTAAAGCTGTTGGACCGAATGCCTACGCGGGTGTAATGGCCCTTGGCTTGCATTCTGTGGGGATGCTTGGCAAATTGTATGCCGAGGCCATTGAGAACATGGATATGGGCCCTACAGAGGCTATGACAGCCGTTGGAGCGAATTTCTGGCAGAAGATGTCATTCGCCGTCATTCCACAGGTCATACCGGATTTCATTTCGTATACGTTGTACCGTTTTGAAATTAATGTGCGCTCCGCGACCTTACTTGGGGTCATCGGTGCTGGAGGGATCGGGACACCGCTGATCTTCGCATTGAATGCCCGTCAGTGGCCGCGTGTAGGTATTATTCTGATCGGGATTATCGTCACGGTATCCATCATCGATTATATCTCGGGTACATTACGGAAACGTATCGTATAAAGGTTGAACCCCAAAAAAGGCAGTTCCTGAAGGTTGTATCCTTCAAGAACTGCCTTTTTGGAGTTAAGATCTATGTTACGTGCGGATGGCCCCACCTTGTGCAACCAAGTAAAGGATACGAGGCTCACGAAGCCGATGAGAAACGTGGGAGAGGGGTTCATCTGGCCCTATAATTTCAATTTGATCAATTAAGGTGATCGGGATCATAATGTTGTTTATTTTTAAAAGCTGAAATTCTGGGTAATACTGCGAAATAGCGCCTCGAACTTCATCGGTGCCGCACCGAATAATCACTTCTGTTTTACGCATGATCAGCATTTCGTACATCCCGTTTTTCACCCCACAATGAGTTATGACACGACCGACTTAGTAAACGTTAGATAGCTATAAGTAAACGATGAGCTTGGACGGGCGTGCCACATTCATAATATGCAAGGAAAGTCTGGTATAGAATGTAAATTTTAGAAGGGAAAAACCACCGCGTCATGGATGTCAGACACATGCTGCGGTGGTTTGTTCTGTCGTGTGTAATTTAATTTACAATTTTTTCGAAATTATTTCAAGCCCATTGCTTTATTTGCTTCACGAACAATGTTGAATTTATCATCTGTTGTAGCTACATAACCTTGGTGTGTGTATACATCGATGATCACTTTTTTACCTTCTGGATCGTTACCGATCGCGATGAAAGCATCTTGAATTTTCTTCTTCCAAGCTGCATCCATATCGGAACGAACAGCGATTGTATCATTTGGAATTTTATCGGAGAAAGCAAGAACTTTCGTTTGTTTGAAAATATCTGGGTAATCTTTAATCATGTTCGTACGGATATCTTGAAACACGCCTACTGCATCAACTTGGCCGTTAAGAAGTGCGATAATCGCTTTATCGTGTCCTTGGAATTGAACGCCTGTTACATCTTTAACTGGATCTACACCAGCGGTTTTCAAAACAAGACCAGGGTAAATGTAACCAGCTGCGGAAGTAACACCCTGCCAACCCATCTTCTTACCTTTCAAATCAGCTACGGATTTAATTGGGGAATCGGCTTTGACAACAATCATCGATTTGTAGAAATCAACAAGCTCTTTCGTTGGTTGACCTGTTGTATCATCAACGCCAAAACGTTGTGCTTGCACAAGAAGATCAGCAGCTTTACGGTTATCGTGAGCAACAACATAGTTACTTGGTGGCAAGAAACCAACATCAACTTGTTTGGAAGACATCGCTTCGATAACTACGTTGTAATCTGTAGATACAGAAACCTTAACTGGGATGCCTAATTTATCTCCAAGCAATTTTTCAAGCGGCTTAGCTTTTGCTTCAAGTGTCTCTGCATTTTGGGAAGGTACGAATTGTACTTTCAATTCTTTCGGGACGAATCCTGCAGCTGCTGGAGTAGCTGTTGCTGCCGTTGTTGCTGCTGCTGTTGAGGAAGCAGCTGGAGTTTCGTCTTTTTTCGCGCAGCCAACAAGTGCGCCTGCAGCTACAATCATGGACAAACTAAGTACGACTAATTTTTTCATTTCTTTTTGACCTCCGTTTAAATATTTACTTTTAATCTATTTCGTACTATAACATTATCATAAGAGATATGGAAGATAGTGTGAAGTATTTGTTAAACTGACGAAAGATATGTAAAACTTTACAATAATTATGGATAGGGTGAATCGTTTGACGAAGATTGGACAAGCACGAACGAGCCGCATTACGATTTTAGAAACGAGCGACCTTCATGGGAATATGTTTCCCATTCATTATGCAAATAATCAACCCAATGATGTGGGTTTATCGAAAATCGCAGCCTTGATTGCTCAGGAACGTGCGAAAAATACTAATGTCATTGTGTTGGATAATGGAGACCTGATTCAAGGCACACCACTCGCTTATCATCATGCACGCTTGGATAATGAACCTATGAATCCGATGGTGCTTGGGCTCAACTATTTGGCATACGATGGGGCCGTGCTCGGGAATCATGAATTCAATTATGGCATGGACGTGCTCCAAAAGGCTGTTCGGGAATCTAATTTCCCTTGGTTATGCGCCAATATTGTTAGTGAGGAGACGGGAGAGCCGTTCTTTGGCAAACCGTATCTAGTCAAGGAATTTCCGGATGGCGTGCGTGTAGGGCTCCTTGGCCTAACAACGCCTTATATTCCGAATTGGGAAGACCCTAAGCATATTGCCGGTCTGCGTTTCGAAGATCCGATTGCTGCAGCTCGCTCATGGGTCCAATTTCTCAAAGAGAAGGAACACGTGGACGTCGTTGTTGTTTCCTACCATGGTGGTTTTGAAAGAGATATCGCATCGGGTGAGCCTACAGAACCGCTGACAGGTGAGAATCAAGGATACCAACTCTGTATGGAAGTCGAAGGGATCGACGTTCTGCTTACAGGTCATCAACATCGAAGTATTGCTGGCGCTCAAATTAATGGTGTAACCATCGTTCAACCAGGAACTGCCGGTGTGACGCTTGGGAAGGTAGATATCGTGCTGGAGCTGGTAGAAGGAAAGCGGCGGATTGCTTCTAAGCAATCGGAGCTTCTATCTGTTGCAGGTGTGGAGGCAGACGCAGAGTTGCTCGCGCAAATCAGTTCTTATGAGGCGAAGACACAGCAATGGCTGGACCAGCCAATTGGGAAGCTTACGGGGGACATGCTCGTGAGAGATCCTATGCGGATTCGTACGGAAGACAATGCCCTGATCGAGTTTATTAACAAAGTCCAGATGGAGCTGTCCGGTGCGCAAATTTCAAACACAGCGTTATTCGATAACGTTTCTCCAGGATTTCCATCGGACATTACGATGCGGGATATCGTTTCCAACTACATTTACCCGAACACGCTGAAAGTCATTCGAATCTCAGGTCAAGATATTAAGGATGCGCTTGAGCAGTCTGCGGAGTATTTTGAAATAACGGAGAATGGCGAGCTGCAAGTAAGCAAGTCCTTCATGGAACCGAAGCCTGCCCATTACAATTACGATATGTGGGAGGGGATTTCCTACACGATTAATGCTTCTCGCCCAGTTGGGGATCGAGTTGTTAAGCTGGATTTTGACGGGAAACCAATTGATTTCGGCGCCTCATTCGATGTGGTCATGAACAATTACCGCGCTGCGGGCGGGGGCAACTATGCGATGTTCCAGAATAAGCCAGTCGTGAAAGATATTCCAACCGATGTGGCAGAGCTTCTGGCAGGCTACATTATGGAACGAGGGACAATCGAAGCGAGCGTAAACCATAACTGGAAAGTGATTTGGAATTAGTTAAAAAGCCTAACAAGAGCATGAGCATCCTAAGATGCTTTACTTTTGTTAGGCTTTTCGTTGTCTACGAGGATTACTTCTCACGAATGTAAGCACGATCTCCTGTTCGAGGATTGTAGTAAACCCGATAGGTGAATCCGTCTTTGGGATCAATGAAAACTTCAGTGGTACTTAGGAAGCCGTTTGGTGGCGATTGGGGTGTCGCGGCACCGTTTGTTTTGTAGCGTTTGTCATAAACGAGATAACCTAGAAGAAGTAGAATAAGGAAGCCAACAATCCACAAGCCGTATATGAACAAAATAGGAAGATACCCGCTCATAGCCTTCGCGTCCGAACGGCAGTGCCATACGCGACGATTTCGCTCATATTTTGACCAATATCCCCGCTGTCGAAGCGCATCATGACAATCGCATCCCCGCCCATGGCAGCGGCATTCTTGACCAGTCGGTCCATGGCTTGTTTGCGTCCGTCTTCCACCATTTGCGTATACTGCGTGACTTCTCCGCCAATTAATCCTTTGAGAGAAGCCATGATATCGCCGCCAATGCCTCTGGCCCGAACAACGACGCCAAAGGTACTGCCGAGAACTTCCGTAATCTCATAACCAGCAATGTTTTCTGTTGTAACTACAATCATGTTGAATCGCTCCTTTAGAGTTGAAATATGTGCTTTTCTACTGGGTGAGGATTGGCTATTATTAACGTAGTACGTTAATCACATGAGGGGGTTTCACAATGAACACAGGGACAACGATTGAATTATGGCCAGGAGCTACTCGAGACAGTCAAGGTGAGGAGAACCAAGGCTGTCCGAGCTTAACCCTATATCCAGCAGAGGGAGATGGCTTGCGCGCAGCAGTTGTGGTATGTCCAGGCGGCGGTTACAGCAGACGTGCCCCTCATGAAGGAGAGCCTATTGCCAAGTGGCTGAATGGGTTAGGCATTTCTGCATATGTGTTGAACTATCGCGTAGCACCTTATAAACATCCTATTCCATTGCAAGATGCGCAACGAGCTATTCGCACGGTGAGACATCATGCCGAAGCGTGGGGAGTCGATGCGAACCGCGTTGGTATACTTGGATTTTCTGCTGGCGGACATTTGGCAGCAACAGCAGGTACGCACTACGATGCAGGAGATCAGGCTTCAGCAGATCCAATTGAGCATCAGAGCTCTCGGCCGAATCTTATGGTCCTATGTTATCCCGTTATTTCATTTGGCGTGAATGGGCACCAAGGATCACGCATGAATTTAATTGGCGAAGATGCGAGTGAAGAGTTAGTCGAACATTTAAGCAATGAACTTCAAGTAACGACAGATACCCCACCAACATTCCTATGGCATACAGCAGATGATGCAGCGGTTGCGGTTGAAAATAGCTTGCTTTTTGCAAGTAGCCTTAGCCGCAATAAAATTCCTTTCGACCTGCATGTCTTCGAATCAGGGAAACACGGCATTGGAATCGCGGCTGATCATCCAGAGGCTTACGTCTGGCCTGATGTTTGTGCGAATTGGTTGAAAAAGCAGCATTTCGCATGACCATGCTCCCCTACGAATGCTATCCGCTTGGAGACTCGGCGATTGTGATTCGGATAGGTGAGGATATATCGGTAACGAATCTCCATAAGATCAGGCAGGTCGTAAATTATCTGGAAAATAACTGGCACGATGGCTTCATTGAGCTAGTCGCCGCTTATACAACCATTACAATTTATTATGATGCATTCCGCATATATAACTATTCTTCTGGAGCTGTGTTAAAAAGTGGGCAAGTTTTTGGACATGCTGACCGGCTTCCTTATGACTACGTCTTGCTATACATCGAGGGGTTACTTGATGCGTATGTAGTTGATAATAGCGAGGGTCTAGCAGGGCAATTAGGGGCGATCACAGAAATTCCAGTCTGCTATGAAGAGGCATTTGGCCCCGATCTGGCAGAAGTAGCCAATTATCATCAAGTCAGCATGGATGAAATTGTATCTTGGCATAATGCTCGTGTGTATCCCGTTTACATGATTGGTTTCGCACCTGGTTTTCCTTATTTGGGCGGGATGGATGAACGGCTTGCTACACCGCGCAAATCCGTGCCGCGCACACAAATTCCAGCTGGCTCAGTGGGGGTAGGCGGGGCGCAGACGGGGATTTACCCTTTTGAAACGCCAGGCGGTTGGCAACTTATTGGTCGAACGCCACTGCGTTTGTTTCGTCCAGAAATCGTCCCCCCCTCCTTACTCCAAGTTGGCGATCAAGTGAGATTCGTTGCGATCACATCTGAGCAGTTCCATGCCATAGAGGAAGGGAATGCGAGTCATGAGCTTTGAGGTCATTAAACCTGGCCTATTGTCCACCATTCAGGATGAGGGGCGCTATGGTCATCGAAAACATGGTGTCATTGTCTCGGGACCCATGGATCGCTTTGCTCACAGGGCAGCCAATCTTATGGTAGGGAATGGTTCGGAAGCGGCTGCCTTGGAAATGACCCTTCAGGGACCCACGTTAGTTGCACAGAGTAATATGCTGGTAGCCATTTGCGGAGCTGATATGGGGGCAGAGGTGGATGGTAGGAAAGCGCCATTATGGCAGCCATTCGTGCTTCGAATGGGGAGCGAACTGCGCTTTCAATATGCAGTCCAAGGGTGCAGAGCCTACCTAGCTGTGCATGGCGGGTTCCAAGCCGATCACGTGTTGGGAAGCCATAGCACGTATCAGAGAGCTGCCATTGGTGGATATAAGGGAAGAGCATTACGTATCGGAGATATTTTGGGAATAGCGAAAGAAGGGTCAGGGTTGGCTGCTGAGATTGTTGAGGAGGTTGAATTACGAAGCAAAATCGTAAGTTCAATGATACGCCCTGATTATCGCGATGATCCAGTAATCAGGTTTGTTCGAGGCAAGGAAGCCTCACGATTTACACCAGAAAGCTGGTGGCGATTCGTATCGCATCGGTTTCAAGTTACCTCACAATCCGATCGCATGGGATATCGGTTATCGATTGAACCTCCTCTGGAGCTCGAAGCCGGCCTACCCTACGAAATGATTTCAGAAGCCGTCGTTGCAGGAACGATCCAAGTCCCCTCAAGTGGACAACCCATTCTCCTGTTGGCAGATTGCCAAACGACTGGCGGATACCCGCGTATCGGCCACGTGATCACGGCAGATTTGCCGCTGGTTGCGCAGGTCAAACCAGGAGGCATACTGCGGTTTCAGGAGGTTTCCCATAGCGAAGCACAGGAGCTGTTGCTGATGCAAGCAATGGATTTGAAGCTGCTGGAGGCGGGAGTTAAGGTTTGGTTAAGGGGGGTACCCCTACCCACGTCTGCCCGCAGGCCCTAGATCCGGCGCAGCGCTTAGCAGCTTGAATCTACGGCACGGTACCCGGAGCAACTTTAACTGGAAAAACGCCAGTTAATTTCGCTTAATTATCTCCATTCGAGGGAAATGACCACTTTTAACTGGAGAAACGCCCATGACGACTACCGACGTCACCCCCAAGAATGAAAATATGTTCTTATTTTCGTATAAAAATACAGTTATTTGCCAATGCGGGTGGTCTGAGGGGCGAGTTGGGAATTAATTGAGTAGCTATCAGTTGAGTGTTGGATGAAGCTAGAGTAAGAGTAAGAGTAAGAGTGAGAGTAAATTAGGGAGTGGGAAAGTCATGCTGCGCATTGATTTGAATTGTGATATGGGCGAAGGCTTCGGCGCATATCGCCTCGGCCGTGATGCGGAGCTGCTCGACTACGTCAGCTCCGCCAACATCGCCTGCGGGTTCCACGCAGGCGATCCCGCAACCATGCGCAGCACAGTTCAGCTGTGCCTGCGCAAGGGTGTTGCGATCGGGGCCCATCCGGGCCTACCCGATCTACAGGGCTTCGGCCGGCGCGAGATCGCGATCACGCCGGCAGAGGCTTACGAGCTGACGTTGTATCAGCTCGGGGCGCTGCAGGCGTTCGTCCACGCCGAAGGCGGACGCCTGCAGCACGTCAAGCCGCATGGCGCGCTCTACCACATGGCCGCGAAGCGCCATGAGATAGCCGCCGCGATTGCGGCTGCAACGGCCAGCGTCAGCTCCGCGCTGACGCTGTATGGCCCGCCCGGCAGCGAGCTGCTGCGGGCGGGCGCCGCCGCGGGGCTGCAGACCGCGAGCGAGGCTTTCGCGGACCGCAGCTACCAGCGGGACGGCTCTTTGACGCCCCGCGACCAGGCGGGGGCGCTGCTTGAGAGCGCCGACGCGGCTGCGGCGCAGGTGGAGCGCCTTGTCCGCGAGGGCAAGGTCCTCACCCTGACGGGAGAGGATCTGAGCATGCGTGCGGACACGATCTGTATCCACGGCGACGGGGTTCACGCCGTGGAGTTTGCGCGCGATATCCGTGCGCGGCTAGAGCGAGGCGGCATCACCGTGATGCCGCTGGGTGCAAGCACCTAGCGACCAAAAGTTAAAGAGACTTGACGATAACCGTCAGGTCTTTTTTGTGCGACGGGCAGTCGCAACTTTAGCGCAAAAGCGTTATAAGTAACGAATACAAACGACGATGACGTTACCTTGGTAAATACGAGTCGAGAGTTTGGAAAGTTATTTTCTCGAAGGTGAAAGTCCTTCCTCAAGCTTTCTGGTAAGACTTGAGAAGCTTAATCTAGGGCAATATCGCGAGGTACTTGTCTGAAGGAGATGCGGGAAATCGAGAGATCCGTAGGCGGATGAGCAGACCCAAATGCGAAAGCGTGAAGCACGCAGCGGCAGGGTAAGTCGGCGACTGTGCGAAAATAACGGGAAGCCTAGGAAAAAAAATTGCTATCCAATGAACCAGACGAATGGCAATGGCTTATCATGTGAAGGTGCTGGGTATGTTCAGAAGGAAGATGCGATGACCCCGTGAGATTCTCCACTCCCCTGAAAAAAAAAATCAGGATGGCTACATATAAGGCTTCGCCGAAGTTGTCGTCATGGTGGAGAATTCAGACATTCTCATAGTACGGAAGTAACCAGTTGACCAAACATCTGGCGAACGGAAGGGGAATGACCTCGTGGACAAACACTTGAATGTGATGCTGAACAACCGTCACGTTACTTCGGTAAGAACGAACGGAATGGGCATGATGAAAGGTGAGAGATAGACTTGAATCAAGAATTAAAACTAAAGTGGCATAGTATTTATGG
>NZ_JCAUAM010000010.1:0-334629 GCF_059691955.1 Paenibacillus sp. J22FR83
TGCAAAGTATGCAAGCCTAGGAGCGATCTTTTTATCTACACCTACAAACATCGTGGAAGAGCAGAAATATGCTTCAATTCGTAATTGGAAGCGCTTTACTCGACAGCCTGATAATTTCCAGTTATTTTAACATTGGGACGTGTAGAGCCCTAAGTCTCAACCGCAACCCCAAATTCGAAACTGGATACCACACAACCCGGCAACCTCGAAAACTCCAGCTTCCATAACAGTATCGTTGAGTAAAAAATGAAGCTACAAAAATTTCCAGTATGCTATGATAAGAATACGTTAATCAGCTAACGATTCATGCTTTAATGAAAGGTGACATATGCCATCGTTGTTCTCTCACCTCATGAATAGATTTCAACTACGCGTGTTGCTCTATGTTTTTCTAGGGATTTCATTGCCATTAGGGCTTGTGCTCTATGTAGGCTATCAGCAGTTTTCAGGTTATATGGAAAGAACGGCCATGCATGCCGTGGATCTCGAACATGATCAAATTGTCATGGGGCTGCAGCGGGAATTACACTACACAGCAGAAATGACACATCGACAAGCATCGGATTATGCGCTTATTTCTTTTGCTAAACTCCAAGAGTCTTCTTCACAGACGGCCAAGGAGCTGAGCGCTTACGTGAATAGCTTGCTGTCGGAGCAAACGGCGCATACGCGTTACATCGAGCAGGTATGTCTGACGGTTCATTCAACCAATCGAACACTATGTGCTCATACGGGGGAAACGGATGGGGCGCTCGTCACACAGGTCAAACGTATAAATAAGCGCTTTGAGCCGTTAGGAGCAGAATCTAGTCGGTATAACGCAAATCTCATGACGTATTCGCAATCAATTATTGATACTTCGAGTACACAAGAGCTTGGTAAGCTTACCATTTGGTTGAATATGAACAAGGTATGGAAGGAGTTCACGACAAATAATCCAACACATACCTATGTTTTGATGGATTCTGATCGACAGGTGTTGTATCGGGAAGGTGTTTATACAGGTGATTTGCAAGGGGGAGGTCACCAAGTTGTCGGATTGAGTAGCAATGGGACCATGATTCATTCTGTCAAACAAATGGAAGTCAGTGGTAATATTTCATGGTTATCGTATTATGAAGCACCTCTAACCGTCGATCGTCTTGACGTATTTCCTAACTACCGCACTTGGCTGGTTATTCTATTCACCCTAGTTATCGCACTTAGCGTAGGGGGATTACTTCTCTTTATCAACGCTGTGACCAAGCCTTTGTATGTCTTAAAAGCATTAATGAATCGTGCAGAACGAGGCGATTTGAGGGCATATTGGACGTTCAAAAGCTCTGAAGCGTGGACGCAAGTAGGTGAGAGCTATAACCAAATGTTGAATCGTTTGGAAGATCTCATTAAGCAAGTGAAGCGAGAAGAATCCCTGAAGAAAGAAGCAGAAATGGAAGCGCTACATTATCAATTGAACCCCCATTTCCTTTACAATACCTTGAATACGATCAAGTGGGTGGCCAAAATCCATAAGACACCTCAGATCTCTGAGGTGGTTAGTGCTTTAGTTCGCCTTTTGCAAGCTAGCTTAGGTAAAAAAGGTGATTTTATTACCCTGCGGGAAGAGATTGCTTTGACGCATGATTATATGGAAATTCAAAGATTCCGATACGGGGATCGTATTCGGATAGACATGCAAGCAGATAACATCACATTAGGCTGCTTAGTTCCAAGGATGCTCTTACAACCTTTAGTGGAGAATGCGATTATTCACGGGATTGGGCCGACCAAGCGAGAGGGCCTCATTACAATTCGGACTTGGTTAGATCGTGATCTTTTATTTTGCCAAGTGGAAGATAATGGGGTTGGGATGTCGGTTGAAGAGGGGAGTTCTGTTTGGCAAACGATGGCTGCAACTGGAACTGAAGTTGGAACCGGAATTGAAATTGGAGATGTGCAGGCTAATCGTATGCTGAAGGAGCGCATGAGTGGCGTGGGGATTTCACATATTCGAGAGAAAATAAAGTTGATTTATGGACCCGAGTACAAAATGCATATTAGCAGTAAACCCGGTGAAGGAACCACGGTTCGCATGTTTCTTCCCATCCATCAAGGTGAGGAGTGATGCTTACATGAATGTACTCGTTGTGGATGATGAACCGATCATTCGGCAAGGTTTACGTGAGTTGGTAGATTGGGCACATTTCGGGTTTACCTACGCAGGTGATGCAGAAGATGGCGAGGAAGCCTACAAGCTTATAGATGCCTTGGATATCGACATTGTTATCACGGACCTGATTATGCCCCGCATGGATGGTTTGGCATTGCTCCGCAAGCTCAAAGAGCGTTCAAGACCGATTAGCAGCGTTGTCTTGAGCTGTATGGACGACTTCACCTATGTCAAAGAAGCGATGAAGTTGGGAGCCAAAGATTATATTCTGAAACCAACGATGGAGCCCGAGTCGTTACTGGAGATTATGGTTGGCGTGAAACGCGATCTGGAAATAGAGCGGAAAGAGCGACGGGAGCAGGGGATCCGGGAGCTAGAGCTTGCGTCGACCCTACAGATGCAGCTGGTGACCCGACTGCAGGTGTATCTGCAGTCGGGCGTTGGTGAAGCGGAGCTGCAGGCTGAGCTTTTCGGCGGCAGCTCCCTGGTCAGCCTGCTGCTGCACACCGGCGCCGCGGGTGCCAGCCCCGCGACTGCCGCAGGCTGGCGCTGGACCGGCTGCCTCGCAGCGCTGCCGCTCGCCGCGGACAGCGTGCTGCTGCTCATGCCGGCGGCAGCAGCAGCCACAGCCGGCGACGCTCTCGCCGCTGCCGCAGCGCTCGAGCGCGCTGCCCAAGTCCGGCTCGCATCCGCGCCGGACTGGTTCATTGGAGCCGGCGTCGTCCTGCGCCGGCTCCAAGAACTGCAGCCTGCTGCGGCGCTCCACGCGCAGCAGCTGCACGAGCGATTCTACGGCCTCGGCCGGAATCGCCGGATGGTGCTTGCGCCGCAGGCCGCAAGCAAGCCGACAACAGCGCTGCCGTATGACATACGCAGCGATCTCTTGCGCTGTATCGTGCACGATAACAGCGCAGGGTACTTGCATCACGCGGACCTTCTCTGCGCGAGATTGGGAGAGCAGCGTCCCGAGAAGGAGAGGGTGCTGGCTTTTATCCAAGAGCTGCTTGCGCTCGCAGCTGGTTATGCCCGCGAACGCGGCTATGCGGACATTGAACGCTATGAAGAGCTGTTCGTACATAACAAAGCCCTGAGCCAATGCAACAGCTTTGAACAAGTGACGGATCTTGTACGTGAAGCGATGAACATGCTGAACGAGACTTCGGTGGAAGTTCTTGGCAACGATCAGAAGCATCGCGCCAATCATCCGTTTATCCGGAAGGTACTTGCCTATATGCGAGAGCATTATGCCTCGCCAATCAGTACATCGGACATGGCTGATCATGTGAGGCTCAGCCGCAGTTATTTAAGTGATTTGTACAGTAAGGAAATGGGAGAGTCACTGAGCGAGACGTTGACTCGAATCCGTATGGAAGAAGCGAAGCGAAGATTGCGAACCGGTGAGATGAAAGTCTATGAAGTAGCGGAAGCTGTAGGCTTTCCTGATGCCAAAACATTTGCCAAGACGTTTAAACGTGTTGTTGGCTGTTCACCGAAAGAGTATGAGAAGCCGAATTAAACCGGTATGGTATTTTCAGTGAGTTACTCTTAACTCGCAAAACGAACAAACAGACACCTTTTCCAACAAAGGCAGTCTGTTTATTTGTTATGTAAAGGTTTACATTTAAAGAGAGAAGCAGGATTAGCGTAAAGATGAGGTGTTCACTTTGACGATGCAGGACTATCAAGTGCCGATGGTGCAAGCCATTGGTGTTACACGTGTATTTGGAAAAGGATCAGGAGCGGTTCATGCCCTGCGCGGAGCGAATCTATCGATCCCCAGGGGCAGACTCGTGGCTTTGCGCGGAAGATCAGGTTCCGGGAAAACAACCTTGCTGAACATCATAGGGGCCTTGGATTATCCCTCCGAAGGTGCCGTTTATTTGGAAGGGCTCGAGATCAGCACACTCCCCGAATCCAAGCGAAATGAACTCAGGCGCAAACAGGTAGGCCTTATTTTCCAATCGTTCGCCTTAGTACCGTATATGTCGGCTTACGAGAATGTCGAGTTTGGTTTACGCATCTCAGGCGTACCTCCAAGTCAATACAAGACGCTTGCCGAAGAGGCACTGCATTTCGTGGGGTTAAAGGCGAGAATGAAACATAGACCCTATGAACTTTCTGGCGGGGAACAACAACGAGTTGCTATCGCTAGAGCGATTGCTCATAAGCCTAAGCTAATACTTGCGGATGAACCTACGGCGGAGTTGGATAGTCGAATGGGTCTGCAGATTCTGAAGTTATTCAAAGATTTGGTGCAAGAAGGGATGACGATTATTATGACGACACATGATCTGGCGATTATGGAAATTGTCGATGAAGTCTATGCATTGGAGGATGGGTCCATTGTTGATGAAGGTTAATCACATTGCTTCCAAGATTGTTCTACTAACAGGTGTGCTTGTCATACTTGCTGGTTGTGCGTTGCTGCCCAAAGAAGAAGAAGCACTGAAGCCGCCTCTGGTGAAGCCAGTCAAAGAAAACTTTGAACTGTATGAAGTGAAGAAAGGCTCCATCACAAGGAAAGTCAGTGCGATGGCGACATTAAGATCGAGCCAAACGACGAATTATTTTTTTAAAGAATCAGGCCACCGACTAGCTGGTTTGCGTGTTAGATCAGGAGATATCGTGAAGCAAGGCGATGTGCTTGCAGAATTGGAACAAGGTGATTTAACAATGAAAATTGCCTTGCAGAAGCTGAATGTGGAGAAGGCTGAGATCGCGTATAGGCAAGTAAAGATGACCGTATCTTCGACTGATCAAGAGTTGTCACTTCGACTTAAGGCCATCGATGTGGAAGCAGCTCAACTGCAACTCGCTAATCTGCAAACCGAATTGGCGAAAACCAAATTAACAGCCGAAAACGGTGGTATCGTTACATTCGTAACGGATGCGCAACAAGGTAATATCGTGGATGCCTACAGTACGCTAGTTGTCGTATCAGATCCGAGCAAGGTGCAGTTAGTCTACGAAGCGTCTGATAGCGGAGCAATTGCGGGAATCGAAGTGGGCATGAATGCAGAAGTGAAGTTCGGTTCGAAGGGAGATATAGTGCCAGGTAAAGTGCTGCAAACCCCTTCAAGTGCTCCTCGAACCGATAATAAACAGCAGATGGAACGAAATGCCAAAACGGTTATCGTAGGGATTCCGGAAGGGACGGTTGGCGCGGAGATTGGTGCGTCTGGTGATATGACGATTATCGTGGAGAAACGTGACAATGTCCTGATCATTCCAAGAACAGGCCTACGATCTTATCTCGGTCGCGATTATGTACAAGTGCTGAATGGTGAAAGTCGCAAAGAAGTCGATGTCGAGAAGGGGCTTGTCACTGCTACGGAAGTAGAAATACGAACAGGGCTATCAGAAGGTCAGAATGTCATTTTAAATAATTAGTACGCTTTCAAAGGCGAAACCTTTAGGAGGATTGGCATGGCTTTATTACTGATGATTCTCCGCAAAATGGCAAAAAACCGTTGGCTAGAGCTTAGTTTATTACTAGGGTTAATTATTTCTGTCGCCCTTGCGAGCTCCATGCCGATTTATACCCATGCCATTTTGCAACGTATGTTGATCAAAGACTTGGAAGTTCAACAGACGAATTCACAGAAGTATCCAGGACTTGTTAATTACCAAGCTTATTTTGCCAAAGCCAAGGAAGGCGATAAACGCTTAGAAGAAACGGACTCGCTCATGATCGATAGGAGTAAGCGTTTTGACTTACCAATTTTGATGTCTACGATAATCCGAGGCACCAAGACGTTTAAACTGACACCTAGCGATCCCAATCAATTAGATCCCAAAGTGAATAGATATGGCGAACTTGCGGCCATAACCGATCTGGAAAAACATATTCGACTTGTTGATGGCGTCATGCCTTCGGCAAAGCTCGTGAATGGCGTTTATGAGGCTTGGGTGTTTCCAGAATTGTTGACGAAGCAGAAAATTGTGCTAGGCAATGAACTCACTGTCTTGGACAACGATTTGAAGAACTCGATTCGAATTAAGCCAGTTGCCGTCATTGATCGTGCAGATTTCACGGATATGTATTGGACAAATACGGATAAAGATTTGGATTCAAGATTTTTCATTCCGTCGGACTTATTTGAACAAGAATTTACGAGTAGCAGCAATTTTATGGATCTGTTTTCGTACTGGAATATCCTTTTGGACTACCATCAATTGAAGTTAGAGGGGATAGACACCTTTATTGCGACCTTCAAGGAGATGGATGAATATTTCAGTCGGAATTTAGAAACGTATACATCCAGCAATACAACGGTATTCACCTTGCAATCCTACGGGGACAAAGAGAAGAAGCTCCGGATCCTGTTATGGTCATTGAATGTACCAGTCTGTATTTTACTTGCTTTCTATTTATTTATGGTTGCTAACTTGATTACCGAACGGCAGAAAACAGAAATCGCTGTACTGCGAAGCCGAGGGGCAAGCCGGGCTCAGATTATCATGGGGTATGTAATCGAAGGGATTCTGCTAGGTGGAATTGCTCTCCTCATCGGACCATTTCTAGGACTGCAACTCACCAAAATCTTGGGAGCTTCAAATGGATTTCTATCGTTCGTCCAGCGAGCGGCCATTGAAGTAAAGCTTGGTCAGGAGGCTTATCAATATGGGTTGATAGCGGTTATCGCTTCGGTTGTAATGGTGCTCATTCCTGCCGTACTGGCAACACGCGTGAGTATAGTGGGTCATAAGCAAACACTCGCAAGGAAGAATACACTTTCTTTTGTCCATAAAATATATCTAGATGTCGTCTTGTTAGCTGTTTCGATGTATCTCTTGCAAAGCTTTAAGCGACGGATGGATGATTTGGTTGCGCTTGGCTTAGATTCGCTGGACATGAAGATTGATCCCTTATTGTTCGTTGTACCTGCCTTTTTCATATTCGCTATGGGACTCTTTCTGCTCAGGATTTACCCTTGGGTCATTAAGCTAATCTACGCACTCGGTCGAAAATGGTGGCCACCTTACTTATATTCCACTCTGCTGCAAGTGGGAAGATCAACGACACAGTATCAATTCATCATGTTATTTATTATCATGACACTCGCAACGGGCATCTTCAGCGCGAGCGCAGCAAGAACGATGAATAAGAATGTGGAAGAGAAAATCCAGTATAAGAATGGCTCCGATATAGTGCTGCAAACTGCATGGGATAATGATGCGCCGCCTCCAAAGTCAGGTCCGCCGGGGTTTGATGAAGCGAAACCTCAAAGCAGCGAAGGCGGTGGGAAGAAACGTGTCCAATACATTGAACCGCCATTCATGCCATTCACACAGTTGAACGGTGTAGCGTCTGCGGCGCGGGTATTTAAGAAAGAAGACGCCTATATCTCTATTGGCAAAGATTCGAAGAAAGCGACACTCATGGGGATTGATACCGACGATTTCGGACGCACAGCCTGGTTCCGTGATCATTTGTTAGATCATCATTTCTATGACTATCTGAATGTGTTGGCGACGGATTCCAAAGCTGTATTGATCTCTAGGTCCATTGCGGAAGAAACGGGCGCCAAAGTAGGAGATGTCGTTCGAATCGGTTGGAATGATGTGGAAGGGGCTACATCGGTGATCTACGGGATTATTGATTATTGGCCTAGTTGGAATCCGAATCCGATTTTAACAGCATCCTCAACATCTACATCCTCATCATCGAGTTCAGGAAGTAAAGCAAATTCACCGAAACTCGTCATCGGACATCTTTCATTCATTCAGAATAATTTAGCTGTGGAACCTTATCAAGTATGGCTAAAGCTAAAGCCGGGTATGACGAGTCAAGCCTTGTATGCGTCATTAGAGCAGAAGCGCATGTCCGTTACGCAATTAGTTGATACGAATATGATGGTGATTCAGTCGAAGAATGATCCCTTCCAATTAGCTGTGAATGGTGTTATGACGCTTGGCTTTTTAATCGCGATTGGCATCAGCTTCATTGGCTTTCTCCTATATTGGCTGCTTTCGTTGTATGGACAGATCCTTCAATTCGGAGTGCTTCGTGCTATGGGAATATCCTACAGGCAGTTGATCGCAATGCTAGTTGCCGAACAGCTGCTAACGTCAGGAGCGGCCGTGTTAATCGGCATGATTACGGGGAATGTAGCTAGCCGTCTGTTCGTTCCATTATTTCAAATTACATTCGATTCATCGAGCCAAGTACCCCCTTTCCAAGTCAGCTTTGATCCGAGGGATCAACTGCATTTGTATATGATTGTCACGATTATGATTGGGCTGGGACTGCTGCTGCTCGGCACGATGCTCTCCAGAATCAAGATTCATCAAGCCGTCAAGCTTGGGGAGGATTAGATATGATTCATTGTGAGAATTTAGTTAAAATTTATAAAGCGGCTGATCTAGAAGTTGTTGCGCTGCAAGGTCTTGATCTTCATATCCAAGAAGGCGAATTGATGGCCATTATCGGCAATAGCGGTAGTGGGAAATCGACGCTGCTCAATATGCTCGGGGGGTTGGATCGACCTTCGGCTGGCAATCTGAGCGTGGATGGCAAAGATTTATTGAAGTTTAAAGAATCTGATTTGGTCAAATATAAACGGGAGACCGTTGGCTTCGTATGGCAAAATAATGCCCGTAATCTCATACCTTATTTGACGGCACTCGAAAATGTGGAGCTGCCCATTCTGCTGCAGGGACGGCGCAAACGATATCGCGCGCTGGATTTATTGGAAGCTGTTGGCTTGAGTCACCGGAGAAATAATAAGCTAGGTGAGCTTTCTGGTGGAGAGCAGCAACGCGTTGCGATTGCCATTGCCCTGGCTAATCAGCCTAGGCTTCTGCTAGCGGATGAACCGACCGGCTCTGTCGATACGAAGATGGCGAATCAGATTCTTGATCTGTTTCGTGAGCTGAATCGCAGCTTCGGTTTGACCGTCGTAATCGTTACGCACGATCCGCTTCTGGCGAAGAAGGTAGACCGTGTCGTTGCGATTCGCGACGGCAAAACTTCCTCTGAAATCTTGCGGCGCAAATCGTATCAGGAAGAATTGCTGGAGATGGAGCAGGGAATTATTTCGTCTAACGAAGATTCGCATATTGAATATGCCGTCGTCGACAAGGCCGGCAGACTGCAAATTCCAGCTAATTATTTGGAATCTATCGGTGCGGCAGGGACGAATAAAATGCGCGTAGAAATGGAAAATGGACGCATTATTTTGCTCCCTCAGGATAAATGATAAGATGAGCCCGTAATCGACATTCGTTTCGATTGCGGGTTTTTACATGATCGAAATTCTTATGTTGACTTTAGGTAGAATATACCAGTAAACTTATATCATACTATTTCAGTAGGAATTACATTTTTTGTGATTTTTTTCATTGATCCCCAAACGAATTATTATCCTAGGAGGCATGTTCATGTCAAATTCTGAACGTAAACATTTACCAGAAACACTAGCGATTCACGCAGGCCAAAAGGTTGATCCCGCCACGAATTCAAGAGCGGTTCCTATTTATCAAACGACATCCTACGTGTTCAACGACACCGAGCATGCAGCGAATTTATTTGCACTGAAGGAATTTGGGAATATCTATACACGTATTATGAATCCGACAACAGATGTGTTCGAACAACGTATCGCTGCACTGGAAGGTGCGCCAGCAGCACTTGCTGTAGCTTCCGGACAAGCAGCCATCACATTTTCAATTCTGAACATTGCTGAAGTTGGTGATGAAATCGTATCCGCTTCCGCCTTGTATGGCGGTACATACAATTTATTTGCGAACACGTTGCCTAAATTAGGCATTAAAGTGAAATTCGTTGATGCAAGTAATCCCGATAATTTCCGCGCAGCGATCACGGACAAAACGAAAGCCATCTATGCAGAATCCATTGGTAATCCCAAAGGGGATGTCTTGGATATTGAAGCCGTAGCGGCGATTGCGCATGAGAATGGTATTCCTCTTATCGTTGACAATACATTCCCAAGTCCATATCTGCTTAGACCGATCGAGCATGGCGCTGATATCGTAGTGCACTCTGCGACGAAGTTTATCGGAGGTCATGGTACGACAATTGGTGGCGTGATCGTAGATGGCGGGAAATTCGACTGGGCTGCAAGCGGCAAATTCCCTGGTTTGACGACACCAGACCCGAGTTATAATGGAGTTGTTTACACGGAAGCGGTTGGTTCGATTGCATATATTATTAAGGCACGCGTCCAATTATTGCGCGACTTGGGAGCATCCCTATCCCCGAATAGTTCATTCTTATTACTGCAAGGCTTAGAAACGTTGCATCTTCGTCTTGAGCGTCATAGCTCCAATGCGTTGAAAGTAGCTCAATATTTAGAAGCTCATGAGTCTGTAGAGTGGGTAAGCTACGCGGGACTTGAAAGTCACCCGTCCTATTCCTTAGCTAAGAAGTATTTGCCGAAAGGTCAAGGTGCGATTCTAAGCTTCGGTATCAAAGGCGGCATTGAAGCGGGTAAGAAGCTGATTCACTCCGTAGAGCTATTCTCTCATTTGGCCAATGTGGGCGATTCCAAATCCTTAATCATTCATCCTGCAAGTACCACGCACTCACAATTGAATGAGCAGGAACAGACATCAGCTGGTGTGTCTCCAGGACTTATTCGTTTATCCGTTGGAACAGAAGCGATTGAAGATATTATTTATGATTTGGAACAAGCGATTGTCGCTAGTCAGAAGTAAACTTGAAACGGTAACCAGTTCCGCATAAAATATGAGAAGGCTGCGATTTAGGAGCTCATCCTAGATGCAGCCTTTTTGCCTAAGTTAAAATAATCGTGGGAATGAAACTTTTTCATTGCATTCGCGGTCTATTACTTTGGAAAGCTTTTTTAACCTCCCTCTAAGCGGCATGACGACACGAAATGAAAGGATTAAGGTAGATCACATGACAATCAAAATGAACGTATCCATCGCCATCCTCTTGGCGTTAACAATTGTGGCAGGCTGCGGAAGTAAGGATGAAGGAGCCTCTACGAGTTCTCCTAGCCCCACAGCATCAGCTAGTGTGACAACAAGCCCTACGGCTTCGCCAAGTGTAGGAACGACACCGACTACAACGCCCCCTGCAGCTACGGCTACAGCAACAACGAAACCATCGTCGAATCCTGTGACTTCACCTGCTGCTAGCCCTACACCAACTAAGAATGGCGCAGTTCAAGTGATTGCTAAGCCGGAGAGTATTACCGTTCTGGTCAATAAGACGAATTCATTGCCATCCACTTATGAGCCGACAGATCTTGTATACCCGAACATTGCCTTTACATTTTCCGAAAAGATTGATAAACGCAAAATGCGCCAAGTCGCGGCAACTGCCATAGAGAAGCTATTCGCCGAAGCGGCAAAAGATGGTGTTCCATTAGCAGGTGTTTCGGCCTATCGTTCGTATGCCACACAGAAAGCCCTGTTTGATAGTTACGTGAAAAAGGATGGCGAAGAAAAGGCCAAAACCTACAGCGCGGTTCCTGGAACAAGTGAGCATGAAACGGGACTTGCCATTGACGTAACGGGTAGTAATGGCAAATGCGCGGCATCCGATTGCTTTGGCGGAACGAAGGAAGCTATCTGGTTAGAGAAGCATGCAAGTGAGTACGGTTTTATAATCCGCTACCCGCAAGGAAAAGCTGCCATTACGGGTTATCAATATGAGCCTTGGCATTTGAGATATGTAGGCACTGACGTCGCTAAGGAGATCCAATCGAAGAAAGTGACGATGGAAGAGTATTATAATACGGTGCCAGTATCCAAATAACATAACACCCCCACGTGGTCGAATGAAGTGCCCAGTGGGGGTGTTTTTATTTACATTACCAACCTCGTTGGTACGGTGTTGGAGGCACGAGTTCTACGCGTAAATCCTGTGCGGCGGATCTCGCCCAATACGGGTCACGTAATAGGGCTCTACCCAGGAAAATGAGATCGGCACGGTGATTTTGCAGAATCTCTTCCGCTTGCTGCGGCTCCGTAATCAGTCCAACAGCTCCGACAGGGATGTCGGCTTTGGTGCGAATTTCTTCCGCGAAAGGCACTTGGTAGCCTGGGAAGAAGTTGGGAACGATCGGTGCATTGCCACCGGAGCTGACATCAATCAGATGGACGCCAAGCTCCTTGAGTTGCGTTGCGAAATAGACGTGATCCTGCGGTGTAAGTCCGCCTTCCACATACTCATTAGCCGAAATTCGGACAAACAGGGGGCCGTCCCAGCGTTTTTGGATGGCTTGAACGGTTTCGCGCAAGAAGCGGAAGCGCCCCTCTTGGTTACCTCCGTATGCATCTTGACGATGATTGGAGTAAGGTGATAGGAATTCGTTAATGAGGTAGCCATGAGCCGCATGAATTTCGATGACATCAAATCCAGCTTGCTTGGCACGATCAGCCGCGTCAGCGAATGCTTGAATAGTTTCTTGAATGTTTGAAAGTGTAGCTTCATCCGGTGTTTTGAACGTATCTGAGAACGGAATAGGCGATGGGGCAATGATAGGTGTGTCGAGGACAGCTTTCCTGCCTGCGTGTGCGAGCTGAATGCCCACATGGGAGCCATGTCCATGGATGGAAGTGACAATGCGCTTCAAGCCATCGATATGCGCGTCCTCCCAGATGCCCAAATCACGCGTCGAAATCCGACCTTGAGCCGTAACTGCCGTTGCTTCTATTAAGATAAGCCCAACTTGGCCGACGGCCCGTGAAGCGTAATGTACATGGTGCCAGTCTTTGACTTCACCAGATTCATCAGAGGCATACATACACATCGGTGACATGACGATCCGATTTTTGAGAGTGACACCAGCAATAGTATAGGGTGTAAACAACATAGGATATGAACTCCTTTCAGGAAATATGAGATAATCCCTTAATTGTATACTAAACACATAGGAATTATCAATTTTAAACTTTGGAGTTGTGAACGTGTTCCCGTTTATTTCTTTGAAAAAACTTGACGTTCTAGATATTCTATCCTAATCTTCGAATAGGGAAACAAATAAGTGTATGTCGTAATTTTGTACCTTCAACTGTCACGAAATCGGAATTTATCCGCTACTGTGCGCATGATACAATGATCCCAAGTCACTTATTTGGAGGTTATTCAGGATGAAAGTAGCAATGTTAAGTTTCTGGCATGTACATGCAAAGGATTATGCAAAACAGGTAAATGAGCACCAGGATACAGAGATCGTGGCTATTTGGGACGAGATTGTAGAGAGAGGTCAGCAGGAAGCCGAAACACGAGGTGTGGCGTTCTACGCAAGTCTTGAAGAGTTACTAGCTAATCCAGAGATTGAAGCTGTTGTTGTTGACACGCCAACCAACCTTCATCGAGATGTCATTATCGCTGCTGCACAGGCAGGTAAACATATTTTCACAGAGAAAGTTATCGCTCCTACGCTTCACGAAGTGAATGAAATTCTAGCAGCCGTAGAGGAAGCTGGCGTAACGTTAACAGTCTCCTTGCCGCGTTTGAATTCTCCATCTACCTTGGCGATTCAAGATATCCTTGCTAAAGAGTTAATTGGTCAAGTCACGCTTGTCCGTACACGACTTTCGCATAATGGTGGCATATCGACTACCGCGAATCCGAATGGCTGGTTGCCGGAGCACTTCTACAATGCTGAGCAATGCGGTGGCGGAGCACTTATCGATCTTGGTTGTCATCCGATGTATCTTAATCGATTGTTTCTAGGTCTGCCCGTTGCTGTAAGCGCTTCTTATGGCTATGTAACAGGAAGAGAAGTTGAAGATAATGCCGTTTCGCTGCTTCAATATGAGAATGGTGCGCTCGGTATCGTGGAAGCAGGTTTTGTGAATGCTTTTTCGCCTTTCGTGATTGAAGTACATGGTACATCAGGCAGTATCTTGTACTCCGAGCACGATGGCCGCGTCTTACTGCGTACGAGCAAGCTGGAAGAAGCAACAAATCAGTGGGTGGCTTACGAACCAATTCCTGATGCGAAGCCAACTGCGTTTGATCAATGGGTAGCACATATTCAAAATGGTACTAAAGCCACTGAAAATATCGGATTGGCTGTAGACTTAACGAAGCTAATGGAAGCTTCAAATCTATCGGTTGCTAGTAAAAGCCAAGTGCGTCTGGATTCCCTAGCAAACTAATCGTCACCATCTGGAAAGGAAGCGGTATAGACCTATGAGTCAACCTTTTTACTTCGAACCTATGTTAGAAAATCCGATGGCATTAGATCGCCTGGAATTAAGCTTTCGTTGGGGAGCTTACGGAATTCGAGTATTGCGTTGCCATCTGACTTCCTTTCCTGCAGGAGCAATCGTCGATTATCATCAGCATTCAGAGTACGAAATTCACTATATTCCTAGTGGCAAAGGAAGAGTTATCCTAGAAGGAGTTACGCATGCCCTCCATGAAGGACTCCTCTATGTCACAGCACCCGGTGTCATTCATCGGCAAGAAGCAGATGAGCACGAAGCGATGGGTGAGCTATGTCTCCATGTAGATATTGTGAAATTAGCGGATAAGGAAGAAGCTGCCTCTTCTAGTACGTCCTCTTCTAGTACGTCCTCCTCTAGTTGGGGAGAGGAATGGGAGATGGCGGAAGCTGAAGCTTGTATGGGACAGCTAAGCAGGCTGCCTCATGTTCCAGCCGTGGATCGCCATGAAGCGATGAAATGCTTCCTGGTGGCTTACGAAGCTTGGCGGAACAACCAGTTAGGTCAGTATACGGTTATTAAACAGTCCATCATCCAGATGCTGCTAAGAACCGTTAGTGCGTACAAACAGGAGCCGCAGGGAGTTAATCTGCCTGCTCGTGATATGAAGAACTATCGCTATCAGATGGCCGTTCAATTCATCACGGATAACTTCCGTCGTCCCTTAACCTTGGAAGGCGTGGCTGAACGTGTGCAGATTAGCTCGAGGCAGCTTCAACGGATTTTCAAGGAGAAGGCTAATGTGTCCTTCAGCGAATTCTTAGAGCAAATTCGCCTCAAATTCGTATGCAGCGAGCTGCAGCAAACCACGCTGACGCTGGAGAAAATAGCAGAGCGCAGCGGCTTCACATCCAGCAATTACTTGCATTATGTATTTAAGAAGGCGCACGGCACAACGCCGAACGCTTACCGTGAGAATACGTTGCTCCAACACGCGAGCACGATGTAAACTCCAAAGAGAGCTGTCCGAAAGTAGAAAATCTACTTCTGGACAGCTCTATTTAGTTATTCTTAGCTACTCCAACCCCACAATCCACCACCCCATCGCACACTGCAACGTTTTAACTGGAAAACATCCAGCTATTTGGAGCAAATTTCGCACAGTAAGCCGAATAACTGGAAAAACTCCAGCTATTTTCTGACTTTCTCCGCAAAAGAAGCAGAGAGTCGGAATTTAACTGGAGTTTTTCCATCTAAACTTATATTTTAGTGTAATCTCGCGAATTTAACTGGAGGTTTTTCAGTTAAATTCAATTCTAATGGCCTGAAAGCGGAGCCTTCAAGTTTATTCAAAAAGCTTACGCAGGTTTTCGCCATATGGAGCTTGAACGATACCTTTTTCAGTGATAATCGCGGTTACATACTCATTCGGAGTTACATCGAATGCTGGGTTGAATACTTTCACGCCGGCAGGTGCTGTCCGCTTGCCAAAACCTTGCGTGATCTCGTCCTCATGGCGCTCCTCGATCGGAATGTCGCCGCCAGTCGGCGTGTTCAAGTCGATGGTCGACAGCGGACTTGCCACATAGAACGGGATGCCATGCGCCTTTGCCAGCACGGCTACGCTGTAGGTGCCGATTTTGTTGGCAACATCGCCGTTTGCCGCTACGCGGTCCGTTCCTACGATGACCGCTTGAATCCAGCCCTTGGCCATGACCGCGCCGGCCATGTTGTCACAGATCAGCGTGACGTCTACGCCAGCCTGCTGCAGTTCAAATGCCGTGAGCCGCGCGCCTTGCAGCACCGGCCGTGTTTCATCGGCGAACACTTTGATGTTCAGCCCTTGCTCCTTCGCCAAGTAGAACGGCGCTAGCGCCGTGCCGTACTTGGCGGTCGCCAAACCGCCGGCGTTGCAATGCGTCAGCACGCCGAACCCATCCTCGAACAGCGTGAGCGCATGTTCGCCAATACGGCGGTTGGTGTCTTCGTCCTCCGCCTGAATCACTTGCGCTTCCTGCAGAAGCGCAGCCTTGAACGCATCCGGGCTCACGCCCTCGGCTGCCAAAACATCCGCTCTCGCACGCATGCGATCGAGCGCCCAGAACAAGTTCACCGCCGTCGGACGCGACGTCGCCAGATAATCCGCTTGCTTCTGGACTTCCGCCAGAAGCCCATCAACTGTAGCATCCACACCGCGGATGCCGAGGTATACCCCATACGCGGCGGCGATCCCGATCGCAGGTGCGCCGCGAACTTTCAAGTGCCGAATCGCTTCCCACACCTCGATCGGTGTCTCCAGCGGCAAATACACGATCTCCTCCGGAAGGAGGCGTTGATCGAGCAAATCTAGCTGCTGGCCATTCCAGCGCAAGGACTGCAAAGCCCCTTGCTCTTGA
The DNA here is from genome assembly GCF_059691955.1 of Paenibacillus sp. J22FR83. Classification (NCBI taxonomy): domain Bacteria; kingdom Bacillati; phylum Bacillota; class Bacilli; order Caryophanales; family Paenibacillaceae; genus Paenibacillus; species Paenibacillus sp. J22FR83. The sequence goes on from NZ_JCAUAM010000010.1 coordinate 16,657, forward strand.
TGTTGGTCCTTCACGTTTTCATCTTTTACATTGTTTGTTGTCATAGTACAAAACCTCTTTCTGCTGCTCGTGTTGCAATTGCTATTAGTTCATCAATTGTGGTTACCTGACGGTTCGCCCGAATAGCAGCGGTCCCGATTGTTAAGGCCAAACGTTGTGCGCGCTCTCTTGCTGCCGCGTCTTCAATTTTATCGATATCGGCCACGTGGGCAAGACCCACTACCCGACGGACCATTTTGGCGCCTGTGAATCCAACTGTATCACGCAGCAAGTTGGAGATGAAATAATCTTGGTAACCTGGCGCGGCAAATACGCGATCTACCCCATGCTCGTTCCATAGTGCACGGAAATTTTCTTCAAAGTGTGACCATACATCCTTCACAGTTTGTGTCAAATAGGCGCGGTAAGCGGAACGGCTTGCATCATCTTTACTCCAACCTTCTTGCGCAGCAAAGTTAAGTAGCAGATTAGCGAGAACAGCACCAATATCGAAGCCCATCGGGCCATAATAAGCGAATTCAGGGTCAATTACTTTCGTAGAGTCGGGTTTGATAAAAATACTGCCAGTATGCAAATCCCCATGAAGCAGAGCTTGTGACGAAGTGAGGAACTTATTGCGTAGAATGGCAACTTCAAAGTGAAGTTCGCTATCCCCCCATAGTTGCTCTGCAGCATCACGGATCGCGGCATCAATATTGTTCGTTTCCGCATCCCGATACGGATCATCGAAGATCAAATCTTCGGTGATTTTGCAAAGTTCCGGGTTGATGAAGCGTCCTTGCTGAATCTTTTTCTCTTGTTGATTTTTGCCTAAATCCGAAGTAAAGAAAAGGGTATGCGCCATAAAACGCCCAATGTGTTCAGCAAACAGCGGATATTGATTACCTTCGATTAATCCGCGACGCATGATCACGTGATCGCTCAAATCTTCCATGACGGTAAGCGCTAAGTCTGCATCATAAGCATACACATGCGGGACGAGGTCTGGCACAAGGCCTTCTTCAATAATCAATGCTTCGCTCTCAATGCGCGCACGATCAAGCGTCAACGGCCAGGATTCCCCAACAACTTTGGCATAAGGAAGAGCTTGTTTCAAAATAATACTTTTTCCTGTAGCTGCCTCTGATATACGAAACACGAGGTTTAAGTTTCCATCTCCAATTTCTTGGCTAGTTAGTTCAGAACCTGATTGGAACAATTCTGGAATACGTCGAGCGTATTCGATGGCTTGCGCTTCCGATAACGGATGATAAGTGGACATGAATGAACCTCCCAAAAAGTTTTCGTCAGAAAACTGACTTCGTAAGCATCTTCTTAAAGTGATTGGAATTAATTCCAACTAATTTACTGAGTATTAATTGTCTTTACCTAGTATAAGACAAATTGTTTCCGCATGAAATACACTTTTCAGAAATGTTGGTTATTTTACATAAAATCCGCGTGATAGACGTAAATTAGCGTGTACAAGGACGATTTTTAGGAAAATGAAGGAGGATTTGAATGACAAGCGCAACATTGGTCTCAACGCAATCCATTCAAACGGTACTTAATAAGCAAATTGCCAACTGGAATTTACTGTTCGTTAAGCTTCATAATTTTCATTGGTATGTCAAAGGAAATCAATTTTTTACGCTTCATGTCAAATTTGAGGAGCTTTACAATGAGGCTGCGCTTCATGTGGATGAATTAGCTGAACGACTGTTGGCGATTGGCGGTCAACCTGCCGCAACGATGAAAGCTTACTTAGATATTTCTTCACTCAAGGAAGCATCGGGTACGGAAACGGCTACGAAAATGGTCGAAGCGATTATTGAAGATTTCACTATCCTTACGCAAGAACTGAAGGCGGGCATGGAGATCTGCGAGGAAGCGAGCGACGATACCACATCGGATATGCTCTTAGCGATCCAAACTTCTCTGGAGAAGCATCGTTGGATGCTGCAATCATTCCTGGGATGAAATATTTACACAATCTTTAACTCACACAAACATTCATGATATGAATTCCCATTATCCTAAAGATACCTGATATCCGAGGATGTGAAATGGATGAAACTTCTGAATGTCCTATTGGTTATTGCCCTGGGCATGACGTTCTTACTTCTTGCCTACCAAGCAGATACACCAGACAGCACCCATGATCCGAATCCGATGAAACATAATCAAGATCAGTTTACCCGAATGCAAGTATCGTATGAAAAGGATTCAACGAAATAAGGAATGGCCGATTCTAAGGCTGTTCCATTTTTTTTTTATCAACATCAATCGGATTTGTCTTGTGTACAAAGTTTATTTATAATAGATAGATTAATGAGGAGAACGGGGTTGGCGACATGGGGAATGGGAAAGCATTGAAGGAATGGGCATCTGCAGTTAAAGCTTTAGAAGCCGGCTCACAAATTTTTATTATGCGCAAGGGAGGTATTGTCGAAGAAACAAGAGATTTTCAGGTGGAATCGAATGATTTCTTTCTCTATCCAACATATGAGCATCAGAGAAAAGAACTGCTGAAAGAGCCCTATCGCGGAATTATCGATGAAACATTGGTCAACTGGAGCGCACAAGATACGCATGTGACCATTCATTCTTTTGCTCGAATGGTGGAAGATATCGAAGTCAGCGACCAAGAAAAGCTGAATCAGTTGTTTCCTTTTCATATTTGGACAGAAAATTTCACGGAAGAGCGATTGAAGTGGAAACGTAAAAACCCGTTGCATATAATGATTTTAAGGGTATATATGCTTAACGAACCGATCCGGATTGAGATCGAACAGGCCTATATTGGCTGCAAATCATGGATCCAGCTGGGGGCATTGATACCGGATGATTCTGAGATGACCCCCGTGTTGAATGAGGTAGAATTTACTGCACAAGTTGCTGAAATAAAACGTACTTTGGCGTATAATTCACGTAGCTTTTCACAAAACGCTCGCCTTTTTCATGGAAATGCCCTTTCTTGATTTGTCACAGTAAGTTATAATAGAATTATTCTAATGAGAATCAGTGATAATCATTACATATGATTGTCATCTATCTAGTACACTCAAACATTATGGAGGCTTAAAGAAAATGGCAAATTCATCAACATTTACAATAGAGGGTCTGAAAGCGACCATCGAAGGAAAGGAAATTTTGAAAGGTCTTAGCCTAGAAATCAAAGGCGGCGAAATTCACGCGATCATGGGGCCGAATGGTACAGGTAAAAGTACATTAGCTTCCGCGTTGATGGGTCACCCGAAATACGAAGTAACAGAGGGTTCTGTTACATTAGACGGCGAAGATGTGCTTGAGATGGCAGTTGACGAAAGAGCACGCGCAGGTCTGTTCTTGGCTATGCAATACCCAAGCGAAATCACAGGCGTAACGAACGCTGACTTCTTGCGCAGTGCAATGAATGTTCGCCGCGGCGAAGGTAACGAAATTTCTTTGATCAAATTTATCCGTCAAATGGAAGCGAAAATGAAGCAACTGGAAATGAACCCTGAGTTCATGCACCGTTACTTGAACGAAGGCTTCTCCGGCGGTGAGAAGAAGCGTAATGAAATTCTCCAAATGCTTTTGCTTGAGCCTAAATTCGTTATCCTTGATGAAATCGACTCCGGTCTAGATATCGATGCCCTGCGTATCGTGGCTGAAGGTGTCAATGCGATGCGCAGTGAAGAGCGCGGCTTCTTGATCATCACGCATTACCAACGTTTATTGAACTACGTTAAACCTGATTTTGTACATGTTATGATGCAAGGTCGCATCGTAAAATCCGGTGGCCCTGAGCTCGCTGAGCGATTGGAAGCGGAAGGTTACGATTGGATCAAAGAAGAATTGGGTATCGTTGACGAAACTGTTGGTCAAGACGAAGAAGAGTTCAAAGTTCCTATGAACACACAAGGACCGAAGTACTAGGAGATGAGAGACTTTGATCTTAGGGTCAAAGATACTTACAAATGGAGGAAATCATGAGCACTAAAACATCACTTTCCATCGATACTAATGCTGTTACTGAGCTCTCCCGCAGCAAGCAAGAGCCGGAGTGGATGACAGCCCTTCGTACTGAAGGGGTAGCATTAGCGAATTCGTTGGAATTACCTATACTAGAAAAAACAAGAATCGACCGTTGGAGCATTTCCGCCTACGGATCCTATAAAGAGCAAGCTGCGTTGAGCTCACTTGATGCATTGCCTGAAGTGACGCAAGGCTTAGTGAATTCTGAAAACTTGATCGTACAACGCAACTCCGGTATCGTGTTCAATCAAGTGTCTGAAGCATTGAAGGCACAAGGCGTTATTTTCACAGATCTAGAAACGGCTGTTCGTGAGCATGGAGACTTGGTTAAACCTTACTTCATGAAGGCTGTTGAGGCGAATGAAAATCAGCTGACAGCTTTGCATGCGGCATTATGGAATGGTGGTATTTTCATCTACGTTCCCAAGAACGTGGTTGTTGATATCCCACTTCAAGCGTTGTTTGTTGCCGATGATGCTGAAGCCACATTTGCTCCGCACGTTCTCATTGTTGCTGAACAATTCAGCTCGGTTACGTATGTAGATAACTTTGTGTCCTCCGTTGGCGGCGCAGAGCTTGTGCAGAACGGTGTCGTTGAAGTGTTTGCCAAACCAGGTTCACGTGTTAGCTATTCCTCCATTCACAGCTTGGAAGCATCCGTAACAGACCTCACGTATCGTCGTGCGATTCTTGAAGATGATTCCCGTATTGGTTGGGTTGTTGGTGAGTTAAACTACGGCAATTCAATGTCTGATACGACATCCGTTCTAAAAGGTAAAGGATCCGATTCCGATGCCAAAGTGATCTGTGTTGGTACACAAGAACAGAAGCTGAACCTTACGACGCGTGCCGTACATTGGGGTAAAGCATCAACAAGTGATATGATTACACGTGCCGTTATGCGTGATGGATCTACAGCAATTATCAACGGAATCACGAAGATTGAGAAAGGCGCAACAGGCTGTAACGGTCAACAAACCGAGAAAGTCTTGATGCTTAGCCCGAAAGCTCGTGGAGACGCGAACCCTATTCTTCTGATTGACGAAGATGATGTTAAAGCAGGTCATGCTGCGAGCGTTGGGCAAGTGAATGCAGAACAAGTTCACTACCTTATGTCCCGTGGGATTACCAAAGAAGAAGCTCAACGCTTAATCATTTACGGATTCTTGGCACCAGTCGTTTCCGAGATCCCAGTTAAGAGCGTTGAAGAACAGCTGCAAAGCTTAGTGGAGAGGAAGTTAGGACAATGATACCTGCCGAGATACGTGAACTTTTTCCCATTCTGAAGCAAGAAGTGAACGGTCATCCTCTGGTTTACTTGGATAGTGCTGCTACTTCCCAGAAGCCTATTCAGGTGATCGAGGCACTGAAGCATTACTACGAGTGGGATAATGCGAACGTTCATCGCGGGGTTCATACCCTAGGTTCCCGAGCGACGGATGCGTACGAAGGAGCTAGAGCCAAAGTGGCGAAGTTCATCGGCGCAGCTAGTGAGCAGGAAATTATTTTCACTCGAGGCACTACAACCGCTATTAATATTGTGGCAGCTAGCTATGCCGAATCGGTACTTCGTGAGGGCGATGAAATCGTCCTTACCCCGATGGAGCATCACAGTAACTTGATTCCTTGGCAGCAGGCTGCTAAGAAATCAGGTGCCACTTTAAAATATATTCCACTGCAGCCAGACGGTTCAATCTCCCTTGCAGATGTGGAGAATACAATCACTGATCGTACGAAGATTGTTTCGATCGTGTATGTATCCAATGTGCTTGGTGTGATTAACCCGATCAAAGAAATTGCTGCTATTGCTCATAAGCATGGTGCCAAGATCATGGTCGATGGTGCACAAAGTACGCCGCATATGAAAGTGGATGTGCAAGATTTGGATTGTGACTTTTATGCCTTGTCCGGGCATAAGATGTGTGGACCAACCGGAATTGGGGCATTGTACGGGAAGAAGTCTTTGTTGAATAACATGGAACCAGTAGAGTTTGGCGGGGAAATGATCGATCATGTCGATCTGTATGAGTCAACTTGGAAAGAACTTCCGTGGAAATTCGAAGGCGGAACACCTATGATTGCAGGAGCAGTTGGGCTTGGCGCAGCTATCGACTTCTTAACAGAAGTTGGGATGGATAACATTTTTAAACATGATGTAGAGCTTACGAACTATGCTTTGGATCGTATGATGCAAATTCCAGATTTATCTGTTTACGGGCCAACGACGAATCGTGCAGGGTTAGTAACTTTCAATCTTGGCGATGTTCATCCTCATGATGTAGCAACGGTGTTGGATTCCATGGGCATTGCAGTTCGTGCGGGTCACCACTGCTGCCAACCGCTGATGAGATGGTTAGAACAAAGCAGCACAGCTCGTGCGAGCTTCTATCTATATAATACGGAAGATGATGTAGACCGTCTTGTGACGGCTTTACTGAAAACAAAGGAGTACTTCGGCGATGCAATTGGATGATTTATACCGTAGAGTAATTATGGATCACTATAAAACTCCTCGCAACCGTGGGAAATTTGAGTCCGGCGAGTCCGTTACGATTGACCTAAACAACCCAACCTGCGGCGATAAAATTTCACTGCAGATGCAAGTTGAAGATGGTATCGTGAAAATGGCGAAATTCACAGGCGAAGGCTGCTCGATTAGCTTATCTTCGGCATCCATGATGACGGATGCTGTCAAAGGGAAGACAGTCGAAGAAGCACTGAAGATGGCTGATGATTTCTCTGGCCTCATGAAGGGCGAATCCGTAGAATTTGAATATGAAGACATTGAGGCCCTGTCGGGCGTTAACAAATTCCCAGCGAGGATTAAATGCGCAACTCTAGCGTGGAATGCACTGCGCAAAGGGATTGAACATTCTCATAAAACCGATAGCTAACGCAATTGCGGTGGAATAGGTTAAACATATAGCAAGTAAAAGAACGTTAAGGAGGAATCAACCATGGCGAAACAAATGCCAGATTTAGAGGATTACAAATATGGTTTTAGAGATGAGCATAAATCCATTTTCCAATCCGGAAAAGGTCTAACTCGTGAAATCGTTGAAGAAATCTCAAGAATTAAAGGCGAACCAGATTGGATGTTGGAATTCCGTCTGAAATCCCTTGAGCAATTCTTCAAAATGCCTATGCCGCGTTGGGGCGGAAACATGGATGATTTGGATTTCGATGATATCCAATACTATGTTCGTCCTTCCGAGAAGCAAGGTAAAACGTGGGAAGAAGTTCCTACCGAGATTAAAGAAACATTCGACAAACTTGGTATTCCTGAAGCAGAGCAAAAGTTCCTGGCTGGTGTTTCTGCACAGTATGAGTCTGAGGTTGTTTACCACAGCATGCAAAAAGAGCTTGAAGATCAAGGTGTTATCTTCACAGATACAGATACAGCTCTTCGTGAATACCCTGAGTTGTTCAAACAATATTTCGGAACGATCATTCCTCCTTCCGATAACAAGTTCGCAGCGTTGAACTCTGCCGTATGGTCAGGCGGATCTTTCATCTACGTACCAAAAGGCGTGAAATGTGAAGTGCCTTTGCAGGCTTACTTCCGTATCAACTCCGAGAACATGGGCCAATTCGAGCGTACATTGATCATCACTGATGAAGATAGCTTCGTACACTACGTAGAAGGCTGTACAGCGCCTATCTACAGCACGAACTCCCTTCATAGCGCAGTCGTTGAAATCGTATGTTTGAAGAACTCCCGTGCTCGTTACACAACGATCCAGAACTGGGCACCTAACATCTACAACCTCGTTACCAAACGTGCGGTTGCAGAAGAAGGAGCTACGATGGAGTGGGTTGATGGTAACATCGGTTCCAAGCTGACAATGAAGTACCCAGCTGTTGTTCTTAAAGGCCGCGGCGCTAAAGGGATGGTTCTTTCCATCGCGGTTGCGGGCAAAGGTCAACACCAAGATGCGGGCGCGAAAATGACGCATTTGGCACCAGATACAACTTCGACGATCGTATCCAAATCGATTTCCAAGCATGGCGGTAAAGTAACGTACCGTGGTTTGGCGTCCTTCGGACGTAACTCCCAAGGTTCCAAAGCTAACATCAAGTGCGATACGTTGATCTTGGATAACGAGTCTACATCAGATACAATTCCTTACAATGAAATCATGAACGACAACATTACGCTTGAGCATGAAGCGACCGTATCCAAGGTATCTGAGGATCAATTGTTCTACCTCATGAGCCGTGGACTTACAGAAGCAGAAGCTACGCAAATGATCGTTATGGGCTTCATTGAGCCGTTTACGAAAGAACTTCCGATGGAATACGCCGTGGAAATGAACCGTCTCATCAAGTTCGAGATGGAAGGGTCGATCGGTTAAATAATTTTTATTGAAAAAAGCGTGTCCGAGTAACTCGGGCACGCTTTTTTCAATTATGTATACTACGCATAGCTGCGGTTTACAGTACAACTTATATCTGTAGGTATTGGGCATACAGCCCTTGGAATTGTAGGGATTGGACAAACTGCCTATGGTTTGATTGCCATCGCAAATCATGGAATAGGACTTATTCCAGTCACTGCAGATTTTGCAAATTGGATAAAAGGGTTTTTCCATAACTCATAATGATCTTTCCGTTTTCCAAGATGCTCCAACAACAATTACGATGGTGAAAATGCATATTTGTACCCCACTTGTCTCACTCTATAAAGGATAATAATGTGTCCCTGAAGGAGAGAGAAATCCATGTGGAATAAGCTAAAAATACCAGCAATCGGCAGTGTGGTTTTTATGCTGGCGATTTCGACGGCTTGTGGGAAGGATAATGCGAGCCCACCTAGTGTAACACCTTCGCAAAGCCCAACAGGTGTAACTGGCTCAGGCAATTCGGTTACGAAGAGTATGTCGCAAGAAGGCAAAGGTATCATTGGGCTTGCAAACAATGATGCGGTACTGCCAATGAAACAAATAGGAAATACCAATTATGTTTCTGCTCAAGATTTAATTAAAACACTCAAATTCCAGTCCGAATGGGAAGATTCAGAAGGTAAACTGATGATTGGGGATAATGACGCTAACTTTGAACTAATCATGAACTCCAATAAAGCTATGAAAGATGGAGCGGATATTCAATTAAGTCAGCCCGTAGTGAAAGAAGGCGGTACGGCTTATGTACCTGTTTCAGACTTAGCGGACTTATTTCAAGATGATATGTCTTACGAAGTTAGACAAGGAGACGTCATTGTTCATGCTTCCCCTGTAGCGATCATTGAACATGAGGATGATCCCGCAGGTGCGAATGACAATTCGCCTGAGTTGAATTTCGGGGATGATCCTGCGGATCCATTCAAAGACGATGGTGCTGGTGCAAATCCAGCGGGAATGCCTAGTCGTACACTTCATGATCTACAAGTATGGTCACCAAGTAATCAGGATGAAGATATGCCCGTGCTGAAAAACATTGATATTAACGCCATGATTAATAAAGGGAAAAATTATATGGGCGTCAAATATAAATTCGGTACAGGCCCATATCCCCAAACAGGCCGATTCGATTGTTCAACATTTACCCAGTATATTTATGGGAAATATAATATTAAGCTGCCGCGTGTAGCTCGATCACAAGGTACTAAAGGCACATTAATATCTCGTAAGTCATTGCGTAAGGGCGATTTGCTGTTTTTCTATGTGCCAGGGCGCTTTAAATCGAACAAAACAGTTGGTCATGTCGGCATTTATATTGGAAATATGAAGATGCTGCATGCTTCCCCCGAGCCGAAGAATGGGGTACAGATATCAAGTATTGATAAAGCATATTGGAAAAAAACATTTCTAAAGGCGAAGCGAATTGCCTATTAATAAGAGTAATGAAAAAAGTCTATCCAATGGATAGGCTTTTTATATTTGTCTATTTTGAAACAATTGAATCTCTTATGCGTTTAAATGTGTAGCATGTTTTTTTGGAGGAGGCTGTCAGAATGAGAATCGTACTGTATGAAAAGTTGCCCGAGGGGCAACTGCTCCATTTAAGTGATCGTGCCTGGGATGATCAGCTTATTCAAGCCTTAAATGTGGCTAATTTTATTCTCGTTGGCGGGAAGGAATACGAAATGATTGAAGGTCGTTTGAATCTGGATCTCCAAGCGTTTGAATTGCTGCTCGTTAAAGCCGGAGCAGAAGGGGGAGGGAGCAGGGCGTGAAACGACCGCTTAAAGTACTATCAACATCACTGAGTTTGATTTTGTTAGGTCAGATGCTGTTAGGAACGGCACAGGCCGCGGAGACGCCAACTGCCAATGCGGGAGCATCGAAATTGGTGGAATGGTCGAATGAGGATGTGAAAGCCTATTACGATCCGCAAGTGGATTGGAGTTTACCTGTCCCTCCGGATAAAGGCTTGACTGCACCGTCGCCATCGCCTTCGCCCACACCGAGCACATCAGGCGGGAGTACGGCTCCTATTATTGTGAATCATGTGTCAGGCAGTGGCTTTGGATGGGATGATCTGCTGCTGTACCACTTGATTTTCAATACGGTAAGCCCGTATTCCTCAAGCAGTTGGGGAAACAATCATCGCTCCTATTATTATCGATCCAATACACCATATGTTAATAAGACGTATCAACCAAGTACTTTTACAAATCGTTCGACGACCAAAACACCAACAACTTCAAGCGGTAGCGGGACTTTTACATCGAACTCGAATAAATCGTCAACGACAAAGTCAGGCACAACGGGTTCCTCCGTAAGCGGCAATACATCTTCTAGCAGTTCTAAATCAACATCAACCTCATCAGGCAGCATAGGCGGTAAATCCAGCGGTTTCAGCTCCTCCTCCAGCTCAAGCTCTGGGGGTTAATGTCATGGTATTTGAAGTTATCGGGGCACCAGCCACAGATAGAACTTCTCGTGTGCGGGAACTGGCTGAACTTGGATTTACGTGGGCTAACTTGGAGCAGGAAGAGTATTGGATTGATCAGTTAGTCGTTATGCCAAGTAGCGTATACCAAGATCTTATTCAGGCTGCTTCTGGACTTTGGCAGGTGTTTGATAAAGGTGCTCGTTATGTTACGGGCAAAAGAGAGCTTTATGCAGACTTATCGATACCGGAAGTGTTATGGGATGGGTTGGACCGACTTGAGCCGAATGGCGAGGGCTTCATAAGCCGCTATGCAAGGTTTGATTTTACAGTCGATCAGTCAGGCCATATTAAGCTGCTAGAACTCAATGCGGATACGCCTACGGGGTATGTCGAAGCCTCCATTGCAACTCCGTGGCTTTGTGAGCAATATGGTGTAGAATCACCGAATCGTAGGATGAAGGAACTTCTAAGGGCAGCCTGGGAGATTGAAGCGCCTGATTACGCAGCGTGTATTGCCTACGGCACACATGCCGAAGACACCGGCACCATTGATGCACTTGTCGCGCATAGTGGACGGGAGATGACCTGTGTAGACTGTTTGGATTTGTGGATTGACGAGGGCGTCGTTAAGGTTGGTAGTGACCGGATTATTGAGCGCATGTTTGCCTTATATCCGAAGGAATGGATGGGGGTTGACGACGGGGGAGAGGCCCTATCGTATGCGATCGAGGAGAAATTCGTTCATTTATTTAATGGGCTGCATGCTGTGATTTTACAATCCAAAGGGTTGCAAGCACTCATCTGGGATCTTCATATCAATCAGTCAGAGTTATTTACGCAAGAGGAGCATGACCTGATTAAGACCTACATGCTACCAACGTATAGGAGTCCTATCCTAGCTGGCAACTATGTGTCGAAATCGATGTTTGGCCGTGAAGGCGGCTCAGTTGAGTTATATAACGAACAGGGAGAACTGGAATTTAAGGATGAAGCGGGATTTGATACGAGTGTGTTTTTTAACCGCGTATACCAAGAACGAGCTGACCTGCCGCGGCTAACTTTCCAGCATGGTCAAGGCCATTTATTAACAGGTCTATTCGTATTGAATGGTACGCCGTGCGGACTTCTAGGTAGAGCTGGCGGTATCATAACCGGGAATGCAAGTCAATTTGTGGCGATTGGAGTGAAAACGCCTTGAAACAAGGAAGATTTATTGGATTGGCTATAGGACTAATAGGCATCATTGTCATCATATGGATAATCTCCGCGGCATTGGATAAGAAGCCGTCTGTACTAAGCCAAACAACATCAGGCAGCGGTTCGACGACATCGAATTATGCGCCAGGAGACGTGCCATGGGATTATCAAGTCCAGCAAGTCAAGGTTGGGGATCTTATCGACGGTGATATGGTGCTGTTACCGAACAATGACCGTATGTCCAACGATCAGAATTTTGCAACTGGAGATAGTATTTGGGTGTTGAGTTTCATGCAAGCAACCATGAAGGCGGACAGTCAAGGAAAGAACGATGTTACTTTGTCGCAATGGAAGCCGATTAAGTCTTTCAAAACAAAAGAAGAAGCAGACAAAGATCTAGTGGAATTAAAAGTGGAGATAAAGACAGATGTGAAATTAATCGGTGTTTATAAAACAGAGCTGGATAGCCAATTTAGGTACTTTGCGGTGGTAGAATTGCCAACTGGCCAGAAGGTTAAGCAACCGATTCCAGAAGCGAGATATACATCCTTCAAAGATAAGAAAGAAGTAAGTGTAGTCCTAGAAGAAGTACATGATTATACGGATTTTGATCAGTCGATGGCTAAATTTCGGGGGTGGGCAGAATGATCGTTGTGGACCTTATTATCAGTTTATTCGTAATTGTCTTGTTGCAGTTTGCAGGGATGTACTTGTTTAGTCTAATGACCCCCTATCGGGATATGGAAGAAATCAATAATGGCAATGTAGCTGTTGGGATAACCATGGGAGGCAAGTTCATAGCTACTGCGATCATTCTAGGTATCGCTGCCTATACGAATGCCTCCATCTGGCATATGAGCTTATGGTTTGCAGTAGGGTACGCATGCTTAATAGCCTCATATTGGGTGTTCGATTGGCTAACCCCAGGTATGAAGCTATCAGACCAGCTTAAGGGAGGCAATGTGGCTGTCGGTACCCTTCTTGCTGCCGTATATATCGGAATCGCAATTTCGATAAGCTCTCTAATTATTTAATTTTTCTATGTATGATATCCCATGTATTAAATCGCAATTTTCGTAATTTCTACATTAGCGAGCTGCGATAAATCTAAGAATTGATTGTCAATGTTGATGAGCGGTCGGAAGAAATCAGTAGGGTTAGTCATGATGATAATCCCTTCACGTCCGTCGCTCAGAGACACCTTTTTACCGATAAAATTAGGAATCATGTTGCGTATGAACACTTGGGTGATCTTGGGATCGAGTTCGCCAAAGCTCATGCGATGAAGTTCTTTAAGAACATGCAGCAGATCACGTCGCTGTTGATACACTCTGCTGGAAATCATTGCGCTGTACACATCTGCGACCGCGACAATTTTGGAGTAGGAATGGATCTCTGTACTGCTTTTTCGTAAAGGATAGCCTGAACCATCCATACGCTCGTGATGTTGCAGGGCAACGAGTGCGGACGTTTCATCTTTGAGCGATTTGCGAATGATATCAAAACCATGTATCGTGTGCTTCTGAACTTCCTCGAATTCTTCCTTCGTCAACTTAGCTGGCTTATTCAGAATATCTGGATGTATCCTACATTTACCGATATCGTGCAGATAGCCTGCTTTCCCGATGACTAATGCTTCCTTCTCGGATTTGTTCATCCATTTGGCAATATAGTACGATAACATCCCCACCTGAACACTGTGCTGAAGGGTATAGTCATCTTTGCTATGCAAGGAAAGGAGTAAGGAAACAACGTCCTTTTCTTCCTGAATGCTCTCGATTAGCGGATTGAAAGCGGATTCTACATCGTCGTTGCGAAGAGAACCCCCGTCTTGCAAACATTCAAACATGTCTTTAATGCCCTGAGTAGCATTGTTAAAAGAGGTAACCTGTAAGATATTTGCTTTCCGGGATGGCACTTCTTCAACGACTTTCTCGATTTCACTGCTTCTTGGAGCTATATCAACATAATCCACACTGTGACGATTAAGCATCGAGATGTCTCCAGCATCGAGAATGGTGCCTGAAGAGAGTAAATGAAGACCTACTGCATTGTAGGAATCGGAAATTAATTTGTCACCAACAATTAGTTGAAGCACATGTACACGCATATAAGCTCCTCTCCAAGTCCTAGTGTCCCATAGGTATATTGTAATACTACATCCCAATATAACGACTGTAAAGACTTTTGGCTTGAATTAAATCCTCCGTCCCCTGAATGAGAACACGACCGCCAGGGAATAGAATCATTTGAATATCTTCAGATGCGTGAAACTTTAGAAGAAAACGGTTTTTCTCAACCAGACCAAGCGGTTGTAACCGTTCTTCCCAGTATTCCAATGGATGTGTGCTTGGAATAATCGGGTGAATTTGCACCGAATTGCGTCCGCATAAAGACTGAATGGTATCACTTTCAAGATGAGCATCTAAATACTCAAATTGCCTAAGTGCACAAGCTGGACAATCTGACTTCTTAGCCCCGGAGACCCGTATCGCCGAATTCTGATTGAACCATAAGTCCCATTGCTGCATGTTGAGATTAAGTTGATCTGTAGCGCCTACGAGTAGTTTAAGTGCCTCCGTTGCTTGATAGGAAGCAACAACATGGATAATTCCTCCAATGACGCCTGCCGTGTCACAAGTATCTGTAGTGCCTGCAGCTGGCGCTTGCGGGAAGAGACAACGCAAACAAGGTGTTCGTTCAGGGATAATGGTCAGGGAGACTCCTCGCGAGGCTACAGCACCACCATAAATCCAAGGGATCCCTAATTTCATGCTGACATCGTTGAGCAGGAATCGAACAGCGAAGTTATCGGTTCCATCTAGAATGACATCGACATCATGAAGCAATTCCTCGGCATTCGTCGCATTAAGATCACAGACATGAGGATCAATCTCGACATTGGAATTCACGAGCTGCAGACGCTTCGCAGCGGCGATGGACTTGGGAATTGTCGCAGCGGCGTCGTCTTCATCGTACAGCATTTGCCTTTGGAGATTACTCTTATCAACAAAGTCGCGATCTATGATCCGAACATATCCAACACCTGCGCGCACCATATGATTGGCAAGAACAGTACCTAATGCTCCCATGCCGACAATTGCAACACGGCCTAGGCCAAGTTTGCGCTGACCATCCATGCCGATCGGTGGGAAGAGAATTTGTCTCGAATAGCGTGGGTCAATTTCTTGTGAAGCTTCTGTATGTAAATGAGGATCCAAGTGAAGTCATCTCCGTTCGAGTCAGTTATCAGTCTGCGGTGCATGAAGCGGGTTCCAGGGGCCTATTTGATTGCCTTTCCATTCGGACCCATCCTCCCATATTTCTTTTTTCCAAATAGGTACGATTTGTTTCAAGCGCTCAATGGCATATCGACTAGCGTCATAGCAGTCAGCGCGGTGAGGAGAAGAGACTGCAATCACGACGCTCGCTTCAGCAATATCAACCTTACCTAATCGATGGGTGATCGCACATAAGGTGCCAGGCCACTTCGCATCGATTTCGTCCCCGATGGTTGCCATCGTTTTCAAGGCCATGGGAACATAAGCCTCATACTCCAAAAGGACGGTCCGCTGACCGTGTGTCAATTCTCGCGTCGTGCCGATGAAGGCAAGTGAAGCTCCGTGGTTAGGGTGATTCACCTTATTGGTCACGGAAACGACATCGATCGTTGAATCGGTGATTTCGTAAAGTGATGGCTGCCCACCTGAAACCGGCGGGATAAGCGCAAGCTCGTCCGAGGCGGTAACGATGTCCTGATCACCGGCGTAATCTTGATTTTTAGCAAAGAAACATATAGAGAGCTGCGCTGAGGCAGCAGGATAATCAGCAATGATTTTATCCTTCAATTGCGCGATCGTTATCGAATCAGGATCGACAGTAATCGTGAGAACAGAAGTGCCGAATAGGTCTACTAGACCTGCGAAGAGTTGGATATGTAAGTTCAATTTGTTTCTCCTTGCCATAGATGTTAGAATCCCTTACAGCATATCATATTTTGCCCTGAAAATGGTATAATGGAGTGATCCTTTGGCAGGACTTGGAATTTGAAATGGAGAAGGAGTAATTAGCATGCAAATTAATTCAAGCATAGAAGTGTCTGGCTTACATAAGAACATAGAAAGTTTTACGGTTGATGAAATGGTTGCAATAGCGGACCAAAGTTTAAATATTCAAGATCGCGTACCGTCGGTGGAAGGAGAGGCGTTTGATCTTAAATCATGGTACCGAAACTGGCACAATAAGGGACAAAATCATACAAATGAAGTGCCCACTCACGTGCGGGTGGAAGCGGTAGATGAGTTTCAGGCGTTGATACCATGGGGACAAGCAGATCAAGCACTGTTCCTATATGCACAAGAGGGACAGGCACTGAAGAAGGGGTATCCGATTCGATTATATGTACCCGATGGAAGCAGCGAGTGCCTGAATGTAAAAAGTATTATCAAAATATGGTTTATAAACGATCCGGCTTTAGGTAATGAAGCAACATATGGGTTTAAGAACAAAGTTACCCTGGATGAGCTCAAAATCAAGAAATGATGAAGCGGATTCTTGCATAACATAGAGACATGCATGTTGGAAGCTAGTTGACCATGTGCCCAGTCAGATTTATCGTTTTCTCATTATGAAGAGAGGTGAACGGATGTCGGCCCCCTTGCAACGGCTAGTCATATTACATACGAATGATATACATAGCCATTTCGAACAGATGCCCAAAATTAGTGCTTATTTTGATCGTGTTCGCCGACTTTGGCCACCGGATCAAGTATTGACACTGGATATTGGTGATCATATGGATCGTATGTTTCCAGAAACAGAAGGAACGAATGCGATCGCTAATTTAGAAATAATGAATGCAACCGGCTACGAAGCGATGGTTCTAGGCAACAATGAAGGATTAACCTTTACACCGGATTGGCTTAGATCTGTTGTGCTGGAGCATGCCCAATTTCCCATAATTGGGAGCAATATAACGGATAGTAAGACGAATGAAACACCGGATTGGATGTTGCCCTCCATGACGCTTGAGAAGTCGGGTATGCGTATCGGTCTAATCGGCGTTACTGCCGCTTATCAAGCTTACTATGAATTGCTTGGTTGGGACGTAAGCGATCCTATGAAAGCTGTAAGCGCCCATGTGAGCCTTCTGCGTCCCAAGGTGGATATCTTAATCGTTATGTCGCATTTGGGCCTGAGAACGGATCAACGGATGGCTGAGGAGTTGGAAGGCATCGACATTATCCTTGGCGGCCACACCCATCATTTGCTGGAAGAGCCGCTTCTCCTCAGCGGCACTTATATTGGTGCGGCCGGCAAGTTCGGTCAGTATGCCGGTCATATCGAACTTGCCTACGACCCGGCGCAGCGCCGGATCGTGGAGCTGAACGGCCGCGTCGTCCCGATGACGGACGCGAGCGAAGAAGACAGCAGCGTTATCACGCTGCTGGAGCACTATCGCATCGCCAGCTCCGCATCGCTGGCGGCAGAGGTCGCGCAGCTGCGGCAGCCGCTGCGCTTGGATTGGTACGGCGAATCCCCGCTCGGCAACTTGCTTGCCGCGGGAATTCGCCGCTGGACCAGCGCCGAGATCGGGCTGGTCAATAGCGGGCAGCTCCTTCAGGGACTGAAGGAGGGGAGCCTCTCCCGGGGCCGGCTGCTGGAAATCTGCCCCGGCCCCATCAATCCCTGCCGCATGGAGCTCAGCGGCGCAGATATTCGTCAAGCGCTCGAAGAGTCGCTGCTTGACGAGTTCATGGAGAAGCCGATACGCGGCTACGGCTTCCGCGGGGAGGTGCTAGGCGTCCTCTGTGTGGACGGGATAACCGTCCAAGTGGATGCCTCACGCCCTCCCTATGAGCGTATCCTCGCCGTGCATGTAGGCGAGACGCCACTAGATCCAGAACGTTCCTATCTCGTGGGTACGATTGATATGTTTACGTTCGGATCAGGCTATTTATCGCTGAGCCGAGGCAAGCAGATCGTGTATATGCTGCCTGAGTTTATCCGTGATGTGCTAGCCGATCAACTGCAAGATGAGGCTGCAATCGCCGACAGCCAGCACCTTCGGTTCATAGATGTTGTCAGACCCAGTGCTAAACAGGTAGAATAAGAACCGAAGCAAATTTCTGATAGTTAGCAGAATATAGGGGGCAATTATGCATACAATTTTTGAGGCGATCATTATTGGGATCGTTGAAGGTTTGACGGAGTTTTTACCCGTATCCTCGACAGGGCATATGATTTTAACTGAAAGCTTGTTACACATTGACATGGAGAATGACCCAGTAATGAATACGTTCAACTTTGTCATTCAATTGGGTGCTATTCTAGCCGTCGTAGTTATTTATTGGAAACGAATCCTATCCTTGTTTGGACTTGTGAACCGCAAAAGCGAAAGTAAAACCGGGAAAAAGCTGAACTTACTGCACATTCTAATTGGTATCATACCCGCAGGTGTGATCGGCGTTCTATTCAATGATATTGTGGATGAGAAGTTATTCAATACAACAACCGTTCTAGTCGGACTCGTGCTCGGAGGAATTCTGCTCATCATTGCCGAGAAGAAAAAGGAACAACCCAAAACGACCGTCCTGGATGACTTGACGTATCGTCAAGCGTTCGCAATTGGTTTGTGGCAGCTCGTATCGATTTGGCCTGGCTTTTCGCGTTCGGGTTCTACGATTGCCGGTGGTATGCTTTCGGGTGTAAGTCGTGCAGCATCAGCGGATTTCACTTTCATCATGGCTATTCCGATTATGTTCGGAGCATCAGGCGTCTACTTTTTGAAAAATTACGATGCACTGTCATCCGACGATTTGGCTTTCTTTATTGTAGGATTTCTAGTGGCATTCGTGGTGGCCCTGCTAGCTGTCGTCACTTTCATTAAACTCGTACAAAAAATGAAGCTCACTTACTTTGCTTATTATCGTTTTGCCGTCGCGATTATTTTCGCACTTTATATGTTTTTAAAGTAGGTTTTTATAAAATATTAGCGAATCGCGTCGAAAGACGCGGTTTTTTATATTGAACTTTTTATTAAAATCCATTACATTTAAATAGAACGTAATGCTCACCTATGCGGGGGTCTAGAAATGCTGTTTATGCCGATCAACATGTGTCAACCTGGGATGAGGCTGGCTAAGAATATATACAACGATGATGGTATGGTCCTTCTGGCCGTTAATGTTGAGCTTACACAGAGACTCCTTGATCGCTTGTTTAGCTACGGAATTGATTATATTTATATAGAAGACGCTAGAACGGATGACATTATTCAAGAAGATGTCATTCAGGATGAAACAAGAAGCAAAGCCGTTATCGAAATTCGCAATACATTTAAGAAAGTTATGGAAGATTCGAATAAACGCGGCGCTGTGAATTATTACGACATTGGTCGCAACTTTCGCGATGTCATGAAGATGATTATTGATGATCTGAGTGCTCATGAGGGTGCAATGGTCATGCTGAATAATATGAATGTGAAGGATAATTACTTATTCCAACATTCCGTTAACGTGAGTATTTATGCGATTATGCTGGGAATCAGCTACGGGTATAGTCGAGAAAAGCTTGAGACACTTGGTTTAGGTGCGTTACTGCATGATATTGGGAAGACGAAAGTGCCCTTAGGCATTCTCCGGAAGCCTTCTCAGTTAACGACAGAAGAGTTCAACGAAATGAAAAATCATACAACCTACGGTTTCAATTTATTGAAGGATGAGCCGAATATTCCTCTACTTTCTGCCCACTGTGCCTTGCAGCATCATGAACGGATTAACGGCAGCGGTTATCCGCGAGGCATTCAAGGTGGCGAGATTAATGAGTTCGCCAGATGGATTGGCCTTGTCGATTCCTATGATGCCATGACGACGACACGGGTATATCGCAGACCCTTATTGCCACATGAGGCTATGGAGCAGTTATTCGCAGGATCGGGTACGATGTATGACCAGAGTCAGATTGCTTTGTTTCGGGACAAAATAGCCATTTATCCATTGGGGATTACGGTAAGACTGAATACTGGCGAATATGGTATCGTCTCTAAGTTGAACATGTCTGTTCCGCATAGACCGACGATTCGTGTGCTTCAGAATGAAGCAGGTACTGTGCTTAAGGAGCCGTATGAAATCGACCTTTCAAGCAAACTGTCGATATTAATTTCCGAAATTGGGGAAATTAAAGTCAACGACTCCGTATTAGATACAACTATGCCTACAATACTATAGAATAGATATAGCACCTATTAGATGAAGAACCTGGGAAACCAGGTTCTTTTTGTAGATTAAGGAGGAGTCACGATGCGGGAGTCCATGGAGAAAGGCGTGTTTTGGAAATGGGGACACGCCATGTTTCGGTTCCGATGGTTAGTGTTAACGATCGGGATTAGCTTAATGCTCATCTTTGCTATTTTCGCTCAGAAAGCGCCAGGTATGTTGAAAGACAACGGGTTTACGCCCAAAGGGAGCGAATCCGATCTGGGATTGATTCAAATGCGGGATGAGCTTGGGGTACCTCGCACGCAGTTGAGTTTCGTGTATACGGGTCATAATGGGCTTGATTTAACGGCGAAAGCTCATCAAGATGCGATTATGGCCACACTTACAAAGGTGAAAGAACTTTCGTATGTGGAAGATGTGAGATTCGTAACTACGCCTCGTAATGAAGGACATCTAGATGTACAAGCAGTTAGTGTATCGCTCTCGTTAGATACAGATCCCGCATTAGAGAGATATCCGGAGCTTAAGTCGCTTGTACATCCACCAGAAGGTATGGACGTGTATGTTACAGGCGGGCCAGCAATTTTGTATGACATGCAAGTCGCCAGTAAACATGATATTGCCAAATCGGAAGCGATAGGTCTGCCTATTGCACTTCTCGTATTGTTAATTGTTTTCGGTACATTGGTTGCAGCATTCTTACCTATGGTCGTAGGACTGATGAGTGTGACACTTACACTTGGGGTTACTTATTTTATCGCGCAGCATCAATCCCTATCCAATTTTCTACCGAATATGGTTACGATGCTAGGACTTGCGGTTGGCATTGACTATGCGTTATTTCTGGTCAGCCGGTTCCGTGAAGAACTCAAAGTGCAAAGCAGTGTTGCTGCTGCCGTCGCTATGACATGTCAAACCGCAGGAAGATCGATATTTTTCTCGGGGATCGCAGTCCTCATTGGTTTGTTGGGAATGCTGTTTGTGGATTTGACCTTCTTCCGCTCTCTCTGTCTTGGCGGCGTTATCGTTGTTTCAATTTCCGTTATCGTGGCCAATACTGTGTTATTAGCGCTGTTAGGTATTTTGGGTCATCGCATTAACTCCCTGCAGGTCGTTCCTAAACGATTCCGTAAGCAAGAAACATCGAAATTCTGGGAAAAAATCGCATATGCGGTAATGAAACGTCCAGTCCTGTTAGTTGTTGTAGTAGGCGGTGTGTTGGTTTATAGCATGACGCCGATCTGGCAAATGAAATTAGGTGTACCGAACGCAGAGGTGCTTCCTCCGAGCTACGAGTCCCGTTATGGAGCGGAGTTGCTCAAAACCGCCTATGACCCTCGCATGACAGCACCGATTCAAATTGTTATACATACGAAAGACGAAATATGGTCAAGCGCTTCGATTGGCGAGATTCAAGCTTATGGTCAACAGGTTAAAGCTGTCGGTGGTGTAAAAGAAGTCCAGAGCTATCTAACTGTTCTGGGACAGCATTCTGATGCAGAGCTTGCGGGCATGTTTACAAAGCCTGAGGTTCAACAACAGTTAGAAGAAACGCAATTAGCCAAAGGGCATACAGCTCTGATGATTGTTATTCCTGAGAAGGACACGGATGATCCTGTGACGGATCAGCTAGTTCATGATCTTCGCAAGTTGAATCCAGAAGGATTACAGACTGCTGTTACAGGTGGTCCTGCTTATCGATTGGACATTATTGACCGTATTCAAAAGGAAATTCCTGAAGTTCTTATTTTCGTAATGGGAATTACATATCTCGTTCTCTTATTAGCATTCCGCTCCGTTCTGCTCCCGCTGAAAGCTGTGCTGATGAATATGCTTAGTTTAGGAGCTAGTCTAGGGATTGTCGTCTTAGTATTCCAGCATGGATTCATGGCTGATATGTTGCACATTACGTCCATCGGATATGTGAGCGCAACGCTGCCTGTCATCATCTTTTGCGTCGTATTCGGGATCTCCATGGATTACGAAGTGTTCCTCATTTCACGCATCATGGAAGAGTACGAGGCAAGTGGAGATAATGATCAGAGTACTGCGGAAGGTTTGAAAAAAACAGGAAGCTTAATTACAAGCGCGGCTTTCATTCTTGTTGTTGTCGTAGGATCTTTTATTTTCACAGATATCGAAATTATGAAAGCACTGGGGCTAGGTCTCGGACTTGCGGTGTTGATTGATGCCACAATTGTGAGAGTCATGCTTGTGCCTGCGCTAATGAAGTTGCTAGGTGACGCTAACTGGTGGGCGCCGAAGTGGCTTCGGGCAAAGCCGCAATCCCAAGTAGACAAGCGGTAGTGCTAGCAGGGATTCCTATGGCTGTTTCCTTTTTTGCCAATCATAAGTTACAATAAAGGGCATAGGTATAGGCATAATAGGTAGTAACAAGTTCTTGAATAGGAAATGATAGGTCAGGTGTAAACAGCATGAATAGGAACGCAACACACTCCATCTTACCGGAGTTAACTCCCCAATATGATCCTTGGGATCCCATTCGGTCGTATCGGAAATATGGGAAACACGTATTAACCAGTATAGAGCTTACTATCACCAATCTGTGTAATATGCGTTGTGAGCATTGTGCAGTTGGGGATTCACTTACGATGTCAGAAGGACCACGTATACCGTTACCGGTTATTTTGCAGAAATTGGATGAAATTGAACATTTGGAAACGATTAGTTTAACAGGAGGAGAACCGTCCTACCACATCAAGATCGTGAAGGACTACATGCTGCCCATCCTCAAATATGCGCGGGAGCGGGGGATTCGGACCCAGATCAACTCGAATTTAACATTAGATTTGGAGCGTTATGAACTGCTGGCACCTTATCTGGATGTGATGCATATTTCATTCAATTATTTGAATGAGGATGACTTCCATCAAGTAGGATTTGTGAACTCGCCGCGACCTGTGGGCAAGGCCACTGCATCAGGCATGTATGAGCGCATGGTTAATAATACGAGGGCACTAAGCAAAGGTGGTTTGTACGTTTCAGCGGAATCGATGATTAACACGCGAACCCACTTGAAATTGCCTGAGATTCATCAGCTAATCAACGAAATGGGATGCAAGCGTCACGAAGTCCATCCGATGTATGCGAGCTCTTTCGCTTCACATCTTCCGATGGTTACGCTGGACGAATTGCGTGCAAGTATTCATCGGTTGTTAGACCAGCGGAATCCAGACATGTGGATGCTGTTCGGCACATTGCCGTTCTTCGCATGTAACGAACTGGAGGCAGATCGTACGCTAGTTAAGCGTCTACGTGAAGAGCGCAACGTTACGGTTCGTAACGACCCAGATGGGCGGAATCGATTGAACGTCAGTACGTTTACTGGCGAGGTTTTCGTCACCGATTTTGCTAATGAGCCTCCGCTTGGAAATATACATGATGATGGGCTTGATGATATCTTTGCTCGTTGGGAGAACAATCCGCTGAATCAGCAGGTGAATTGTTTCTGTAGTACGGCATCATGTTGCGGACCCAACTTGCTTGTAGCTGACTCCTACTATCGATCTGTAGATTTCAAAAGTCGTAAAGCTATTATCTAATCATCTTTCTGAAGGAGAAATAACATTTTGCCACATACGTCGTTTGATTTCGGTTCTATCGTACTTAATCTTTTCCTAGTTATCCTACTCGTGATGCTTAACGGATTTTTCGTAGCAGCGGAGTTTGCGCTTGTGAAGGTTCGACAGTCTCGTATTCAACAACTGGTCAATGAAGGCAGCGGCAAGGCCAAATACGCGAGTAAAGTAACGTCTCAACTGGATCGATATTTGTCCGCTACGCAGCTTGGGATTACACTTGCTTCTTTGGGGCTGGGTTGGATTGGGGAACCGGCGATTGATGAATTGATCATGGAGCCTCTGTTTCATTCACTCGGTTTAGGCGAATCGATGTATACAACGACTTTGTCTTTTATCGTTGCTTTCGGTTTTATTACGTTTATGCACATTGTGCTAGGCGAGCTTGCGCCCAAATCCTTTGCCATTCAAAAGCCAGAATTGACTTCCCTGTGGTTATCTGCACCGCTCTTGTTTTTCTATAAAATATTTAGTCCAATTATTTGGGTACTTAACGGTGCTGCGAATAAATTTCTGGCGATGATTGGTGTCGAGCCTGCGAGTGAGAATGAGGCTGCCCATACCGAGGAAGAACTTCGCATCCTGATGGACGAGAGTGTCAAAAGCGGTCATATCAACGAAGATGAGATGACGCTCTTTGATAATATCTTCGAATTCTCCGATCTTATCGCGCGAGAAGTCATGCTGCCACGGACAGATATGGATTGTTTATTTCTCGAAGTAAGTTTTATTGATAATTTACGCTTCGTTCACGAAACCAAGCATACACGCTATCCAGTTGCGGATGGGCACAAAGATAACATTGTAGGCTTTGTCCATATTGCCGATCTACTGACGGCTGATCCGGATGTGGAGCAAGAGCTTAAGACCTTCATCCGTCCTATTCTGAACGTTCCTGAGTCGATGGAAGTGAGCCGCGTGCTCAAACTCATGCAGAAAAGGCATTCCCAACTGGCTATCGTTGTTGATGAGTATGGGGGGACGGCTGGTCTCTTAGCGTTGGAAGATATCATCGAAGAAATCGTGGGTGAATTGCATGATGAATTCGATGTGAATGAACGACCTGGAGTGGAAGTGAAAGATAAATACACCTCTGTTGATGGTCGAGTACTACTGGAAGATTTGAACGATATGCTGGATCTCCAAATTGAAGACGATGATGTGGATTCGATTGGCGGTTGGCTGTTCAAGAAGGTGGAAGGCGCGCCTGTCAAAGGCAAGAAAGTACCTTATGCTAATCATGTTTTCGAAGTGACCGAGGTAGATCGATTGCGTATCGTTCGTATACATATAACGAATATCGACACAGTTAAACCGGGAAATGAATAATCGGAGGCGTCTCTATGTCACCCAGGACAGCTATAATCATGGCGATAGGAGCATTGGTGTTATACGGTATGTTCACCGTAGGACTGCCATTTCTCTTAGCGCTGGTGACAGCTATTTTTTTGGACCCACTCACAACGCTCTTGATGCGTGTCGCAAAAATGAGCCGCTTTATCGCAGCAACGATTATCTCTACAGCATTTACTTTATTGATGGTGGCGTTAATTTATTTTATTGGGATGAATGTCGTTACCGAGTTAATTGACCTTGGACGTAAGGCGCCTAATTACATGGAGGATGTCAATAATTACGTGGATCAGGCTGTGGTGCGAACCCAGGTATTCTATGATTCGTTATCCCCAGAGATGGCGGCGCAAGTACAGACATGGGTAGAACGGGGTACAGAGACCTTAACTGGCGCATTAACGAGTATTCTGAGTGGTATTTCTGGATTTTTCCTCAATATGGCCGGGAAGATCCCTAATTTATTCATGCTAGTGATCATCTATGTAATCACCTTGTATTTATGTATGTACAACTTGCCCAATTTGAAAGTTGCTTTTCTCTCGATGTTTGAAACGAAAACCAAGGAAAAAATGGAAAACGTACTGACGTATTTACGTGAAGCTATTTTCGGCTTTATTCGTGCACAGCTGATTATGGCGATCTTTACGTATTTGCTAACTTTCATTGGACTGCTGATTCTTCGGGCTGAGTACCCTCTCGCAATATCGCTACTGGTTATGGTGATGGAATTCGTGCCGGTGATCGGGACAGGAATTATTTTCATCCCATGGATCATTTACCAGCTGCTGCTAGGCTATACGGGTATGGGAATTGGCTTGTTCGTGCTCTTCTTGGTACTCATCATCCTTCGCCGGATTGTAGAGCCCAAAGTGCTTAGTGATGCGGTTGGCATCAATTCGTTAGCGGCTTTGATTTCCTTGTACATTGGCTTTGAATGGTTAGGCTTCGCGGGCTTGTTCCTTGGGCCTCTGGTTGTCATTATTTATCAAGCGTTGCGCAAAGCAGGCGTGTTGAAATTGAATATTCAATTAGATTAACAATGATATTGAAAAATCCTTTTCCGAATTGCGCGGGTGCAATCGGAGAGGGATTTTTTGCTTTTAACGGGATGGCAGTGTTGCGAGGTTATGTTCTGGGGTGGTGGTCTTATCTAACTTTCGCTCTCACTTCTACCTCTCCCACCTCGCAAAAATGCAAATGTGCAACCTTTTGTAACGATTTACGGTTGAAGTGGTAAATGCTTGCAAAAAGGCATCCTTTTTAACCTATTTCTTGATAATTTCCTGAAATTGCTCCAAATTGATGCCTTTTTGCATCAATTTCCAATATCGGAGTGTAATACCCATCCGAAAAGTGCTATTTTGCATTTTAGATAGGGATAGAACTTGAGCAAAAGATTTCCTAGAAAAAATCAATAACCTTACTCTATCGAGTGCTACATTTGTTACCTCTAAAACTGCTTATGACTCCATATCTTCCTCTAAAACTACATAACTCCACTTGTCCTACACGCTTCTTTTCATCATAACGCTCGATCTATCTCCATTGCACACATAACCCACATATTGTTCCTAACTCTAGCTGCCTCATTCTAGCGGAGAGTGGGGAAACAATGGTGAAATGATTTTTATAAAAAGATAAATATGGGATATCGGTGATTTTGGCCAAGTTATGCCGCATATAACGAGTCATATAGGCTCAGTAAAGGAGGAGACATATGTACACACAATTTAAAAGTTGGTATCCGTATATCGGACCGTGTGACCCTTGTCCACCGATTCGAGTGAAATGGTACAATACGCCGCCGCAACTATATATGCAATTTCAACCACCAGGATTACCACAGTTTAGCCCTTACGATGCTTTGAAAACAGGAACGCTCTGGCCAGCACTTTATGGACCCTATCCGAATCCTTTAGAAGTGACAAGGAGTGATGAAGGAGGCCAATCAACATGAGCGAGCAAGTGCTGCCTGAAGCCTATTACAAGCAACTTCGTGATTTGCAAGCCGTGGATTTTGTATTGGTGGAGTTGACACTGTATTTGGATACGCACCCTGACGATCTGAGTGTGATCCAGCAGTATAATCAATTTGCCCATAAGCGCATGCATATGGCGCAGCAGTTCGAAATGGAGTTTGGACCTTTGATGCCCTTTGGACACAGCTTTACAAAAGCGCCATGGCAGTGGGTGGAAACACCTTGGCCGTGGCAAGTTTAGGGAGAGGAAGGAGGATAGCCCATGTGGATATATGAGAAAAAGCTGCAATATCCCGTCAAGGTAAGCAAATGTGATCCGCGGATGGCCAAACTGCTTCTTGAGCAGTATGGGGGAGCAGATGGGGAACTGGCTGCGGCACTTCGCTATTTGAACCAACGCTATTCGATTCCAGATAAGGTTGTGGGCTTGCTGACGGATATCGGAACGGAGGAATTTGCCCATCTCGAGATGATTGCGACCATGGTTTATAAGCTGACGAAAGATGCCACGGTCGAACAATTGAAAGCGGCAGGCTTGGATGATCATTATGTGGCTCATGATAAAGCGCTATTTTATCAAAACGCGTCGGGGGTACCATGGACGGCTGCCTACATACAAGCGAAAGGGGACCCAATTGCAGACCTCTACGAGGACATCGCGGCTGAGGAGAAGGCAAGAGCAACCTATCAATGGTTAATTGACGTAACAGATGATGTGGATTTGCAGGATAGCTTGAAATTTCTCAGGGAAAGGGAGATTGTGCATTCGCTTCGGTTTAGAGAGGCTGTTGAGATTTTGAAAGCGGATCGGGTTGAGAAGAAGATATATTAGGGAGTGGAGGCATACCCCTCATTCCATAAAAAGAGGGCCACCTCAAAGTAGTTATGGCTACTTTGGTGAGGCCCTCGACTGCGTTAGTCCGATTTCTCCGAACTAAAATGAGGATTACGTATAGGAAAAGACAAATAGTCCGAAAATACCGAACTATTTACCCATTTTTCATTAAGTATCGTTACTTGGGTCGATTTAGTTAGGGAATTTCGGACTAAATATAATTTTATGATTTGGCTAATGAAATTAAGTCGGCAAATTCGGACTAAAAGGATTGCCATAGGCGTAAGGAATCACACTAAGCTTCTTTCATCGCTGTGCCGCGCACCCAGACCTGCTCGAGCTCCAACTCGGAGTTGATCAGCAGCAGGTCGGCCTGCTTGCCTGCGGCAATCGAGCCGTGCGTCGCTTCGAGGCCAAGCTGCCTCGCCGGATTGCCGCTCGCGTAGCGGCTCGCGTCTGCGACGCTGACACCGACCTCGCGCACCATAAACCGGAGCGCCTCGATCATCGTCAGCGTGCTGCCGGCGAGCGCGCCGCCCTCCGTCAGCCGGGCAACGCCCGCCTGCACGGTCACGGCTTGGCCGCCAAGGTCGTACTGGCCGTCGCCGAGCCCGGCAGCGGACATGGCGTCCGTGATCAGCAGCAAGCCATGCGGCTGCTTCACCATCGTCAGCAGCTTAATCGCTGCTGGATGCACGTGAATCCCATCGGCGATCACCTCGCCGCTGATGCGTGCGTCGGTGAGCACGGCACCGACGGTCCCTGGCTCGCGATGATGCAACGGCTTCATCGCGTTGAAGGTATGCACCGCATGCGAGAGCCCCACTGCCACCGCCGACTGGATGTCGGCGTAAGAGGCATCCGTGTGGCCGCATGCGGCAACGATCCCATGATCGCGAAGCCATGCGATCATCTCCAGGCCCCCCTCGCGCTCGGGGGCTAACGTCAACTGCTTCATGAGCTGCGGGAACCGCTCATGCCATTCCTGAAGCCATGGTAGCTGCGGCGGCACCATGAGGTTCGGATCTTGCGCGCCGGCCCACTTCGGCGAAATGAAAGGGCCTTCCAAGTGCACACCAAGCAGTTGAGCATAAGGCATCCCCTGCTCCATGTAGCTGTGTACTTCAACAAGAACACGGTCGATCGCTTCACGCGTAGCTGTCATCGTCGTAGCTAACATGCCCGTTGTGCCATGCAAAGCATGAAATTTGGTGATCGTATCCAATGTTTCCGAATTCGCATCCATGAAATCTGCGCCGTAACCGCCATGTACATGCACATCAATGAAGCCAGGCAGCAACCATTTACCGCCTGCTTCGATGCGAACTGCACTTGGACTAGCTGTATCCTGCCAACCAGAGGATTCGCCTACGTATACCAATTTACCATCTATGACATGAACCAATCCATCCTCAATGATGCCTTGTTCCGTAACTACTTTAGCGCCAGAGATCAGTAGCTCGCTCATTCGAACAGCCTCCCAGCCTCAGCATCTAATAGAACAACTAAGTGAGGGTGAGTCTGCAGCAATGTGGCAGGCACCTCGGTTGTGATAGGTCCTGTAAGGGCACGATGTACGATTTCGGCTTTATCAGCACCGCGTACGATTAAGAGAATTGTTTTGGCTTTCAGAATGGTACCAACACCCATCGTCAGGGCGTGTGTAGGCACATCTTGAATGGAATCGAAGTATCGCGCGTTGGCTTCGCGTGTTTCTGCTTTCAGTTCAACACGGTGCGTACCACTGATCAAAGAATCGTCAGGTTCATTAAAGCCGATATGCCCATTATGGCCAAGGCCGAGAATTTGCAAGTCAATTTGCTTAGCATCGTCCAAAAGTTGATTGAATCGCTCACATTCTGCTTCCAAATCAGAGGCATTGCCGTTCGGAATATGAGCGGATCCTGCAGGAAGATCAATATGTGCAAATAAATGCTGCGCCATATAGGCATGATAGCTCTCAGAATGGTCCTCCGGTAAACCGACGTACTCATCAAGGTTAAAAGTTGTTACTTGTTTAAAGCTAACACGGCCTTTCTGATAAGCTTTCACTAGTTCTTCATAAATGCCGACAGGTGTGCCTCCGGTTGCCAAACCGAGCACGGCTTTCGGCTGCATTTGCACGAGGGAGGTGATAATACCTGCACCTGCTTCGTTAAGTTCTTGTTGATTCTGGAAAATATGAAGATTCATATTCATTATTCCTCGCTTTCATGGATGTAAGGGGCAGGGATAAGTCAATTTCATGGATTATTTAATAAAAGTCCGTTTCTATTTTGCGTGAAAATATCATTAATGTATAAAATTATTCTCATTTCAATCATAACTGAAATTAATAAGATCGGCAATAACCATTTTACCTAAAATAGCGTAGTCGATTATTTCAATTGTACATTGACTTACATGGGTATGTTTGCCATTCTTAACATAGATCATTACAACTATTTTACACATTTAAAGGAGTAGGAACATGACAACTCGGAGACAACTGCCAGAAGCGATGCTTTTTGATTTGGATGGGACGTTATTTCAAACAGAAACCTTACTATTGCCAGCATACCATGCGACCTTCGACGAGCTTCGAGCACAAGGGATTTACGAAGGGGAGACACCGCCTGAAGAGCGAATTCTTGGTGCATTAGGCATGCTCCTTGAACAAATTTGGATGCGTGTCATGCCAGAGTCGCCTGTTGCCGTACATCAGGAGGCTGATAAGTTACTAATTAAGTACCAGGTCGAGGGACTTCAGGAAGGCCGTGGTGTAGTATACGAGGGGGTTGCAGAAACCTTGCAGGCCTTGCATGCCAAGGGTGTTCGTTTATTTGTAGCCAGCAATGGGCTGGAGGATTACGTCAAGCGAGTTATCGCGGAGATGGGGCTAGCGCATCTGTTCGAAGGTTTATTCAGTGCAGGTGAGTACCAAACGCGTTCTAAAGTGGATTTAGTCAAAATTTTGCTTGAAAAACACGGCATTCAGTCCGCGTGGATGGTAGGAGATCGCTCGTCTGATGTAGAAGCGGGTCTTCGCAATAACCTTATCGTTGTGGCATGCGACTACGCTGGCTTTCGGGAAGCTGGCGAACTGGAAGGTGCACATATCCGAATTGGACGATTCGCTGAGCTGCTGGACTATATTTCCTAATTCTCACAGGTCTGTCGCAAAGCGGGCGCCTTGGGCATACACTGTAGCACATTGAGAGATAAAGGT
Source organism: Paenibacillus sp. J22FR83 (assembly GCF_059691955.1). NCBI lineage: Bacteria > Bacillati > Bacillota > Bacilli > Caryophanales > Paenibacillaceae > Paenibacillus > Paenibacillus sp. J22FR83. The sequence goes on from NZ_JCAUAM010000010.1 coordinate 47,883, forward strand.
GCTGATCAGAATGCCTTCTTTTGTAGGGATATTCAACATTATTAGGAATGAAGGAAACCTGGTTAACGGTGATACGTGTGTCATTGCCCCTACGAGTGCCTCCAAATCTTACTCAGGTGCTGGCGGCGGAATCACAGGGGATTTCTCGATATCCGGGACCGTATTCAGTGCGACAATTACAGTAGACCCTGACGGGATTGAAGCAGGCGCGAACAAGACAGCAACAGGGACCTAAGCAAAGCAAGCTGTTCATGATAAAGACCGATTCAAGCTCACCATGCGTGGAGAGATGAATTGGTCTTTCTTTTTTGGAGAAGCCTATTGACACTGGCAAGTCTGATTCTTTATTATTAACATATGAGCAATCATTCATATATAGTCAATTAAACAATCGTATGTAGTAAGTGAGCAACTAGGGAGGGAATGCCATGCATCAGCATGATTCGAAAAAGGAATACGCATGTGGACATGACCACGGGGAAGATAAAGGCCATGTGCATCATGACCACGAAGGTCAGGCTCAGCATGAGCATGGTCAGGACAGTCATCACCATGACCACAAGGGCCATGCGCATCATCATCATGGGCACGGGCATCACCATGGCCACAACCACGGGCATTCAGGCAATAAGCAAGGGCTGCTGATCGCACTTGGAATAACAGCAAGCATCATGGTACTTGAATTTGTAGGCGGACTCTGGACGAATAGCTTGGCCTTGCTGTCTGATTCTGGTCATATGTTGAGTGATGCGGGTGCGCTAGCATTGAGTCTACTAGCCCTATGGTTTACAGCGAAGCCTAGCTCAGCTCGTCTATCCTTCGGATTTCATCGTATTGAAATCTTAGCAGCACTGTTTAATGCGGTGACGTTATTCGTCATTGCTGGACTCATAATATGGGAAGCGATTGAACGATTCCTACATCCTACTGCTGTTGCTAGTGGTTCCATGATGCTCATCGCGTGCATTGGTCTTATCGCTAATTTATTAAGTGCTTGGTCGCTTATGAGGAAGGGCGATGTAGAGGGGAATCTGAATTTACGCAGTGCCTACTTGCACATATTAGGTGATGCGTTAGGTTCTGTAGGCGCCATTGTAGCTGGCGCTGTGATGCTGCTTTTTGGCTGGTATGTGGCGGATCCAATCATAAGCATCATTGTGTCTCTTCTTATTTTAAGAGGCGCATGGGGCGTCCTGAAATCAACCCTACACATCTTGATGGAAGGCACACCGAGTGCAATTTCGTTGGCAGCTGTTAAACAAGTTCTCGAGGAGATTGATGGTGTTGTTGACGTTCATGACTTGCATGTGTGGACGATTACTTCGGGCATTGAAGCCATGAGTTGTCATCTATTGATTGGAGATGATCGGGACAGCCAAGCGATTCTGCAGCAAGGAATCACCGTCATTGAGAAGCGTTTTGGCATTACGCATACGACTATACAAATCGAGAAATCAACGATCAGCCATCAAGTACTTCCAGTATAGTAAACGGGACATCTAGTGTCCGAATAAGATGAGGTCAACCCAAAAAACAAGCTTTCACCATAAGGTGATTCGCTTGTTTTTTTGTGGAAGATTAATCTGTTCTTTCCTCTGCGCCTTTTTTCTGCCGCAGCATCCAAAGCGCATATTCGAGGGGCCTTGTTACGGCTTTCTGGTAGGTGGCGTGCTGTCCAATTCTGCGAAATACTTCTCGTGATGGCTTCGGATTCACTTCGAGCAGCCAGACACTGCCTTTGGGGTCAACGGCGATGTCCATCCCCAATTCACACAGCTTCCCGAATTTGACCTCCAAATAGTCGGCTAGTTTATAGGCAAAATCATTCATCTCGTCTTTGATATCAGCAATTTTCTCTGGTGATGAGAAGCGATATCCTAATAAGCGATCTTGGGTTACAGCTGTGCCGCCTCCATGAAGATTGGAGGTAATACTGCGATGAGGGCCAATTCTTCCTGCGCACCCCGTCACTTCCCATACGCCTTGACCATTTTTCTGAATGAGCAGCCTATAGTCATGAACCCGACCGTCATTCAAAGTTAAATGGATACCTTGCTGAACGACATAATCGGGGCTCAGATTCAGCGTATGCAGCTTGATGGCTAACTGTTTTTCATTCGCTTTGAAGGGAGCAATGATGGAACGATATTGATTTCTGCCTTGTAACAAATAAAGATCAGAGGAAATCTGTTCAATTCGAAGAATTCCTCTTCCTCCGGTTCCATTCTTCGGCTTCACATAGATGAGCTTATGTTTCTTCAGAAACCTCATCAACTCTTGGATCGTGCTGTAGCGAACAGTTGCTGGCAGATAAGGGCGAATCGCGCTGCTTTGGGAGAGTGTTTGGTGCATCGACCATTTGTTGGCTAGTGGTTTGCTCAAATAAATGAGTTTGGCATGACGGTTGCGAAAAGCTTGGAGCATATGATAATTCGCCGCGGCTTTATAGCGGCAGCGATCATAGATAATGGGAGGTAATGTAGTGTACTTCCGAAGCCATCTTCCTCGATTGGAATCAAATGTGAGCGTTCGCACGGCATTTCCCTGTACATCCGACGGAGTAAACACTTCGACTTGAACGCCTAGCCGCTTACCTTCATTGCTAAGCCGCTGGAAATAAGCCAGCTCCTCGAGTCGTGAGTTGTTTAAATAAATAGCGAGTACGCCTAGTCGTTCTTGAGACAAGCATAATCACCTTCTTCTCCGATTATTGATCAAATGCAGACTATATTGAATAATCCGATCAAGCGATTTTTGGCGGATTCGAGGTTCGTCGAATTTCATAGGTTTCGAATTCGCTTCAAAAAACCAGATATGTCCAGATGTGTCAACACCGATATCCATGGACATTTCACCAAGCGGACTGCCTGAAGATTTCTCAATTTGAGTTGCTAGTGTAATGACTGCGCTTCGAACACGTCGTAGAATGTTCTTGGCTTCTTTAGCGCCGAAAACATAAGCAAGGAGTTTCCTTGGTTCATCAATTGAACCTCCGCGCGGAACGTGTGTGGTTATACTGGCTTTGCCTGCTACACGGGCGCCAATCCCAGAGACACTCCATTCGCCTCTTGCAGTTTTCTGAACGAGTGCGCGCAGATCGTAAGCACGTTCTTTGAATCTAGTTAGGGCAATCCCTTGTTGTACGATATAATCTTGACCGCCGCTATACTGCTCCCATTCCTGCCAGATGTCCTCTGAATCTGTATGGTAGCTATAGACCATTTTCTTGTCATGTAGGCGGCTAAGACGATACTGGCTATTGCTTCCCTTGGGACTAACACGATCTATGCGCATAATGCCCATTCCGGCTTTTCCTTTTACAGGCTTCAGGTAGAGAACGGGGTGCTTTTGCAGTAGTTGGGAGAGATCCGATACTTCATTCATTTGCAGTGTATCTGGCATGAACGTTTTGCTTTCTTTGGCACTATTTAACCAACTGAATAATGTCCATTTATTGAAAAAGGAAGGATTGAATAAATGAATGCTGGTGCTGCGTTTACAAGCTTGAATGGTTTGCTGAACCTCAGGTCTCATTTCCATTTTCCGGTAGGGGATGCGGTTGTAAACAACTTGAGGAGAGGGAACGAGTTCCCTGCTCCATTTATTGGCACTTGGACGAAAGCGATAGCCGTACATTTCAGCATTTGAAATACTGAAGTCTTTGGTCGTCACGACATACACGTCTACGCCGTAGCGCTCGCCTGTTTTAATGAGATCTAGAAAATTATCTAAATTTCCGCGAAATACACGGGAACTGTCTTTCACTGTGAGGATAGCGAGTGTTGGTTTAGGAGCTTTCTCATGAAGGGTGAAACCCATTAGTTTTCCCTCCTTGAGCGGAAACGGCTCAAATACAGGCAGTGTTCATACACACTTTGAAGAGTAGCAGTGTCTCCCTCTTTGAGCGAAGGATGCTTGAAAATGGATCGACCAGGCTTCGCATTAGCTTCAAACATCCATACTTTTTCATTCTGATCAATTCCGATATCGAAGCCTAACTCTCCGAGCAGATGATTATAATTATTTTCAATGCCTTCTGCGAGTTTAATCGCGGTTTCCTTGGCATTATCAAGAATTTGTTCCCCGCGTGCCCCATAAACTAGACGAAGAACCTGCTCTGGTGTCATGAGCTGCCCGCCATTACGAATATGCGTTGTGACACTGCCTTTGCCTGATTTCTTAGCCCCTATCGCCGCAACAACCCATTGATTTTGGCCATTTTTCGTCAAGTGGAAGCGGAAGTCAATCGGACAATTGTCAATTTCGATAAGTCGAATGCCTTGTTGGGCGACATAACTTGCTAAACGGCCGCGTCCTGTTCCTAACATTTGCATCAAACCTTCGAACTTGGCATAACGAATCAGGACATTTTTGTTCCCTTTCCGGAAACGGACGAAATAACCACGCTTCGGATTGTAGGTCACGCGATAGATACCGATGCCTAGGCTACCTGCTGTTGGTTTTAAATATATAAATTTATGTTTATCCAGCATTTCTTTGATTTGTTCAGCTGTGGGATTAATGTGAGATTCGGGTACGAATCGGAACGCTTCATCACCATCCAACATTTTGTAAACATCCCACTTATCAAAGAAGCTCCAGTTAAAGATTGGAACTCCCCGTCCTACGAAGCGATTTTTGAATCCCTCCATACCTGCGGATTTTTCTGCTTTACGGCTAGAGAGGCGATTGTAAATCACATCTGGAAGCGGGAAGGTTTTACGCATCCAACCGCCGCCTTCTTTGGGAATAAGACCAGTTACCGTCTCTTGGATCCAATTCACACTCTTAGGGCTGAAAGCGAAGCTGAATGAACGTTGTGAGCCGGTATTGATGACTTGACGTATGAATCCTGTTTTCGAACCGAATGGAGATGTACCGCTTTCCACATTGGTTAAAACACCGATAAGTGGACCGATGCGAAGCTCTTTATTGTTGGTATTAACGACTAACACATTCCCAGTGCGAGGAATACGCAAGGAGGCCATTAGGGAAAGCGGGATGTACATATGCTGACCACTTTTTTTGATCAAACGGACCGGTAACGAAGTCCCTTTACTCCCAACCTTTACAGTAATGGATTTAGTTCCGGTTAACCGTAAAGCTTTGGCGAGATCACTCGTTAAGTAGACCGATCTATCTGTTCGTTGTACGGCGTGGAGCATACACGATGTCAAACTCATTAGGTTACCCTCCTAAACTTGTTGCCCTACGGGGCTTTCTGTGCCAAACAAGCAGAGATGACGTTCTGCCCCCATGAGCACATTCAAACAAAGCTTAGCCACTGTCAGCTCAGCTGTTTGTTCAACAAAAATCCAGCATAGTGGATCGGATTTGCAATAGATTTCGAACGAGCTCGCTCATTATGCAAACGGGAGAAAATCGTTCGACCCGGCTTTGAATTCACTTCTATAATCCACACGCGCCCACTGCTATCAATACCGAAATCAATGCCTAGCTCGGCTAATCGACCATGATAGGACTCGAGCACAGATGGGATATGTGTGGAGAGCATGGTTATGGTGTCAATGAGTTGGTCGGACTTGTTCGCCCCGAATTCGCGAGTTAGAAACTCGCATGCATCTTCGGCAGTGCCTCCGCCATGCAGATTGGAAGTAATGCTTCCAGGCTTTCCGACACGAACGGCCATGCCCGTATGTTCCCAGTTTCCTCGACCATTTTTCTGGACTAGAGACCGTACGTCATAGGACATGCCATTCATCGCATGAAGCTGTAAATAGGATTGAAGGAGATAAGGACGTGAGCCTATTGCCTGCTTCAGCCACTGCCAGCATGCAGACCACGTATGAAACTCTTCTAAGATGGGTTGATTGCGCCCATCTCGTCCTTTCAATTGAAAGTGAGAATTCTCTTTGTGAATGTGAATCGCACCTTTGCCTTGACTACCGCCTTGTGGCTTTAGGAATGCGTCAGAATGACTTTGTAGCCACCGTTCAAGTTGGTTTCCGCTTCGGAGTCTACTCGTCTCTGGCAAGTAGGCGAGCAAGGATGGATCTCTCTGCAGCATCAGCCCCACTTCCCACTTTCCGCCAAGACCATAGCCAAGGAAGCGAATCGAAGGGATCTCACGCAACTTGCGTACATGATATTGATAGGTAAGATAGCTTTGTTTATTGCTGAAGAAGCAGCGATCATAGATGAGGGAGGGAAGGGGAAACAGCTTGGTAATCCATGTTTGCTGTGTAGGGTCATACATATACCCCCTTACCATCTCTTGCATCCAATCGATGCGATTAGGCGAGAAAACAAACACATCAATCCCTTTGCTAGCACCATGTCGCGTTAGATTCTGATAAAAGATCGAACTTGCAAAGGGAAGATCTCGGTTCAGTTCAGTAACCATGATGCCTAACAAGGGTCGCTGTGTTCGCAATCTCATAATTCACCTCATTGCTTCGCTAGAAAACGAGCGTATTTAACCAAAGTTCGTACAGAAGGTCTGATCTTATTTTTGGTATTGTCGGTGTTGAGTGCTGTATTGTCATCCTTAGAGGGCTTAGAGTTCACTTCTAGCAGCCATACTCTGCCTGACCGATCAACGGCAAGATCAATACCTAGTTCACCGAAATGACTTGGGATTTGGGTTTCGATCCCTTTGGCAATTTCCAAAGAGGCCTTGCGTAAACGACGAATAATCGCAGCGCGAGCAGCAGTCGTGGAGAAAGAAGCTTTGGCAAGCGCCGCAGGCACAGTGGATAATGATCCCCCTCGTGCTAGGTTGGAAACAAAGTGTTGGCTGCCAGCAATCCGACCTACAATCGAGGTGATTTCCCATTCCCCTTTTTCTCCCCGTTGCACAAGTGCTCGGAAGTCTATCGGATTGCCCTCGGATGAAATGAGATCAAGCCCTTGCTGGATTTGATAACGCTGTGTCTTGAGTTTCCCGGAAATCGACTGAAATACTGCAAGAAGAGTAGGGTACGTTTGTCTGCGGACGCCAGCAAGGCTGGTTGAATGTGTCGTATAGGACTCGCCAAGGCCTTCTCTGCGAATGCGAATAATGCCATTTCCAAGACTTCCAGTAATTGGTTTAAGGAATAGAACACCATGGCGTGCAGCCATAGATTTTAGCATTTGAAAGTTTTTGAAGAGATAGGATTCCGGCAAATAGCTATGCAATGAACTATCTTTTCGCAAAGCCTCAAAAACCTCTGTTTTATTCAAATATTTCTCGTTAAAGATTTCTGTGCCATATCGGGACTTGACGTCCTTCATAAACTGTTGAACATTGGGCAAATTCTCGTACTTACGTGAAGTGAGACGATTGTAAATAACATTTGGAATCGGGAACGTTCTTTTACTCCAAGTACCATTGGCATAAGAATAAGCAGAAAGCGTTTGTGGGTTGGCGCGCATTTCTTTCGGTGGGAAGAAACACACGCTAGCTCCCATCTGATCACATGCATCGGTCAATTCTTTACAAAACGTAGTGATAGGACCAAAAGGGCGACTCGGGGAACTCGCGTTAACGCGGCTAATCATGACACCAATTAAGGGTCCAATCGACATTGTATTCGAAGTTGGCTTATAGTTGATGGTAAGCCGAGCCCCTTGATGAAGGCCTATCTTAGATGCAAGCGCAGGGTCGACACGAAGGCTATTCGGTACAGCAGCTGTGACTACTTTCACGTCCTGCTGATAGGAGCCGAATCGCATGTTAATCATATGATTGGACGGAACTTTCCATTTTCTTGCAATGGCTTCACTTAGAACAACGGTCCGATCATCCAAAAAGATGCTGGTGCTTTGAATGGTTACGCCAACTTTCGATCTGGTCAATAGTGAACACTCCTTCCAGCATGAGAAAATCCCTATCGAGGCCATTCAAGGATGATCGACCGCTATTCTCCCTTACAAAGGGGCCCCGGGAAAGGAGAGACTTTGGTATCCGACCAAAGATCCCTTTATCTGGTAGATTGATTTTTCTCCAATAAGCAAGCTGTTTCGTTAAACCGAAGCGAACTTTCTTATCTGGTCATGGCGGTATTGCCCTTATGCCAAGTAAACTACTCCATCATATGAGGACATATTTCCCTTTGTGCCTAGGCTTCGGGAGGAAAGCGCCCATTCTTCAAACATACTTCAGGGAGTATTCAGCTAATTTTTAGGGCTTACTCAGGTTTTAAGGTCCTTAACCTCGTATAATGAGCTTAGATTCTTATTCATAGAGATGGGATGGGTTAGGCATGAAAGCATCCTCGAAATGGACCAAATGGCAGTTAGGAATCGTTAGTGCGATGATTGTTGTCTATTTGTTTCAGGAAGTCAAAGAAAGTCCAGAATTTCTAACGGCAGTTCGTGAAGCTTCGAATGCCAAGCTGGACACGACACCCGTAATTGCACAGAAAAGGCTAGATATGCCATCGTCAGAATTTTCCGGTCGAAATGCTTCGAAAAGGCCGGCGCGTAGTGAAAGTAGTCGGGATTCCATCAATCGGACAGATGATTCGTCCTCCCAATCACTACCGCAATCACAACAGTCCGATCAGACCAAGAGCCACACAAGAAGTCACGCATCCTAGCGTCGAGTCAGGACAGGAGAGGATGGCTATATGTTTCATGAGATGACCTTTCGCGCGATGAATTCACACATACAAGTCTTACTGGAAACAGAAACACCAACTGCTGAGCTTGAGATCCCTGTGTTGGATGGATTTGACCAGGCAGAACAACGATTTAGTCGGTTTCTTCCGACAAGTGAATGTTCTTATCTCAATGCGCGAAGCGGGCAGCTAAGCTTTATTTCTGACAGCATGCTCGAAGTTCTTGAACTAGCCAGACATTACCAGGAACAAACCAACGGTGCTTTTGATATTTGTGTTGGACATGCAATAGAGCAGGCTGGATACCGACAATCCTTTGAGAATATACGGGATCCTATAATGGAGCTTGAGCAACGGAATGCTCCTCAACACTCCGAAATGGCCTTGCAAATAGATCCCTGGATGAAATCGGTCCGCCTATTAGCCGGGTACAAAGTGGATTTCGGTGGCATTGTCAAAAGCTGGACTGCAGCACACATTGCAAGTCGTCTCCAGCGTGATTGGCGAGTTCGTCGTGGTTTCATTAATGCTGGTGGAGACGTGGCGGTCTGGGGAGGTGCTGGAGAACATGAGCCTTGGTGTATCGGTATTGCCAACCCCTTCGAAGCTGATCCTTCCAAGGAGGTAAGAATTGAATTGCAAACGGGTGCTGTAGCTACTTCGAGCATCATGCGCAGACGTTGGCAAACGAATGCAGGCGAGATGCATCATCTCATTGATACACGCACGATGCGGCCAAGCTTATCTTCTGTTGTGCAATGTACCGTTGTCGGTCAAGATTTGACAGCTTGTGAAGTCTGGGCCAAAGTGTTGTGCATACTTGGGATAGAGGAAGGTGTTTCCCTCTTCCGGCGCAGATCACTTGGTATGGAAGCCTTGTTGTATACCTCAGATGGTGCTGTGTTTCATGTGAAGCCACTTCTGGGCAGCGTAGAGCTTAACTGGATAGGGTTGAAAGGAGAAAGATGCCTATGATTCATTTCTTGATTGAACTACCTACTTGGATACTGATTCGAACCTTTGGGATACTTTCCTATCTCACCTTGTTTGTTGGCATGGCGATCGGTATTGCCTACAGCTTTCCACAGTTCAAAGGGCACAAGAAAGGCCAATTGCTTCGCTGGCACACATATGCCAATTTAACAGGGGTGGGCTTCGCTCTCCTTCATACGGTTCTACTTATTATAGATACTTTCATGCCTTTCGACTGGGCTGAGATCTTAATTCCATTTTCGGCCCAAAATAATCCAGTACTTACCGGCTTGGGAACAATCGCCATGTATGGGTTACTCCTTGTACTTTTTACAACGGATATTCGAAATAAGCTCAAAAGAAAAGTATGGCTTGCCCTTCACATGCTGTCTTATCCCATATTTGCATTGTCTATGCTGCATGGCATCTTCCTAGGGACAGATAGCAAGCAAGGCTGGGCAGCCGCGATGTACATCTCAACGGCGATTATTTTAGTCGGTTTAACACTGGTTAGATTTCAAATGTCATCACGTAAACGTCAAGTAAAAGTAGGACAAACGAAACCGATGTGACGAAGAGTTCCAATTCGATGTGATTGGGGCTCTTTTGCTTATTCCCATGTTGCGAAACATGTCGAAAATGTCTATAGTTAAAGGGTATTTATTATTGAAATGAGGATCGTAAACCGACATGGCAAAAGCAAAGATTACGGAGCTTGATATTGTCAGAGCCATTTCCATCTTGGCTGTAGTTCTGATTCATGTAACGGCCGACTGGACAGTGGATCCAGCGTTGAAAGGCAGCAGCACCCAGCTGTTTATTTTATTTCTGAACAAAATAAGTTATTTTGCTGTGCCTGTCTTTATATTTTTGAGTGGCATCGTGTTGTTCTATATTTATGCGGACAATTGGAGTGCTAAGCAAGCAGGCATATTCTATTGGAAACGTGTTCGACAAGTGCTCGTCCCCTATATCGTTTGGTCCTTTTTCTACTATATATATAATCCATGGTTATGGACCCCTGGGCATCCGTTTACGCTAGATTTTGGTGTATTTCTCAAGCAGCTCAGATGGGCAGATTCAGGCTATCATTTATATTTTATGATTATTATTGTGCAGTTCTACTTGTTGTTTCCTCTGCTCGTATGGGCCGTAAGGAATGCTGTATGGTTCCGCAAAACGTTAGCGTTCTGGGGGTTGGCAATTCAGGCTGGAGTTTATATCTATAGTCACTGGATCGGTCCGATCTCTCATAAACCTGAACTATGTATCACTTATTTCGGTTATTTCCTAGTTGGCGGTGCCATCGGGATGAATTATAGCAACTTCCGTGCTTGGCTGGATCGCAACAAAGGGTGGGTCATTCCGACTTCAATCTTAAGTGGCCTGGTGTACACGGGGCTTTACTTATTAGCTTCTAGAGGATACACCTTTGAAAATACATGGTATGAAATCGCGTGGCTGCTGTACAATCTAGGCATCGGCGTGAGCATGATCTGGATGGCGAAGGAACTCCTAGTGCGATGGAAGCGCGTGGCGAAATTTTTCGTCTCGCTGGGGCTAGTTTCTTTCGGCGTCTACCTCATGCATCCAGCCTTACTTTCCTTGTGGAAATACAAGGTGCACATGCCGGGCTCCATTCTCCTATTCAATCTGTATAATGGCATCGTGTTTGTCTTGATTGTGGCTATACCGTGGATACTGACTTTGTTGTATCGAAAGGCAAGAAAAGTGCTATTAAAGTGAGGTGGAAATAGAGTAAGAGACTGCCCCGCTTTCATATCAAAGCTCCCCAAAACTGCGAAAATGCAGCTTTGCGGGAGCTTTTTTGTAAAGAGAAGGGAATGGCGTGGCGTGTAAGAAAACGTAGAGTGGATCCGCCGTCGAGCTCTCCGTGAAAGTGCCAGTAACTAACTAGTTATCGTATCGTACATCCACCGTCAAGCCTTCCGATTGAACGTCATAAACTAGCTAACTGTAGATACCACCTCAATCGCCGCGCACCACTTAGTTTCACACAAAACACAAGCAAAGTTGCAAAAAGGCATCTTTAATGGGGATTTCTCCGATTAAAATGGAAATAAGTGCAAAAAGGCACTTATTTTTAGTTATTTCGTGAAAATAATGAGTTTTTATTCGAAAAGGTTGCCTATTTGCAACAATTTACTAGTTTTGAGCCGAAATGTGTGGGAAAGGTTGCACTATTGCATTTTTGGTCTATGGATAGCTATATAATCTGCTCCTCACGTCACAAGCAACTCTACAGCAATTCAACAAGCACTTTACAATTACTCTACAGTTACTTTAACAGCACTATGATACACTACAGCTATTCAACAGCACTCTACTACTTCTCCTACAACCTCGCAACATCCGCCACAGCTGGCTGACATGCCAAAAAGTGATTAGAAATTGAATATCGATCCATTATCATGGATACTGGGATAAAAGAGAAAAAGGAGTGGATCCATTCATGAATGCAATTATTGATCTACTAAAAAGTCATCGCTCCATTCGCAAATTTACGAATGAACCCGTGAGCACCGAGCAGCGCGAAGCGATTCTTCAGGCTGCTCAAGCAGCATCCACTTCAAGTAACATGCAAGCTTACAGCATCATCCATGTAACCGATGCTGACTTGAAGAGCCAGCTAGCGGAGCTAGCTGGCAATCAAGCATACGTCAGCGAGTGCCCGCTGTTCCTCGTGTGGTGCGCAGACCTTCACCGCTACGCGGAAGCGGCCCACCTGCACGTGGACACGCCAATTACCGGCAATGCTGAGAATCTCATCATTGCCACGGTCGAAGCTGCATTAGCTGCGCAAAATGCAGCGATCGCCGCCGAGTCACTCGGCCTCGGCGTCTGCTACATCGGCGGGCTGCGCAACAAGCCCGCGGAAGTATCCGAGCTGCTGGGCTTGCCCCAGCTCGTGTACCCGATCTTCGGCATGTGTATCGGCATGCCGGATCAAGAGCCGCTGCTTCGCCCGCGGCTCCCGCTCGAAGCGGTATACCACGAGAATCGGTATGCCTATAACGCACCCGCGGTCGATTCGTACGACGAGACGATCCGCGATTACATGAACGTACGTACCGACGGCAAAGTCGATACGACCTGGTCCAAGGAAATGGCTGCCAAAGCGCAGCGTCCAAGGAAGCATATGAAAGCTTTTCTGAGCAGCCAAGGGTACGAAGTCGAATAAACTTGGCCGTACGGTGCCACATGTGTTCATATCTCGATGACTTGTCTCATACAATGGAAGTAGGTAGAGCGAGGTTCGCGGTTAATATGAACGAAAGGCGTGTGATCCGGTTGAAAGGTTTCAAGAATGTCGTGTACATGAGTTTGGCAGTCGGCATGTTATTTTATTCCATTCCTCAATTGAATTTTCGTGATGTGGGCTCCTTGCCGATGATTTTTAGTGTCATCTGGCTTGTAATGGCCCTGCTGATCATCGCCTCGCATTTGCATCAGATCCTAGGTGTAGATGAAGAGAAACGCAAGCAACAACTCCGCATTAATCGGATGAAGAAATGGCAGATGGAACAGCTTGTGCAAGGAAGACGGAAGCTTCTTCAATTCCGCAAGTAAGCGAAGAATGAGCTGAATTTTGACATCGAACGTATGTTTGGTATAATGAATAGGAAGCATCCAATCCAATGGGGTTGGATGCTTTTCCATCTTTCTATGCCTCATTGTTCTTACCCCATAGAATGTTTATACTAGTAATACAGACTAATACAGGATCTAATAATGAGGTGTAACAGTTGGATACACAATCGGTCGATACATTAACGAAACATGAGCAAATTTTGCGGCATATTGAGGACTTGAAGTTAGGAAGTCGGATTTCCGTTCGTAAAATCGCCAAAAATATGGAAGTCAGCGAAGGCACGGCATACCGCGCCATTAAAGAGGCGGAGAATCAAGGACTCGTTTCAACGAAAGAGCGGATCGGAACCGTTCGTGTGGAGAAGAAGCTTCGTCAGAACATTGATAAGCTGACATTTGCCGAGGTTGTGAATATGGTGGATGGCCAGGTGTTAGGTGGAGCGAAGGGGCTGCATAAGACGCTGCATAAGTTCGTTATCGGTGCGATGGAGCAAGACGCCATGATGCGCTACATTGAGGCTGGCAGCCTATTGATTGTGGGGAACCGGAACAAGGCTCATTTATGTGCCCTCGAGCAAGGCGCCGGCGTTCTCATTACAGGTGGATTTAATACGAGTACTGAGGTCAAAGTGCTGGCGGATGAGTTGGAGTTGCCGATTATTTCAAGCAGCTATGACACGTTTACTGTCGCATCCATGATTAACCGAGCTATCTACGATCGTCTGATCAAAAAGAAAATCATGCTCGTCGAAGATATTCTCGCCTCTGGCACAGCGCTTTTCGCGTTGAAAGCGAACAGTACGTTGAAGGATTGGCAGCGCATGTCAGAGGACACAGGCTACAGCCGCTTTCCCGTTGTCGATGAGTGGAATCGCATTATCGGTGTTGTGACGTCCAAAGATATGGTTGGCGCGAGCATCCAGCAATCCGTTGATAAACTGATGACACGCAATCCATTAACGGTCTCACCTCAGACCTCAGTCGCATCGGCTGCCCATATGATGGTGTGGGAAGGCATTGAGCTTTTGCCAGTTGTGGATACCAATCGCAAAATTGTCGGGGTGCTCAACCGCAGCGATATCTTGAAAGCTATGCAATCGATTCAAAAACAGCCGCAGAACGGCGAAACCTTTGAAGATCTTATCTGGTCTGGGATGGAAGAGGTTAGAGATGAGAAGGGCAAACTGCAATTTCATGGGATCATTACACCGCAGATGACGAATCATTTGGGGACGGTCTCAGAAGGGGTTCTTACGACACTTATGACGCAGGCCGCTTACCGCATTGTGCAAGAGCATAAGAAGGGGGATCTCGTTATGGATAACATGTCGACCTATTTCCTCAAGCCGCTTCAGATTGATTCCAAAATAGAAATACGACCCACCATCATTGAGGTGAGCCGTAAATTTGGCAAGATTGATGTAGAAATTTATCATGCGGGAGCTTTGGTTTCCAAGGCGATGTTGACCGCACAAGTGATCTAGCGCAGCATGCGGTCGAAATGTCCGTGATTGCGGATACCAACGAATACATTGAATACCCCGATCAATACGAGCACAGTACCGAAGATGCGGCGGAAACTCGATTCACTGAAGAAGAAGATCTGTGTAATCGCAATGAGTACGAGCATCAAGCCCATGCAAATGTTCATGCGTGCTGTATACAAGCCTCGTTTGGCGGCATCAGGCTCGCGACGTGAGCGAATGCTGTAGAACAATGTAAGCGCGAGGAAGAGGCAAATAAGAATGAATAACGTCAGTTGTATGGCGTGCATAGCGACAATCCGTCCCTTTTCATTGATTTTACAATTAACTTTAGCGATTTTATGAGGGGATTGCAAGATGAGAGGCCAGTCGACGTTATGTTTTTTTCTCTTGCGCTGTAATCCAAAGGGTTAACTCCGTCTGAATAAGGACGATGGATTTGACTTCGACAACATATTTTTTATCGTGTAGGAAATACGTTCTTTGTGTGATTAGACGCTCGTAGAGGGGCTGAGAATCCCGCACGAAGGTTGCCTTTTGACCAATAACAAGCTTGAGTTCAGCTTTCACATCGCCTTCGATTTCTTTTTGAATATCCTCGCTGATCAGATCATCTTGGTTCTTAGGCAGCAAATGAACATTAATGACATTGACTAGGGTTTGATTATTTTTGGTCTTTTTCAAACTAGCGATATCGTCTTCGAGATCTTGATTTTCCTGCAAAACTTTATGTAACTGTACATACAACTCGTTGTATGTATGTTGATGAATACTCATGTACACGGCACTCCCAATGATCGCTCCCGACAACAGCAGTCCAAAGCTCGCCAGCAGTCGTTGGTATCTTGCAAAAGGAGGAATTCTCAAGTCTGATGCCCACCTTTGCAAATCATTTGAATGAGTGCAGTTCCGAACTGTGCCCCTGTAAAAGCAACGATGATATAGACAATCTGTTTGATGGCCGGATTGAGATGACCGATAGCCACATGACTTTCAATATAGCGGATTGGATCAATGGTACCGCCTACCGCAGCGACCATCGCCCAGATCTTAATATTCTCCGAAATGGTCAGCATTTTTTCCGTTGGAGACTGCAAAGTTAATACGGCTGCGATGCCGCTCAGCATACTTCCTCCAAATACGACCCCAAACGCAATACAGAAATACATGATAATACTTGCCCAAAAGCCAGCCATGTGCCAATCGCTTCCTTTCTACTGAGTTGGAGGACAAACTCTCTCTACTACTGTATGGGACTGGCTAGCTCTAATATGATAAAATGTAAGGAATAAATCACGAAAGAAGGGGGGAACCAGCGATGAGTTCGTTTGTACATCTGCATGTGCATAGTGAATATAGTTTATTAGACGGTGCGGCACGAATGGAGGAGCTTGTTACACAAGCGGCCAATCTGGGTATGACCTCTCTGGCGTTGACAGATCATGGCGTCATGTACGGGGCAATCGCATTCTACAAAGCTTGCAAACAGCGGGGAATCAAACCAATTATTGGCTGTGAGGTTTACTTCACTTCGAGTTCCATTCGTGAAAAAGGGACCCGGCAGGAGCAGCCGATTTATCATCTTATTTTGCTTGCCAAAAATTTCAAGGGCTATCAAAACCTTATGAAGCTCACGTCGATTGCACATCTACAGGGCTTTCACTATAAACCACGTATTGATTTAGAGCATTTATCCCAGTACTCGGAAGGGTTAATTTGCCTCAGTTCCTGTCTAGGGAGTGAGGTTTCCCAGCATTTGCTGCACAACCGCTATGACGAGGCTCGCCAAGCAGCAGAGCGTTATCGCGATATTTTCGGCGACGATTTCTTTCTGGAGATTCAAGATCACGGCATGATTGAGCAGAAAAAAGTGATGGTTTCCATGATCGAATTGAGCAAAGAAACCGGCATCCCCTTAATTGCAACGAATGATGTGCATTATGTCACAGAGCCGGATCACGTGATGCAAGATATTCTGATTTGTATCGGCACGGGCAAAACGGTAGAAGACACGGATCGCCTGAAGATGGGCACGAGCCAGATGTATTTGAAAAGCGAAGAGGAAATGAGGCGTCTATTCGTCCATGTGCCAGAAGCACTTGCGAATACGGCTGTGGTAGCATCGCGCTGTGATGTAGAATTGACGTTCGGGAAGTCGATTTTGCCAAGCTTCCGTCCGATCCCGGAGCATTTAACAGCGGGAGCTTATTTGGAGGAGCTATGCAGACAAGGGCTGGAACAGCGTTACGGCAGCAAGCCTGAGTGGCAGGATACGACTCATCCCATGAAGAAACAAGCCGAAGACCGGCTCACGTATGAGCTGGGTGTTATTGCGAACATGGGCTTCTCCGATTACTTTTTAATCGTATGGGACTTTATTCGATTTGCGCATGAGAAAAAGATTATGACAGGGCCAGGGCGGGGATCCTCTGCGGGAAGTTTAGTTGCGTATGTCCTGCGCATTACGAATGTCGATCCGTTGCAATATAAGTTGCTATTTGAACGGTTTTTGAATCCAGAGCGGATCTCAATGCCCGATATTGATATCGATTTTAGCGATGAACGACGGGATGAAGTCATTGATTATGTCGTTGCCAAATATGGCCATGAGCACGTTGCCCAAATTATTACGTTCGGAACGATGGCGGCAAAAGCTGCAGTTCGAGATGTAGGGCGAGTCCTTAATGTGCCTTACGGGGATGTAGATCGAGCGGCGAAAGCCATTCCGAATCAGCTGGGGATGACCCTGAAGGATGCTCTTGAGATAAGCTCTGACTTGAAAGGAATGGTCGCTAGACAACCTAAGACCGCAGAGTTGCTAGAAATGGCAATGCGTGTTGAAGGGATGCCGCGTCATGCTTCAACGCATGCTGCTGGTGTTGTCATTTCACGAGAGCCACTGACGCACTATGTGCCTCTGCAAGAAGGGACGACTCAGACGGCGCTTACCCAATACACGATGGAGCATTTAGAGGCGATAGGACTCCTCAAGATGGATTTCTTGGGTCTAAGGACGCTTTCTATTATTGAACGAACTGTGGATTGGCTTGCCCAAATGGAAGAGGTTCACATTAACTTCGATCTCCTTGATATGGATTCGGATGATATCACTTATGAAATGCTCAGTAAAGGGGAAACAACTGGCGTATTCCAATTGGAGTCAACTGGCTGTCGCAAGGTTCTTAAGGACTTGAAACCATCCCAATTCGAAGATATTATTTCTGTCTTGGCTCTGTACCGTCCAGGCCCGATGGAGTTTATTCCTAAATATATTGCTGGTAAGCACGAACAAGTGGAGGTTGTTTATCCGCATCCAACACTTGAACCCATTCTGGGGGACACTTACGGCATCATTGTCTACCAAGAGCAAATCATGCAAATTGCCTCGTCGATGGCAGGTTTCAGCCTAGGAGAAGCGGATCTATTACGTAGAGCTGTTTCCAAAAAGAAGCGGGAAGTCCTCGATGAAGAACGGACGCATTTCGTTTCGGGAAGTTTGCGTCAAGGTTTTAACGCGGATGAGGCGAACCATGTGTATGATATGATCGTGCGTTTTGCCGATTACGGTTTCCCGCGCGCACATGCGACAGCCTATGGCGTCTTAGCTTTCCAAACGGCATATCTTAAAGCGCACTATCCTATCTATTTCATGGCATCCATGCTAACTGCCGTTATGGGGAATCACCGCAAGGTTGCTGAGTATGTGGACGAATGTAGACGCGTGAAGCTAGCCGTCCTGCCGCCGGATGTGAATGGCAGTGGAACGGTGTTTACACCAGATTCGCGTGCTGGCGCGATCCGTTTTGGATTGGCAGCTATCAAAAATGTAGGCACGCAAGCCATCGATGCCATTCTTAGCGAGAGAAAGAAAGCGCCGTTCGAGAGTTTGCTCGATTTCTGTCGAAGAGTAGACCTCCGTGTATGTAATAAACGCGTGGTGGAATCCCTCATTCAAGGCGGCGCCTTCGATTCGCTTGGCGGTCACCGTGCGCAACATCTTGCCATCCTTGACGAAACGATCGCTTCCGCTACGAAATGGCGCAAGGAACGGGACGATCTCCAGCTTCACCTTTTCGGATTCGTTGAAGAACCGAATTGGGAGGTGGAAGTACCGAATATTCCTCCAATGCCGCAAACGAAGCAGCTTGAGCTGGAGAAAGAGCTCCTTGGCATGTACATCTCAGGTCATCCATTGGATGCCTACTCGGAACAGCTAGCAGCGCTGGATGCTGTGATGCTGCATCAGCTCACAGAGCAACCAGATCATAGCGATGTTCTGGTGGCCGGGATGATCCTCTCCAACAAGACCATCGTCACCAAAAAAGGTGACCCGATGGCGTTCATGGAGCTCGAGGATCGCATTGACAAGGTCGAGGTGGTCTTGTTCCCCGAGACCTGGAAGAAGTCGGCTCCGCTCGTAGGGAAGGGCAGGCTCGTCCTCGTCCGCGGGAAGCTGCAGCTTCAGGACGAGGACCCGCCCAAGCTGCTCGCGGAGCAGCTTGCCGCGCTGGACGACCCGGAGGCCGTCCAGCGGCTTCGCCGGCAGCCTGCGGGCAGACGATCCCCTGACGATGTCAGGGATCGTGCGCCGCGTGCGGCTGCCCCACAGAGCGGCGCGCGCAGCGCCGCTCCAGTGCAGGCGGCCCCGGCAGCGGGCCGCCAAGAGCCTGTCGCTGCGGAGGCGAAGCCGCAGCGGGTGTTCGTCAAGATCACGGCTGACTGCGAGCAGCCGGATAAGCTCCTGCAGCTGAAGGCGCTGCTGAAGCTGCACAAGGGCCAGCTTGCGGTTGCGCTTTTCTATGAGAGCAGCAACAAGCTCCTGGCTTTAAGCGACCAGTACCGGGTCGATCCCAACAAGGATTTAATACGCATGATCGAGACGATTATGGGCAAAGAGTCTGTTCGAGTGAAATGAGAAATTTCACTCGTTGTTTTTCACTTGTTGTTCTAGTGTTTCTTGTGGTAAATATGACATCCTCCGCATATGAATAGGAACCCGGCTTTTCTTATTCATATCAGCATCCCATTACTAGGAGGAGGATTTATGACCGAACAACACATGATCCAGCTACTCCAGAAACGCGGTGTGTCCGTGGACCAAGTCTCAGAAATCGTATATAAGCTGCAGAAGCCGTATAATGATCAACTCACGATACAAGAATGTGTCGACAGTGTGATGGCAGTACTTTCCAAACGCGAAGTGCAATATACCCTCTATACAGGGATTGCGCTGGATGAATTAGCCGAGAAGAAGATGCTGCCAGAGCCGCTGCAATCGATCCTTGATGTAGATGAGCCTCTCTACGGAGTAGACGAAACGCTGGCACTTGGGATTGTGCATGTGTATGGGATGATTGGGTTAACCAGTTTCGGATATTTGGATAAGGAAAAAATAGGAATTATCCGCGCCCTAAACGATGATCGCAGCAGCGTGCATGTTTTTCTGGATGACTTAATTTGTGGATTAGCGGCAGCAGCCTCAGCCAGAATCGCTCACCAAAATGAGCATGCGCCTGATTATAGCTCTAAACAACGTCTGGACTAAACCCAAATAGTTCAGGCTTTACTTTTTTCAAGAATGTGCTCTGTTGCGGGCAAAAGAGAAATTATGCTATCATTATTGCATTGTGTGTTCCTATGGGTATAAGGATGTTATTATTCGTCATAGCTTAGTTGCCTTAGTGGTTGTAGTTGCACGTCATAGGAGGTTTATTCATGTGGACGGTGATCTATATAGCTCCTACTGCGAAAATTGCAGAGCGGATTAAACAGAGGCTGACGGAAGAAGGTTTTCTGGTTCAAGTACGAGGCATCTCTTTATCCAAGAATCAGTTTGAAATTGTTGTTCCCGAAGGGGAGCTAGAAGAAGTGCAAGAAGTGCTCAATTCTATTTTACATAGATAGTTAAAGTAGAACTAAGAAACGTGGCTTATCAGGGAATATAGATCATAGCCAAGTAGAGGTGGAAATGTGCTAAAGGATTTATTTCAAAAGCGAAAATATGCAACGATTCCTTCCGAGAGAACGAAAAGGGAGATTCCTGAGGGTTTAATGAATAAATGTCCGAAGTGTGGCACGATTCAAACAAGCAAAGAGCTTGAGAAGAATCTAAAAGTGTGTACGTCTTGCGGTTACCATTATCGTTTAAGCGCATCCGAACGAATCCAACTAACGCTCGATGAAGGTCAATTTATAGAATTTGATGCGGATATGATCTCCGAAGATCCCTTGCAGTTTCCTGATTATGTCGAGAAATTGGACAAAGCCAAGAACGCAACGAAGCTTCAGGATGCGATTATGACGGGTCAAGGAACAATTGGCGGATATCCGGTTATCGTTGCTGCGATGAGCTTTGATTTTATGGGAGGCTCGCTAGGTTCTGTTGTTGGTGAAAAAATGACGAGAGCCGTCGAAATTGCGATTGAGAAAAAGCTTCCGATTCTCATTTATTCCACGTCTGGTGGCGCACGTATGCAAGAAAGTATTCTTAGCCTTATGCAAATGGCCAAAACAAGTGCAGCATTGTCCAAGCTTAGCGAGGATGGCGGATTATTCATATCTATTATTACCGATCCGACATTCGGCGGGGTTTCGGCGAGTTTTGCGATGCTTGGCGATATTATTATTGCAGAGCCGGCTGCTTCATTTGGTTTTACCGGTCGCCGTGTTATCGAACAAACGATTAAGCAGAAGCTTCCTGAGAATTTCCAAACTTCTGAATTCAATCTCGAACATGGTCAGCTCGACAAGGTCGTCTGCCGCAAGGATATGAGACCGACGTTAATTAAGCTGCTCGACATGCACGGGACGAAGGAGGAGGCGACTTATGCCGGGTGAAATGCCGTTTGAACAGCCGCTGGCGGAACTCAAAAGCAAAATTGCCGAGCTGCGTAAATTTGGAGCAGAGAAGCAAATTGACTTTTCAGAGGAAATTCGACGTTTAGAAGAAAGATATGCGCAATTAGAGGATGAACTGTATACAACGATGACGTCTGCGGAAAAAATGCAATTAGCACGTCATCCGCAAAGACCGACGACGATCGATTATATTCATACGATTTTTACGGATTTCATCGAATTTCATGGAGACCGCTTATATGGTGATGATCTAGCCATCGTTGGGGGACTAGCGAAGCTGAACGGAGTACCCGTGACGGTTGTTGGACACCAAAAAGGGAAAGATACAAAGGACAATATCGCACGTAACTTCGGATGTCCTCACCCAGAAGGTTTCCGTAAAGCGCTGCGGTTGATGCGTCAAGCTAACAAATTTAAGCGTCCGATTGTGACTTTTATTGATACCAAAGGGGCATTCCCTGGGAATGCTGCGGAAGAACGCGGTCAAGGAGAAGCGATTGCCAGAAACTTGCTGGAAATGGCCTCTTTTCGTGTGCCGATCATTTGTATCGTTATCGGAGAGGGCGGCAGTGGTGGCGCTCTTGCATTAGGTTTAGGCAATAAGGTGTTAATGTTGGAGAATGCGATCTATTCGGTTATTAGTCCCGAAGGCGCGGCTTCAATTCTTTATAAGGATGCGTCCAAAGCATTACACGCGGCAGAAGCTATGAAAATTACGGCTGATCACATTTTGGAACTCGGTGTTATCGATGGGATCATACCGGAGCCCAAGGGCGGCGCTCACCGCGATTTAGCAACACAAGCCGAACATATTAAATCAGCGATCTGGGAACAGCTTCAGCAACTGCTAAGTTTGAACGAACAGGAGCTGCTCGATGACCGTTATCGGAAATTCAGAGATATCGGTCGGTTCACATTCACTCAGGAGGGTACCACTAACCATGCGTAAAACGAAAATTGTCTGTACCATTGGACCAGCAAGCGAATCACAAGAGAATTTGAAAAAACTTCTAGTAGCGGGCATGAACGTCGCTCGTCTTAACTTCTCCCACGGAGATTTTGAAGAGCACGGTGCACGTATCCGCAACCTTCGCGCTGCATCCGCCGAGACAGGTAAAATAGCTGCAATTTTGCTTGATACCAAAGGACCGGAAATCCGTACAGGCAAGCTAAAAGAAGAGCCAATTGAGCTTGTTCAGGACAAGCACATCATTTTAACAACAGAAGAAATTCTGGGGGATGCAGATCGCATCTCTGTGACTTACTCGGATCTGCCGCGTGACGTTAAAGTCGGATCGACGATTCTTATCGATGACGGTTTGATCGGTCTTACCGTTGTTGACATTCGTGGAACTGAAATCGAGTGCCGTATCGTCAATGGTGGAACGATCAAGAGTAAAAAAGGCGTTAACGTACCAGGCGTGAAAATTAGCCTTCCAGGCATCACCGAAAAAGATGCGAATGATATCGTGTTTGGTATCGAACAAGGTGTAGATTTCATCGCCGCTTCTTTCGTACGTAAAGCAAGTGATGTTATGGAGATTCGTGAATTGTTGGAGCGTCACAACGCGACTCACATCCAAATCATCTCTAAAATCGAAAACCAAGAAGGTGTCGATAACCTTGACGAAATTCTTGAAGTTTCCGACGGTTTGATGGTTGCCCGTGGAGATCTTGGTGTTGAGATCCCTGCTGAGGACGTACCAGTTGTTCAAAAGCAAATGATCAAAAAATGTAACATTGTAGGTAAACCGGTTATCACGGCTACAATGATGCTCGATTCCATGCAGCGTAACCCGCGTCCTACACGTGCTGAAGCAAGTGACGTAGCCAATGCAGTATTCGACGGAACAGATGCTGTAATGTTGTCCGGAGAGACAGCAGCTGGGAAATACCCAGTTGAATCCGTTGAAACGATGGCTCGTATTGCTGAGCGCGCAGAAGCGGCTTTGGAATATAAAGAAATTTTCCTACGCCAAGCGCAAGCGCAACAAGTGACTGTGACTGAAGCGATCTCACAAGCGGTTGCTAACTCCGCACTAGAGCTAGGCGCTAAAGCGATTCTGACGGCTACGGAAAGTGGCTACACAGCGCGTATGGTATCCAAATACCGTCCGAAATCACCAATCATCGCAGTTACACCAAGCGAGCAAGTGATTCGTCGTTTATCACTTGTATGGGGTGTTATCCCTGTATTGGGAACACCAGCGAAAACTACGGACGAGCTATTCAACCTTGCAGTCGATAGTTCCATCAAAACAGGACTAGTTTCCCTTGGTGATATCGTTGTCATCACAGCAGGCGTGCCAGTTGGCCGCTCTGGAACAACGAACCTAATCAAGGTTCATCATGTTGGTGAGATGATTGCCAAAGGAACAGGCATCGGCATGCAAACAGCGACAGGTACTGTCGTAACGGCACGTACGCCTGAAGAGGCTCTTGCCAAAATGGTAGACGGAGCTGTGCTTGTAACAGTTTCAACAGATAAAGAGTACATGCCAGCTGTTCAAAGAGCGTCTGCACTGATTACCGAAGTAGGAGGCATCACGTCTCACGCGGCTGTTGTTGCACTGAGCCTTGGTATCCCAGTTATCGTAGGCGTGGAAAATGCAGTTGAATTAATTAAAGACGGTACAGAAGTTTCCATTTACCCAGAAGTAGGCGTAATCTACTCAGGTCAAGCGAGCGTTCTGTAAGGTTTAATGAAGAGTGAAGCGAGAGTCATCTTGCTTCGCTCTTTTTTGCGTGATCAACACTGATGGTTAACGGTCCATCCTCCGCTATGCAGCTAAGATTTGCTATATGTGGGCCACTTGGCTGTAGAAGTAGAAGGTAAAGACGAAGGAGTAGAAGTATGGTCAATTGAGTAGCGTGCTTTCCAAATAAATGTAAAATGTACAGTAATTTTCCTGATTTCACTGTGGATTACCGAATAGATGGAAAAAGTACAGCTAATCAGATCAAGATTGATGGTTTCGTAGATTTTCCTGGAAACTAACTGTAGGAAATCCATCTAAAGCTCCCTTATGCAGAAAATCAGCAGAAATAACTACATAAAATCCATTTAATTTGTTTGTGACGGCGGAGTAAGGTTTGGTTGCGGCTGCAGAGTAGAGGTAGAGGTAGAGGTAGTGGCAGAGATGTAGTTGTAGTTGTAGTTGTAGTTGTAGTTGTAGTTGTAATGAGCTAGAGGTAGAGGCTACAAGGACCAACATCAGTAGTCGTATGTAGTAGACCACAGCATGAAGGACATACACCATACCTATGGTATAATAGACGTAACAAGTTATAGCGGGAGGAAACACCATGACGCAAGAACGGTGGTATCAGCAGCAGCTGCGTGTACGATATCAAGAGACGGATCAAATGGGGGTCGTGTACCATGCCAATTATTTGACTTGGTTCGAAATCGGAAGAACAGAGTTCATTCGATCCTTAGGTTATGCCTATCGCGAAATAGAGGAAATGGGGCTCCTGCTCCCCGTTACGGAAGCTGATCTCAAATTCAAAAAGCCTGCGAAATACGACGATTTGATTGGCATCTACACGCGGGTGTCGCAAATGAGCGGTGTTCGATTGCAATTTGCTTATGAAATTCGCAGAATCGATGACGATCTCACTGAAGAATTACTCGTTACCGGAACATCCCATCACGTTTGGGTGAATCCTTCTTGGAAGCCAGTACGTATAGATAAGGAAGCGCCAGAATTGTGGCAGCTTATTTCGAAGTATACTGAAGACGGAGGCTGAACCTATGTTGCGATGGATTATAGCTATTTTAATTCTCGTTCCTGCAGTAGAAATTACCATTCTAATTATGCTTGGACATCTAGTCGGAGGTTGGATGACCGTCCTGTTAATCATAGCGAGCGGCTTCTTAGGTGCTTACTTTGCGAAGCGCGAAGGACGGAAAGTGATGGAGTATGCGAAGTTTGAGTGGTCGCAGGGGCAGCTGCCAGCGCAGCAAATTCTCGATGGGATCTGTATTTTTCTTGGTGGAATTTTGCTTATTACACCGGGATTTATAACGGATATTCTAGGTTTCTTGCTTGTTTTTCCGTACACGAGGCCGATATTCAAGGTTATGCTGTTAGCCATCATTCGTAGACAAATTGGCAAAGGCAAGATGCACATCATTAATCGTAGATAAGGAACGTGTAAACGAAAGGCGCGGTCAGCCTCCTATTCAGGAGGTGCCGAGCCTTTGTGTATGTAAGCTGCAATATCATGGAAAATTCTAGCTCGATAGAACGCAGTGATTAGAATAAGGGATACAGGTCCTACGATAAGTCCGAGTAGCCCGAATAATTTTAACCCTACGAACATGGCAATAAGTGTAGCAAGTGGATCTAGGCCGACCGATGAGGCTAATACTTTAGGTTCCATAATTTGCCGCGCGATTACAATAACTCCATACAGGACACTAAGACCAATACCAAGCACGATATTCCCTTGAGCGAAGAAAACGTAGAGGATCCATGGCACCATGACAGCGCCTGTTCCCAGATACGGCATCAGGTCAGCCAAACCAGTTAATAAGCCGATGGTGATGGCATAATCAACGCGGAGGACAAGCAAGCCAATAATGACGACGAGTGCAGTGAGTGAAACGAGAATCAATTGAGCTCTCAAATAGCCGAACAAGGCTTTCTGTAGGTCTGTTCGAATTAATTTGGTCGTTTTGACAATCACGTCAGAGAAGATACCCTTATAGCGCTTAATGAGTCCGTACCAGTCCTTGCTGATGAAAAAGGTAGCTAACATAACAATAATTGTAATCGTCGCGATATTGGGTAAAGAAGTTAAGAAAGCTTTGAGCCCTGCAAAAATATAGGTAATAACCAATTTACTAACGTCTGCAATGGAACCTGCTGTGGAGGAGAGATTGGTGTTAACGGTCTCCTGATACTTCGGATTATTTTCAAAAAACTCATTTATGCGCTCAATCCATTGTTGAAAGGTAACCGAGTTAATAAATACATTAAATTCTTCGACCCAGCGGTTAATCTGCAGTTGAATTGTGTCCGCAAGGGAGCCAAGTTCCACAACAATATTAGCTACAAGCAAGGTTATAATCGTAACCATTGCACCTGCAAATAAGATCATGGATAACGAGACAGACAGCCATCTGGGAAGCTTACATTTGAATTGAAAGAAATTAACTAGCGGATTGAGCATAAGCGCAATAATCCAACCAAAAATAAAAGGGTAAATAAGTGGAATGATATAGTAAAAGGCAATGACGACTACGAAGAGAATGATGGCCACCCATATGCCCCTGAAAATTTGGTGAACCAGTCGCGGATTTAAGATACCCATGGTAGGAAACACTCCTTGTTTCAAGTCATTTATATTGTAACACGAACATGGATAAATACGGAAATATCATCATATTTACAAAATCTTAATATATTGAAATGAGGGGTATTGGATTGTCGCCTCCCTAACACGCATAGTACAATGAAGATATAAGATCACTAAAATTGGAAAAATATTGGAGGATTTATGAGTATTGCGCGCGAACCAGAACTGAAGGATGTCAAGGAACTCAAAGAACTCAAAGAACTCAAAGAAGTGAAAGAAGTCAAAGAAGTTTCAACGAAGTACTTAAATCGTGATTTGAGCTGGATCGAGTTCAATTGGCGTGTGCTTGAGGAAGCGCAGGATGCGAGTACGCCTCTGCTAGAGCGTGTGAAATTTCTATCGATCGTATCGAGCAATCTCGATGAATTCATGAGTGTTCGTGTCGCAGGACTCAAAGATCAGATTAAGGCTGGCTATACCAAGAAAGATTTCACAGGCTACACACCAGCAGGACTCATTAAGCGAATTATGAAGCGCACAGCTAAAATGGTGACAGAGCAGTACAAAACGTATCGTGAAGTAACGAGGCACCTAGCGAAGGAAGGTATCGTTTTCACGGAATATGAAGATCTGAATACGTCACAGAAAAAAGCCATGGACGCGTATTATCATGATATTATTTTTCCCGTACTCACGCCGATGGCTGTTGATCAGAGTCGCCCATTTCCTCTCGTACATAATCAATCCTTATATTTGGCCGTGTTGCTTCTGCGCGAGGGAGAGGATCTGGACGAAGAACCTTACTTTGCCATTGTTCAAATTCCTAGCAATTTATCTCGTTGTATTCCAGTTCCTACCCGCACTAATAGCAAAAAGAACGAGTTTATTTTACTTGAAGAGTTGATTGAGCATCATATTCAGTCCTTATTCAGTGGTTACATTCCGATTTCTGTGCATGGCTTCCGAGTAACGCGAAATGCGGATCTAACGCTCAACGAAGAAGGAGCAGAGGATTTACTGGAAGAGATCGAGAAGGAGCTTAGGCGCAGACGCTGGGGCTCTCCTGTGAGACTGGAGGTCCAAGAGGGGATTCATCCCTACGCGTTAACGCAATTACAGGAAGAATTTGAGATCGAGGAACAAATCATTGAAATCGATGGACCTTTGGATATCACATATTTTATGAAGCTTGCCAATACGCTAAACGGGTATGACAATCTGCGCTATCCGCGCATTGTAGCCAAATATCCTGTTGAGTTTGAGGATACTGCAAATTCGGCAGAATTTTTTAATATACTCAAAATGAAAGATGTCCTCGTTCATCATCCATATGAGACCTTTGATGCGGTGACGGACTTTATTGTTCATGCTGCCTATGACCCAGACGTATTGGCCATCAAGATGACCTTATACAGGGCGAGTGGCAAATCGCCGATCATTCAGGCACTGGCTAGAGCAGCTGAGTCAGGTAAACAAGTGACCGTAGTTGTGGAGCTGAAGGCTAGGTTTGATGAAGAGCGGAATATTGCTTGGGCACGGATGTTGGAGAAATCGGGCTGTCATGTCGTTTATGGACTCGTAGGACTCAAAACACATGCCAAAATCACGCTTGTCGTGAGACAAGAGGAGCAGACGCTGCGTCGCTATGTTCATGTAGGAACAGGCAACTACAACGACAGTACAGCGCGGCTCTATACGGACGTAGGTTTGTTCACGTCGAATAGTGTGATCGGTGAAGATGCTTCTGCACTTTTCAACGAAATTACGGGTTACTCGGCGCCTCATGACTGGCAATCGTTTGCTGTCGCGCCAACGGACTTGAAAGATAAATTATTCGAGCTTATCGCACGTGAATCAGAGCATGCGAGAGCAGGACGGCCAGCGCAGATTATTGCCAAAATGAATTCTTTATCCAATCAGGAAATGGTGGATGCTTTATACGCGGCGTCCCAAGCTGGTGTGAAGATTGAGCTCATCATTCGAGGTGTATGCTGCTTAAGGCCTGGTGTGCCTGGTCTAAGTGAGAATATTACCGTTCGGAGTATTGTAGACCGATTCTTAGAACATTCACGGATTTATTATTTTGAAAATGGGGGGCATGTCGATGTCTATCTGTCTTCGGCAGATTGGATGACGCGTAATTTAACTCGACGAATTGAGTTGATGTGCCCGGTTTTGGATCATGATATGAAGAAAATGATGATTCAAATTCTAAACGTGACACTTCATGATAATGTCAAAGCTAGAGAACTTATGCCCAACGGTATGTATACGCACATAAAAAATGAACTGACCCCTTATCGGAGCCAGTTCGAGGCAATGCGGATTACTTCATGGAAAAAACTTCGGCTTGAGTAGAAAGCTTGAGTCCCCAGGTTTTTTCGAAATCCTTGGCGAATGCGTGAAGTTCCTTGAGCTCTAAGTATGGCATGTGTGCATAACGCATAATGAGATTCATCGAAGTTGCAGAGCTGTCAACTTGTAAGGATTGAATAGGTTGCGTTTCACTCGCGTCCATCGTCATGGCAAGTTTAAGGACAGCACCAAGCTTAATGATTAAGGTAATATCGGATTCCAGTAAGAGGTCCTTGTATACAAGCGCCTGCTGCTGGGTCCGATTTTTTGTTTTGAACGTTGCAATGAGCGAAACAATGACGATTTCCCGATGACTAAGGCCGTCGATATGCGCCTCTTGTATCATATATTCGGTGTGCTTCAAGTACTGGTAGTAATGGACGCTTACACCAATTCGGTACAGAAGAGCAGCCGTGTGCAACAACAGTCTGCCACGAGCTTCTATATCTGCCCATGGTGCCAGCGCGTCGTACAGTTGCATCGCAAAGGTGTCTATATGCCGGACATGCGCGAGAGCTGCATTCGGATGGAGCATCAGAATATTCTGAATGCTTGCCTCCAATATGTTAACCTTTATAGGCTGCTTCGGGTTATAGGTTTCAAAGAATAGCCCATCGCGTAAACCAGAACCACTGATGACACATAATGAGGATTGCGCAGCTTCGAAAATGGATTCTAGAATTAGCAGGCCTGGCACCATAATATCTGCTCGTTCTTTGGATAGACCGTCGACTTTCCTCCTTTTATCTATCGTTAGTGTGGATAAAAGCAACGAAAATTCTTGAAGCTCACCGGGCTTCATAACGTAATTATGAGCCAGTTGTAGCGGGTATTTATTGCGTTTGCGGCTCATTTTGCCAAGTGTCCGAATCGTCCCGCCTAGTCCAATCATAGGAAGATTGGGGGAATTCATAATCCATGGCTGTGAAGCTACGGCCTCGTGTACCATTTTACGAATATCAGCCATCTCAGAATCCGTTAGATTATCGCCTTTCATAAATTGACGAGTGGTGTTCACAGCTCCGAAAGGAAAAGAGACACTTTGCATGAGCTCCCGGTCTTTGACAAAGGAAACCTCAGTACTTCCACCACCAATGTCAATGATCATGCCATCGCGAATATCCATGGAGTTAATGACGCCTAAATAACCATACCGAGCCTCTTCAAACCCGCTCAGAACTTCAATTGTAAGTCCTGTTTGTTCTTCAAGAATACGCACGATTTCAGAGGTGTTGGCAGCGTTACGGACAGCGGCAGTAGCAACGGCTCGAACGGTTGTAACAAATTGTGACTGGCATAACCTGGCATAGTGGGTTAAGATAGGAACGATTGAAATAATATCTTTGCTATGTAAGATACCGTCAGGACCCATACGTTCGCTAAGTCTTGCAGAATCTTTATGCTCGCACACGACGCGATAAGCTCCATGCGCATTTATTTCATAAATGACAAGTCGAATGGAGTTGGATCCGATATCGATGATGCCAATCCTAGTTGCAAGGTTGCTCATTGTGTCGCTCCTTTATAACTTAATTTCACGGCTACATTCTTTACATTGTATCAAGCTCGCACAAGGTCTACAAATTTTTCCGCACAAATTGCATAATTCGAGGAAATTAACAAAAACTTGTATCGTGTGTTTGGAACCAGTGAGTTCTAAAAAGCGCGATAGTTTGGCCGCCAAAAAGAATTTCTATGGTAGTGATAATTTACTTCTATGACCCCATTTGTTCACTTAACGAGTAAAATACTTTATTATTAAGGGAAGAAAACAGCAATATTATGCTAATAGAGTAGCTAAGGAGAGATTCCCATGTCTGCAACCAAAGGTTTAGAAGGAATTGTAGCCACAACCTCGTCGATCAGCTCCATTGTAGATGGCGTGCTTACGTATCGCGGGATTGATATTGATGACCTCGCAGAAAATGCGACTTTTGAAGAAGTTATTTACTTACTTTGGTTCGGTAAATTGCCTACTCAAGCTGAACTTGAGAAATTGCAAAGTGACCTGAACGCATACAGCAAAGTACCCGACGCGGTAATTGATATTATTCGTGCATTCCCGAAAGATGTGAATTCCATGGCTGCGCTTCGTACAGCAGTTTCTGCACTTGCTCTGTATGATGCCGAAGCAAATGATTCAAGTTCGGAATCCAATGTGCGCAAAGCTATCAAATTGCAAGCGCAAATTCCTGCGATTATCGCAGCTTTCTCACGTATTCGCGAAGGCAAAGAGCCAGTAGCTTCCCCAGGATATTCTTCGGTTGCTGCTAACTTCTTGTTCCAACTGACAGGTAAAGAGCCAGATAAAGTTGCTATCGAAGCGTTGGATAAAGCATTGGTCCTTCATGCTGACCACGAGTTGAATGCTTCAACATTCGCTGCCCGTGTAACTGTTGCAACACTGACTGATATTTATTCCGGTATTACATCCGCCATCGGCACGCTTAAAGGTCCACTTCACGGTGGTGCGAACGAAGCGGTTATGGTTATGCTTGAAGAGATTGGTACAGTTGAGAATGTTGTGCCATACATCAACGGCAAATTAGAGCGCAAGGACAAAATCATGGGCTTTGGTCACCGCGTTTACAAAAACGGCGATCCACGTGCAAAGCACTTGCAAAAAATGTCTTATGAGCTTGGTAAATTGACAGGCAACCTGAAGTGGTACGAAATGTCCATTAAAGCAGACGAGTTGGTAACAGGTCTTAAAGGTTTGAAACCGAACGTTGATTTCTACTCAGCATCCGTATACACGACGTTAGAAATCCCACGTGACCTCTTTACGCCGATCTTCGCGATCTCCCGTACTTCCGGCTGGGCCGCTCATATTCTTGAGCAGTACGAGAACAACCGCCTGATCCGTCCTCGCGCAGAGTACACAGGTCCAGTTAACCAAAAATATATCCCAATTGGCCAACGCTAATTGTTACTTCTTTAAGCTCAAAGTGCGGGCGTTCGGTACTGTGCCCCAGGTATCTGGGGGAGTGCTGTAATACCCGTCACTTTTTGTGTGCCTAGTCATGCACAATATATAGACAAGAAATCATTTTCATACAAATTTGAGGAGGAACTATTCACATGCCACAATTCGAAGCTTACGAACTACCAACTGAAGGACAAAAAATCACAATCGAAAACGGTGTACTTCAAGTCCCTAATAACCCAATTATCCCTTATATCGAGGGTGACGGTACAGGTCCTGACATCTGGGCAGCTTCCGTTCGTGTTCTAGATGCAGCAGTTGAGAAAGCATACAAAGGCGAAAAGAAAATCGCTTGGTACGAAGTATTTGCTGGTGAGAAAGCATTCAACAAATTCAACAACTGGTTGCCTAACGACACGTTAACAGCTATGCGTGAATACATCGTGTCCATCAAAGGACCTCTTACTACGCCAATCGGCGGTGGTATCCGTTCCCTGAACGTGGCACTTCGTCAAGAGCTTGATCTTTACGTATGTTCCCGTCCAGTTCGTTACTTCGATGGCGTTCCATCCCCAGTTAAACGTCCTGAGCTAGTTGACATGGTTATTTTCCGTGAAAATACAGAAGATATCTACGCAGGTATCGAGTGGGAAGCTGGTTCCGACGCGGTTAAGAAAGTTCTTGCCTTCTTGCAAAATGAAATGGGCGTTAAGAAAATTCGTTTCCCTGAAACTTCAGGTATCGGTGTAAAACCAGTATCCTCTGAAGGTACAGAGCGTTTGGTTCGCGCGGCAATCGAGTACGCAATCAAACATGGTCGTAAAACAGTTACATTGGTACACAAAGGTAACATCATGAAGTTCACAGAAGGCGCGTTCAAAAACTGGGGTTATGAGCTAGCTGAGCGTGAGTTCGGTGAGCAAACATTCACATGGGCACAATACGACCGCATCAAAGAAGAGCAAGGTGCAGAAGCTGCTAACAAAGCACAAAAAGACGCTGAAGCTGCTGGCAAAATCATCGTAAAAGATGCGATTGCTGACATCGCTCTTCAACAAGTATTGACACGTCCAACTGATTTCGACGTTATCGCAACATTGAACTTGAACGGTGACTACCTGTCTGATGCACTTGCTGCACAAGTTGGTGGTATCGGTATCGCTCCAGGAGCTAACATCAACTACGTGACTGGTCACGCGATCTTCGAAGCAACTCACGGTACAGCTCCTAAATACGCTGGTCTTGACGTTGTTAACCCAGGTTCCGTTATCCTTTCCGGCGTTATGTTGCTTGAGCACCTTGGCTGGTTGGAAGCAGCTCAATTGATCTACAAAGGTTTGGAAACATCCATCAACAACAAAACCGTTACTTATGACTTCGCACGTTTGATGGAAGGCGCTACTGAAATTAAGTGCTCCGAATTCGCGAACGAAATCATCAAAAACATGGCTTAATTCGTAACCTTAGTTGAGTTAGATTTAAGATTATGAGGAGGTATATTTTAAATGGCTATTCGTCGTAATAAAATTACCGTTGTTGGCGCAGGTTTCACTGGTGCTACTACTGCTCTAATGCTAGCTCAAAAAGAACTTGGTGACGTTGTTTTACTTGATATACCGCAATTAGAAAACCCTACAAAGGGCAAAGCGCTAGACATGCTTGAAGCAGGTCCAGTGCAAGGCTTTGATGCTCAAATCACAGGTACATCCAGTTATGCGGATGCAGCTGGGTCCGACATTGTCATCATCACAGCAGGGATTGCTCGAAAACCGGGAATGAGCCGCGACGATCTTGTGAACACCAATGCGGGTATCGTGAAATCCGTTTGTGAGAACGTGAAGGAAGTTGCTCCTGATTCCATCGTGATTATACTGAGTAACCCTGTTGATGCGATGACATACGTCGCTTACCAGGCGCTAGGTTTCCCGAAGAACCGTGTTATCGGTCAATCCGGTGTACTTGATACTGCCCGTTATCTAACGTTCATCTCGCAAGAGTTGAACGTATCTGTTGAGGATGTTAAGGGTGTTGTTATCGGTGGACACGGTGATGACATGGTACCGCTCGTACGTTACACCTACGCTGGTGGCGTACCGATTGAGAAGCTGATTCCAGCTGATCGCATTGAAGCCATCGTGGCGCGTACGCGTACTGGCGGCGGCGAAATCGTTAACCTGCTTGGTAACGGTAGTGCATACTACGCACCAGCGGCTTCGCTTGTGCAGATGACGGAAGCGATCCTGAAAGATAAGAAGCGAATCATACCGACCATCGCGTTGCTGGAGGGCGAGTACGGCTATAACAATCTGTTCATGGGAGTCCTAACGGTTCTGGGTGCTAACGGCATCGAGAAAATTATGGATATCGAATTGACAGATGCTGAGAAGTCAGCACTTGACAAAACAGCTGAATCCGTACGTAATGTCATTAAAGTCGTGGCGGGTTAATTCAAGAAAGCCAGTTTCCTAGATTTAGGGGGCTGGTCTTTTTTTTGTAGCTGTTTTCTGCTTATTTAGTCACAGTTTTATGGAGATATGGTGAATTTGCATGGAATTTGACATCGCTTTCTTGTTACGCACATTCTGATTCTGTATACTAAAAGAGAACGATTCTAATTAAAATTGCGGAGGTCGACTCAATGCCAGAATCAGTACAACACGTTATGCTTTTTTTACACGTCATTAGTGCTTTATTGCTTGGATCTTATGTTGTTTTCCCTTTCATTGTTGGACGAGCTGCCAGCTTATCCGGCGCAGGACAAGAGAGCTTCATGGGACTATTGTCAACGATCAATCGCATAGGCCAGTTTTCTTTGATTGTTACCTTCATCTCTGGAGGAGCAATGGTCAGCGAAGGTAATTTCTCAGGTTTATGGATGGCGCTCGCTATCATTCTACTTGTAATTGTGGGGGCAGTTACAGGCATGATTGGCGGTCGTATTAAGAAATTGAGAGCAAACAGTGCAGCAGGTAAAAATACAGCAGGGGATGCTGCGAAAATTAAAACATTCAGCTGGATCGCTTCCATTGCAGTTATTCTAGCAATTGTGATTATGACAAATCCTCAAATTTTGGCATAGTGGTTAAGGATACACAAAGAACCTCTTATTTCGCATGTTAGGTGCGGGATAAGAGGTTCTTTGTTGTTTGTGTAGGGTATAGAGCACGCGGAGTGCAACTGCAAGATAA
Organism: Paenibacillus sp. J22FR83; assembly: GCF_059691955.1. NCBI lineage: Bacteria > Bacillati > Bacillota > Bacilli > Caryophanales > Paenibacillaceae > Paenibacillus > Paenibacillus sp. J22FR83. The sequence continues at coordinate 83,146 of NZ_JCAUAM010000010.1, forward strand.
ATGGAAAACATACAGTTAATTTCCTGGAAAATCGTGCAAATTGTGAAATAGATGGATTTGCACAGCTGATCTTAGGTTTAAAAAGCAATATGGTTGCTTATTGGCTAAATTAACTACATGAAATCCATCTAAATCAGTTTTTGGGGTGGAAATCGAGATAATAACTGGAGTTTTTCCAGTTATTCGGTTGATAAGGTGTGCTCTGGTTTGCTAGTTTTGCTTGGAACGCTAGGTATACTAGGGTTGCTTGGGTTAGCTTTGGTGAGGTTGGTAAGTTAAGTGAGTCAAGTAAGTCAAGTAAGTCAAGTAAGTCAAGTAAGTCAAGTGAGTCAACGTAAGCAAAGTGCAGATTTGGAACTAACTTAGCTCGGATCTGCGATGTCTAAAGTGATTTCGTCCAGTGTTTTCTCGAAAGAAGCGCTCATATGTTCCAAGAAGTAATCGACTTCCGGCATATTCATTTTCTTCAAGCTGTCGAGCACTTGCTGTTTAGCGACAACGAACTCCCGGTTGCCGGTAGAGAGCTCAGTCAAGCATTTGATGTAGGCTTCGATCAGATCAGCGGCCTTGACCCAGCGATAGAGCTCAGGGTCAGGATCTTGAATAAGGCCACGGTAGATGCTGCTGAGCGCAGGTGGGATGGTGCCGATTAGTCTTTCTACGGCGACATCTTCAATTTCGCGGAAATTCCGCAGAATTTGCTCGTTGTTGTGTTTGACAGGCTGAGGGATGTCACCCGTTAGCACCTCAGATGCGTCGTGGAACAAAGCGATGGAGACAACGCGGTCGGTAGGTACATTCCCACCATAGACTTCGTTGGAGATGGTGCACAGCATATGTGCAATCGAAGCTACATAGAAGGAATGCTCGGCTACATTCTCGCGGCGCATGTTCCACATGAGGCTCCAGCGATCGATATATTTGAGACGATATAAGTAAGCGAAAAAGTGATGATTCATGGTAAGTAAGTTCCTCCCGAAAACGGAGCGTATGCATTCCGTCATTTATTATCCCTTAACAGGTATAACACTTCACCTATTTGAAGTCAATAAATGTGGGTGTTGAAGTGGTCGAGCAACTAGGGGGCACGAAGTGAGGTAGTAGGAGAGGACTCAATGCCGAAACAGCATTAGTCCGAAATTTCGGACTAAATGATAGCGGTGATAGCAAAAAATAAGGGGCAACACGAGTAAACGTGTTGCCCCTTAAGCACTACTTCACGTTCGGCGCCACCCGAACAGCCACCTTCCGGGTGGCGGGGGTGTAGACGAGCGGCTGCCCGCTCAGCGCTTGCAGATCGTCAAGCGCGATCGTGACCTGCCCGTGCTCGCGCAGCACGGGCTCCCGCAGCCGGACGCGCGCGCCGTCGCCGCGCGTCGCGGTCTTGGCATTCACCCCGAGGGTGAATGCCGCATCACCGAGGCGGAGGCGAAGCTCTCCGCCCTCTACGACAGCGCTGCCGCCGAGCTGCGCGGCGGCAGCGGCCGCATCCACGCGCAGCGGCGTGCTGCCACGCTGCGCCTCAGTCCGGCGCTGGATCGAGCGCAGCAGCAGCTCCGGCGTGATGTTCGGGCTGCCCGCGTTGATCCGCGGGATCAACATGTGATCGGCGCTACGCGTCGCCATCTCGGGCGAGATCGTGAAGGCGTAGCGGATGCCCGCCTTCTTGACTTGCTCTGTCGCCTCAGGCGACACGATGCCGTACGGGTACGCCATCGCGTCTAGCGGCTTATCTGTCAGCGGTGCAAGCTTGCCGACGCAAGCTTGCGCATCAGCGGCAACACGCTGCTTGTAGGCATCATCGTTCTCACCATCGAGCTTGCCAACTAGCGCAGCTTCTCCATCTGGATTCTTATGATGCAAATTGTCCGTATGGCAGCCAATATCAATGAAATTGGTCGCATGCGTCATTTCACTAATCTGTTCCTTGGACATCGACGGAATATACGATGCCAACGGATCGGCTAGATCTGTCGTGATGACGAAGTTGACAGCGGGTATGCGCAAGCTTTTGAGAATCGGATAAGCCCCTGTGTAGAAGCTTTGATACCCATCATCAAACGTGACTAGCACTGCGTTAGAGGGAACCGTCGCGCCGGCCATATACATTTTGAACTCATCTAAAGAAATAAAATGATAGCCTTTGCTCAGTAGTGTTGTTAACTGATTCTGGAACAGGGCACTTGTGATTGTGCTTGAGCTCTTATCCGTGTCATGGATGTGATGATACATCAGAACGGCAACCTGATCTTGGTAGTAAATGGTCTCGGAATGTTCAGCTTGCAGGGGCGTCAGCAAAAGTGTAAGCCCTAGTAGACTAACGAGAACCGAAATCGCGATCCTTTTATACATGTCAGCGAATCTCCTTGTTTTGCTCACAAGAACCGTCGAACTGTTCCTATGAGGTATGGTATAATGGTAGATATTCTTTACGATTATGCGGGTAATTGAGAGGAGCTAGAAAGCGTTATGCAACATTTTTATCAAAGTGTGTATGATTTAATTGTGGAAACTTCCACGAATCTTCCTGGTGATGTACGTCGTGCGGTACAGGCTGCACAGATTAAAGAGGATAATGGCACGCGTTCTGCGTTATCACTTTCCCGAATTGCTGATAACATTCATATGGCGGAGACGAATGTATCCCCGATTTGTCAGGATACGGGCATGCCAACGTTTATTATACACTGTCCAGTTGGGGCAAACCAAATTGTGATGAAGAAACATATTCTTGAGGCTGTTGCGAATGCAACGAAGGCTTCCAAACTTCGAACGAATTCCGTAGATTCGCTTACGGGTGCTAATAGTGGGGATAACCTTGGACCAGGAACGCCAGTGATTCACTTCGAGCAATGGGAACGTGATGATGTGGAAGTGAAGCTGATTCTTAAAGGTGGCGGTTGTGAAAACAAAAACATTCAATACAGCCTTCCAGCTGATCTTGAAGGAGTAGGCAAAGCAGGTCGTGACCTCGACGGGATTCGCAAGTGTGTGATGCACGCTGTGTATCAAGCACAAGGTCAAGGTTGCAGCGCAGGCTTTATCGGTGTTGGTATTGGCGGCGATCGGACAAGCGGTTATGAGCTGGCGAAGCATCAATTATTCCGCCATGTTGACGATGTGAACCCACATCCAGACCTTCGTAAGGTCGAGGAGTATGTGATGGAACATGCGAACACGCTAGGAATTGGTACGATGGGCTTCGGCGGTCAAGTTACTTTGCTTGGTTGTAAAGTAGGCGTGATGAACCGTCTGCCAGCTAGCTTCTTCGTTTCTGTGGCGTATAACTGCTGGGCGTTCCGTCGCCAAGGTGTTATTCTCAATGCGGAAACGGGAGAAATCAATGGCTGGTCCTACCCAAGAGGTGCTGAAGTGTCCTTCCAGGAGGCTTTCGAAGCAAGTGCAGAAGAAGCCAGAAATACACCGCAGGAAGAACGTCGCGAGATCGTATTGACGACTCCGATTTCAGAAGAGCAAATTCGCAGCTTGAAGGTCGGTGACGTAGTCGTTATTAATGGAACGATGCACACAGGACGCGATGCCCTGCACAAATATTTGATGGATCATGATGCTCCAATCGATCTGAATGGCGCAGCGATTTATCACTGTGGTCCAGTTATGGCCAAAGATGACGCGGGTGAGTGGCACGTGAAGGCGGCTGGACCGACAACGAGTATTCGTGAGGAGCCGTATCAAGGCGATATTATTAAAAAGTTCGGCATTCGCGCGGTGATTGGCAAAGGCGGCATGGGCGCTAAAACGTTAGCAGCACTGAAAGATCACGGCGGTGTATATTTGAATGCTATCGGTGGTGCTGCACAGTACTACGCACAGTGTTTCAAAAAGGTGGAAGGTGTTGATTATCTGGAATTCGGTATTCCAGAAGCAATGTGGCATCTAGAAACAGAAGGATTTGCGGCGATTGTAACGATGGATTCACACGGCAACAGCTTACATGCAGATGTCGAGAAGAATTCGTTAGAGAAGTTGGCAGCGCTGAAAGAACCCGTTTTCAAATAATGCATTCCTTGTAATTATCTCTACTTGACCTTTACAAAAAAAATACTGGATTAGCTGTAGGAATTAGGGTTACTATTTAGAGTAGCCCTTTTTCTATATGTTATTGACGACATAGGCACACAACTCTGTTGGAGGTTCATGCATCCATGACCAAATTTCGTGCAAAGCTAACCCTGATTTTAATTTTATTAATTGGATGCTCGATGATGGTTGCCGGCATTTTCATGGCAAAGGTGCTCGAGAATTCGCATGTGAATTCATTACAAGAGAATATGGAGCGAGAGCTTCATGTGATTGCTTCGAGCGGTGTATGGGATTTTCAAGGGACGGAAGCTGAGTTGTTTAAGTACTATACTGCGCAAGCCCACCGGCTCAAAGACGCGACCACGGAGCGATTGACGTATATTCGTGCGGATGGCAAGGTACTCGGTGACTCTGATCAAATGCCAGAACAGATGGATAACCATTTAACAAGACCGGAAATTGCGGCAGCAGCTAAGAATGGCATTGGGTATACGACAAGGTATAGTGATACGTTGAAGGAAAATATGTTATATGCTGCGATTCCAGTTAAAAATGAAGCCAAGGTAACAATTGGGTATTTACGCATTTCTTTGAGTTTAGCTCAAGTGGATAAATCCATTCGCAGTCTCTGGTATTTCCTTATTTCAGGACTGGCAATCCTCTTCGTCATTGCGGGTATCGTCAGTTATCGCATTGCCAAAGGGATTACACGCCCGATCGAGCGAATGACCAAAGTCGCTCAGCAAATTACGAATTTAAATTATGAATCTCGTGTGCCTTCTTATCGGAACGATGAGGTAGGACAGCTGGGTCAAGCGATCAATCGGATGTCTGAAAGTCTGCAAGGTCAGATGGAGCGCATTCAAGAAAATGAACGCAGGCTGCAAGGCGTCATGGAAAATATGATGAGCGGGATTATGATGATTGACCGTGAAGAGCGGATTATATTGCTCAATCCTTCTGCTGAAGCGATTCTTGGCTTTTCTTCCCAAGAGCTGTTAGGCAAGAAATACAATGAAGCTAAGCAACAATATGATTTTACCAAAATGATTCAAGAATGCATTGAGTTGCAGGAACCGATTTCAGACGAGATGATTTTCTATTACCCTGCTGAGCGCATCTTGGATATTCATTTGAGTCCGATCGCTCATGAAGATGAAGAATGGTCAGGCGTGCTTATCGCCCTTCACGATATCACGGCGGTTCGCAGATTAGAGCGGATGCGCAGCGAGTTCGTCGCGAATGTTTCCCATGAACTGAAGACACCAATTGCTGCAGTGAAGGGGTTTGCGGAGACGCTGTTGGCAGGAGCGTTGAATGATAAGGAAACGGCGGTGTCGTTTCTGCAAATCATTTTTGATGAGAGTGAGCGATTGAACCGATTGATTGGGGACATTCTGGAGCTTTCGAAGATTGAATCGAAGCGGATTCCGATGAATTTCTCTCCCGTCTATTTGCCAGAGTTTCTAGAGAGATCATTCAGTGTGTTGCGGAAAGAAGCAGAGAAGAAGCACATCGAGCTCAGTATGACGGTAGAGGACGATATGTACATTGAGGCGGATGAGGACCGGTTACGACAAATCATCATCAATTTGCTGTCCAACGGCATTGCCTATACGCAAGATGGCGGGAAAGTTAGGCTTCGCGTAGAACCCCTGGAAACCAATGTTGACGGAGATTATGAGCGACTGCGTTTCATCGTGTCAGATACGGGAATGGGGATACCGAGGAAAGATTTGCCGCGTATTTTCGAACGGTTCTATCGGGTTGATAAAGCGCGATCCCGAAGTTCAGGCGGTACAGGACTGGGGTTATCGATTGTTAAGCATCTCGTGGAAATGCATAAAGGCACGATTCGTGTCGAAAGTGAAGTTGGAGTTGGTACCAAATTCATTATTGAGTTGCCTGTGATTCATTAAAATAGGTTAAGTAGTTGATGCGGATTTACATTGCGCTGACGAAGTCTTTACAATGCCTTTACATTTATGTGATACACTGGGGTTGTGCAATGTTAATAAACTGTAAATGCGGGGGATCCCATGGCACAAAAGATACTAGTTATAGAAGATGAGCCGACATTGGCTCGGTTATTGTCTTATAATCTTTCGCAGGAAGCCTATGATACAAAGGTAATCGATCATGGTGGAGACGGCCTGCAAGAGGCGCTCCAGCAGTCGTATGATTTGATTATTTTGGATATTATGCTGCCAGGACTTAGTGGCTTTGAAGTTTTGGCAAAGCTTAGGCAGAAAGGAAATCGAACACCTGTCATTATCCTGACCGCTCGGAATGCTGAAGATGAAGTCGTACAGGGCTTAAAGCATGGGGCAGATGATTATATCACGAAACCATTTGGAGTAGCCGAGCTGCTTGCGAGAGTGGCTGCAGTATTGCGGCGTACTCAATCGGAAGAAGCTGCTGCGGATGTCGCCAAATCGAATGAGAAAGTGATTCAGGCAGGTGAGCTTCGCATTTATCCGGAGAAATATGAAGTTGTATTGAACGGGGAGTCGATTCCACTCCGTCCTAAGGAATTTGAAGTACTGCTGTATCTCGTTCAGCGACCAGGTGTCGTTGTGACGCGAGATGATCTGATGAATATCGTATGGGGCTTCGATTATATCGGAGGTCAGCGTACGGTTGATGTGCATGTGAGCTCGTTGCGCAAGAAGCTGGAAATGAATCAGCAATCGGTACAGATTGATTCGATACGCGGCGTGGGGTACAAGCTTGTAGCCACGATGATTAAAAAGTAAGGAGCATGGATGCTGACTCGTCAGTAGCCGTGCTTTTTTTCTGTTTATGAAGGGTTGATGGGGGAGTTGTCTAGTAGAAGAACGAATAAATGGGTTTTATACAGTTAATTCCTCGATATTCCGGCTGAAATGATGAATAAATGGATTTTATGCAGGTAAATGTAGTAAATTTGGCTGCTTAGAAGAATAAGTCGAGAATTACCTACATGTCTTCCAGCTAAATCGGATTTTGAGTGAATTTATGATTGAAATAGCTGTACTTTTTCCAGTTAAGTGTTAGTAGAGGGGGAGGAAAAGCTAGCTAGTTAATTATGGTGAGAACACAATTGCATACAATCATCGCCAAATCGGGAATTTTATTAACGGTGGTATTGGGTATAATTAGTTTATACATACGTGTACTGTCATTATCAAATTTGAAAGATCCATATAGAGGAGGAACATCATGTCAACGACGTATCGGATTGCCATTATTGGGTGTGGAGGGATTGCCAACGGCAAGCACATGCCTAGTCTAAGCAAGTTGAACAATGTAGAAATGGTAGCGTTCTGTGATATCATTTCGGAGAAAGCGCAGGAAGCTGCTGCGAAGTACGGTAAGGGAGAAGCTCGTGTGTATGAAGATTATCGCGAGGTATTGAAAGATAGCTCTATCGATATCGTACACGTGTGTACGCCGAATGATTCTCATGCAGAGATTACGATTGCGGCTTTGGAAGCTGGCAAGCATGTTATGTCAGAGAAGCCTATGGCGAAAACTGCGGTTGACGCAAAACGCATGGTCGAAGCGGCTAAGCGTACAGGGAAAAAGTTAACCGTTGGCTACAACAATCGCTTCCGCGGCGATAGCCAACATTTGCATAAGCTATGCTCGGAAGGTGAGCTTGGCGATATTTATTTCGCGAAGGCACACGCGATTCGTCGCCGCGCCGTACCTACTTGGGGCGTGTTCCTCGATGAAGAGAAACAAGGCGGAGGCCCGTTGATCGATATCGGTACGCATGCGTTAGACTTGACGTTGTGGATGATGAACAACTATGAGCCAGCGGTTGTTTTGGGTACTTCCTATCACAAGCTATCCCAGCGCGAGAATGCGGCGAATGCTTGGGGTCCTTGGGATCCAGCTAAGTTCACGGTGGAAGATTCTGCATTTGGCATGATTACGATGAAAAATGGTGCCACAATTATTCTTGAATCGAGTTGGGCATTGAATACGCTGGAAGTCGACGAAGCAAAATGTACGCTTTCAGGAACAGAAGGCGGTGCGGATATGAAAGGCGGCTTGCGTATCAACGGCGAAAAACATAGTCGCTTGTTCACGACAGAAGTAGAATTGCAAGCTGGCGGTGTTGCGTTCTATGACGGTAAAGCGGAATCTGCTTCAGATTTAGAAATGAAATTGTGGATTCAGGCGATAGAGAACGATACAGATCCAGTGGTCACCCCTGAACAAGCATGTGTGGTATCGGAGATTTTGGAAGCTATTTATGAGTCAGCGAGAACAGGTAAAGCTGTTTACTTCGACTAGGCTAGACTGACAACATGCTATTTCCTGGGAAATAGTTAATGATATGAAAAATCCCTTCACCCGATAGCGATTATCGGTTGGAGGGATTTTTTGTTGATTTTCGATGCTCGCCGGGCGTTGTGCCTGTGCGTTGTTTGAATATTTTAGAAAAATGATGTAAATCAGCAAAGCCGCAATAATCGGAGATGGATTCAAGGCTAAGCTCTGTGTTCGTAAGTAACTCCTGCGCATGGTGAATGCGCATTTGCAATAAGTATTGGTGTGGAGAAGTGCTATAGCGTTGCTTGAACAGGAAGTTGAACCTAGAAAGAGATAGATTGGCGCGGCCGGCCATATCCTTGACTGAAATCGGCTCACTCAGATGATGTGAGAAATACGAGGTGATCCAGTTTAGAGATGGAGCTGGTGATGACGCCTCGCGCTGATGGGGTTCCATAATAGAAAGAATGATATCTAACATAAGCTGCTGTGTACGGAGTTGGGTTAGTAAATTGGGAACATGGAAAAGCTCTATCGTTTGCAGCAATTTTTCTTTGAGAAGTATAGGGTCCTGCGGTTGAAAATGTACGGGAACTCGAATTTTGAATAAGTCTTGTAAGGACGGCTGCATGAGATGGCTGTAGGCAGATAGGTCAATTTGTCCTGGTCGTGTGGGAAAGCTCTCTTCTGGGAGGGGATTATAGGCAATGTCAAAATGGAGAAACGGTGTGACGGTGTTCGTGAGTCCCTCTAAAGTTAGCAAGCTGCCTGGTTGGACGAGGCAGAACTGACCAGAGTTGAACATATACTTCTGATCGTCCACCCAGAAACAACATGTTCCCTCTTGGATGTATACCAATAGATAATCTAGCAGTCTGCGCTCTGGATAGTTCCATGGCTTGCGAACGGCAAAATCACATTCTCGGATGTAAGGGACAATGGGCGGAGAATCTTGTAATGGCTGTAGCATAGGAGTCCTCTTTTCAAATTAAATTCCGGTCGATGGGTGAATGGACTATTTACTCTTATTTTAGTACAGAATGTGTGCTCAAATACAGTTGTTTTTGACAAATCAATAGCCTTGTTTGACAAAGATATTTAGGCAGGTGGTTCGTATAATAAAGCTATAAATAGACAAAAGAGGTGCATAGCGCATGAGTCATCTAAATGCTAATGAAATCAACGTATTGCCGATGTTAGAAGAGGGTTACACATTGTCGCAAGAGCAGCAGGAGAGCTATCAACGGGATGGTCATATCGCTCTTCGAGGTGTTGCGAGCGAAGCTGAGATCCAGGTATATGAACCGATCATATCAACGCTTGTGAAAAATTTGAATCGTCAAGATAAACCGCTTGATCAGCGTGATACGTATGGGAAGGCATTTATCCAAATTTCGAATGTATGGGAGCAAAGCGAAGCCATTCAGCGATTCGTATTTGCGAAGCGGTTTGCGAAGATTGCCGCCGATTTAATGGGTGTAGACGGTGTTCGCATCTATCATGATCAAGCCCTGTATAAGGAGCCTTATGGCGGTCATACGCCATGGCATCAAGATCAAATTTATTGGCCGCTGGACACGGATAAGACGATTACAATGTGGATGCCCCTTGTACCGATTTCCGAAGCAGTAGGTTCCATGACATTTGCTTCGAAATCTCATCTCTTGGGTTACATCAATAAGATGGTTATTTCCGATGAGTCTCATCGGACGCTAGCGGGATATATTGAGGGGAAGGGCTTCGAAACGAAGTCACACGGTGCAATGGCAGCGGGGGATGCGACGTTCCACGCGGGATGGACGCTGCACAATGCGCCAGGCAATCCGACAGATACGATGCGTAAAGTCATGACGGTCATTTATTATGCAGATGGTTTGCGCATCGCAGAACCAGATAGTAAAGCGCGGGAGAGTGATCTGAATAGGTGGTTTCCTGGCTTGGGGCCTGGAGATCTAGCTGCTTCTGAACTGAATCCCTTGGTATATAGCCGTAAATAAAGAAGATCGCCTTCCCCTGGGTATAGTGAGGGGAGGCGATCTTTTCTATTCATGCATATGTGGTCTACAACTGAATGGGATGCATAAGCCCGTCTTCGCTAAATCTGAGTGGATCTATGCAGACTTCGCGGTGAAAGCCTTTGCCATCTGTGAAGCGTGTCAGCGGCGTGACAAACCGATGGTAGGCAATCCAATATTGATCCGTGCCTGGTTCTTGGAGAATCGAATGATGGGCGGTGCCGAGCATATCTTTTTCTTTATTTTTAACTAGAACGGGATATCGATAAGTGACAGGGCCATACAAGTGCTCCGCTGTACCATAATTAACGTGATAATCTTCGCTGCCAGTGTCATCACAGGACCATGTGAAGTGATACAGTCCGCCGCGCTTGAGAACAGTCACAGCTTCTCGGAAGTCGTGCAGACCAGCCACACTTTGCATCGTATCCTCGGCAACACTGATCATATCATCACCGAGCCGAACGATGGTAGGATTCCCATTTCCGAACAACAAGTAAGGGGTGCCGTCGTCTTCGATATAAATGGAAGGGTCAATGGTCAGCGATATGGGAATTCCCAAACGTTTCATTTGATTCATGGAAATAAGAGATTCGGGTTGCGCGCGAAATGGGCCTACGGGAGTCTCAGCAACCGCAACACCAATGGAGTGGCTTCCATCTGCCGTTTTTCCGCAGAAGTAATAATAATAGTTACCATCTTTGAAGGCGATAGCAGGTGCCCAAGCAGAACCGACGCTCCAGGGGACATCTTCTGTTGCAAGATCCAGAATGACACCTTCATCCCGCCAATTCGTTAGATCAGCTGAGGAGAATGCACGGAACTGAGTGCCAGACCAACCATCGAAGCCATCTGTTGTCGGATATAGGTAATAGCGATCACCGAACTTCACAAGATCGGGGTCGGCGAATTGACCGGCCAGTACTTGATGACCGTCTCCGAATGCTACAATAAGACGGCTGCACTCTTCGTAAGTAATCGGGATAACGCCGCCATGACGTTTCTTGGATGCACCGAGGTTGAATTCCCCGTCCTGTAGAACTCGAAACTCACCGCTAGCCAAATCGGATGTCAGGAGGGGGATATAACCTTTGCCTTCTGCGAAGCGATCCACAATGAGGCACCATTCTTCGCGGTCGTTAAACTTAAATATTTGAGGCCCCTCTACGCCTACCATTTCCTCTAAAGCTGGGGCATTCAGGCCGATAAAGGAATGCTTATCAAGCGAGTTACCTTTTTCAACTCGGATATTCTTCGTCGTTTCATCCTTGGAATACCGGTAATAAGACCCGTTGTGGGCAATGATTGTGGTATCGATGATATGATTTTCACGTTCGATGTATGTTTCCGTTCCTGAGAAACTGCGGAAATCTTTGGTGCGCGCACTGAAGATTTTTTGCTTTCTATGATCCTCATCGTGTTCTTGCGTCGCTGAGGCCCAGAACACAAGGAAATCGCCGAAGGCTTCGTCATAAATAGCTTCAGGTGCCCAGACACAGCCAGCTCCTGGCACACCTACTGTAACGGACCAAGGGGATGACCAATGGATCAAATCGGCAGATTCCCAGACAATCATGTCGCGGCTTCCGGCATTTACTGCGGTATCCCAACCTTTGTTATTCGCAATACGCAGATCCGTGGCAATTAGATAAAATTTGCTCTCCTCAGGAGATCTGACGATAAAAGGATCTCGCACGCCTTGCTCCCCCAACTCTGAACACAGTACTGGCAGACCCGCGTTCAAGTCCTTCCAGTGCAAACCGTCTTCGCTATAGGAGAAATAGACTTGTTCACCGTGTGGCTGTTCTCCGATAAAATGCACCAAAAGATAGCCTGCATATGGATAAGTTTGTATGGACAATTGGAAGCACTCCTTAGTTAATTGACGAATTATAGTAAAAGTATAGGTGGCTGTGAAGAGCGGATCAATAGACTATCGTGGTCGATTACTGACCTATCGTCCTTTCATGATCGGAGATGCCATTGCGTTTATATTGAGTAGGAGTAACACCAACGAATTTCTTGAATTGCCGCATAAAATGAGTGTCGTTCTCGTAGCCGCACATGCTTGCAATCAGACTAATGGATGTATTGCTATTCAACAGGAGGTATTTGGCATATTCAAGCCTAGCGTTAATGAGATCCATGATGATGGAGCACCCAAACAATTCTTTATAAATATGTTGGAAGTAGGATTTGCTTAAATTAACGCTGGAAGCGAGCTTGTCTACGGTATAAATAGAATGAGGCGAGCTGTATAACTGGTTTCGCAGCTTGGTGAACGGAAGCAGATACTGGCTCTTACTTTCATAGACTGCAGATTGGTTTCGTAAGTTAACGAGCTTCATAAAGAGTGATTGAAGATCACAGTCTAAAATTCTTTCTTTCAGTGGAGAATGCTGTCTATGATAATTACTCATGTCCATCAAATATTTGGAGATCAGCATGGTATCATCCGCATAAATTGGCGTGTCCAAGGGGAAACCGATCTCTGTCAGGAATGACTCAAGTTCGCTGCCAGAACAATGAAACCAGTCATTGATAAATGGCTTTTCCAAATGTCTGTAGAGGTGCTGAGTCTGAGGTTTCATTAAGATATAGGTATTCTTCTCAACGGTGTGCAACTGACCATGAAGAACAAGTTCTGCACGGCTTTTAAACAACACAAATGCATAATCCCCGGATCCACGGGGCCTATCAATCACGATGCCATTCTCATGAATGAAGTTATACCCACAGCTAAATAGTTGAATCATTCGTTATCACCACAAGATCATTGATCAGTTTATTTTTGGAAAGCCACTTCTATCATAAAAAGTTAAAGGAAATTGAAAATAATTATAGCACAATAAGTCAGTTCGGCATTATATATGCAGGTTCGTGATTTGCGAATATGTATTCTATACGAAATGCGTACACGAATGTTACAGTAGAAGGAAGAGATACATATACTAAGAACAAGGTGAGGATGACGATGTTACGAATCGGTCTTATCGGTACAGGTGGGTTCAGTAAGATGCACGCGAGAATTCTATCTGATATGGATGACGTGCAGTTGGTCGCGGTATGCGGGACAAGCTTAGTAAAGGCAGAAGCGTTTGCTGCGGCGTGTGGAATTAGGTCCAGCTATGAAAGCCTAGATGATATGTTGGACGGCGAACGCTTGGATGCTGTTTATATCCTAGTACCGCCAATGTCCCATGGTGAATATGAAATGAAGCTCATTGCAAGAGGCATTCCTTTTTTTGTAGAGAAGCCGCTGGGTTTGAATACAGAGCAGCCTGAGCAGATTCGCAATGAGATAAGGAAGCAATCCCTAATTACGTCGGTAGGTTATCATTTCCGTTATACAGATACCGTGGATCTCATGAAACAGCTGTTGAAAGAGCAGCCGATTGGGATGATGACTGGTTATTGGATGGGGAGTATGCCACAGGTTGCCTGGTGGCGAGATCAGAGTAAATCTGGTGGGCAATTCCTAGAGCAGAGCACACATTTGGTTGATACTATGCGTTATTGCATTGGGGAAATAGAGGAAGTCTATGCCATGTATGGCCACCAAGTGATCCATAAGCAATTTGAAGGTGTTACAGTGCCTGACGTGGGAACCGTTACTCTCAAATTTGAGAGCGGAGTCATTGCGAACATTTCGAATACATGCGTATTGCCGAGTGGTGTGGGGAAGACAGGAATTACCTGTTACACACAACAAGGTATACTGGAGTGGGATCCAGACAGATTAACTATGATTGAAGCGCACGAAACCACGATTAAGAATAAAAAAGTGAATCCTTACTTAGCAGAGAACGAAGCCTTCATATATGCACTAAAAACAGGGGATACGGGGCGTATTCTTTCGGATTACGCGGATGCCTTCAAGACACAGCAAGTGACTGTTGCCGCCTTGGAATCGGCGAAAACGGGATTGCCATATCGGTTTAACTAAATAATGGCGGGCCATGGAATAACACCCTTGGTCAGCTAGCAAGCATGATGACTGAATGAGATTTCTTGCATTCATTCATCATGCTTTTTTTGATATAGGATGCCAATCTACCGCTCCTCTTTCTTTAAAACGCTAGGATTCACGCCGTACCATTTGCGGAATTGATTGGTGAAATGGTTGTAGTTTTGGAATCCAACGTCATAACATACCTCAGAAGCGCTGCGATCCGTGTGTTTGAGGAGGAGAACGGCTTGTTTAATTCGCATTTGGTTCAAGGTATCAATAACCGAATGTCCTGTACTCTCTTTAAAGAGATGAGACAGACGGGAAGCGGATAGACCTACAGCACTAGCCAGTTCATCTATGCGAATGGATTGATGCATATTCTTCGAGAGAAGATACTGGACCTCTTCGATGCGCGGGTCGATATTTTTGTGCATTTTCTGAGCAATGACGAGTAATAATTCTTGGACGGACGTGCTGCAGAGTTCAAACCAATATTCTTGCCTTTCGCGCGAATCTTCGAGGATACGAATAAAGGTATGATAAATGCGATCGCGCAGCGACTCACTATCTACAGTGAGGTGCAGTAGTTGTTGATTGGGAAGCAGGTTCGTTTCCATAAAGGTGTCCGGGAAATGAACCCAGCAGAATCGCCACGTCGAACCAGGATTGGTTCCATAGTGCTGCGGGGTACCTGGACGCAATAAGTGAATGTCACCTGCTTTGCATTTGGACAAGCTGCCTTGCAGGTTAATAAAACCTTCGCCATCGAGGGTGAACGTAAGCAGCCAATCTTTCCTTCCTTGAGGACGTTGCTCGTTATAGGTGTCGTTTTTCACATAGAGGCCAGCAAGTAGGGGATATTCTTCAAAGCTCATGATCATTGCCTCCAATCCGTATCCGTATTAAGTAATAGGCAGTGTTATTTCAATTATAGTGCCTTTGTTGCATTCACTTTCTACACGGACTTTACCTGCGTGATTCTCAATAATCTTTTTACTTACCATAAAACCTAATCCAGTTCCTGTTTCTTTGGTGGTAAAGAAGGGCTGTCCTAATTTGGAGAGCACGTCTTCTGGAATTCCACAACCTTGGTCAATGAGACGAATCAACATCTTCTGATGATTATCACTATTGATTTCGATGGTTATTTTCCCACCAGTCGGCATAGATTCAATAGAATTCTTAATAAAATTAATGAAAACTTGCTTTAATTGATTTTCATCGCAGTACAGATGGGTAGCACCAGGCTTGAATTCAGCGGAGAATTCGATATTGTTAAGAATCGCTTGTGTATCTAGAAGGGTCAGAACTTGGCTGAGTAACACCCGTATATCTTTTCTCTCAAATTTAATGATTTGCGGCTTTGCCAATATTAACAGTTCACTAAGAATTAATTCAATCCGTTCAATTTCAGAAGACATGATGTCGAAATATTTCTGTTTCTCGCCAATTCCTGATTTCATTAACTGAATGAATCCTTTGATGGAAGTAATGGGATTTCTGATCTCATGGGCTATTCCAGCAGCCAATTGTCCAGCTACAGATAATTTCTCCGAATTTTGAAGATGTTCTTGTGCAATTTTCCACGCGGTGATATTGCGAAGTGTAGCTGACCAACCAACTTGGATACCTTTCCCATCGACAATAGGCGAAGCAGTTAAAACAACATTGATTAATTCTCCATTCTTAAGTCCTCTAACCGTTTCGACTCCTATGATAGACTGCCCTTGTGTCACTTGTTCAAGCATAAGGTTAAATTCATCGCCATATTCCGTAGGAATAAATGGAGGCTTATTTAACTCGACATGAAAGACTTCTTTCTTCGACCATCCGAAAATAGTTACAAATGCTTCATTTACTCGCTGCACATTACCTTCGTTATTAAAGATAATAATCGCATCCGCATTATTCTCAATAAAAGACTCTAGTTGCTCCGTTTTAGATTTGAGATCCTCTTCCGCACGTTTTCTTAAGGTAACGTCACGGCATATGCCTGTGATTCCGATAACCGATCCATTACGATCGCGAAGCGGAGATAACGTTGCCTCTACATGAATGAAGACGCCGTCTTTACGCTGGCGAGTGGTTTCCAACCCTATGACCGTTTCTCCAACTTTGATGCCTTGATGAATATCTTCCATAGAATCCTTGAGGAAATTAGGAATGATAGGTAATTTCCTGTTCTTAACCTCTTCAGCCGACCAACCAAACAATATTTCAAAAGCTGGATTCACTTCTAGAAGGATATCGTCGACATCAATGACCCACATTGCGTCCGCATTATTTTGGATAAAAGATTGCAATTGCTCCGTCTTAGCTTTGAGATCCTCTTCTGCTAATTTTCTTTCTGTAATATCTTTTATTTGACTAATAAAAAACAAGGGTTGTCTACTTTCGTCCCTGATGCAAGTAATAACCAATAAAACGCGTATGGTGGAGCCATTTTTATGAATAAGACATTTTTCTATTTGGTAACAATCCATCATAGGGTCTACGAAATGATTGCTTACATGAAATGCACCATCCAAATCGTCTGGATGCGTGAGGTCTTGTAATGTCATGCCAAGGAGCTCTGATTCGGAATAACCAATTATTTGACATAGTGCGGTATTTATTTGTCGCATTTTTCCTTCATAGGCTAGGACTGCCATGCCAATAGGGGAGTATTTGAACACTTGATAGAAGAGATCGGGCTGTAAAATATCTAGCGTCGTTGCCATGTATCCTCCTTGATCCACGATGATTTCATTCTTAGTAAGAGTATTGGACAAAGTGTCATATTTTCCTTCCCATTTCAATCGGGATCTCAACTTGTTCATTCTTTGTTTATTCCAAACAGTGAGTTAACCGCGGGGGCCACTGTAGCATCACATTTAGATGTAAAAACTACAGCTAATATGCTCGAATTTGAGGTATTTCCGTGAATAGATGGAAAACATACAGGTAAATTCTATGGTATTTGAAAAATCGATACAATGGAAGGAATTTAACTACAGAAAATACAGTTAATCATCCGAATTCGCTAAATTCGCTTCAAATAGATAGAGAAAATCCAGTTAAATCGGCTGGAAATCGGTTTATTATTTATGGGTCAGTAACAAAAAGAGGCGTTTCAATAAGTCTGTATAGACTTTTGAGACACCTCTTTAAACTAATGGCGGAGACAATTGAGTTGGGAACCAATGTCCGTCTATTTTGTTAGCATACTTTTAGATAAGGTCCTGGCCGCTGTCACTTTCTGTATAGATCGATATTAGCACGATTGCCGTATCTTCTCCTATATTTCTGACCACATGGGGGGTACATGCGTTCCAACTGAACGAATCACCCTCTCCGAATTCAGCCCGATCCTCTCCTTGTTCTGCGTATATGCTACCTTTAACGACCATATGAACCTCCTCACCTTCATGAGCATGTGGTACATCTCCTGTCGAGGCTCCTGGCGGGAACTCCACCAGCATCATTCTAACGTTCTTCGTTGAGCTGAGATGTTCTACCTTCAGTTTCTCGGAACCGCTTGTTGTGGTTCTTCGTTCATGATTTCGAACAATATGCATACGATCTTCTTTCTTAAGGAGCAAATAAGCTAATGGCACCTTCAAAGCTTGCGCGATATGCTCCAGCGTTGCTATAGAAGGGGACGTTTTATTCGTTTCAACCTGACTCATGAAGCCTTGGGACAAGCCGGTTTCCTCGCAAATTTGGGCGATGGTAATATTTTTTCTCTTTCGAATCGCTCGAATCGTGGAGCCGATATCCATCCTCATGCACCCCTTAAATATTAGTAATAGAAAATATAATTTCATATTAGCAATTTATCTATTGACAAGTCAATTCATTATGTCTTAAATTAGTTATATAAACTTTAATTTTTTATTACTAATATTAATAAGGGGGATCATGATGAAACCATTTTACCAATATGACATTCATTTACCGACCCATATGGACACGAACAAGAAATATCCAGTCGTGTTTACCCTGCATGGCAAAGGCTCCAATGAAAATAATATGTATGGCTTGGTCGCTCCGTTGGCTGATCAATTCATTATTATCGGCATCCGCGGCAATCTGCTCCTTGGCTCAGGTTATCAGTATTATGATTTGAAAAGCTTAGGCAATCCTATTCGTGAGATGTTTGATGAAGCGGCTGAACAACTCGAAGCTTTCATTTATTATGCAACGGAAAAATACCCAATCGATCCAAGCAAACGGTATTTGCTGGGGTTTAGCCAAGGCGCCATCCTCTCGATGACGCTAGCACTTACCATGGGAGATAAGCTGAAGGGAATTGTTTCGCTGAACGGTTATGTTCCTGATTTCGTGAAGACGGAGTATCCATTGCGAAGTGTGAAGGATGTATCCGTATTTATTTCCCATGGTGAGTATGATTCCGTCTTTCCTGTTCGGATCGGTCACGAGTCGGCAGCTTATTTCAAAGATAAGACTCAGCGTTTAACATTTAAACTGTATCCAACTGACCATGGCGTATCTGAAGAGAACCAGTTTGATTTCCTGAACTGGCTTAAACAGGATGCTGGTTTGACAATAAAAAAGGAGTGAGAACTGATATGATGCCTTCCTATTTTTTCGCGCATGGCGCCCCGTCGATCGTACTTGAGGATAACGCATACACACAACTGCTAAAGACTTTTAAGGAAAATACACCTAGACCCAAAGCGATCGTGCTCTTTAGCGCCCACTGGGAAGAGTCGAAGCAGTCTGTCGGCGCTGCAGAAACGTATGACACCATTTATGATTTCGGCGGGTTTCAAGATGAACTCTATACGATGACCTATCCGGCCAAGAGCGACCGAGCACTAAGTGAGCATGTTCGTGCACTGTTTGAGAAGCAAGGCATTCAGAGCGTTCTGAATGAGAGTAGAGGGCTTGACCACGGAGCTTGGGCGGTTTTGAAGCTGCTGTATCCAGACGCGGATATTCCGGTTGTCGCATTATCCGTGAATCGTCATCTTAGCAATGAACAGCAGTATCAGATCGGCAAAGCGTTAGGGGAGCTTAGAGAACAAGATGTTCTGATTATCGGAAGCGGAGGAACCGTTCATAATCTACGAAGATTGAATTGGCAATCACAAGGAATCGATAAGTGGGCAGAGCAGTTCGACAACTGGCTTCAGAATAAACTTGAGTCATGGGATACAGAAGCGTTATTTCAATATCATGAGCTGGCTCCTAATGCTCAAGAAGCTGTGCCAACCAATGAACACTTTATTCCATTGTTTCTTGCAATGGGTTCCGGAGATGCCAATCGTCAAGCGAAGCTGCTTCACCGCAGCTACCAATATGGCAACCTGAGTTTAAGTTGCTGGCAATTTAACTAATGAAGCTAAATGAAAGAGGGCGGATCCGATGAAATCCGCAGGTAAAGCGGCAATGGAGAGAATACTCATTTTCTCTATTGCCGTGGTTTATATTGTTCAGCAACTGACGCAGTTGGAGATGCTAACTCCTGTTCTGGGATGTCTTGTCTTCCTAGCAATCGCCATCTTGTTGCCGAATCTGAAGGGCGTAACCTTTTGGCTTTCCGTGTCCTTTATGGTTGCCGGGATTGTGCTCATGTTGTTTCAAAATGTGCAGGCTTCCGTATGGTTCGAGTCCGCGGGAATCAATGTGACGATCGTAACGCTATTTCTATTCGCGCCGCTGTTCGGGATTCCGGTACGGATTCCCCAATACGTAGAAGCGCTGAAACGTTTCTACGAACAAAATTTTCGCAGTAAAGCCGCTTTATTCATAGGAACGCAGTTTCTTACACAAATTATGGGTGTGTTTATTAACGTTGGTTCAATTCCTGTCGTCTATCAAATGGTTTTGGTTAAACCGCAACCTGGCATGTCCCGACTGCTTGCCAATGCGTTAAACAGGGGATTTGCGGGGGCGATTCTATGGTCGCCGTACTTCGCTGCGATGACGCTCGTGACAACGGCGCTTGACCTGCCTTGGTCGTCCATTCTTCCCTACATGCTTGGATTAGCAATCCTAAGTATTGTCGTGAGCTTGGCGGTTGATTTCCGTGAAATACGGGAAGCTGCAACGGACCAGACTGAACAGGAGTCGACACAGAAGCAGAGAAGTGCTGTTTTTCCGATTGGGCTGGGCTTATATTTAATATCTGCAATCATCGCCATATTGATTTTGGAACGGTTAATCGAGTTGCCGATGGTGATATTAATTTGTATGGCCGCGGTATTATTTCCGCTCATTTGGTGCATGGCTAATGGAGCGATGGCCGTATACAGAGAAGGGTTGAAGAATCATGTTACTGTCACGCTACCCGCTTTGCAGAAGGAAATTACACTATTCTTGGCAGCCGGTTTCTTTAGCGGTTCCATTGGTGCAACCAAGTTCGGATCCTCGATTCCGGCAATGCTGGAGCAGATACCACTGTCTGTAGCCATTACTTTCTCGCTATTCACAGTGCTTCTCATTGCGGGATCATCGTTAATTGGTCTACATCCGATCGTCCCAGTAACCATTCTTGCAGGTGGCATTGATCCAGCAAGCGTGGGGATCAGTCCGTTATATTTCGCAGTACTGTTGTTGGGAAGTTGGAGCTTATCCAATCCCATATCGCCAGCCTCAGCCGTTAATAATTTGTTAGCGGGACTGTTTAAGAAGCCGGTGTTCGAAGTGGCTGTGCCCAATTACAAATTCGCTGGTTGCATGGCAATCGTGTTAATCATTTATGTGATGGTTGTATTAGGGGAGTAAGAAAGACAGATGCTAGGATGTAGCCCAAATTCCACATGCAGTTTGAAAAGGAGAAGTATTCATGCCTGTTGTACAAAGTTTTGATCCTAAAGTGATTTCGCTTTTACAAGAGAAAATAAAAATGATCAAAACCGACGAAGGGGCGGTATATCTTGTTGGACCTATTAAGCTGCCGGTTAACTTATTTGGGGAGACCATCCAGTTTAATTGGTATTGCTGGCTCAATTGCAATGAAGTAACGGAAGATTTTGAGCGTATTGTCGCCAAGTTATCTTCTGCTAATTTGGCAGAATTTCAACAATCGAGTGTTCTTGTTCATGGGGATTTCGAGCAGGCAGATCATGCCTTGATTCGGTTTCATTCTATCTGTCATACCGGAGATATATTTGGCAGCAAGCGATGTGACTGTGGCTATCAGCTCCATCAGTCGTTGAAACATATTGCCGATCATGGAAGCGGCGCGTTATTTTATCTAGCGAATCATGAAGGTCGAGGTATTGGCCTCTTCAGCAAAGCGCTTGCCTATATTCTGCAAGAAAACGGATATGATACGGTGGATGCGAATCTTCAACTTGGTTTTGTAGATGATTCGCGTGATTATAGCGATGCGATTAAGGTATTGAAAGCACTTCGAACAAAGCCAGTCACTCTGATGACAAACAATCCCAAGAAACTAGATGCGCTTAGCAAGGCAGGACTGGATATAGAGGATCGCGTGCAGCTATGGGGAGATGTGTCCGAGTATAATGAGAAATATTTGAAAACGAAAATCGAGCGGTCCGGGCATTTGAATGGCGACGACGGCTGTTGCAATAATGATTAACTTAAAAGCTAGAGCAAAGGAGCCACCAGAAAGCATCTGGGTGGCTCCTTTGTATTTGCGATGAAGGTACATCTCTAGAAGATCAGCTAGGTTCAGCTACAATCTCCTTCACGGTTTCACCCTCGATTAGCACGGGTTGGTAATAGGTGTTGGTAGGTAGGTCTTTTTTGCCTTGTAAATGTTTAATGACCCAGTCTGCTGCGTCGCGTCCCATTTGTTCTTGAGGGTGTGTTAGCGTTGTTAGTTTGATATTGGCGCTTTTGGCGATATATGAATTGTCCTGACCTATAATGGATAGTTCGTCTGGAATGGAGATGCCCAGTCTTCCGCAGACATGTACAACTTCCAAGCCGACCTCGTCGTTGTAACACACAAGCGCAGTCAATTCATCCCGATTATCGTTCAGGTATTCCTCCAAGTTAGCGGACAGGTGTGGCTTCGTGGATGTATCGAAAGAAAGCACATGTTCAGAGTGGAATCTTAACTTGGCTTCCCCAAGCGCCTTAATATAACCCTTCATTCTATACTTTCCTTGTAAATCATCCATTTTCGCGATAATGCCGATCTGCTTATGTCCTTTGGCAATCAGTTCTCGGGTTGCGAGATAACTAGACTGCACGTCATCCAGACAGAAGAAAGGGACTTCCAACTCTTCATAATAAGCATTAATCATCGTGAAGGGAATTTCCTGCTCCCTAAATGCCAAATAATAAGCGATGTTCGGGTTGTACTCGTTACTTCGGGTAGGCTCAATAATGAGTCCGTCGACGCCGTAGGCTAGCATCATCTCCAGCGCCTTTTTTTCCTGGGCGATATCATTATTTGTACTGGCTAGCAGTAACGAATAATTATCTTCATTTAATCGGCTGTCAATGCCGCGGATAATGGAGGGGAAGATGTAATCCGAAATGTAGGTCGTGATGACGCCGATCGTTTTTTTCGTAGTATTCCCGCCCGACTTGGTCCGGTACTGGCTGCTAACGAACGTTCCAGATCCTCTTTCGCTTCTCAAGAACCCCTCGTTTGATAACTCTAGAATGGCCTTTCGAACGGTCTGTCGGCTAACGTTATAGCTATCCTGCAAAGTAGATTCCGAAGGGATCTGCTCGTTTGCTTTATACGTTCCTGAAAGGATATTACTTTTTATATCATCAATGATTACTTGATACTTTGGCTTCACGCAATCCACTTCTTTCATTGTTGTCGATAAAGTTGTACGTACATATTCTAACATGGATTGCATGGAATGCAAATACAAGTGACGTATATTGCAGTAGAAGTATTATGCTTGTCCTTATCAGGGGCAGTAGGTGTAGTTGAGAAGAGATGGTATCGGGAATGATGTAGGTATAACTAGTGATATTCGTTGACAAATGTACGTACAGAAAATATACTGATGTTGTTAGTTGAGAATTGAAGTTGTTTAAAGTGTATCACCGCGAATAGAGAGGGGATTTATGTGAACATGAATCATCTAGACTTGAAAGAAGCGATAACCAAGGGAGAAACTTCGCTAGGTATCGAATTAGGATCTACGCGGATCAAGGCGGTGCTGATTGATCGTCAGTTCGAGACCATCGCATCGGGAAGTTATGAGTGGGAGAATCTGTTGAAAGACGGATATTGGACATAC
Source organism: Paenibacillus sp. J22FR83 (assembly GCF_059691955.1). Classification (NCBI taxonomy): domain Bacteria; kingdom Bacillati; phylum Bacillota; class Bacilli; order Caryophanales; family Paenibacillaceae; genus Paenibacillus; species Paenibacillus sp. J22FR83. Next base: position 106,608 of record NZ_JCAUAM010000010.1, read on the forward strand.
AACCAGGAGGATATTATCACAGGTCTCCAAACCGCGTATCGCGAAATGAAGCAGCAAGTGGAACAGAATTTCGGAGTCACGCTCCAAACAGTGGGCTCAATCGGATTTTCCGCTATGATGCACGGCTATATGTCATTCGACAATAAGGGTGAGCTGTTAGTTCCGTTCCGGACTTGGCGCAATGCAACAACCGGCGCGGCTGCAAAGGAACTAACGGACTTATTTCAATTTAATATTCCTGAGCGGTGGAGCATCGCGCATTTGTACCAAGCGATTTTAAACCAAGAGGAGCATGTGCCTCGCATTGATTACGTAACGACGCTGGCTGGTTACATTCACTGGCTGCTAACAGGCAATAAAGTCATTGGAATTGGAGATGCTTCCGGCATTTTCCCTATGGATGAAGCAACTCATAACTACCATCCAGCGATGGTTAAGCAGTTCGATGAACGAATCGCAGCCAAAGGCTATCCGTGGAAGCTGGCGGACTTACTTCCTAAGGTATATCTTTCCGGCGAGCAAGCAGGCGAATTAACTGAAGCGGGAGCTGGAATTCTCGACCCTGCCGGGGATCTGAAGTTTGGAATTCCGCTATGTCCTCCAGAAGGCGATGCCGGGACAGGTATGGTGGCGACCAATAGCGTGAGGAAGCGTACGGGCAACATTTCCGTAGGTACTTCCGTGTTTGCGATGATTGTACTAGAGAAGGAATTAGCAAAGGTATATCCAGAGATCGATATGGTGACGACGCCGGATGGCAGCCCTGTCGGAATGGTGCATGCCAACAACTGTTCCAGCGATCTCAATGCCTGGGTCGGAATGTTCCGTGAGTTCTCTGAAGCGATGGGATTCAACGTGGATTCCGGGAAATTGTTCAGCGTGCTGCTTAACAAGGCGCTCGAAGCCGACCCGGATGGCGGCGGTTTGCTTAGCTACGGTTATCTCTCGGGCGAAAATATTACGGGCATTGAGCAAGGCCGACCGTTGTTCGTTCGTTCACCAGAGAGCAACTTCAATCTGGCGAATTTCATGCGTACGCATCTATTCGCGGCGTTCGGAGCGCTCAAGCTCGGCATGGATATTTTGACGGAAAACGAACAGGTAGCCATCGACAGTATTCTAGCTCATGGCGGCCTCTTCAAGACTCCTGTCGTTGGACAAAAGATCCTTGCTGCTGCCCTGAATGTACCGATCTCGGTTATGTCCACAGCTGGCGAAGGCGGGGCATGGGGCATGGCACTATTGGCCTCTTACCTGATTAATAAGGATCAGGGTGAAAGCTTGGAGACCTTCCTCGCTGAGAAGGTATTCAAAGATGTTGAAGGACAGGAAATTGCTCCGGATGCGAAGGACGTAAGCGGGTTCGAAGCCTTCATTAAACGATACCAGGCAGGTCTGGCCATTGAACAGGCTGCAGTGGAGCATCTGTTAGAGAACGGGAGGGACTAACGTTGTTAGAACAGCTGAAAGAAGAAGTATATCAAGCGAATCTAGACTTGCCGAAGCACGGACTGGTGAAATTCACTTGGGGCAATGCGAGCGCCGTCGATCGGGAAAGCGGTCTGTTCGTCATTAAACCAAGCGGGGTCAGCTACGAAACGATGAAGCCAAGCGACATGGTCGTTGTGGATCTCGATGGCCGTGTAGTCGAAGGAGAGCTTAGACCTTCCTCCGATACGGCGACGCATGCGGTCTTGTACAAACATTATCCGCAGATTGGCGGTATCGTCCATACCCACTCTACTTGGGCAACGATCTGGGCCCAAGCAGGACTGGACGTACCGGTCATGGGTACGACACATGCGGACACCTTCTATGGCGCCATCCCTTGCGCGCGCTTTTTGACCCAAGAAGAGGTTGACCGTGGTTATGAAGCTGAGACGGGTCACGTCATTATAGAGACTTTCGAGAAACTTGGCGTGGATGTTATGGCAATTCCTGCTGTCCTTCTTCAAGGTCATGCGCCGTTCACTTGGGGGAAAGACGTGAAATCAGCCGTAGTGAACAGCGTCGTGCTGGAAGAAGTATGCAAAATGAATTTGTACGCGCGACAACTTAACAACTTTGCCAAAGAATTGCCTCAAGGCATTTTGGATAAGCACTATCTTCGTAAACACGGGAAAGATGCCTACTACGGGCAGAAGTAATGGTGAAGTAATGGCATTATTCATTATAAAAATAGTGAAAAGAGGATGATCAGGATGTCAGCAACAACTACTAAACAGTTCTGGTTTGTTGTAGGATCGCAGCATTTGTACGGGGAAGAAGCTTTGGCAGAAGTTAAAGCTCATGCACAGACGATGACAGATGCTTTGAATAATAGCGGCGTGTTACCTTATCCGCTTGTTTTGCAGGACCTGGCTATCTCCGCAGATAAAATTACAAACATTATGAAAGAAGTCAACTATCGCGATGAAGTGGCGGGTGTCATTACGTGGATGCATACGTTCTCACCAGCCAAGATGTGGATTCGCGGTACGAAATTGCTGCAGAAGCCTCTGCTGCATTTGGCAACCCAATATAATGAAAGCATTCCTTGGGCAACGATCGACATGGACTTCATGAACCTGAATCAGGCCGCTCATGGCGATCGTGAATATGGTTTCATCAATGCTCGTCTGAAGAAACAAAATAAAATCGTAGTAGGCTACTGGGAACGTGCGGAAGTCAAGCAACAGATTGCGGATTGGATGGACGTAGCTGTTGCTTATAACGAAAGCTTCAACATCAAAGTTGCCCGCTTTGGCGATAACATGCGCAACGTTGGTGTAACGGATGGGGACAAGGTTGAAGCTCAGATTCAGTTCGGATGGACCGTGGACTACTACGGCATCGGCGACCTCGTGCAATACGTGAATGCCGTGACAGAGCAGGAAATCGACATTCTGATGGGTGAATATGCGGAGCTTTATGCATTCGATTATGGTACGAACAGCAAAGAGTCCTGGGAAGCCAGCGTCAGAGTTCAAGCAAGCTATGAAATCGCTATGAAACGCTTCTTCGACGAGAGAGGTTATAATGCTTTCACCACGAACTTCGAGGATCTGCATGGGATGAAACAGTTACCAGGCCTTGCGGTTCAACGTCTGATGGCACAAGGATACGGTTTTGCCGGAGAAGGCGACTGGAAGACAGCCGCAATCGATCGCTTGTTGAAGGTGATGAGCCGCAACCAGAACACGGGCTTTATGGAGGATTACACGTATGAGATGGCGCTTGGTCAGGAATCCATTCTGCAATCCCATATGCTCGAGGTAGATCCAACTTTGGCAAGCAACCAACCGAAAATCATCGTTTCCCCACTCGGGATCGGTGGTAAAGAAGATCCGGCGCGTCTAGTATTCGACGGTAAAGCCGGCGATGGCGTCGTCGTATCTATGGCGGATTTCGGTACACATTATAAACTGTTAATCAACGAAATTACTGCATTCGAGCCGACTGTTCCAGCTCCTAATCTTCCCGTAGCTAGAGTTCTGTGGAACGTTAAGCCGAATTTCCAAGATGGGGTAAAAGCCTGGATCGAGAATGGTGGAGGCCACCATACAGTCGTTTCCTTGAACTTGACGACAGACCAAATCGTGACCTATGCAAAGCTGGTTAACTTAGAATACGTCGTCATTAAGTAATTCGACATGAAGAGAAGAGTTTTTAAGCCCGTGGGAAAACATCCCCCGGGCTTTTCATGTATTTTTTTTGTAGTATAAATACTACAACCCCGAAGCACGAACCATTATGGTATTTTTTTTTTGGAAATTCGTGCAATAAGTTATACATCAGTTGTTTCAATTCACCAAGATGTGTGTAATTAGGATTAAACTCGACACACGGGGAGGAAACAGCATGACATTGATTGCCTCGAAAACAAATAAAGATGCTTTCTATTTACTGCATGAAGGCACGCAATATCAAAGCTATCATTTTCTTGGCGCGCATTTGGAAGAACGCGATGGTTGCAAAGGAGTCAACTTCGCTGTGTGGGCGCCGAATGCCAAGGAAGTGAACGTATCTGGCAGTTTTAACGGATGGGATGGTACCCATCATGCGATGACCATGCAGGATGGCATTTGGTCATTGTTCATACCTGATCTTGAAGAAGGAACACTATACAAATATGAAATCGTTACGCTGGACGGGGATCGGTATTTAAAGTCGGATCCTTACGCGTTTCAAACGGAAGTTCGACCGGAAACCGCTTCCATTATTACGTCTCTTGAAAATTATGAATGGCAGGATGAAGACTGGTTTGCGAATAACGCGTCAGACCAACACTTGCAGAAGCCACTACTTATCTATGAGGTGCATTTGGGCAGTTGGAAGCGCAAGGAGGACGGCGGATTTTATAGTTATGTGGAACTCGCCGACGAACTCGTGGATTACGTTCACGAGCGGGGGTATACCCATATTGAGCTCATGCCATTAGCTGAACATCCACTTGACTCCTCCTGGGGATATCAAGTAACTAGCTATTATTCCGTGACAAGTCGTTTTGGATCACCGAAAGACTTCATGTACTTTGTTGATCGTTGTCATCAAAAGGGAATTGGCGTCATTATGGACTGGGTTCCTGCACATTTTTGCAAGGATGCACATGGCTTAGGCAGGTTTGATGGCTCGCCCTTGTATGAGCATTCGGATAGTCGCAAAGGTGAGAATCCGACATGGGGCACGTATATTTTCGACTATGGGAAGCCGGAAGTCATTAGCTATTTAATTTCGAATGCCCTGTTCTGGATGGACATGTATCATGTGGATGGGTTAAGAGTTGATGCTGTATATAGTCTGTTAACATTGAATTTTAATCGGCCCGAAGAGGAATGGATTCAAAACGAACAAGGTGGAGACGAGAACCTGGAAGGGATTGCGTTCCTGCAGAAATTAAATGCCGTCGTATTTTCCAGGTATCCGGGGATGTTAATGATTGCAGAAGACTCCAGCGCATATTCGGGTGTTACGACACCAGTTGAGTTTGGCGGACTCGGGTTTAATTACAAGTGGAATTTAGCTTTTACCTCGGACACGCTGGCATATATGAAGCAAACGCAAAGCGAACGCAGCGGACAAGAAGATCAGCTAACCCGGTCATTGTTAGGGACAAGGGATGCGAATTATGTGTTACCGTATTCGCATGATGAAGTGAATTATCCGAAAAAATCCTTGCTAGGTAAAATGTCAGGGGAAGATAATTGGCAACGTTTTGCTAATCTGCGTGTCCTGTATACCTATTTGATGGCTCATCCGGGCAAAAAGCTAGTTTTCATGGGCACCGAATTCGGTCAAATGAACGATTGGAATTCAGAAGATTCCTTGGAATGGGAATTGTTGAGCCATGAAGAACATCAGCAATTTGCGGAATTCGTGAAGGGGATGAATCATTTTTACATAGGAGAAAAGGCTTTGTGGGAACTTGATTTCGAGTCCAACGGCTTTACCTCCCTAGTTGCGGAAGAGAAAGAGGATGGCTTGGTAACGCTCTTGCGAAATGCGAAGACTGGCAACGAACAGTTGATTATCATTAACAATTTCAAACAGGAAGCGCATGAGGGATATCGACTTGGGGTCCCGGAGTCTGGGGGCTATCAGGAAGTTTTTAACAGCGACAGGTTGGAATTTGGCGGTTCAGGAATAACGAATGCGGATCGTTTGGAAACTGAGGAATGGTCTTGTCAAGGATATGCTCACAGTATTTCAGTTAACATACCGCCACTTGCAGCGGTAATCCTCAAATATATGCCTAAGGAAGGATGAGATTACAGTGAAGAAACAGGAATGCGTAGCAATGTTATTAGCAGGTGGTGAGGGCAGTAGACTTAGTCCGTTAACGAAAAATATTGCAAAGCCAGCTGTCCATTTTGGTGGGAAATATAGAATTATTGACTTTTCTTTGAGCAATTGCACCCATTCGGGTATTGACACGGTTGGCGTGTTGACACAGTACAAACCTGCTACTCTGCATGCTCATATCGGAAACGGGGAAGCTTGGGGAATGAAGAATGATAGAGGCGGAATCTCTCTCTTCGAGAGACAAGTGGGCGCACCCAATGCTTATTCGGGGACGGCAGATGCCATTTATCAGAATTTGGACTACCTTCGGAAACAGAATCCAAGTTATGTCTTAATTATTTCCAGTGATCATATCTACAACATGGATTACCGCGAAATGATTGAGCATCACAAGTCAACGGGTGCAGATGTGACCATATCCGTGACGCCTGTGAAATGGGAGGAAGCGAGCAGATTTGGCATTATGAGCACGGATGACAATCATCGGGTGACAGCTTTTGAAGAGAAACCACTGAAACCTGATAGTAATCTAGCTTCCATGGGTGTGTATTTGTTTAACTGGGATGTTCTTCGGTCCTCCTTGGAACAAGATGCGCAAGACCAGACTTCGGACCATGATTTCGGACACAATATCATTCCGAGTTTACTGGCGGGAGGAGCTCATTTGTCTGCGTATCCATTTGAAGGGTATTGGAAAGATGTAGGTACGATTCAAAGCCTTTGGGAATCTCATATGGATTTACTTGGCTATACGCCGAAGTTGCAGTTGGACCAGGAAACGTGGCCTGTACTGACCAAAAAGAAGAATCTATCCAAAACGCATGTCGCCCTATCGGCTAGAGTTAATAATGCAGTCATCGGTGATGGCACGACTATTTATGGAAATATCAGTCATTCTGTGATATTCGATAACGTAAAGGTTGGAGAAAATAGCAGAATACTCAATAGTGTTATCATGCCAGGCGTGCAGATTGGGAAAAATGTACTTATTAGCAATGCGATTATCGGAGAAGGCGCGGTCATTAGAGATGGAGCTGTTGTAGGCCAGTTAGACGGATTCGAGATTACAACCATTGCCGAGAGAACAACGGTAAGACGTCAATACCCAGCTGTTATTCCGGCCAAGCTAACCAATCAAGTGTACTTCGGATAATCCAAGGAGGCATATAAGATGAAGGATATTCTTGGGATGATCAATTTGATGAATGAACAGGATGATTTATCTACACTTACACGCAATCGGTGCGTAGGTGCGGTGCCTTTTGCAGGGCGTTATCGGATCGTCGACTTTGCGCTCTCCAATATGAGCAATTCGGGTATTCAGAAGGTTATGCTGCTAGCGAATGACAAGGCGGACTCCCTTCTTGAACATGTGGGTGACGGTTATCATTGGGGCTTAACGATGACGGGGGAAAGCGGGGTAACCGTTCTCCCACCTTGCCAACTCGCCAAAGATATGCGTGGAGATCTATTTCACCTGTACAGTCATATTGATAGTCTAAAGAATTGCACGGAAACCTATATCCTGCTTGCGCCTAGCAGCGTAATTTACCATATGAATTTTGAAAATATGGTTGATTACCATCTTAACAACGACGCTGATATTACGATTCTCTATAAGCATTTGATGGAGATGGATCGACATGCGCATATTGGTCATGCCTACAACTTGGAGATGAATGACCAGGGCAGAGTCGTAAGTGTCGCACCAACGTACCATGCGTTACCGAGCTTGAAACCACAAAATATCGATTTGGATACGATGATTATCAAACGAAGTCTGCTCATTGATTTAATCGAACAAAGTATGAAGCTGGGTTGTGAAAGGTATCTGAAAGAAGTTATCTGGAACCACTTAGAAGATATACATGTGCAAGGCTATGCCAATCATGGGTACGTGGCTATTATGGATTCGATTGACAGTTATTACGCCCATAGTATGCACCTTCTGCAACCGCATGGGTGGCGGGAAATCATGATTAATCATGATTCTGTCTATACAAGGCAAGAAGAAGAACTGGAGACGGCTTGCTATAATCAAGCATTGATTCGTAACTCCTTTATTGCACCTGGATGCAGCATTGAAGGCTATGTGGAAAACAGTATTCTGTTTCCAGGTGTGAAGGTAAATCGTGGGGTTACCATCAAAAATAGTATCGTGATGCATCAATGCGCCATTGAAGCGAATGCTTATTTGGACCATGTCATTTTGGACAAACAAGTTGTTGTAGAACAAGGGGTCATTTTACGCGGCGAATTCACCCACCCCATTGTGGCAGAAAAAAATGGGGTGAATGTAGCACAGGACAACACGGCAGAGGAGGTTAAGTATGACGAATAGCGATTTCCGATGGGAACCTGGTAAAAAAGTACATTTATCCGAAATAGATCCCAACGATACAAATGCACATCATGAAAGAGATGAAATCGAGCTCAATATGGCACGTTTAAGGGAACGATTGGAAGCTCTTCAAAACATGCTGTATGCAGAAAAGCAACAGTCTGTTCTGTTCGTCATTCAAGGCATGGATTGCAGTGGAAAAGATGGCGTTGTGAAGCATGCGCTTGGAAGCTTGCATCCGCAAGGATTCCAAGTCACGAGTTTCCGAACACCTACCGAAGAAGAAGCATCCCATGATTTCTTATGGCGTGCACATAGGGCAACGCCGGCCAAAGGCATGATCGGAGCTTTCATCCGCTCGTACTATGAAGATGTGCTGATCACCCGTGTGCATCGAACGATTGACGAATTCGAAACCAAGCAACGCTTCAAACATATTAAACATTTTGAGAAATTGTTGGAGAGCAGTGGTGTGAAAATCGTAAAGATTTTTTTGCATATTTCGCAAGATTTCCAATTAGCCAAGCTTCGAAATCGACTCAAGGATCCAACAAAGCGTTGGAAGTTCGATAAGAATGACCTGGTTGAACGTGAATCTTGGGATGAATATCAAGCGGCCTATGAGGATGTAATTAAACATTGCAGCTCCGATTCAGCACCTTGGTATATCGTTCCTGCCAACCATCGCTGGTATCGGGATTGGGCAGTATTGCAAATTGCCGTGGCAACGTTAGAAAGCATGGAGTTGACGTATCCGGAATCGGATCAGGAATTTGATGAGAAGCTCCTTGCTACATTGCAATAAGTTTGGCTTAGGGAAGAAGGGACAGGAGTATGGAAAAAGAGATAGGAAAAACGACGGAAGGTGCACAAACGACAGGTGACGTCACATCGGAGAAGTTGTTTCATGAATTAGATAATGATCCTAACTTTAAGTTGGATAACGATCAATTAGAACGCATAGCCTCCATTGTAAATGCGTATAAAGGGAACATTAAGTCCCATCTAATTGAGCAGCAGGAGAAGAAGACTTCTTGGGCGGACCGGCTTGCTGATGGCATTGCCAGTTTCGGTGGAAGTTGGGCATTTATCTTGTTATTCAGCTTGTTCTTGATCCTTTGGATGTCCATTAATTTCATGAGCTTCGCCTTCGATAAACCCCCGTTCATCCTGTTAAACCTTATCCTTTCTTGTATTTCGGCCTTTCAAGCTCCAGTCATTCTCATGAGTCAGAATCGACAAGCTTCTAAAGATAAGCAGGAAGCGATCCTTGACTTCGCCATTAATTATCATGCTGAGCAGGAAAATATGGAGATCAAGGTCCTGTTGGAACGTTTGGATCAAAGGCTTGCAAGAATTGAGAAACAGGATAGTAGGTAGTGTCACATACATAAGTAGTTGTAGAGAGGCTCCTTGGAGGGAGCCTCTTCGTGTTGGTTAGGGGTCTGAGTGAAACCACACCAGATTTTCGTTGCTATCAGAACCAACATAAAACTGAGAACTATACATTTTAGGAATGAAGGCTTAGAGTATCGCTTATCAACGGATTCATTATTGAAGTATGTTGTGGATTCAATGAGTGACTGAATGAAAGGGACAGGGGGATAAAGGATGCAACAGATACATGATTCTTATGATGTGATCGTATGTGGCGGAGGATTAGCGGGGATATGTGCTGCAATTGCAGCAGCAAGAAATGGTGCACGAACATGCCTTGTACAGGATCGTCCTGTATTCGGCGGAAACAGTTCATCTGAAATTCGTGTATTTCCTCAGGGAGCAGCGAATTACAATGCTTATGCACGAGAGACAGGTATTATCTCGGAATTGTTGATAGAAGAACGAGCGGTGAATCATGAGCCCAATAGTGAGAATGGCAGAACAAATAGCGTTTGGGATCTGATCTTATATGACAAAATTATAAGTACCCCCAATTTATCACATTATCTGAACACATCCGTGTATGCATTGGAAATGGGGGAAACCAAGGAGATCAAGGCGATTCACGCGAGAATTGGAAACGCGGAGACTAACCTAACCCTGTATGCCAATGTATTCATTGACTGTACTGGGGATGGCATCTTAGCTGCATTATCTGGTTGTGAATGGCGAATGGGAACTGAGGCACAAGCGGAATTCGGTGAGCAGCATGCGCCTCTAACAGCAAGCTCTGACGTGATGGGAAGCTCGATTCATTTTCGTGCCAAGGATATGGGGAAGCCTGTACCATTTCAGGCACCTGCCTGGGCATATCACTATGATAACCCCGATGTATTCTATAAGGGGGGCCGCGTTCCGCATGATCCGGAGGGTGGGTTTTGGTGGATTGAGCTAGGTGTACCCTGGCATACGATCACTGAAAATGAGACGATTCGGCATGAGTTAACGCGGCATGTACTGGGCATATGGGATTTTATGAAGAATAAAGATCCTGATTTGATGGAAAAGACTAAACAGTATGCACTTGACTGGATCGGGCAAGTTCCGGGCAAACGTGAGAGTCGTCGAATTATGGGGCACTACCTTTTAACAGAAGCAGATCTAGTCAATCAGCCTGTGTTTGAAGATGAAGTTGCCTTCGGTGGCTGGTATATTGATTTACATAAATCTGGAGGATTACTTGCTGAATACAGTGAGCAATCTGTCGCAGATGGTGAGAATTCGGATTATATGAAGAAGAGCTATCTCCCTCCTTATGGCATACCACTAAGAAGCTTAATAGCTAAGGACGTATCCAATCTGTTGATGGCGGGGCGCAATATTAGCGCATCGCATGTGGTTTTAGGAAGCAGCCGAGTGATGGGGACAACTGCTTTGCTAGGTCAAGCAGCAGGGACCGCTGCTGCGGTTGCACTCAGTCGAGGGGAGAGCGTATCGAACTTGTCGGCAAGTGCAATCACGGCGCTTAAACAAAGGCTAATACGAGACGATTGCTTCTTGCTGCATGAATCAAATCAAGATGAGATGGATTTGGCTAGAATGGCAACACCTACGGCAAGTAGTGAAGCCGGGCTGCGTCGAGTTGAACCGAGACAAGTAGTCAACGAGGATGACACCCTAGATGAAGGCGAGCTGCTAAGTGAGAAGCGTGGTCAGTGGATTGCAACAAGCACTGAGCACGTGGAGGCGCTCGCCGTTTGTTTAAGTAATTCTACGGATCAGATACAGTGGGTCGAGGCTTCGCTAATAGCAGTTCGACACATTTGGGACTATGCAACGGATATTGAGCCTAAGCTTGCTCAAACTAAACTTGCGGTTCCACCTGGCAAGCACCATTGGATTCGCTGGGAAATGAATATGGAATTGAAAGCAAATCAAACTGCAAGTTATATTCGTCTAGACATCGGAGCACATCGGCATCTTTACTGGCATAAAGCTGCCGATATGGTACCAGGCATGGTAGCCGCAGCGGATATGGGCAATGGGCTTATGCGAAGATATGGAAACGGCGAAACGTTGGCTTTCCAGATTGAACCTGAACAAAGCAGCTATCCGGTTAAACATGTACTAAGCGGCGTTACAAGACCTTATAGGAGTACGAATCTGTGGCGTTCGTCCCCTTACGAATTGATGCCCCAGTGGATAGAATTAACGTGGGGTGAGGAACAAGTTATTTCACAGGTAGAAGTAACTTTCGCAGGTAATTTATTGCGTGATTATCGTTTTTACTCGCCACTTAACCAGGACCCACAGTGCGTGAAAGCTTATGAGCTACAAGCATGGATAGCAAATGGTTGGGCTACTTTGGACCGGGTGGATAATAATTACAATCGCAAACGAATTCATCGTCTTGCTCAAGCCGTTCATACAACACAGATACGAATTCTCATTCATGAGACCAATGGTGATCCGAGCGCGGCTGTTTACGAAGTCAGGGTGTATGAATAAAGTCCAAGGAGTCCTGTTACATGCAGGACTCCTTGGACTTTATTTATGTTAAGATTGCGTGTGCTCATCACGATACTGGCTAGGCGTCATCCCCGTGCCTTTCTTGAAAGCCGTAAAGAAATGGCTTTTGGACTGGAAGCCTGACTGCGAGGAGATTTCGGCAATCGACCATTTGGTCTTGATCAGCAATTCCTTCACTTTCTCAATGCGTCGCTCCAAAATGAAATCGGAAATCGAGATATCATTCTGCTCTTTGAATATCACACGAAGATAATTGACTGAGAAATTCACATGATTTGCGATATCATCAATGGTTAGCATGGCATCGTGAAGATGATTGGATATGTATTCAACAATTTCAGGGAAAATATCTTCCTTCTGTGTACGTCGATTGGACATTTGCTCAATGAGATTCATAAGTGTTTCTTCAACCCAAACATGAACTTCTTTCAAATTGTTGAATGGTTCCAATTGGCTGCGTATGCCGACCATACCTCCAGGTGTATTCAATTGTTTAAAAGATTTCTGTAGCACATACAGAAGCTGTATGAGCTGGAGTTTGCTCTCATCAGCGGGTAAGTCTTGCAACTGATTGAACAATTGTTGGAGTTGTCGTTGCAGGGCATCCGTATCCCGAATACGAATCGATTGTATAAATGCGGTTATTTGCTCGGTATCCAACCCAGTGAATGGGGTGTTCATGTACGTCGCTTTTCGATCTTGTGGTGTATAGATGGCATTCTCTCCTGTAATAAAGGAGATTTCAGTTAATTCATACGTCATTCGATAAATATGATGGATATTTTCAGTTGGCTCGATGGGATCACTACAACCAACGGATATGGCGAATTTAATCCATTGCAGGACGTGATGTTTAGCATCTCCAAGGATAGCTAGAAGTTCTTGCTCACTGTGTTTCTGTGTATCAGGAACGGAGAGTACAATGACGATATGATCACTCCCGAGATCGGAGGTCTCTGCATTGAGTCCATAAGATCGGAGGACTTCCTCAATCACGTTCTGTATAGCAAATTTCAACAATTTCCGAGATTGAAAGTTGTAAGTTTGACAGAAGGCGGTATAATCCTCAATGCGACAGACGGCTAACCGAATCGGCTTATTTAACCGAATGGTTAGCTTTTGTTGAAGGTCTTCACGTAAGGAGGGGCCAACCGTATCGCTTAAGATCCACTGTCTGAGCAGTTCATCTTTGACAATGGAATCATTGTTTTTAAGCGAGCGATTCTGTTCCTCAATCCGATGAACCAACGTATCAATTCCTAACTTGAATTCCGTATGTAAGGACGAAATCGATAGTGCATTCTCTGACAGTTTCGCTCCTGTGGTGTACATACGAATTTTACCCAGAATCTCTGTTAATGGTTTGTAATTGTGCTTGGATAAGAAATAAAGAATGACTAGCAGTAGAGCAATCATGAGAAAGAAAGAGCCTAATACCTTGAAGTTCAGCACCAGGAGTTTATTTTTCCATATACCCTGAGGTGACAGCAGGAACAATTGCCAGCTTTCATCTGAGAAGGTAATAGACTGAACGCCCCAATCTTGCCCGTCTGATCTCCATTGATTTCCTGCATGTATGATGTCACCTGCGCTAGATGCGCTAACATCTCCCATAAGCATGTTCTGGTCTTTATCGACCACGAACCACTTTCCTTCGAACTCATTATTGCTTAGCAGAAGATCCTCAGCGAGAAAAGTTTTATCTAGAACAATCATAAGGCGGCCATTTGGCGTTTGGTCTATGCCACCATTGGGAAGAGATAGTGTCAACTCCGTCTGCCCCATGAAGGTCACTTTAGAGAAATTAAGTGGTTGCATCGGTTGATTGACAACTTGCTGAAGCATGGCTTGATCGGGAAAGTTATCGAAAGGGATCGGTCCGCTTTTTGCCGAGAAGACTTCGCGAGAAGATAGATTGAATAAATATACATCCTGAATGAGTCTTTCCGTACTTAGAAATTCACCAATCTTTAAATCAACGAGATGATTCAAATATGAATCCTTCGTAGCAGCCGTGAGCCAGTAGCCAATATTTCGCTCCTGATACAGCTGGATAGAACTTACCTTTAACTTGCGTAGCGTAATTTCCATCGTATTTTTGAAATGATTAAGCTTAACGGCCGTACTTCCATTCACTTCATTGATCGCATATTTTGAAATTTGTTGGGAGAGGAAAAGCGAATAGAGCAACGCCATACCGACAAAGACCATCCCTATGATGAAAAAAATGCGCATGTACAGTTCTTTGAAATGAATCCATCTTAGCAAAGCTGCCAACCCCCAAGTTTATGAAAATTGAAAAGAACCTACGTAATGTGTCACTTCCATTGTCTCAGCAGTCTTATTAGAAAGCAATCATCTAAGAGGGGTTCATGAGATTGAAAACCTTGTGTGAAAAGGAGAACTTGACGTTCTGTGAATCACAGAACCGTCTTCAAACTAAGAACTATACAACGTTTAATCAAGCGAATAGAGTAAGTCGTATCAACGGATTTGAAGCACGCAACTGAGATCCAGAAAGAAAGGTGAGTTCTATATACAAGCGAATTATTATTCACAAAGCACATTATCTCATGTTGTTTCCTGGCCTTCTATATTATTTCATCTTCAAGTATGTACCGATGGGGGGCGCCATCATCGCGTTCAAAGATTTCAACATCTCGGGTGGGATTTGGAATAGTCCTTGGGCTGACCCATGGTTCAAGCATTTTAAATATTTCTATGATTCACCTTACTTTACGCAAATTATGGTCAATACCATGCTCATTAGTGTATACAAGCTCTTCTGGCTTGTACCACCTTCCATTATATTAGCCATTCTATTATCGGAGATCCGCTGGAAGGCGTTCCGGAACGTCATTCAATCCATTATGTATATGCCCCATTTTATTTCCTGGGTGATTATTTTCGGAATCTCCTTGGCCTTATTCTCGGAAGCAGATGGACTAATTAATATGATACTGAAAAACTCCGGTCTGAAAACGATTCCTTTTCTAACGTCGAATGAATGGATTCGATCGTTAATTGTAGGGACGGATATTTGGCAAAATCTAGGGTGGGGCACTATCGTTTATCTAGCTGCTATTGCTGGCATTGATTCTACCTTGTATGAAGCGGCTAGGGTGGATGGAGCTGGCCGAATTCGAATGATTTGGCATATCACTTTACCTGGGATCCGTAATGTGATTATTCTGATGCTAATCCTTCGTCTTGGCACGATTTTGGATGCTGGATTTGAACAAATCTACGTCATGTACAATATTCAAGTGTATGAGAAAGTGGATATTATTGATACTTGGGTTTTCCGGACTGGCTTAGAGCAGTTTAATTTTAGCTTGGGAGCAGCCGTAGGACTTTATAAATCAATCATTGCACTGATCTTAGTTCTCGGTGCGAACACTTTAGCGAAGCGAGTAGGTGGAAGCATATGGTGATGGATTGGAGAGAACGATTATTTGAGGGCATTATTTATGTCATTCTCTTACTTATGGCTGTCTGCTTTATATTTCCATTGTTATACGTGTTATCCATGTCACTAACCCCCTTTAGCGAGGTTATGAAAAATGGCGGCTTCCTCATCATTCCGAAGCATATCTCGTTTGAGGCGTATGCACTATTTCTAAAGGATGCTACAATTCCTAGAGCTTTTGGTGTTTCCCTATTTGTCACGATCGTCGGAACTGCATTGAACGTCTTGCTTACGGTGCTCATGGCGTATCCCCTAAGCAAGAAAACATTGCCTGGGAGATCCATTATTCTCTTCCTAATCTTATTTACGATGATGTTCAATGGGGGGATTATTCCTACCTATCTTATCGTCAAAGAGACTGGATTGTTGAATTCCGTATGGTCGATGATTATCCCTTCAGCTGTAGGGACCTTTTCTCTCCTCATCACAAAAACCTTCTTTGAGAATATTCCTGAGGAGATTATGGAAGCGGCAAGAATAGACGGGGCTTCGGAAAGCCGAGTTCTGGTTAGTGTTCTATTGCCAATGTCCGTACCCGTGGTTGCTACAATCAGTACCTTCTACGGTGTGATGCATTGGAATGAGTTTTTCAGCTCAATCTTATATATTACGGATGAATCGTTATATCCGCTGCAAGTTGTCTTGCGAAGCATTTTAACCTCATCCATGTCAGCTGAAATTAATTTGGAGAATACCGTTCCTTCCACAACCTTGCAAATGGCAGGCGTTATCCTAACAGCACTTCCGATTGTAATTGTCTATCCTTTCATCCAAAAGTATTTCACTAAAGGAATGCTTATTGGCGCAGTGAAGGGATAACAGTTAACATATATTTAAGATCAAAAGGGGAGATGTTTCTATGAAAGTTTCATTCAAGCTGTGTGCAGTAATCGGATTGTCGTTCAGTATCGTAGCAAGTGGCTGTGGAAAGACGGAGTCTGTGACAGATGGCGGTACAGCAACACCTAGCACTTCAACCGCAGCTACACCAGCTGCATCCCCCAAATCAACGACGCCGGTAAAACTTAGTGTGCTGATTGGTGGAACGGGGTTAAGTGATGTCGATAAGAAAATCCAAGCTGAAATCGGTAAAAAAATCGGTGTGGATTTCGATTTCAACGTGATGCAAACCAGCAATAACAATGAATATGCCAATCAAATCAACGTCCGAGTTGCCGCTGGCAATGTGCCGGATATTTTCACCGTCAGCAATGATCAAATGCAGCAATTTTCCAAGCAAGGGGCCATTCTAGACTTAACGAATTACATGGATAAAATGCCGAATGTCAAAAAGGCCTATAGTGCAGCCGATTTAACCAAAGGAAAAGTCGATGGCAAACAAATGACGCTTCCTAAGCGGGCAGCGGTTCCATATCGGACTCTTATGTTAAGAAAAGATTGGCTGGATAAGCTTAATTTGCCCGTACCGAAGACGCTGGACGAATTGGCGACAGTCATTAAAGCTTTTCACGATAAGGATCCAGATGGGAACGGCAAGCAAGACACCTACGGACTGACGGGTACGGGACTGGATGTATTCGCGCCAATTTTCGGAGCTTTTGGCGCTAGCTATGGTACAGCTTCATTGGCGGAAGGGAATTTAACGGTTAAAGACAATAAAGTGGTGTATTCCACTACCCAGCCGGAAATGAAGCAAGCACTCAAATTTATCAATGATCTTTATAATTCTGGCGCTATCGATCCTGATATTCTTACCAACAAAGGGACTGCGGCGCCAACCAAAGCGCAAAAAGGTCAAGTGGGCGTTATTTACTCAAACTGGTCGGATATGTTCAAAGATGAGTTTGTGAAGCTTACGACAGATACGAATCCCAACGCCAAATTCATAACGATAGAGCCGCCAGTTGGACCTGGAGGTAAGTTTAACGGAGCGTTTGACAATAGTGGAGCGGATTGGCGTATTGCCCTTCCGAAAGCACTTGAGAAAACGCCTGACAAATTAGAAAAAGCGCTGGCATACTTAGACTACATTACAGGGGCAGGCGAAGGACAGAACTTGGTGATGTTCGGTTTTGAAGGCACGCACTATACCAAAGAAGGCGATGCCATCAAGCCGCTCCCAGCCGTGTCTGAGCTTGGTACGACATTCCAATTACAGTTGACCGGCCGTGATGAGCTGCCCTACTTGTATACCAAATTCCCGAAACAGAAAGAGTACATCGATTTTGCTATTAACCTGCCGTACATCAAAGTGTATAACAATTTCTCCAAGATTCCTGACGGCTTAAACAAATCAGATAAGGATCGTTTCGAGAATGAAGAGATCATTAAATTCATTTACGGGAAACGCCCGATCGACCAGTTCGACGATTTTGTGAAAACGTTGAATACAACGTACCAACTACAGAAGTATGTGGATGAGGCCGATAAGGCTTTTAAGGAAAAAGGATTGATTAAGTAACGTCTTGTACGATGAGAAATGATAGGGTGACTTGGAGGCACTATGCCAGAACGCGCGATTCCTGTGTCGGACTGGTTGGTGCCTTTTCGGCTTATGTGTGGGCAGGAGTGGAATGATGATGAGAAATTCATTGAGAACAAAGATTATCGTTTGGTTTATTGGAACTACAACTCCGCTAGTTATCTTTCTGATCTATAGCAATTATTACTCTATGACCGTTTTGCATAATCAAATCTCCAATTCGAAAAGCAGTGTGCTGTACACGTTTGTTTCGCAAGCAGATAGAGCCATGAAGGAAGCTAGTAATTATATCTATAAGTATCTTGATAAAGAACAAGATATTTATTTATTGAAAGATTACGCGAAAGATAGCGATGAATATGTCCTGAACCAAGTTAGTATTACCAACAAGCTTACGAAAGATATTGGATTTTACAATACAATCGATGCTTTCTTTGTGTATAGCCAGAAAAACCAAGACTTATTATTCGCTGTACAAGATACCTCGATGGAAATAACGAGAATGATTAATCAGGAGATCCCTCGCTTCGTTCAAAATATCTCTCCAGAGCAATTGAAGAGTTGGCAGGTGGTTCAAACGGCGACTGGGTATGCCATCGTTAAAATCGTGAGTGTGAATGAGGACATTTACATGGGGTCCTGGATTAATGTAGGTACGATGATGGCGCCATTGCAA
The DNA here is from genome assembly GCF_059691955.1 of Paenibacillus sp. J22FR83. Lineage (NCBI taxonomy): Bacteria > Bacillati > Bacillota > Bacilli > Caryophanales > Paenibacillaceae > Paenibacillus > Paenibacillus sp. J22FR83. The sequence goes on from NZ_JCAUAM010000010.1 coordinate 125,227, forward strand.
GACAACAAAGGGAACGTTGACGAAAGGTATTACATTGTATCCGACGAGGGACAAATTCTCTCTGACAAGGAGTGGCTTATTTCCAAGAAAGAAACGCTTCCTAAAATGATGGTAGAACTGGCCGATAAATCGTACCAGATCATGAAAGATACAGGAAACAAACAGAATTACCTTGTTATTGGCAGCAAGTCGGCCTGGGTACCGATTTCCTTTATTTCTGTCATTCCAGAGAAATCCCTACTTCAAAACCTTCCCTTTTTTCAAACAGCTCTTTACTTTATTCCTATTGGAAGTCTTCTCATTCTTTCCGTTTATTTATTGTTTCTTCGCAGAGCCTTTTTTGTGCCGATGGCCAACTTAATGAATGGTATGCGGAAAATCGCGCAGGGTGACCTTGAATTTCGATTGAAGGAGAGCCGGGTTGATGAGTTTGTCTCATTAATTGGATCCTTCAATGATATGATTTCGCAAATTAAACATCTAAAGATTCATGTATACGAGGAAAAACTGCGAGCTCAAACTGCAGAAATGAAGCATCTGCAAATGCAGATTAATCCTCACTTCTATTTGAACACATTGAATATCATTTATTATTTGGCAGCACTGAAAGATTATAAAACGGTGCAGAAAATGACGATGCATTTAGCCGAATATTTTCGTTTTATCATGCGGAACAATCGGAACTTCATTACGCTCGAGGAGGAAGTCAAGCATATCCGTAACTATTTGGAAATTCAGCAGATGCGGTTTCCAGATGTGTTGGCGACAAACGTTCACATCCCAGAAAGGTATAGCAGCTTTGAAATTCCTGCCCTTATTATTCAACCATTTGTTGAGAATGCGATTATTCACGGGTTTCAGAAAAGAGGAGAAATGTTTCGTATCCATATTACGGCGGCTCCGGACCCTGTACATCCAGAGCAATTTTTTGAAGTACGTATCCAAGATAATGGGGTCGGATTCCGTGAAGAGACGCTGACCTATTTCATGGCGAATGATTCCAGTATAGATGCTGGAGACGAGAACCATATTGGGATATGGAACGTATTTCGTCGATTGAAGATTGTTTACAAAGGGCAGGCTCAAATCAAGTTGTTTAATGGCTCGGATGGTGGCGCAACGGTGCAAATAAGGTTTCCTTTCACAAAGGAAAGTCTAAATAAAGGGGAAGATGAACGTGTATAACCTTCTGGTAGTGGATGACGAGATGTATACGGTGAAAGGCATTACACAGTCGATCGATTGGTCGGGGTCCTTTGAGGCCGTGTTTGAAGCATATGATGTTGAAACAGCGATTGACATATTGAGTCAGCACCCCATTCATATCATGATATCTGATATCGATATGCCTGGAAGGAGTGGTTTAGAATTACTCAAATGGGTGAAAGAACACTCGCCAGTGACCAAAACGATTTTCTTATCCGGTCATGCCAACTTTCAATTTGCTCAACAGGCGGTGCATCTTGGCAGCTTTGAATATTTGCTTAAGCCTGTCGATAATGAACACTTGGAGCGGGTTGTATCTGCGGCTCTAGGCGTAGTTCGCGAGAGCAATGAGCAGAGGCAATACGGCAAAGTATTGGAAAAGTATTATAAAGAATGGTTTGTTCAACTGCCGTTAATGGTTGAGCGATTCTGGCAAGATGTGCTGAACGAGCGTATTCCCTTATTTCCAGAACGTTTAACAGCTGCATTTGAGCTATATCAGCTCCCGCTTTCCCAGGCAGATAGAATAATTCCGATTATCATTAATATTGAATACTGGAAAGAAGAGATGAGTGTACGTGATGAAGAAATTATGGGATACGCCGTGCGTAATATTGCTGCGGAAATTTTACTGAGTCATCGAAATGGCCATGTCATTCAGGATGGCAACGGCAGCAATGTGGTATTGCTTTACGATCGTGGTCAAGTAGGATTATCACATGATGAGCTGCAGAGGATCTGTCAGCTTTATTTGGATGCGTGCTCACAATACTTTGAATGCAGTATGTCCTGTTATGTCGGCAATGCCGTAGCTTTAAATAAGTTGGCAACAGAGTATCGTGATTTACTGAAGTTGGAACGCAATAATATTATGACAGTGGGCTGTGTCGTATTCAAATTTGAACACATGCGCCGTGATGTGGTTACGGTCATACCGCTGCTTGATTTTGGTGAATGGTCATTGTTATTTGAAACAGGGAGGAAGACCGAGCTGTACATCAAGCTGGATCAAGTTGTGGAACGATGGAAACATGATGTGATCCCACCTGAATCGTTAGAAGCGTTCTATCACGGATACATTCATATGATCTATAACACGGTTCATAGTCAAGGGTATTCCATACACAATATCTATTCCCTAAAGGATCTGAGCAGCGAATCCCAAGCCATTCGCTCGATGGTTCATTTCAGTCTTTGGGCGAAACGTATCGCGGCAATCGGAATGGATTACTTCAATCGAGAGAGCCATAGCGACAGTGGCGGAGTCATTGCATCCGTTAAGCAATATATGGAATTAAATATGAGTTTGGAATTCACGCGAGAAGACATTGCACAATATGTTCATTTGAATCCGGCCTATTTATCGCGGCTGTTTAAAAAAGAAACAGGGTTATCACTAGCCGACTATATTTTGCAGATCCGCATCGATAAAGCTAAAAGGCTTTTAGAAGAAACAAGTCTGAAAATCTCTACTGTGGCGGAAGCAGTCGGTTACTCGCACTTCTCCCACTTTGGAAAAATGTTTAAAAAATTGACCTCTCTCACTCCGCAAGATTATCGCAAAATGGTTAAATCATCAGTTGACATAGACTAACAGGCATGTCATGAAAGTGTTAGCTAACAGGTCACGTATTGGATAGTTTCACAAGGGAGCGCCTCCTATAATTAAGCTATCAACCAGCAACACAGGAGGCATGCCAGTGAAAACAATACGAACCTATTGGGTATTTTATTTGATGCTACTGCCAGCATCGGTAGTCCTACTCATCAACAACTATCTCCCCATGTTCGGCATTATCATTGCTTTTAAGAACATTAATTTGACGGATGGTATTCTAGGAAGTCCATGGATAGGATTGGATAATTTCACGTATCTGTTTAAAACGAACGATGCATGGATTATTACGCGTAATACTTTGCTTTATAATGCGCTATTTATTGTTCTTAATATCGTAATCGGGGTTTCGTTCGCCATTATGTTGAATGAATTAAGAAACCGTCTTCTTTCGAAGTTTTTCCAAAGTACGATGTTTCTCCCTTATTTTTTATCTGCTATTGTGACGAGTTATTTAGTTTTTGGCTACTTGGGCACGGAGCACGGATTCATTAATAACACGCTTCTACCGCTCATCGGTCTGAAACCGATTTCATGGTATAGCGAGCCTCAGTACTGGCCATATATCTTGTCATTTGTTCACACGTGGAAAACGATTGGTTATTCAACAGTTATGTACTTAGCTGTCATCATTGGCATCGATCACGAGTATTACGAAGCGGCTACACTCGATGGAGCTAGTAAATGGAAACAGATGATCCATATTACGCTTCCATCGCTCGTTCCAATCATTGTTATTCTAGCATTGCTAGCAATTGGCAGAATTTTTTATACGGACTTCGGGTTATTCTTTCAGGTGCCCCTGAATTCAGGCTCTTTATTCTCCACGACGAATGTCATCGACACCTATGTATATCGCACGTTTATTACGCTGGGAGACATAGGAATGTCCACTGCAGCAGGACTCTATCAATCTCTTGTCGGTTTCGTCATGGTATTCTTTTCTAACTACATTGTTAGGAAAATTAATAAAGAGAACGCACTATTTTAAATGCAGGAGGTGGCATGCTTGATAGAAACGGTTAAGCCCCATAGGGATCCGTCATTTAATCCCATTAACGCAATATCTCGTAAGGCGAATATGATCATTAGCTTGTTTTTTGGGGTGTACAGCATTTGTTGTTTATTGCCCATTATCCTTGTTCTCTCCGTATCCTTTTCAGAAGAAAAGTCAGTCCTGACGGAAGGGTATCGATTTCTACCTGTACACTTCAGTTTAGAGGCTTATAGATTTATGTTTCTGGACATCAATCAGATTGTGAAATCCTACGGTATATCGATCCTTGTTACCGTGGCAGGTACTGCTATTAGTGTCATTATTATGTCATTGTTCGCATATCCCATTTCACGTCAAGATTTTCCGCATAAAAGAATATTTACGTTTTTCATGTTTTTTACCATGCTCTTTAACGGTGGTCTGGTACCCTGGTACCTTGTTTACACGCAGTTCCTTGATCTAAAGAATAGCATCTGGGCGTTAATTATTCCTTTGCTGATTTCACCCTTTTTTGTACTGGTGATTCGTACGTTCTTTCAAACGACAATCCCTCCTGCTTTGATTGAATCAGCTAGGATAGATGGGGCTGGTGAAGCGACGATATTTAGCCGCATCGTGATGCCGCTTTCTTTGCCAGTACTAGCCACTGTTGCTTTGTTCAGTACGCTGAATTATTGGAATGATTGGTTTCTAAGTCTCGTTTTTATTACGGATAATACAACGATAAGCATCCAGTACTTAATGTATAAAGCCATGCTGAATATTCAGTTTATGACGACCAATATCCAAGCACAGCAAGGATTTGCACAAGCAGGTGGAAGCATGAATCTACCAACCGAAAGCGTGAGAATGGCCATGTGTGTCATAGGCGTAGGTCCGATTGTATTTGCGTATCCCTTCTTTCAAAGGTTTTTCATCAAAGGCTTGACCGTAGGCTCTGTAAAAGGCTGAATCTAGTCTTGGCTACGTAATTTATATCAAATTGTATACAAACAAAAGGGAGGATTCGCATGAAAGGAATTCAAAAAGCAAGTCTGTTGGCCGTATCGGTTAGTATGGTTCTCGCGATTTTTTTGACGGGGTGCAGCACGAATAAGGAAATGGCATCTTCGGCTGCTCCATCCTCATCCAGCCCTACAGATGCAACTCAACTCTCACCTTACACAATTAAATTGATTTATCCTGGTGAGGTTCAAAAAGATCAAGCCCTGGTTGTAGCAGAAATGAACAAATATTTAACTAAAAAAATCAATGCAACGGTTGATATTATTCCGATTTCCTCAGGCTCTTGGGGGGATAAGGTTAATCTGATGATTGCATCTAGTGAACCGATGGACATTCTGTTCGCAGCCAATTGGAACTCATACGCCACGAACGTAACCAAAGGAGCTTTCATTGACCTGGAAGAGAAGAATTTACTCGACAAATATGGTAAAGGCATTAAGGAAACACTGGGTCAAAGTGCACTTGATGGTGCGAGAATCAAAGGGAAAATCTACGCTGTTCCCACAAATAAAGAAATGGCTACTTCAGGTGGATTTTTACTGAGAAAAGACTTGGTAGAGAAATATAAAATGGACCTGTCTACGCTTAAATCAGAGAAGGATCTGGAGCCATTTCTCAAGATTATTAAAGAAAGCGAACCGAACATGACTCCGTTGTATCTCGACGGCGGCAACAATCTTGTTCAGCATCTAAACACATGGGATTACATGGGGGGGGCGACTTCCTTCGGTGCTATTGATGGAACACAGACGAGTACGAAGGTTGTCCTCACACAAGAACAGCAAAAAGATAAAGAACTTATAGATTTGACTCACGACTGGTTCATGAAAGGATACATCAACAAAGACGCGCCAACGACGAAAAATGCACCAGAAACACAAGTAAAAGCAGGCAATGTATTTGCCATTGTTACGCCGCTTAAACCAGGTAAGGATGGGGAAGTTAGTTTATCTTCAGGCTATCCGTTTGTGCAGGCTGAGACGATGAAGACATGGACCAGCTCATCAACGGCATCTGGCTCGATGCTCGCAATTTCAAAAACCAGTAAAGACCCTGAGCGCGCCATGATGTTTATTAATTTGCTCCATACAGATAAATACTTACTGAATTTACTCGATTTTGGTATCGAGGGCGTGCACTATGTGAAGGTAAACGATAATGTCATTGATATCGCACCTGGTAACGATCCAAAGGCCAATAAATACTTGCCTGGTGCAGCTTGGATGTTCGGTAGTCAGTTTTTGAATTACTTATGGAAGAACGAAGATCCCGAGAAGTGGAATAAATTCCGCGAATTCAATAAGAAAGCCGCTGTTTCAGTTGCTGTAGGATTTACGTTTGATACGGCTGCCGTTAAAACTGAAATTGCTGCAACGACTTCTGTAAAAGTTGAGTTTTCTGGCGCTTTAAATACCGGTGCTGTTGATCCGAATACGATTCTTCCAAAATACCTTGAAAAATTGAAGGCAGCTGGTGTTGATAAAATTCTTACTGAGAAGCAGAAGCAATTTGATGAGTTTCTCGCTACTAAAAAGAAGTAACAAATAGGGAATTGAGCCAAGCGGTTATTTGCTTGGTTTACTTCTTTTGCTTATCCATTTTCACCAATACAAATAGGGCTTGGAGATGAAGAGAATGCTATTACGTGAGGAAGCCAGGGAAATTCCTATTTTTTATGAAGCGGATATATGTGTATTAGGGGGAAGCTGTACGGGAGTATTTGCTGCTGTGCGAACTGCTCGTCTGGGAGCCCGTGTCGTTATTATTGAAAAACAGAACGCTTTTGGTGGTGTAGCGACATCGGGCTTGGTTAACATTTGGCATTCACTGCAAAATACGGAATTTGATCAACAGATCATTGCCGGTTTGACGCTAGAAACCATCGAGCGGTTGGACCGAGTAGGTGGGGTCATTGAGGAGAGGAAGAATCACTCAGCGGGGTATGTACTTAACACGGAAGAGCTGAAGATTGAATTAGATCGCCTTATTCAGGAATCCAATGTGAAGGCATATTTACACACGATGTTCGTATCTCCCCATGTGGTGAATGGCGAACTTCAGGGAGCTATTGTTGAGAATAAGTCAGGTCGCGGGGCGATTAAAGCTCAATTATTTATTGATGCGACTGGGGATGGAGATCTATGTGACCGATTAGGAATCGCACAGCGGCTTTCACCTCATTTTCAACCTTCCACAGCTTGTGCAAAGATTAGCGGATGGGAGCAAGGGACAGAAGGGATCGACTTACCGTACTTGTTGCTAAAATATAAAGATGAATTTGGGATTCCTGAAGGTTTCGGATGGGGGACCCAGGTCCCGGGGTCTCAGGATGTCCACATGTATGCAGGTACGCGTGTATACCATGCCAACAGTGCAGATGGTGATGCATTGACCTATAGCGAAATGGAGGGGCGTCGGCAAGTGAGGGCGATTATGGATCTCGTCCATACGTATGGCCAGGGTGACAGGATGTCACTCGTATCACTTCCTTCCTATATAGGGACACGTGAAACCCGCCATATCTCATGTCACTATCAATTGACGGGGCAAGACGTTCTCTATGGTCGAAGATTCGATGACGCAATTGCAAATGGGAGTTACCGTATCGATATTCATCATCAGGATAAGCCAGGTATTACCTTCAAATATTTAGACGGTGAGCAAGCCTATATCCGGCCTGGTTATCCGAAAGAGGTTGGAAGATGGCGGGAGCCGACCCAGCATAATCCTACTTTTTATCAGATTCCGTATCGTAGTTTACTCCCTGAGGGTCCATACAAGAATGTGATTGTGGCAGGCCGGATGTTGGACATTGATGAGGAAGCTTTCGGTGGTGTGCGAGTCATGGTCAATATGAATCAATTAGGCGAAGCGGCGGGTGTTGCGGCTTACATTGCCCTTACCGAAGAGAAGGGATTTGCCAATGTGGATGTGAAATCATTGCGTCATCAGTTGAAAAGTGGAGGCTCTATTGTTATCTAATGAACGGCAGACTGGAAAGGAGGTGATTAGTAAAGAAGCTAGACAGATATCGAACTAAAGGATGGGATGAATAGAGATCATACTCGATAAACGTACAAGGAGGAAAGAAAATGAAAAAAAAGTTGGCTGGCCTGTTAATCATCATGTTGATATTCATGGGTAATCCTTTCACGGAGCGGGCAGAAGCGTTGACACAATTACCTGTACTCCCCATATCTCTTCCTGCTGGAACCGATATTGATGCGTTGACAACAACCCGCTATGATACGCCTTGGTGGGTGCAATACCATATGACGCCCCAAGAGCAAGCAGCTATTGGGTATAAAGGTGGAGAGGCCTCGCAGATGGTGTATGCCATGGCTGTTTCGCAGGCGAATCCACAACATCTACTCATGGGAACAGATACCTCAGGGATTTGGAAGAGCGAGGACGGAGGCGTAACATGGAAATCCAGTAATGATGGCTTTGGTTTGATGGGGACGATGGATATCGCCTTTGATCCTGATAATGAACAAATTGCTTATGTAGCGGCTTCACCACATGCGGCTAATAACATAATGCAGGAGTCCAATTTGGCCGGAATATGGAAAAGTACAGATGGCGGCACTAGTTGGAAGCAAGTGTTAAGCACGTCCTTCTATAGGAAATCATCCAATAAGCTGATTCGTTTCGGAGGGATCGAGAGTAATGGCAACAGAGCGATCTATGTGGCCTCACATAGTAAGGGAGTTTTTAAATCTATTGGTAATGGAGAGAAAGAGACTTGGACTAATATCGGTCTAATCGACCAAGCCATCAATGACTTATTTGTAGATTCTACGAGCGGAACGGTCATGGCGGCGACATACGGAAGTGGCATTCAAGTCAGTTTGAATGACGGTGCGACGTGGGTGGCAAGAAATACGGGATTCTCCGGATTAGAAGCTGCCAGCATTTCGGAAAATCCGACCAATGCCAATCAATGGTTTGCTATTGCAGATGGGAAGGTATATACCAGTACTGACGCAGGGAGTTCCTGGACTGACTTACAGGTGCCGAGAATCGATGTTCCAACAGACGGGAAGTTTACCAAACTTCTGTTTGGAGCACCGGATGCCTATGGTCATGCCAGATTATATCTCTCCATTAGAAATTCGCAGTATAGTTTGAGGTACAGCACAGATTGGGGAGTAACTTGGCAAGCTTCGACGGTTAATAATGGCATCGCTTTCATGAAAGATAACTGGGGATGGTTTAGTGAAGCTTTTACTACGCACCCTACAAATCCAAATATTGTATGGGTGCCGTTGGATAACGAGATTTACAAGTCCAAGGATGGCGGAGAAAATTTACACCCGTCCAGCAGTGGTTTCTCAGGGCTACGTGCAAGTGGATTCCTATTTGATCCTACGGATAATCATAATATCCATATCACAGCCATCGATCGCGGGCTAGTAAGATCAAACGTATATGGGACAGAACAGTATCCGATGTTTCAATATTTGATGGATGATCGCTACGAACCAAGGTATGGCGGGCACAGGACTGTACATGCGATCGCACGCGATCCTCAGGATTCTGAGCATTTATTCATCAATATAGGGGATTGGGGCTCGCATACAATCCTATCAGAAAGCCATGACGGCGGACTGAATTTCACACAGATTCCAGGAACAGAGATGACTTCAAAAGCTCGCATAATCATGTATCATCCGCAGAACAATAACATTATTTATGCAGGTAAAAATAAAAGCATAGACGGTGGCCTCACTTGGAGTCAATTAGATAAAGGTGTTGCCGCTGTGTCTCCTTTGGATGGAGATGTTGTATGGTCAGCCGATGGAGGAGTTATTTCAAAGTCAACGAATGGCGGTTCCCCCTCTTCATGGGTAACGATGACTTCCTCAATCAGCGGTATTCAGAATATCGTACCGGATCTGTTTGTTGCAGATCGACTCTGGATAGGCAGCTATGTATCCGGGCTATACCGTCTTGATGGAAGTACGCTAAAGAGTATCAATGAATCGAATGGCTTAGTCAAAAGCTTAAGCGGTACTATACCTGTTTTTGATATCGCACAGGATCCTAATAATCAACTGCATCTCGTAGCAGGAGGAACCGATAATCAGGGATTAACACCTAGTGCAGGATTATTCGAAACATTGGACGGCGGTCAGAACTGGCGGGTCGTCGAAGGCCTTAAAGGCACCAAGGATATATGGAAGGTCGCCTTTCATCCTAATTTGCCAAGGGTATATGTAGGAACATCTTCAGGTACTTGGGTATACGAATATGATAAGTATTATGATCGCAACTTGTATAGGGATCAATTCCAAGATGGGAATTCCACGGGATGGACCTCCTCCCTAGGCACATGGAATGTGGTGCCGGAAGGTTCTAAAGTGCTAAGTATTCCATCAACAGACGGTCAGATAGCAGCAGGCACCTCATCGTGGGCGAACTATTCGTTCCAAGCGAAGGTTAAGATGACGGAGCAAGGATATGGGGGGACGGGCGCTAGTCTCATTTTCCGTTACCAAGATGCCAATAATATGTATGCGGTTCAATTGAATAAAGCGGATGGTCAAATAAAAGTCTTGAAAAAACAAGCGGGCACATGGACCACGGTAGGTACACCGGTTACGCAGCCGTTTGAATGGAATCAATGGTACACCGTTAAGGTCGTTGTCAATGGATCCTCCATCATCTGCTATCTAGATGGCGTTGAGTTGATTCATATGACAGATACAACATTCAGCACGGGGAAAATTGGTTTTAAGGCCTACAACATCGCGTCCGTTTATGACGATGTAAGTGTCAAAGATCTTGTAGGCACGAATCTGTTCAGTGATAACTTCGATGATGGGGATTCTGAGGGATGGACCCAAGTAATCGGAACTTGGACGGTTACGACAGATGGGATTAACAAGTTATTGGCTGCCAATTCGAATTCAGGAGAAAATTTAATATCAGCGGGGAATACGAGTTGGAGCAACTATGCCGTTCAGTCAAGAATTAGAATGACTTCGGAGAGTTCGGGCAGCTCGGGAGCGGGCCTTGTGTTCCGCTATCAGAACGGCAACAACATGTACTATTTTCAGCTAAACCGTGCAAGTAATCAATTAAAAATATTAAAAAAGCAAAGTGGGACATGGACGACACTAGGGACTGTTTCCCAGCTGCTGAGCTTAGATACTTGGTACCAAGCTAAGATTTTGGTAAATGGTTCTTCAATAAAGGGTTACCTAAACGGGGAGGAGAAGATTTCGCTGACAGATAGCACATTAGGTAACGGAGCAATCGGCTTTAGATCCTACAACACATCCGCTTTATTCGACGATATGCTTGTGACGATGTATGTACCAGTCACTGGAGTAACGGTCTCTGCCATGAATCTCACACTCGATACGGTGACGAATAATGTCTACCATTTACAAGCAACGGTATTTCCTCTTGAAGCGAACAATAAAAGAGTGGTGTGGACGACGAGTAATCCAGCGGTTGCGACAGTGGATCAGTCCGGTAATGTGACAGCATTAAGCAATGGGTCGGCTACAATTACAGTAACGACAATGGAGGGGGGACTTCAAGCTAGCACCCTCATACTAGTAGACTCGCCTTAATCATAGGAAATAGATGTCTAATAAATAAAGATTGCCACTCACCAAGCCATGAAGGCTAGCTGAGTGGCAATCTTTTTATGTTTTCGCTGTAACCTAGCGTCGTCAGCACTTCCAAGCTCACTGCTTTTTTTTATCCGAACTGCTGAATTAGCGTTATCGGCAATAAAAAGCAATTTGGTTTCTATATTTACCAGCGAACCTCATGTAACAATGGGGTCACAGCAGGGAATTGAAAAACGGAATCGCTTACATGATGACGTTAAAAGATCTTAAACGCCTAGCTACATATCGGAAAGGGGAATAACAAGATGAAACCTGCAACGAATCACGCCATACCCCATACGCTGATCAGGGAGCCAACGGCATCGGCCAAGCGGCGAAAAAATTGGAAGAAGATGAAGCGATTCCTACCGCTTTACCTCTTATTCTTGCCGGTACTGGCCTATTATGTAATCTTCCATTATGCGCCAATGACCGGCGTGGTGATTGCGTTCAAGCAATACAACTTCATGGATGGCATCTTCGGAAGTCGATGGGCGGGGCTCACGCATTTCAAACGCTTTATTGATAGTGGTGACTTCTGGGAGATCTTCCAAAATACACTGGTACTAGCTTTCTACCGCATTTTATTCGGATTTCCGGCACCTATTCTGTTCGCGCTGCTGGTTAACGAGATGCGATTCACCAAATGGAAGCGCTTCTTCCAAACGGTCTCCTATTTGCCGCATTTTGTGTCCTGGGTTGTCGTGTACGCTTTAATGTACAATTTGTTCTCGGAAAGCGGACTGATCAATATCGCGCTTAAATCGCTCGTTGGTCACACATTTGAATTTCTATCCTCCACGGAGTACTACCGGATGATGTTTGTAGGAAGCGCTATTTGGAAGGAAATCGGATGGGGTGCCATTATCTTTTTGGCTGCCCTAACGAGGGTTGACCCCGATATGATCGAAGCTTCAGCCATTGACGGTGCGAACCGCTGGCATCGCTTGTGGCATGTTACACTGCCAAGTATTAGAAGCACAATTAGCATTATGTTTGTACTGAGCCTTGGCGGTATTCTCAGTGTAAGTTTTGAGCAGACGTTGGTTATGTATAATCCTCAGGTAGCTCCAGTAGCCGAGGTCATTGATTTCTATATTTATCGTATCGGCTTGCTGAATACAAACAACTATAGCTACGCCACTGCAGTAGGTTTATTCCGATCGGCTATCGCACTTGTACTCGTGTTGATTGCTAACTTTGTATCCAAGAAACTTGACGAGGAGGGGGCAATATGGTGAACGCAAAATCCAAGTCCTTATCTAAGCCAAGCTTCGTGGACTATATCATCTGGTTCATCCTGACACTACTCTGCGTGAGCACCCTGTATCCGTTTGTGAATGTCATTATCGTATCGTTCGCTGATATGAAGGATTACGTGCTACAAGGGGGCGTATTACTCTATCCACGTTCGATCCACTTCGACAGCTATCGGTATGTGCTACGCCATTCCGGGCTGCTGGATGCTTATGGTATCACGATTCTTATTACGGTTGTCGGCACGTTAATTAATCTGGTCATGACTGCTCTTGGAGCCTATGTGCTCTCTAACCGGGAGCTGCCGGGGCGCAATGCGTTGATGACGATTATCGTCATTGCGATGCTTTTCAATGGCGGTCTTATCCCTACGTATCTCGTTGTCCGTTCGCTGCATCTGGTCGATACGCTCTGGGCGTTGATGATTCCAACTGCGATTAACGCCTGGTTGTTGATCCTGATGCGCAACTTCTTTCAGGGCATTCCAGTTAGTCTTAGCGAATCGGCTCGATTGGACGGCTGCTCGGAGCTGGGGATACTCGTTCGCATCATGCTGCCGTTGTCCCTTCCGATCGTAGCTACGCTAGCTCTGTTCTATGGTGTGGGGCACTGGAATGAATATCTCAATGTAGTTATTTATATCAACAATCCGAAGCTTTCGACGCTGCAAATGATCCTGCGTAAAATGTATACGGTTTCGCTGGAACAGCTTGACGGGGACAGCTTGCCACCGCCTGTAGAGACGATTCGTGCCGCTACGGTGATTCTGTCAGCTTTGCCAATCATCATCGTCTATCCATTCCTGCAGAAGTACTTTGTGCAGGGGATCATGGTCGGGTCCGTGAAGGGGTAAAGAGTTGACTTATCATAAAAAAACGTTTCGCAAAACTATTCAAAGGGGAGACACAAAATCTATGAAAAACAAATCAAGCAAACGTGTTATCGCATCCTTAGCTACAGTTTCGATCGCAACAGCCTTGACCGCTGCGTGCAGCAGCACGGAAACTAGTACACCAGCAGTTACAGGGGAAAGCACTAAGGCACCTGCAAGTTCAACCGCACCCGCTGCCCCAGCAACGATCTCTCTTGCACAACCCGATGGAGGACGTGTCTGGAAAGATGACAATGTTGTCACCAAGGAAATTGAGAAGAAAGCCAATGTCAAATTGAACGTAAACATGATGCCTAATAACGATTTTAACGCCAAGTTCAATGTACTTGCTGCTTCCGGCGACATTCCCGACATGAGCAGACTCGGCGCATTCGACTATCAGAAGTATGTGGATCAAGGTTTGTTCTTAGATATTACCAAGCTGATTGATCAATATGCACCGAACTTGAAGAAGAACCTAAAGCCAGAACTGTGGGAGTTGACGAAGCACAAAGGCAAGCAATTCGTCATTCCATATGAGAACGGCGCAGGTAAGGAAGTTCCAGCAGTTAGGAAAGACTGGTTAGATGCTATGAATCTTAAAATGCCTACGAATTTGGATGAGTTTGAGCAAATGTTGAAAGCGTTCACGTTCAACGATCCTGACAAAAACGGCAAGAATGATACGTACGGTATGGGCATGGCCAACAGCTTCGCGGAAACGTTCATGCCGATATTTGGCGCGTACGGCATTGCCCCTGGTATGTTCGCTAGCAGTGTGCCTATGAACAGCTATTTGAAAGACAATAAGATTGTACCGGTTGCTGTATCACCTGAATACAAGGAGGCATTAGCCTATATCAAAAAGTTGTGGGATGCGAAGGTAATCGACCCAGAACTATTCACGATTAAACCGGATCAGGCACAGCAGAAAATAGCGCAAGGGAAAATCGGCTATTTCGCTGCGTGGTGGTCCACTGCTCCGCAAACGCTCATTCAGCAGCTTAAAATGAAAGAGATTGTGCCAAATGTAAAATGGGAACCAATCGCTCCAGGCATCAAAGGGCCAGAAGGAAAGAGCGGCATGCTGTCTTTCGGTAATGTAGGCGCAACGATTGCCATTTCCGCTAAGACGAAAAATCCTGAAGCTGTATTGCGATTCCTCGATTACATGTCTACGGACGAAGGTTGGGAGCTGAACCACTACGGTATTAAGGGTACGCATTACACAAGCATTAATGAGCCACGTACACCTGAAGGTCAAAAAGCGTTTGACGAGAAATGGTTAGATCCGCTGAGCCAGATCGTTTCTCGCGTAGATATCCAGAATAAAATTAATGCCGCTACGAAGGATCCGATTGCCATTGAAAACAACCGCTTTATTGATGCAGCAGCTAGTTATACATTGATTTCTGACATCTTCTACGGTATCCCGGCAACGGATGAGCAAAATACGCTAGGACCAGATGTTGCGAAATATGAAGTTGAGATGTTCTTGAAGTTCGTAACTGGCGCTGAGCCGCTGTCAAACTGGGATGCGTATGTAGATGGATGGAAGAAGAAAGGCGGCAAATCCTTGTTGGATTCCAAAGTCAAAAAGTATAACGAACTGAAATCAAGCAATGTTGCCTCTGGTATTTAATTATGGATTATAGCCAAATGTCGTCGCCTATTCTCTTGAAGGGTGATCAAAGGAGAGCTTTCCGGGACCCGTGCGCGCTGTATCAGGACGGCATTTGGTGGCTGTATTACACCCTTGTGGAGACGGAGGAAGATGGTCGCGTCTTTATGTACACGGCGATGAGTCAGAGCACGAATCTTCGCCAGTGGAGCGAGCCTCTTCTTCTGACCCCGAGGGATCAACACCTGAATTTCTCTAGTCCTGGTAATCTAATTCGGATCGACAACCGCTGGCGAATGTGCTTGCAATCTTATCCGCGACCCCATGGTGAGAAATATGGGAATGGTGATTGCCGCATTTGGATGATGGAAAGTGAAGACCTGATCAACTGGACGGCACCGAAGCTGCTCCGTGTCAAGGGAGACCAGGTTGCTGTGGAAGAGATGGGGCGAATGATCGATCCTTATTTCATAGAGAACGCCAGTAAGCCTGGGGAATGGTTTTGTTTCTACAAGCAAAATGGCGTGAGCGTATCGAAAACGGACGATTTTCAGCTCTGGACCTATTGCGGCAACGCAAGGGCAGGAGAGAACGTTTGCATAATTCGGCATCAAGAGGCGTATGTGATGTTCCATTCTCCTGAGAATGGCATTGGCGTTATGAGGTCGCCTGATTTGGTTCATTGGCGTGAAGATGAACTTCTACTAACGTTGGGCCAGCAGGAGTGGGAATGGGCACAAGGCCGATTGACGGCTGGGTTCGTCTTGGACCTCCGACATACGGAAGGCATAGAGGCATTTGTGATGTTTTTTCACGGAAGTGGTCCCGAGGATGAGAGTGTGTTGTTTGATACACATGCATCGATTGGCATAGCTTGGAGCCAGGACTTGGAAACTTGGGACTGGCCAAGCAAAGAGCGTTAAGAGTTGGTCCCGATCATGGAGATTCATCCTATTGAATTCTATCGAATTGGAGGAAACGAGCTGTGAAGAAACAGTTGTCATTCCTATTAGTATTCTTTCTTGTACTCACACTTATCTTGCAAGCGGTTCCATCAATAGCTTCCGCTGATACGGTACCTGTAATCCGAGTAGAGGGGGAGAATTATACCTCCAAAGTTGGGAACGAGATTACTGGGACAAAAGAAAATTATTTGGGCATCAACCGGAGCTTGCTGAGTAATGGTGACCTTCTGTATATGAAAAGCTTAAGTGGTGTACCCGTTTCAAATTACACGGTTCAATATCAAGTGAACGTTGAAGTTCCCGGCATTTATGGGATGGAAGTGATGTCGAGCCCGATTAGCCTATCATCATTCCCTCTTTATGAAATGAAAATTAATGACGGCAATTATGTTGCTGTAAATAGCACGTTAGCCACGAAGATTGGGCAAATTGACACACCGGCGAATGTGCTCCATAAGTTCAATCTAGGTCCGGTGACGCTTCAAGCAGGGGGCAATACAATAACCTTTCGTATTCCGAACGGGAGAGCGTCAGACGGACGCATCTATTTTTACTTGGATTATATGCAGTTTACCAAGCTTCCTTGGGGACTGAACAAAATCACTTCCAACGCACCTAACAACTTGTTTGAAGAACAGGATACAAAGGAAATCTCCATTCAATTCACCGATGCTGCCAGCGGTGGTCATGTTCTTGACTACAAGGTCGAAGATTATGACGGCAATGTCGTTCTTCAGAATAGTGTGACCATGAGTGTGTATGAGCCTTCCTACACGGTTGCTGTATCGCAGCTGCAACGGGGCCACTATACGATAACCGCGGAAGCCGATCATAATGGCAAGCCGATCAAGGAATATTTCTCGGTCGTGATGAATACGTCTGAGCGGAGGCCAGCTCCGGGCAACCCCTTTGCCGTGGATGCGGCGGGAGGCTCTCTGATTCCTGCTGCTCAAGCTGCCAATTACGCTCGTGCGGTCAAACTGACCGGCGTCGATTATGTGCGAGAGCGGATGCATTGGAATTCCATAAGCAGTGCGAGCGGAACCTATGATTTCAGCAAATATGATCCTTATAACGCTGCCTATGCGGCGAATGGCATTCGCGTGTTGGAACTCAACCACATTGCTCCGACGTGGACGAAGAGTGACGACAAAAAACTGCCTCGCAACCTGTTGGATGCGTATCAACTGGCCAGAAAAAGTGCTGAACATTATGGAAGCCAATCGGATTGGGAGTTTTGGAACGAGGAGGATATCGCGTATACAGCGGATAGTGAGCCTGCCGATCTATATGCCGCATTCTTGAAGGCAACTACGATAGCAGCGAGGGATTCCGGGGCAGACACTCGTGTCGCACTGGGGGGAATTGCGTATCCGCCAGGGGGTTATACAGAGTTATTAATGGAGAACGATATCGCTCCTTATATCGACATCTACAACTATCATGGTCACCGTAGTGATAATGGGGATCAGAAGATATTGGACTTGCCCCCATCCTTCGCGGCCCATACGGAGTTTATTCAGGGCTACGATTTGGATACGAAACCTATTTATGTGACGGAAGCAGGGGTAGCCCAAACGTTCACTGACAGCACACAGACGCTGTATGGCGAGCAGTTGCGGACGCAGGCAAGATATTTGACCACCTCCACGATTCAGTCTATCGCTACTGGTGTGGATAAGCACTTCTGGTTCGTATTCCCGAATTACCAGGAGACAATTGGGAACTATGGTACCTTCACCTCCAGAGGGACGCCATACGCGGCGGTGAATGCGGAAGCAGCGATGACGCATGCGCTAGGTGAAGCCATTTATTTAGGTAAGCCGACTGGATTACCTGACGGAGTGGAGGGTTATGTGTTCAAAGACGGAGCAGACAGCGTGGTCGCTTACTGGAGCGAGCATGAGACGCCACTAACCTTGTCGACAGGCACTAACACGGCACGCTTAACGGATATTATGGGTAAAGAGTTGCAGTTGACGTCCGCCACAGGCAACTATGCATTGACATCAGGTCCTGATATCCATTATTTGAGGATTGCTGGCAGCTTCCAAAACTTGAGCACTTCCTTCTATGGAACTCCTGTGCCTAAGGCAGATGAGCTTTCGAGTGCGGATAAGATCGTCATTATGCAGAAGTACCCCGAATCTACAGCGGCTAAGGCCAAAGCCAAAGGGTACTTATTGGATAAGACCACTGCAACAGAGATTGAGGTGGAAGTTTATAATTTTAATGCGACACCGATGAGTGGGACTATTAACGGATCCGTATTTGGCGGTTGGAACTTGTCAACGCCTTCCAAGGTCGTGACCATTGCGCCATATTCGAAAGAGACACTGACGTTTACTTTAACAGGAAGCCAGAATATTGCGGCAGATGTGAAATTCCCAGTCGTATTCCAAGGATTGTTCAGCGGAGAGGCTACCTCCAAGTCGACGACGTTGATTGCTTCGAATGAAAACAAGGCAGTAACGCCGAGTTTGTTGGTTCCTGAATATGATATTCCTGCGAAGTGGGTGGAAAATATTTCGCCAGGTGCCACCGCTACGGTGACTCAGCCGAGCCCTGGGATTATTCAGTTTGATTATCATTTTGCTAGTGTTGGGGACAAGTGGACGTATCCGAATTATTATTTGCCAAGTGATTTGTCATTCGTTGGGACGGAAGGGGTTACCTTCAATGTGTATTTCCCAGCACCTATAGACGGTGTAGTTGTTCGAAGTTTTATTTATGAAAGTAATGGTTCAGGGTATTTCACTGGAACGGGGATTACGCCTGTAGGTGGATGGCAGCAAGTCAAATTACCGTGGTCGGATTTCGCTGCTTTCGGAATGCCAGATGACAATTTCCATCTGGATCCTGATCAGATTAAGAGATTCAGTATCGGCATCAATTCCAGGACGGCAACCGATGTTTCTTTCAAGGTGGGGGATGTCGGCGTCTATACGCAGCCTGATATAGGTCTGTACAGTAAAATCAACAATCTGATTCCGGCAAATAATCAAGAGCTTCAGTCAGGGAATGCTACGATCTCCGCCGACTTGGTGCAAGGCGAGATTCCTTTCGCAGCGGGGACGGCTGAGCTACTAGTAGACGGAACCGTAGTTCCTTATCAGATTAACGGCCAAACCCTTACAGCTTCTACGGTGCTATTGCCCGGCACTCACAACTTGAAATTGAAAGCGTTCGACGCGATTGGACGACTCATGTCTGTGAAATCCACTGTGAACGTTGTTGCAGGAACACCATCTATACCAGTGAACACATCGAGTGGGGGAACACAAGGAAGTCCGTCGGACAATTCTGTGAAAAAGTTAACGGCAAACGATCTGAAGCCAACGGATGGCAGTACACTCCTTATAACTATTCCACCTGGAGCGAATTTGGTGGAAATGGGGTCGGAACTCTTCGGTAAGTTGAACGGCCAAGGGTTACAGCTCGAAACGGAACTGGGTAGTCTGATCATTCCACAGACTGTCTTGCAAGCACTATTTGGGCAAGAACATGCTTACACAAGTATTCGGATTGGCGTCAAAGGTCTGGGAGATTATACGCCAGCGCAGTTATCGGGATTATCGGGGACACAAGCCCAGTGGGGCGGCAGTTTGACTTCGATAAGCAAGCCCATAGAGCTGACGCTTCACGCAGTAGATGCGAGTGGCGAGCAAGTGTCTGTCAATTCTTTTGCGGCACCAGTCATGCTTATTTTCAATACAGATCATCTGGCAAATCCGGACGTAGCGGGTATTTATTACTGGAATGCGGACACAGGAGCCCCAGAATATGTGCGGAGCACATATGACGCGACCAAACATACGATAACAGCTAGCCTTAACCATTTCAGCACTTACTCACTGCTGGGGTATACGAAAAACTACACGGATGTTACCAAAAACCATTGGGCATATTCGGCAGTCCGAGGCTTAACAGCAGCCCATGTCGTAAATGGCGACAGTGCCGACCTCTATGTGCCTGAGCGGTCGGTTACGAGAGCTGAATTTGTTACGCTGGTCATACGGGCATTGGGATTGGAGTCAGTGAAGCGGGACTCGGCTTACGTAAAAGGAGCAAGCTTCCATGATGTAGCAGCATCAGCGTATTATGCAAAAGCAGTAACGATAGCGCAGCAAGCAGGGATTGTAACAGGGAAAGAGGACGGATTATTCGTGCCTGAAGCGAAAATTACCCGGGAGGAAATGGTCGTCATGTTGATGAGGGGGCTGGCCTATACAGACCGCCAAGTCACTAAACTCGAGGATTCTGCCCAACGACCAACTTTTCTCGATCAACATGATATTTCGAAGTGGGCGATGCAAGAAATGCAGCAAGCAGCTCTTGCGGGCTTGCTAAGCGGTTATGAGGACGGTACCGTCAGACCGTTAGGCTATGCAACGCGAGCGGAAGCAGCCCAAATGCTCCGGAGGCTAAGCAAAGAAGGGATACCAGCTATTGAATAACTAGTTACAAGGATTGTCACTCACCTAGTCAAAAAGGCTGGGTGTGTGGCAATCATTTGTTTTTCCCATCCGTACCCGCAACTTTGCCCAGATGCTCCAACTAGTATGAGTAGTGAGCAATGGGAGAGTATTGAGTCGGATTGAATAGTTGGGAAGACGAGGAATGTGTTGGTAAGTGGAGTCGTGTAAAGTATTGTGAAGGAGTGGGAGTAGGAGTAGAGTAGAGTAGAGTATGTAGTAAGAAGTAAACTAGCTAGATAGTCGATGAAACAAATGTATTGCGCGATAGAGTAAGGTTTCAAGTCCTCTCCCCTGATCAAAAGTGCAAATAAGCACTTTTCGAATGGGTTCTCTCCTCTATTATTGGAAATTGATGCAAATAGGCATCAATTTGGAGGGATTTCACGAGATTATTGTGAAAATGCCCATAAAGGATGCCTATTTGCACGTATTTTCCAATTTTAGCTATAAATCAGTGGAAAAGGTTGTATTTTTGCACTTTTGGGGCTCCGCCGTCGCCCGCCCGCTCTCACCACGCTCCCGCCCACCCCATCGTAGCCAGCTCTCACCGCGCCCCTGCCCTTGTACTGGCCACACGCTCCCGCCATTGCGCCGCCCCCTTCCCCTCTCGATCACATGAGAGAAACCCTTCAAAAAGTAGCTCCTCGCCCCAATCGTGAGCTGGCAATGAAAAAAAATGCTTTTATTTATCCAAACTGACGATTCGGCAATACGGGCACAAAAAAGCACATTGTTATCTATAAATGTAATCGCTTTCGTGAAAAAATGGAGTTATCAATTACTTCGCACAAATCGTGGCGTGACGCAGGATGAATCGTGGAACTAGTTTTATAAAGGGGAAGTCTGTGATCATTGGCAGTTATGGCTTATAATAAAAACATGACAAAGGGGGAGATGGCCATTAATGAAAACCAACTCAACTAAGCGCGCTACCGCTTTGGTATGTATGGTTTCGTTAGCTGCAGCTCTGGCGGCGGCCTGCAGCAGCACAGAAACCAAGAAACCTCCAAGTGGCAGTGATCAGGGTGGTCAAGTATCTGAGACTCCGGTGACCCTTTCGCTTATTCAGCCCGATGGGGGTCGGGTTTGGCGAGACGACAATCCGGTAACCAAAGAAATTGAGAAAAGGACTCATGTGAAGCTGAACGTGAACATGTTGCCCAATAATGATTTCAATAGTAAGTACAACGCGCTTGCCGCATCGGGTGAAATTCCGGATATGAGTAGGCTGGGCTCGTTCGACTATCAGAAATTTGTGGATCAAGGTTTGTTCCTGGACATAACTCCTTATTTAGCTCAATATGCGCCTAATCTGATGAAGAATGTTAAGCCTGAGTTGTGGGAGCTAACGAAGCACAAAGGAAAGCAATACGCCATTCCCTATGAGAATGCGGCAGGTAAGGAAGTTCCGGTCGTCCGCCAAGATTGGCTGGATGTTCTAAATAAGAAAATGCCCACTAATCTGGATGAATTTGAGCAGATGCTGAAAGCGTTTACCTATAATGATCCTGACAAGAACGGCAAGAATGATACGTACGGCATCGGCAACGCGAACACTTATGCGGAAAGCTTTATGCCGATTTTCGGGGCATTTGGCATCTCACCAGGCATGTTTGCTAATAGTGTGCCTATGAATAGTTATTTAAAGGAAAACAAGATTTATCCCGTTGCCGTTTCACCAGAATATAAGTCTGCGTTGAGCTATATCAAAAACCTATGGGATGCTAAGGTCATCGATCCGGAGATGTTTACGATTAAGGCGGATCAAGCGATGCAAAAGGTGGCTCAAG
This sequence comes from Paenibacillus sp. J22FR83, assembly GCF_059691955.1. Classification (NCBI taxonomy): domain Bacteria; kingdom Bacillati; phylum Bacillota; class Bacilli; order Caryophanales; family Paenibacillaceae; genus Paenibacillus; species Paenibacillus sp. J22FR83. The sequence goes on from NZ_JCAUAM010000010.1 coordinate 147,658, forward strand.
GGAAAATCGGCTATTTCAATGCCTGGTGGTCCATCGCCCCGCAAACACTTGGACAGCAGCTTAAAATGAAGGATATTGTGCCGAATGCACAATGGGAGCCTATTTTTCCGGGCATTAAGGGGCCAGAAGGGAAAAGCGGGATGTTGTCTTTTGGTAATCTAGGCGGAGTAATTGCCATTTCATCTAAGACGAAAAATCCGGAAGCCGTCCTACGGTTTCTCGATTATTTGTCTACAGATGAGGGCTGGGAGCTTAGTCATTATGGGATTAAAGGCGAGCACTATCGTGAAATTACGGAGGCACGGACACAAGCTGGACAGAAGGCGTTCGATGAGAAATGGCTGGACCCGCTTAGTCAAATTATTTCGAGACAAGAGCTAGTGGTGCAAGTGAGCAATTCATCTAAGGATCCGGTGCAAATTGATAATAATCGCTTCATCGAATCGGCAGCTCAATACACCTTGTATCAGGATATATTCTATGGGATTCCACTGACCGATGAGCAGAAATCGTACGGCCCAGATGTGGCCAAATACGAAGAGGAGATGTTTATCAAATTTGTTACGGGGAAAGAGCCGTTGTCCAAATGGGACGAATATGTGGCTACATGGAAGAAGAAGGGCGGTAAAGCCTTGATGGATTCCAAAATAAAAACATATAACGAACTGAGATCGGGCAATGTAAGCCCAGGTATCTAGTGTGGGGGCTGCAAAAATGAAAGAGAGAAAAGAAAAGCGTTTCATGAAGAGCAGCTTATTTGAATATTTCAACTACTTTCTAGTGCTTTCTTTGCTTGTGGCAGCAATTTCAGGGGGGGCGCTGTATTATTCATCCTCCTCCTTACTCTGGAGGGATGCTATCCAGAATAGCAGCAACACACTTCAATTGCTCAAGAATGGACAGGAAATTGTGCTGGCTGAAGTCGATAAAGCGATGGAATCGGTATTCTTGGATTCCTCTTTTCTTCATTATATGGATTATTATGAGCAAGCCGATATTTACATGCAGCTGCAATTGAGACAGCGTCTCGAGAATGTCGTTCTGTCCAGTGACTATATTCATTCCGTCTCCATTTATTATACCAGCTCGCAGTTAATTCTGTCCTCATTAGAGGGAGCGGTGCCGCTCAGCGGTTTCCAGGACAGGGACTTCATCCGCTCCATGGCAGGACAGACGCCGAGTAAATCACTCGTCCGCACGAGATCTTTGCCGGGCATTTCCGCAGCTAAGGAAGAAACGGTTATCTCAATGGTCAAGACGCTGCCCATTATTCACGCAGGCACACCATCCGCATATGTGGTCATTAACATTAAAGGCGACTATTTGGCACAGATCATGCAGTCGTTGAATACGAACCCCGATGTTCAATTGATCATAACCGATAAGGAAGGGCATATTCTTTCGCAAAAGGCATCCGAGGTAGAGATGTTCGATACTAGCGAACTTGTAAGCGATCTGGATATTTCCCAATTAAACGGCTCATCGGGCAGCTTATTTACCAAAGTGCGTGGTGTAGACTCTTTGGTCTGTTACGTGACATCCGTCACAAGTGGTTGGGTGTACACGTATATGATTCCGAAGTCTGTGGTGACTCACAGTTTGCATTTATGGAGCCGAATGACGATTATTATCAGCGTGATGGCGGTTGTGCTGAGTCTGATTGGTTCACTGCTGTTGTCCAAACGAATCGTCAATCCAATGAATCGGCTGTTGATTATGATGCGTGGCACGGATCAGAAACCTGAAGATAGGAAGATTGAGCATGTCAAAGAGATCGTCCAGATTGAGCGCAACGTTAGCCGTCTGATGGACCAGAATCGCGATTTGACCACGTTGTTAAAGGACTATGAGATCCAAAGTCGGAATAAATTTATGCAGCGTTTGGTTTGTGGTGACGAGCAGATAACGACTCAAACGATGGAACGATTGGCTTATTACGGCTTAAATTTGCCCGAGAGAGGGGCTTTCGTTGTTGTACTTGTCTCCATGGATCAATATACCAAGTTCTCTCAGGGGATTCATGAGTCCGAGCGAAATTCAAGACTCCTACAGCTTTCCGAAGGATTACAGGAAGAGGCTTTTGGCAAACAGGCGTATCAAGGATTCTTGGTGGAAACTGAGCCGAACGAAATGGTGCTGGTACTCCATCTAGATCAAGAGGAGAGTGCATCAGATATGCTGCCAGACAGTCTGCGAACTTGGCTGCGTCAGCTTCTGGAACTTCTATGCAAGGAATCGACGATGACGTTTACAATCGGCGTAAGTGCGTTACACATGACGATCGAGGAGCTGAGTGATTGCTATCAGGAGGCTGGATCAGCGCTTCGTCAGAAGCTCATCTATGGCGGCAATACGGTCATCTTTTACGAAGCCGTCCGTCCTGATACAGGAATTGTGATGTACCCTTTGGGTCTGGAGAAGCAATTGTTGACGCATTTTAAAACGGGAAACCGTGAAGGCGTCATTGCTGGCTTACAAGAATTTGAAAGCCATATGATTGAGCATCACGCGAGGCAAATTGAAGTAGTCAGGCATTACTTCCTGCAATTGTTTTCTTCATCACTGCGCTGTGTGTATGATATCGACGCCAACCTCGGCTTTCAGCCGGTTATTCAGCAGTTAAGGCATACTGACCTGTTGGAAATGGAAACAATGCAGAGCATGGTCGCTTACATGCAGGAGCTCTACGAGCTCGTACTTGATCAACTAGAGCAGAAACGGTCCCTGAAAAATCAGGAATTGGCCGATGGGATTACGGCTTATATCGATGCACATCTGGCAGATGACTTAACGATTGAGCGCTTAAGTGAAATTTTTACAATTAGCACATCCCATATGCGCAAAATCTATAAGGATGAAACCGGCATGACGATTAAAGACAGAGTATCGGAGCGTCGACTTGCAGCTGCCAGGACGCTTCTCGGCGACCCTCGACTGAAAATCCAGGAAATTGCGGATCAAGTTGGTTACTTGACGGTTCAATCTTTCACGAAAGCATTTAAAATGGAAACCGGGAAGACGCCAGGTGAGTACCGAGCGGAGCTGCTAAAGGTCAATGCATAGCGGATACATTTGTCTTAATGCCCCGTTGCCAAGTGCAGCGGGTTTTTTCTTATGCAACGGCTGTTTCTCAATTGAAATGGGATGAGGTGCATGTACAGTTGCGGTGGCAAACCCAAGACATTCTTGTTCAATAAATAACTGGATTTTCTTTAGTTAATTCAAGTAAAATCTTGTAATTTTGGAAATTAACTGGATTTCCTCCCGTTATTTCAGAACATTTTCGGCAAAAGGGGCGCTCACAGTACAAATTAGATGTAGAAAATCCAGTTAAACTCTCTACAAGCTTGTTTTTACTCGGAATTAGATGGAGGAAATCCAGTTAAACTCAAGGATCGGTAAGGGCTAGACGTCAGAGGATGTTCTGGCGATATTACCACCGTATAGGCACTTATTCGGCAGGGCAGGTGAGCAATTGGCATCCATCGTGTTTTTAGATAAAAAATCATGCTTTCCATTAAAGACGCTCCGAGTAAAAACATTTATATTGAAACTGAGATCCATATAAAAGGAGTGTGTCGATGCGATGATCAACAAAAAAGTAATGTTCCAAAGTCCATGGCAAGTTGAAACGGTGGAAGAGAACTTCGCTGCGCAAATTGGCGTAGAAGAGGTACTAGTTAAGAAACTGTATACCTTAATCAGCCCAGGGACGGAACTGGCCATGCTGTCAGGGAACGAAGCTTGGTTCCCGATGCCAGGCATTCCTGGCTATGCGGCAGTAAGTGAAATTGTGGAAGTTGGAGCAGGCGTAGCGGGATTTTCACCAGGTGATATTGTATTTCATTATGGAAGCCACTGTAAGTATGAGGTAGTTTCGATCAGGGGAACCTTTCTTCAAGTTCCAGAGAATCTGGATTTGAAATGGGTACCTTTTACTCGTATGGCTACCGTTGCAACAACGGCGATTCGTGTTTCGAATATTGAATTCGGGGATTATGTAAGCGTAACGGGGCTTGGTCTCATCGGAAATATGGCGGCTCAGCTAGCGAAGGCTCAAGGCGCTACTGTGATTGGTATAGATTTGTCTGAGGAACGACTTCGCATTGCCGAGAATTGTGGTCTGAGCTATGGTGTGCATGGTGGACTTGGCAGCGTACAGGAACAAATTGCCGAGATCACCCATGGGAAAGGCGTTTCAACCCACATTGAAGCAACGGGTGTCCCGCAAGTGGCCATCCAAAGCCTTCCCTATATTGCCAAACTAGGCGAAATTATATTCTTAGGCAGTCCTCGCGGTGCATATAACACGGACGTGACGGAGGTTTTGAATTACTGTCATCTGTATAACAGAGGGTGTATCACCTTCAAAGGAGCGCATGAGTGGCGTTATCCGATTGAACCCAACGAGTTTGTTAAACATTCTTTGGTCAGAAATTCAAGTATTATCTTCGAGCTGATGAAACAGAAACGGCTGCAAATCGAACCTTTAATTAGCCATGTACTGAAGCCAGAAGAAGCCAAGACAGCTTATGAAGGTCTCCGATTGAGTAAGGATCAATATAGCGGTGTGTTATTCGACTGGAGTGAGACATGAGTTCTGCAAGGTTCTTTACGCTGGGATATGGAAAATAGGAATGCCCTTCAGTTATACTTGGACGAGGATGAATTCGGTAAGCGGGGTTCTAAGCGTGTATGCAAACCATTTCAACCTATACCGATCCGTCCCCAAGTTTCGAGTATGGAGATGCGACGCAGGAGGGATGTACATGGAGAATTGGATGAACAGCATAACGCCTTTCGTCAGAGTGGTCAAAATTCACAAATCCTTCTCTATAGCGGGTGAATGGATGGATTATGACCATGTATTTACGTATATCGAACAGGGGGAAGCGGAGTTTTTTTTGGATGGTGTCAAATACAAAGTGAAGGAAGGCGACATTCTGCTTATGCCACCCTTTATGGCGCATATTATTCGGTCTACGTCAGAGGTACCACTCATCCAGTATATCGTTCATTTTGATTTGTACTATGAAGAAGAACGAAGCTCTTGGAAGGACCAAGCGATCACGGAAGAGCGTAAAGCGATTCCAGCCAAAGAGATGCAGTTCGCATCTACAAACCCAATATCCCACCTAGCCTTACCGAACCGGATCGAGCTAAAGAAGAGATTCCTGATCATGCAGAAGGAGTTCTTGGACAGGAGATCCGGTTATTCGTTGATTCTTAAGGGGATTTGTTTGGAATTGTTAGTCCTGTTTATGGAGGGACAAGCGGATCATCACGATAGAGAGGGAAAGATGACGAAGGGCTGGGTGTTTATTGAAAACACCATTTCCTTCATTAATGAACGATATTGGGATCCTGAATTGGATAATCATACGATAAGTGAGCATGTCGGAATTTCGACCAATCATTTATCGTTTCTTTTTAAAGAACAGCTTGGTATTACGATTCATAAATATTTGACGCATATTCGCATCGAACAATCGAAGTTAAGAATAATTGCAGGGACACAAACCTTAACCGCTATTGCTGAACAGGTGGGCTTTTCGAGCATTTATTTATTCAGTCGATCATTCAAGGCTACAGTCGGCGTTATGCCCAGCCAGTTTATGGCGATGAATTCTAATATTGGCAAGCTGTGAAATAGTCCGTCCTTTTGTCATAGATATCTTACTTCTGTCCTGTTGTGAACGTATACATCCATTTCTTAGAATAAGAACATACCCATAAGAGCTGAGGTGACTGAAGTCTTATTCCTGGTGAGATCATAATTCATGGAGGTGTGTTAGGAAATGTTGAACAGGTTCACAAGAGTACGGAGAAGTCGTGTTGGCAAAAAGGTAGTAGCCCTTATTATGCTTGCTTCGCTGCTAATTAGTATCGTACCTATTGGCATGACTGCTGCTTATGCAGCGACAGGTGATGTGCTGGGTGCTGAGGAGATTGGTGTAATCATTGACGATCAAGACCCAAGTGTAACATACACAGGGCTTGCAGCTCCGCCAAGCGTGGCGAACTTCATACAGGGAGCAAGTGGAACGTATCAAAGCAGATTTACTTATGCGAATTTGAACAAGGCAACGCCTCAAAGCATGATGTTTGCACCTCAGTTTCCGCAGGATGGCATGTACGCATTCTACGTAAGGAAGCCTGCTACGACGCGTTGGTATGCCGGCAACGTCCCGTATAAGATTACACATGTCGCAGGCGAACATGTGATTAACAACCCGAATTCAGGCAATGGGACAGATGCATGGGTGCAATACGGCGTATACCCTTTCCGAAGCGGACAGACTTATACGGTTACAGCTGGTGGAACTGGGTATCAGTCGTTCCCGCCAGTAGCTCCTGCTGCGAATGGCACGATTCCGATTGCCATTGACGGCATTAAGTTCATCAAAGTCGGAGAGCTGCCAGACCAAGCAGGACTGGATGCAATCAAAGTTGCGCGTGATGCCGACATGACGGCATCCACGGACCAATGGGCAGTTGATCTGGAAAAAGCGAAGTACGAAGTGACAGGCACAATTGCGGCTAGTACGACAGTTGGTTCGAGCGTGTATGAACAGGTTCTTCGATTGAAGACGGGAAATACAAGTAATCCCAATGTTCAAATTACCGCAGTAGCTCCTGTCGATGGTACATATTTGAAAGTGGTAGACGGTAAGCTCTTACTAAAAGCTAAGAATGTGACAACTTCGGATGCAAATGAAAACGCTGTCATTAAACTGAGTATGGGTAATGCATCAGCTACGATTAACCTCGCAGTAACGATTGCGCCAAGTCCAGTCACGAACGTTGGTGATGAAGGCAATTTCACGGATACACCAACTTGGTACCGTGATTATGCACCGGGAATATTCAATCCGAATGAGGGGACGATTGAGCTTCGGGTGCGTCTGGATAAGCCTTACGAGGAATTCGGTAACAATTGGGATTTCCTGTTTAAATTAATTCCGGAACAAAGCGGTCCTGGTAATACGTTGATTCAGGCTCATATTCCACCGCCGACGGTCAAACCGACAGGCCCTAACGCGGTGTATGAGCAACCAATTACCTTCTTTGTCAAGAACGGCGAAGGAACCAACGGAGCTTGGGCTTATGCGCAGCCGAATCAGCTTAATTATCAAGTCGGTCAGCCGTTTAATCTGGCGTTTTCCTGGAAAATGGGAACAGGTGGTTATGTCGCCATTTATAAAGATGGTGTTGCAATCACACCTCCATCGCCTACAACGGTTGCAGCAGTAATGGAGAAATTCATGCCTTACGAATTCATGGTGGACCGAAGCAATCCGTTCAATATCAGTCAGGTTAAGATTTCGACCAAAGCGCTAAGCGCAAGTGAACTGGAGCATACGGCACAGACTTTCAGCCGAGGGACGGATACAGCACTTCTTGCTGACATTACCTATGGTCAAGACATTGAATCTCAAAAGTTTATTACACCATGGCATAACACCTCCAAATATAGCGTAGTCAAGCCCGCATTTCGCAATGAGAAACAAATTTACTATGCGGGAGAAGATGCGGTCTATCCGGTGATGACGGTGAATTATGGGGATAGCACCAAGACCTTCGACGTAAGCATTAAAGCAACTGATCCTTACGGGAAGGTGGAATTTACCGAGTCCTACCCTAATGTGCAAGTAGCTGTTGGAGGTACGTATCAAATCGAAAACCTGGCCCTTCCCATGTTGAAGAATAAGGTAGGTTTCTGGTATTTGGAAACGACGGTAAGTTCAAGTGGTTCCGCCCCCATTGTCTATAAGAGTGGGATATCGAAAGTACCCGCTGATGAATCGGGAGTAGCTGATGGTAAATATGCCAATTATTATGGGCAGCACGCGAATTACGACTATGATATGTCCGCATGGACCAAAATTCATACGAGTGCAACGCGCGGTTGGGAAGCAGCACTTGTGTTCTTGTGGAATGTCGTAGAGCCCATCAAAGGCAATTTCGTTTGGGACAAAAGCGATGCTTACGTCGAGAAAGCACAAGAAGCGGGAATGGATGTGCTCGCCGTGCTTGGTTACCCTTCCGATTGGGCATCCAGCAGACCTTCTGAACAGGATATTCCAGCAGGCTTGAAGGATCTTATGTATCGAGCGGAACGTTGGGTGCCTAAGGATATCAAGTATGCGAATGGCATACCTGGAACTGGCACCGATTGGAGCAATTATGTGTATCAGACGATGAAGCGTTATGCGGGGAAGGTGAAGTATTGGGAAGTCATTAACGAGGTGAATTTCCATCCAACTTCAAATCCGGATACACTCGCAGCTTCCTTCTCAGGTACGAAGGAAGAATATATCCTAATGCAAAAAATCGCCTATGAACAAGCACAGCGAGTGAAATCTGAATATAAGCTAGCAACAGGTCATGACCTTGAGTTATACGTAACTACAAGCGGTTTTGCAACCCCTAACCCAGCTGCGGATCGCCAACTGGCGATTGATATGCTGAAGGGGGATAATGTTAATTACTACGATATTTACAATGTGCATGGGTATGTCGGAACACAAGGAATAGCGGATATTCTTACTGCTTATGGGCAAGCGAAAACGACGCACCCGAATCTGCAGCTGTGGCAGTCAGAGGTGTACGCACTTAATAGCACCCATACACCCTGGCGCATCTACGACACCGTGTCGAAATACATGGATTTTCTTGCTGCAGGTACAAGCAAATATTTCAACATGGGTACACCCGCCGAGGATACATTCGTTACACGTCATTCCCAGTCGCCAACTGAAATGTATCAGACAATGGCGACGTTGCAGCACCATATTCGTAAAGCTGACGAGTATTTAGGTTCTTATACTGGCTTTGAAGGGGCAAATTTCCTGAAAGTCAATCACTATCTGAGACGTGCGGATGGTAAATATCTAAGTGTACTATCAGCGGATGACTTAACGTTATATGCCACAGTAGCCAACGCAGAGCAAATCGTTAGCGCGCAGGATGCCTATGGCAATGCCGTTCCGGTTACGGATTTCGAAGGAACGAAACGGTTATTGAAAAAGAATAGCTTGTTTATTGTCTCTCAAGCTCCATTACAAATCACGAAAGTTACGGGAGATGTTCCGCTTGCGATAGTGAAGAATGGGGACTTCGAACGCGTAAGCGGAGACCCAGCAGGCGGCCCGTCCGCAGTGTTATTACCAGATTGGATGATGGGCTGGAACAGAGGTGTTTATGGAACTAATGCCTATGTAACGAAGACTTCTCAATTCGCAGGACAAAACGCGGCTGAATTCAATTCGGCAGGAGCGCCGAGTAATAGAACGTTTTTGTACCAGCAAGTATCTATCACCCAGCCTGGTACATACGTACTCTCTGCGCAGATTAAAAAGTTGGAAGGCAGCGATGTGCAGCCTGAATTGAACATTTGGGATGGGACTGTCGATCATCAGATTGCCCCTGTTACGTTAACGAATCAGTATGTCAAATACAGTCAAACTTATGAAGTCACTGGGCCCATAAACTTAGTGCTTAATGTGGGCATCCTTTCAGGAGTAGGTAAAGTTGTGTTTGATAACGTTAGCTTTGAGTTGGTGCCAGAGAACGTTACTATCTCCATGGATAATTCGGATTCGACTGGCGTAACCCTCTTGGGCCAATGGGAAAGCAGAACAAATGCAGATGCAAACAAAGGTAATTTCGCTTTAAATACAACCAAAGACGGAGCCTCCAGCGTGAGCTACAAGCCAGTCATTCCAATCGATGGTATATATGATGTTTATGTATGGCAGCATTTTACGACTGCAACGCAGAACGCACCTTTTACCATTCATCATGCAAACGGTTCCGAAACAGTACCGGTGAATCAATCGCAAAATGGGAAGAGTTGGTACAAAATTGGCAGCTACCCTTTCCATAAAGGGGAATCAGGAAGCGTAGTTGTCACTAATGCTTATACACAAGGCAGCTTCATTCTAGCTGATGGCGTTCGCTTTACGCGCACGGGTCCAATACCGATTCCGAATCAGAACTTGAACAATAAGTTGACAGGTCCGGCAACGGTAGATGGAGGTCAAAGCTTCAAGGTCACGTACAGTTTGGACAGTGTGACGGACAGCGTATATGCGCTGGATGCGACTGTAACGTATGATGCAACCAAACTGGATTTCATCTCAGCTGCGTCGTTGAAGGAAGGTTTCGATATACTTTCAACGAAAACCCCAGTTGCGGGTCAAGTGCGCATCATTGCTTCAAGTTTAGGTGCAGCCAAAGCCATTAAGGCGAACAGTAATGTGTTCGAACTGAACTTTACATCCAAAGCGAATGGAACGAATGGCAGTGTAGATCTTCAAGCCGCTTCCATTGCCGTTGTCGGCGCAGGTCTTGAAAGCACGTTGGCTTCCCACAAGCTTACGGTCAACGTGCAATATGCAAACAAAACAAACTTAACCGCAGCCATTGTTGCCGCAGAGGCACTTTATACAGCTTCGGTAGAGGGAACGCTGATCGGACAGTATCCAGCAGGTGCCAAAGCGACGCTTCAATCGGCGATTAACGCAGCGAAGGCCGTAGAGGCGGACACTGCCGTGACTCAGTCGCAGATTGATGCGGCAACGAGCGTACTCTTAGGGGCTGTAGACGCCTTTAAACTGACCGTGAATAAGCGGAAGCCTGAGGATTTGAATGGTGACAATCGGATTAGCGTCAGCGACCTGTACTGGGTATTGATTCATTATGGCAAAACATCAGCAAGCCCCGATTGGTCGATTGTTCTTAGGTACGATGTTAATCAGGATCAGAAGATTGATTATCTTGATATGGCCGCAATTGCTATGAAAATGGAATAGTTATCTAGATTTCGGGAGATGGGTATGAGAATACCCAATCTCCCGAATCTTTTGTTTCATGAAGCCTGCGAGGTGTCATTTACCTGTAATTTCTACAGTTAATTGAAGCGTACTGTCGCGATTTTGCGAAATAACTGGATTTCCTCCCGTTATTTATAGGGAATTGCGTCAACTGGGTCATTTTGAGCAAAATTAGATGTAGGAAATCCATCTAAACTCCGAATAAGCTAGTTTTCCTCAGAATTAGATGTAGAAAATCCAGTTAATCTTGTTGATCTAATCAGACAGGGGTGCGAGTAACCCTCTAAGGGCCGAATAGTCCTATCAGACGTCCGTGAAGGACGGAGTAGCCGTTTATTTTGTGCAAAGGAGCATGGAAATGACAGCAATTTATCAACCGAAATGTTGGAAAAACAGGATTCCCTTATCTATATTTGCGCTGCTATGTATGCTCATAGCTCCATTCTCAGCTCATGCCAATTCGTTGCCAGCGGCATCCAATTACAACCTATTGGGTAATACAAGTCTACCTGAAGTAGGGAGCAATTTTACGGTAACTGCGACAGCGCAGGTTTCGGAGCTTTTTGCCTTCGAAGCCATATTCCGATATGACCCACTGAAAGTTAAGCTGATTCGTGCAGATGGTGCTGCCAATGGAAATCTGCTGAAACCTGACGGTGGTGAGGGGACGATCATTCTTGCGTGGTCAAAGGAAGGCAACGAGGAGCCCCTTAATGGTAACGTAAGAATGGGCCAGCTTACTTTTGAAGTGCTGAAAGAAGGGGAGACGGAGGTCAGCTGGCAATCGCTCAGGATTGCAAACCGTAGTTTGCAGGAAGTTGCCGGAACGCCGAATAGTTCATTTCAGGTTCATGTGCGCCCTAAATCCAGTCTTGATGATGCAGGAAGTACAGGAGGAAGTACGGGAGGAAGTACGGGAGGTGTAAGTGCGCCTAAAGGGGACGGAACGGGGAAAGAACCCGCTACGGTAGCACCGGAAGTCGCTATAATCACGAATCCTGCCCAAACCATGCAATTGTCTGACCAAGCGGTTAGGGTCACATCCGAATCTGGGAATCGTGTACATGCCGTCCTGGACATGGCGCAAGTTCTGCAAGAAATTCAGGGAGCTGCTAAGGAGAACTCCACGTTCGTTATCAGGATTCCAACGCAGGAGTCTTCGTCCGTTTCGGTGGATATCCCTTCTGAAGTACTGCAAGCCATCCAATCTGCAAGCGGTGGAAATGGCTCTCTCGTCATTTCGAGCTCCGTAGGGATGTATAAACTGCCAATTAATCAAATGAAACTTGATGCGAATGCGAAAGTAACGATAACGATGGCGACCGTTTCAGAAGAACAAGCACATGCGATAGGTTCATTTGTTGAGGAAGAAGGTTTCACACTAACAGGAACGCCAGTCGACTTCTCTGTTTCAATCCAACTTTCCTCCGGTCAAATAACGGAGCTGCATGACTACGATAGCGCCTTTGCCGCTCGCACATTACCGGCTGGGCATCTGGATCCAGAGCAATCAGCAGCTGTTCTAATTCGATCAGATGGTACTATGGCCCCGGTTCCAACCTTATTCGTCAAGCAGCCAGACGGTTCTTATATGGCACTTATTCACCGAATGGGCAATAGTACGTATGGGCTTATTACAGGTAGCCGAACATTTGCGGACTTGAGCGGTCATTGGTCTAAGCATGATATTGAAACCATGGCAAGTCGCTTGCTCGTGAATGGGGACTCGGAGGGCCGATTCCGTCCGGATGTTGCTATAACTAGAGCCGAATTCGCGAAGCTGATAACGGATGCGCTTGCCCTGCCGAAGAAAGATGCCCGCACGACCTTCAGTGATGTTGACCCATCCGCTTGGTATTCGCCTTCTCTTCGTACGGCGGTTTCTTTCGGCCTAATTGAAGGCTATGACGGAGGATTGTTTCGTCCAAATGCATTCGTTACACGGGAGGAACTTGCCGTTATGCTGGATCGTGCAATTCACCTGACGGGATATAAATACGATTTACCTACCCATTTCGTTCAACCCTTAGAGAAGGAACAACTAAACGACTGGTCTAAAGCCGCTATTGAAAAGATGCTCGGACTCGGCATCATGACGGGGGATCAGGAGCAGAAAATACACCCTTCTCAACCTGCGACACGTGCTGAAGCGGCTGTTATGCTGAAACGTATGTTGATGAAGCTTTCGTTTATGAATGAGTAAGCGGATCCTTCAATAAGAGTGGCTTGAGCAAATCTAGGGGGTAAGCTACAATTAAGAGAACGCTCTCAAATTACCTAGGAGGTCCTACCCATGTATACAATGATGCTTGTCGATGACGATTATATTTCGAGGGAAGGCCTGCGAGATCTCATCGACTGGGATCGTCTAGGTATCGAGATTGTAGGTGAAGCAGAAGACGGTGCAGAGGCGCTGATTGTTGCTCGTGATCTGAGACCAGATATCTTAATTACAGATGTCGTAATGCCAGTCATGGATGGTATTACATTAATAGACAAGTTGAAACTTGAACAGCCTGCAGTCATGGTAATCATGATTAGCGCTCATCAAGATATTCAGTATGTGAAGGCTTCCATTAAATTGGATGCAATCGATTATATTTTGAAACCGTTTAATCGAGAGGAATTAAAGCAAGTTGTCGCCAAAGTTGTCACGAAGTTGGATAAAGAAAGAGCCGAGAAGCAGCTGAAAGACGACGTCAGCCAATATTATTCAGGGAGTATCTCATCTACAGGGTTGCCAGTGATCGTGGATTTCATAGAGAAGATCGTAGGATTGTGCAGCTCAGGGCAAACAGAAGCACTGACTGAGGAAGTCCAGCAACTCTTTATTACGATTCGGCAATTGAAAATGGAAAGCATGCTATTCCTAACAACCATCTGCTCTGAGCTTCTGATTAAAGCGATACGCAAAGCATCCATGCAAATTGATTCTGCCATCGCACAAGAAGTGAAAGAGTCCCTGCACCAATTCAGAACGATGCAGAGCCCGCAGCAAATCGAGATGTTTGTGATCGAGAAGCTAACCTATTTGGAGTCTGCTTCCAATGAGTTGCGAAACAGCAAGTCCCGAAGAATCATTCGGGATGTTGAGGGCATTATTCATAAAGTTTACTATCAGAATCTCACCATTGGGCAGCTGGCGGCGGAAGTATTCATGTCTCCGGGACATCTTCAGACGTTATTCAAGAAAGAAACAGGCCACACGATTAACGATTATATCACGCATGTACGATTAAAGAAGGCGCAGGATCTGCTCAAGGACGCCTCCATCAAAATATATGAAGTAGCCAATCAGGTTGGGTACCAAGATACGCATTATTTTACCAAAATATTCAAGAAAGTCGTAGGCGTCAACCCTATGGAATATCGGGAGAAAATGCTATGAGAATAGTGCTAAATAAGCTTAGCGGCATGTACTATAACATCAACTTGCGAACCAAGCTGGTTATTTCCTATTTAATTCTGATCATTATTCCGGTTATGGTACTGGTCTATTTCTCCTATATTACAATTCATAAATCTGTGGTTGAGCAGACAGGCACTGCCTATTTGGAAACTTTGAAGCAGGCAGAGAAAAACATCGCGTTCGGCATCGAAACTGCCTATAACATTGCTGATCTGACGCAAAGTAACTATGATATTCAACAAATTCTTAGAACGATATCTGAACGGGCTTTGACGTCGGGGGAAGTGATCGATTTTTTCAATCTGCTTAACAAAAATGTGAGCAATTACGTGGGGAAGAGCAATGTGCTCAAGGTTAGCTATTTTATGAAAGGGAATCCAACATTCGTTTCGGCAAGCTCTAATTTTTTTGGCATAGACCAGCTTCAACGTGAAGGTGGTCTACAGCCACTTTTGGAAGGCACAGTCAAAGAAAAGTGGTTTTATGCCAGTGACGTGGAACATTTGAGCATCGTTCAGAAGGACGAGGTTCTCTTTATTAAAGAAATCAAGGATATCAACCGATTTCAGTACGTTCTTGGCTATGTGATGGTCGAGCTGGATGCCAAATTTATTTGGGCTATTTTGAATGATATCCGGCTACCAGACGGGGCGGAAACACTGGTTATGTCCCCCAACCAGCGAATTGGGCAGGAACAATTACTAGCAGGGGGCGGCGATGTAAGCGACCTCTTCTTGGAGTCTTTGCCGGAAGAAGAAGAAGGGATTGCCAGTTTCGGACCTGCGGAGAGATCGAATTATGCTGTTTTCAGCAAGGCGAAGGGTTTAGATTGGCAAATTGCCTTACTCATGACGGAGAAGCATTTAGGGATGAACAGCAGGTGGATTCAGAACTTCATGCTCGGCTTAGCAGGGGTAGTCTCGATTATAGCGATTATTACGGCTTTCATCATTTCAGGAAGTATTACCAAACGGTTGAAAAAGCTAGTTAAGCTCATCAAACATGCCGAAAAAGGAAACTTTGAGACCGAGGACAACATTCGAGGAAATGATGAGTATGCGCGACTACAGCGCTCTTTTAATAAGATGAGTACGCGAATTAAAGCTCTTATCGAAGAGGTTTATCAAGCACAAATCAGCAAGCAAGAAGCGGAAATGAAGCTGCTGTATGCGCAAATTAACCCTCACTTTTTGTATAACACCTTGGATATTATTCAATGGAGTGCCCTGCGAATCGACGCCAAGGAAATCGCGGAATTGACGGAATCACTTGCGAAGTTTCTGAGGCTCAGTCTGAATGAAGGCAAGGAACATATTAGCGTCGCCGAAGAAATAATGGAAGTTAGTAACTATATGCACATTATTAATTACCGCTATAGAGGGGCTATCCAGTTCATAACGGACGTTGAGGAAGGTCTGGAACAGATGATTATGATCAAAATGATCCTGCAACCGCTAGTCGAAAACGCAGTTATTCATGGAATCAGGCCCAAAAAAGGGAAGGCTGGAATGGTTGCCGTCCGAGCTTATCGGGAAGACGCCTATATGTATTTAGAGGTTATAGATGATGGCGTGGGGATAACGGAGGAGCGGCTGCAGCAACTCTTTGAAACCGAGAGTAGAGGATATGGCGTGAAGAATGTGCATCAGCGTATACAAGTCTATTATGGTGAGGAATGTGGCCTACAGTTTCACAGCGAGCCTGGCAGTGGCTGCCGTGTAGTCGCTAAACTAAAGGCTTCGGGGAGCGTATAATCCGTATTTTTGTCAGTGATATCTTACTTCTGTCCTGTTGTGGTTGATAGGCTTATTTACGTAAAATAAAGCTATACAACAAGGAGTTGAGGTGATGAAATGGCAAAGATTACACCCTCCCACACGATAGATTCACTAGACGCAGGTGTGATCCCCAAGACAAAAAATCGCCTGAAGGCAAGAATCGTTCATAATCTAGATTTATATCTGATTATTTCGATCCCCTTACTGGTGCTTTTGATTTACAGCTATGTCCCGATGCTGGGGATCGTCATCGCATTTAAGAACTATCGGGTATTTGATGGCATACTGGATAGTAAGTGGGTAGGATTAACGCATTTTCGAACATTGTTATCGGATCCAAAGTTTTTTAGTGTGTTGAGCAATACGATGCTGATTAATATGTTCAAATTTATTTTTCAGTTTCCATTGCCTATTATCTTGGCGCTGTTATTGAATGAAGTTAGGACGGGCTTTGTCAAACGCATGACGCAAACGCTTACCTATCTGCCGCATTTTCTGTCATGGGTTGTTATCGCAGGAATCTTTGTGGATATCCTCTCCCCAAGTACAGGTATTATCAATGCGATGCTAAAGGTATTTAATATCTCGCCGATAGCATTCCTTGGTGATGATAGTTACTTCCGAAGTGTTCTCGTTGCATCAACAGCTTGGAAAGAAACCGGTTGGAGCGCCATCATTTACTTGGCCGCTTTAACGTCTATCGATCCTGATCTGTACGCCGCGTCCAGCGTTGATGGTGCGGGTAAGCTCAGACAAACATGGCATATTACGCTCCCAGGCATAGCCAGTACCATCGTATTCATTATTATTCTAAGGGTGTCTACCTTATTGGGCAGCGATACGGAACAGGTATTACTCCTGTATAATCCTCTTGTTTACGGTGTTGGGGATGTCATTGGAACCTACGTGTACCGGGAAGGGATCCAGAATGGTAGTTACAGCTATACAACGGCAGTTGGTTTGTTCGTATCCATTATCGGATTTACATTGATGGTTACGGCCAATAAGATTAGTCGGAAGTACTCGAACCGAGGGATATGGTAAATAAGAGGCAGAGAGGAGCAAATAGCTTTGTTCGACAAGAGGATGAAGACCGGGGAAAAGGTTTTTACGGTTGTTAATTACACATTGTTGATAACAGTAGGTCTCATTTGCGTCCTACCGTTCATCACACTTTTAGCAAAATCGGTTAGTGAAGAAGCTTACGTCGTCAGCGGTCAAGTAGGCTTATGGCCAATGGGCTTTCAGTTACAAGCCTATAAAGTGTTGCTGTCAGGCGTTGATTTTCGCACTGCGTTTACGAACAGCTTGTTTGTCGCCGTTATTGGTACAGCCGTTCAAGTGTTTTTTACAGCCTGTGTCGGGTACGCCATCGCGAAGAGGGATTTGGTAGGTCGTAAGGCCATCAATATTCTGTATGTGTTCACGATGTTGTTCAACGGGGGAATGATTCCTACGTATATGGTTATTAAAAATACAGGATTAATTAATCATCTGTGGGTGCTTGTCATTCCGGGGATGGTGAGCGCTTTCAATTTGATTCTAGTACGGAATTACTTTGAGTCGTTGCCTCACAGTTTAGAGGAGTCAGCGAGAATCGACGGAGCTGGAAATCTGACCATACTGTTCCGCATCATGCTTCCGATCTCCAAGCCTTTGCTTGCGACAGTCGCCATTTTTAGCGCGGTAGGGATATGGAACAACTATATGGACCCTTTAATGTATTTAACGAAAAAAGAAGTTCAGGTCTTGCCTTTATTCTTGCAAAATGTCGTGGCAGCTTCCAACAAGAACGGGATGGAGAATCCCGAACAATTGGCCAATATTGCCTCTGAGACATTCAGGGCCGCAGCCATTTTCGTTTCTTCCATACCGATTCTACTCGTGTATCCATTCCTGCAAAAATATTTTGTCACAGGGTTGACGCTTGGAGCTGTAAAACAATAGTTCACTATTATAAAGGGGGAAGTAACATGCGTACAAAATTAAAAAAATGGTCAACGACAACATTAGTAGTCGCAGTTGCAGCATCGGTATCACTTGTTGGTTGTAGTAAAGAGGCGACACCAGAAAGCAAGGAAACGAAAGTGGCTACTGCTACACAGGGACCAAAGCTGAATAAGGCAGCTAAGATCAGAATTGCTGTTCCTGATAACTCAGGAGTCAAGGGCTACGAGCAAGGGGCAAGCGCAAACGATAATCAATTCCTGAACATGATTAAAGAGAAGACAGGTTACACGAATATCGAATGGAATGTCATTCCGGCTGCTAATCAATTGGATACTTACAATTTGATGTTTGCCTCTGGTGATGTGTATGATCTGATTTATACGAGTGATTTGAATATTTTCAAACGGTTCAGCGCACAGGGAGCTCTCCTGCCAGTGGACGATACGATCAAGCAATTCGGCAGCGAGGTTGATAAATTAGTGACCGAGAATGCATGGACGGCTGTATCCCTGGAAGGGAAGAAATATGCCATCCCTGTCCCTCCTTTTCAAAAATTTGAAAATGTAGATCTTGGTGCAGGATTTCTAGCTAGACAAGATTGGATGGATAAATTGGGATTGAAGGCACCTAAGAATTTGGATGAATTATACACGTTCTTGAAGACGTTGAAGGATAAAGATCCAAGCGGCAAAGGAACCATACCTTACGTAGCAGCAGCTGGCAATAACGGGAATCCGCTGGATGGACTGGATGTTATTACGGCAGCTTTCGGAATGTCCGGCATCAATAACCTCGCTGTTCCTTTCATCGTAAGGGATGGCAAATTGGTTGATGCACAAGATGTGAATCTGAAGGATTTGCTAACCTACTTGAATAAACTCTACAAAGAAGGTTTGATTGACAACGAGTACTTATTCAACAAAACACAGCAAGTGACGGAGAAGATGTCGTCAGGGAAAGCAGCTACTGTGTTTGCAGGTTACTGGGACCCAGCTACTTACCAAGCAGGCTTAAGTAAAGCGGATGCTAATGCGAAGTTGAGCTTCTTGCCTACAGTAGAAGGGAAAGATGGGCAGAAAGGCTATACAATGCCTGCACCTGTATCCAACTTCTACATCATTCCGAAAAGTTCGAAAAATGCGAATGAAGCTGTGGATCTACTGAACACTTATTTGAAAGATAAGGATTTGCAGAAGTTTGTGAATTTCGGGAAAGAAGGCGTTCACTATGACATAGTCAATGGTGCCCTGACTCCGAAGAAGCCTGCTTATGATCAAATCATTTATAAACTGTATTACAGAATGTGGAATACACCGGACATTTGGTTACCTAACGCATTGCTTGGCGGATATGAGCCAGCTATGAAGAGCTTTGCCCAAGCAGGCGCGCAGTTGACAGCATTCAATATCAACCAATACAGACCGCAGACGGAAGCTGAACTTGCCAAAGGAAGAGCGTTGATCGACTTGAGAAATGAGTATGTTGCCAAAATCATCAACGGTGCATTACCGCTGACGGCATTGGATGAGTATTTCAAAAAAGCGGACGCAGCTGGCAGACAAGAAGTTATTAAAGCATCGCAGGATTGGTTTAACAAAGACGGCAAAGCTATTTATGACAAATTGAACAAGAAATAGCAGCGGGAAAAAGAGTAGGGCAGTTCACCTTAATGGTGAACTGCTCTTTCGCGTGCGGCTATGTATCGTACCGAGATGCCCCCGGACCTCTCAGATCCGAATTTACTGGGTGGCTCCCCCATCTTCCTTCGTCCTAAGTGGAACGCCCCCCACCATCTTCGACATAGATGAAACTCCCCCCATCTCCCTTAGCCCTGGGTGGAACTCCCCCATCTCCATTCGCCATAGATTGAACTCACCCATCCCCCTCGCCCAGGCGAATAACTGGATTTTATACAGGTAATATGGCTAGTTTTCCGGCCAAACGTAGAATAGATGGAAAATATACAGTTAATATGTACGATTTTACCCGATCTGATCGAAAGAGGTGCTTTTAACTACATATTTTCCAGTTAAATCCACATTTCAGAGAAATATCTCGTAAATACCTGTATATTTTCCAGTTAAAGTTGAAATCAAAGACTCCCCTGCCCCTCAATGCAAGAGGAGTAGGGGAGTTTTATACATTTACTTCAGTTTAAATAACTGTCGAGCATTTTCGCTGAAAATTTTCTTCTTCTTCTCAATTGGAAGCCGCTGCAGAATCTTCGTGGGATCGTCGAAATCCCAGTGTGGGTAGTCGCTGGAGAAGAGCAGCATATTCTCAGCATCGAACATATTGAACATGGCTTCGAGATGCTTGAAGTCATCAGGTTCCTCGATCGGCTGCGTCGTCATGAAGCAGTGATCGCGCACGTATTCGCTTGGCATTCGCTTCAGCCATGGTGTGGAGGAGCGTAACGCTTTGAAGTTTTTGTCCAAGCGCCATAGTAGTGGAGGTAGCCACGTGACGCCGCCCTCACAGAACACCACTTTAAACCCTGGATACTTCTCAAACACACCTTCGCACACGAAGCTTACCAGATGCGCCATGAAGGTTTGTGGCAAGCAAGTGTGCCACTGCAAGTAGTTCGACACGTACCCTACCGCCGTCGGAGGGTTAAAGGTACCTGAACCTTCGGCACCCGGATGGATGACTAGTGGAAGACCGTTGCGTTCGCAAGCTTCGTAGATCGGATGGAAGAAACGCTGACCGTATGGCATCCGAGCGCCGCCGATCACACTGACAGCAACAATGTCTGGATGTGGACCGACTCGGTCAATCTCGCGTGCAGCCTCCACGGGATCTTGCGTGCCGATGCACAGGTATCCTTTGAATTTCGGGCTAACGGGCAGCCATTCGGCGATTAGATAATCGTTGTAGGCCCGGCATACAGCTGCCACGTGATCGGTGTCCGCATAACCAGACACGCCAATAATTGAATCGGAGCACAGCAGTGCATAATCAAGGTTGAAGGGTTCAACCAGATGCTCGAGCATGTAATGCGGATCGGATCCTAATGGCAGTCCGCTAGGTGGATCTGCATCTTTGCGCTTACTGCCAATTGGCGACGAGTAGGGGAGCCCAGCTCCGGGTAAACCGAATCTCTCAGCATGGCTTTTCCAAGGCTCATCAAGGTAAGGGATCAAGTCGTTTCTACTACGGAACTGATTGTGCACATCACAATCGATAACAGGCAATTTCTCTTTGTTGGGATTCATTTTATATCTCCTCCTTATTAGCCAATCACAATGCCAATTTGTCCATTTTCTACGACGACGGGGTAGGTGCGTGTCCGCACTTTATCACTGAACAATGATTTGCCCGTCTTGAGATCGAATTCCCATCCATGCCATGGGCAACGTAAAATTTCTTGATCGCGCCCATAAATAAATTCATACACTTGAGAATCAAGCGTTGTTCCGCAGACTACGCCTTTGCATAACTCTGCCCCTTGATGCGGGCAATAATTATGAACAGCGTAATAGTCACCTTTGACGTTGTAGACCCCGATGGAGCGTTGTTCGATTTGTACGATTTTAAATGAACCGGTTGGAATATCTTCTGTGGAAGCGACCGGATATATGGCCATAATGTTCAGCCCCCTTAAGCTTTGTTAGTTCAATCTTAAGGGAATAGCCGAAAAAAAACTATTGCGGAAACAACTGTTTTTTGTATAATTCTAAGGTAAGAGGCAAGGAGGGGTACTTACTATGATACAGCTCGTTTCTGTGTTTATTGATGATATGAACGTAGATTGGCAGAAGGAGGAATCAGCGACCTTAACGGACATGTTGATTCTGGTGACTCACGGCAAAGTGACATATATGGTGGAGAATGATCCGGTGTATTTGGAAAAAGGTGACTTTCTGTACATTCGACAAGGTGTAATGCGCTCAGGAACAAATGCACCAGACGGCCCGCATGTGAAGTATTCATCGCATTTTCATTTGCACCCTGGGCAGTCTGGACAAGAAATGAAAGCGTTCACGAATCTTGAACCTTATCGAAAGGTGAAAGCCCAGCAATTCGACTATATCAAGCAACGGTTTAGTACACTTGCGCAGCATTGGTTCGGCCAGCGTGAGCATGCCGATATCATCTGCACGGGGATTGCAACCGAGCTGTTCGGATATTTTGTGCAAGAAACCTCGGAAGAGCGATTTGGTTATGCGAAGCTAAGGCTCATGCGTGAGGTGCAAGACTATATCTCTGCTCATTACCGTGATCGCATCCGCATTGAGGAGCTGTCCCAACTTGTAGACCGTGCTCCCAACTATGTGACGCAAACGTTCAAGGAAGTAACGGGCATGACACCGATTACTTATCTACATCACATTCGGGTGCATGCGTCACGCGATTTGATCCTTAATACAAGAATGACAATCGGCGAGATTTCGGAGTATTTGGGCTATAGCGATCAGGCTCATTTCAACCGTGTGTTCAAAAAAATAATGGGCCACCCGCCCTCAGCTGTGCAGCGGGAAGTCCAAAGAGGTGGCCTGCGATGAAGCTGCTTAATCGGCTGCATTCGATCCAATTCAAGCTAACGCTTACTTTTCTGCTTATCTTGCTGCCGCTCGTTAGCGTCAGTGTTTTTGCCAATAATTATTCCCAGTCCATTCTGGACGATCAGATTAATGACCGTACCCGAGGTGCGTTATTGACGACTCTCGAGTACGTGGATCAACTGACGAAAAACATGGATCAACAAACGCTGCTTATCTCACTGAATTCGTCCATTGTGGATATTTGGAACAATATTGATAACCCTCTCAGTCCAGATCATCTGTACGGACTGCACACAGTCCAGCAGCAACTAAGCGCACTTACCAATGTGAATGGCTCCATCAAAGAGGCGTTTATCATTCATGGTGAAAGCGGGAATGGTGTATCCACGACGACTGGCGGTTTGAGATGGCCGGATGTGAAACAGGAGTTCTGGTTCAACCAAACCGTGAACTCGAATGGCGGACTTGTGGTGCATGTGCCGACGGCGAAAATCGGTGGCGCGTCTGCCTATTTGAATAACGATATGATTTATTATTCTCGGCTGCTCGATATGCAAAGCACAAGCAAAGAGCCGAACGTGCTCGTGCTTGCCGTGGACAAAATCTCCGTTCGCAAAATTATCCAACACCTCCAGACATCTGACAACATGAACATTAAATTGTCCTATAATAACGGTTTCGTATTGGAAACGAATTCGAATGCCATTCACGGGAATGGCAGCGAGAAAGATGTGATGTCAATCAAAGAAGAGAGTAACTTCTGGTCGATCGAACTAGAGCAGCCGCGCGCGGAATTGTTCAAGCTGACGCATAGATTACAACAGTTTACGTATTTGATTATCGTTATCAGTATCATCATGGCGGTGTGGATTGCGTGGCTCGTGTATGTGGAAATTTCTAAGCCTCTGTCGAAGCTGTTGGCAGCATTTAAGCAGTTCAGTGGCGGCAGTCTGAACACGCAGATTGTACACCGACGCAAGGATAAATTCGGCGCTGTCATGAACGGTTTTAACCGAATGGCGGAAGCTCAACGGCTACTCATCGAGGAGGATTACGTGAAAGAGCTCCGACTCGCCAAATCGGAATTCAGCCTCCTGCAATCGCAGATTAACCCGCATTTTTTATATAACACGTTAGATTCCATCTATTCCGTTGCTTATAAGAATAAAATTCACGAGATTAGTGAAATGGTGATCAATCTTGCTCGATTTTTCCGGGTCAGTCTCGGTAAGGGACGTGAGACATTTACGCTGGAAGAGACTGTGCAACACCTGATGTACTATATCCGAGTGCAGCAGATTCGTTCAGATCATTTTACAGTTGGGATCACACTAGAGGAATCTACCAAGTCGATTCAAATCCTTAAGCTACTCTTACAGCCTATAGTCGAAAATGCGATCATCCATGGATTAGAACGCAATCCGTCAGGGGGCGAACTGAGGATTAGCTCAAACTTGGAGGACGGTTTTCTGCTCATACAGGTGGAAGACACCGGTTTGGGGATTTCACCAGAGAAGATGAATCACCTGACCAGCGAGCTGAGCACGATTACAAGCCATACGTATCGGATTTCGAAAAGCAGCCCGCCGGATTTGTATTTTGGACTAAAGAATGTTAAGTCACGGATCAAACTGTACTACGGCGAACAGGCGGATTTGCACGTGTACAGCGTGGTTAATGAGCGAACTCGGGTCATAATTAAGATTCCAATCGGAAAGGATGAAACGTGATGAAGTTGTTAATTGTGGAAGATGAGCGTTATGTTCGCGAGAGATTGGCAGAGGGCATCGAATGGGCAGAGGTGCAAATTGAACTGGCAGCTGCCGTGTCCACGGGCAAAGAAGCGATGTCCGTCCTTCAGAACGATCATATTGATATCGTGCTGACGGATATTCGGATGCCAGAGATGGATGGACTGGAATTGGCGAAGATCGTCAAACAGCAGTACCCGCATGTAAAACTGCTGATTCTGACTGGTCACGATGACTTTGACTATGCACGGGAAAGTATCGAGCAAGGTGTATTCAAATATTTAATCAAGCCGGCTGAGAATGAGCAGATTATAGAGGCTGTGTTGGAGGCAAAGCAGCTAAGGGAAAAAGAATTGAACGAAAAGCATAATACCAAGCTGCTTGAAATGCGGTGGAACGAACATTTGCCTCATCTGAAGGAGTTGTTTTATAAAAATTGGTTGAACGGCCGATATTCCGCCTGGGAAATCGATCGGCGAGGCCGTGACTTTGCCATCAAACTAGAGAATCGAAAGGTGCTGCCCATTATTCTGGATATGGATCCGATCCCCGAGGGCAATGAGCGTTTTGAGGTGAAGGATCGCCAGTTGGTGCAGTTCTCACTGTTTACGATTGCTCGGGATATGCTGGAGAATGAGAACTGCATTGTCGTGCAGGATGATGACAGCCTGACAGCAGCTATCTTCTTCGCTTCTACGGACGAAGGGGACGAATCGATGAAAGGGGTAGCGAACGGTCAGATTCTCGCGCTTCTTGAGACGGTCAAGGACACACTGAAGTTAACTGCAAGCGCTGGAATCGGTGCCCCTGTGGCTGAGAGCGCTTCGTTGCCCCGGGCTTACAAGATGTGCCGTCTTGCACTGCAAGAGAGGCTAATTCTTGGCAATGGCGTTGCCATTCCGTATCGTGACGATGCACCTGAGGAGGATTCTTGGGATGAACTGCAAGAGATCGAACGTGAGTTTGAGGCGGTGATCGAGGCGGGCAGCGAAGAGGAGCGAAGAGAAGAGATTGTCCGACGTATTATGGAGACGGGGTTTGCCAATGGCATACCAGTGGTGGAAGCACGAGAAGTCTTGTTCCGGATGGCTTGCTTACTTGCACGAATCGTGCATGCGCAAGGCTGGACACTGCGTGGTACACTGAAGAGCGACTACGAGGACTTCGAGTCGTTCACTTCTTTGCTTACCCGGGAGCAGATTGAAGGATGGCTGAATCGGATGGCCGGCCGAATCAGTATGGCAATCGCACAGCGGAGGCAGTCCAGTTCGCAGCGGACCGGACATGAGGTCATGCGATTTATTCAAGAGCATCTGCATAAGGAAGAGCTGAGTTTACATTTTGCAGCGGAAAGCATGTACATCAATTATTCGTATTTAAGTCGGATTTTCAAAGAAACGATTGGGGAATCGTTCTCCAGCTATGTGCTGCGCCTTCGGATGGAGCGAGCCAAAGAGTTGCTTAGCACAGGTGTCAAGGTATCTGATGCTTCGGAGCAGGTTGGTTACCGTCATATGAACTATTTCTCTAAGAGTTTCCAAAAGTTCTGGGGCGTTAAACCGAGCGAGGTTAACAAATAAGGGCCTGGGTATCCGTCCCAAGCTAGCGCACAAAATTTGTGCGCAAGGGGGTCTCCCATTCGCCCATCACGTACTAGCGGACAAATATTAAAAAGGCGGCGGATGCCGCCTTTTCTCATTCAGGAAGTAAAAATAGTTGCAATGATAGTAAAAGGATTGGTATACGCTTTCAAATCGACACGGGATATAATGAGGGCACAGAAGTTCAAATCCAGCAACTAGGAGAGGAGAGATCCAAGATATGAAAGCCGCAGTCCCTTCCGCAACAACTCATGTGCTGACAAGCAAGCGAGCCAATCGCCATCCGCTGCTTAAGTATTGGGATCTTTATTTAATGGTTCTACCCGCGCTGGTGTTCCTGCTAGTGTTCAAATACGGACCGATGTACGGAGTCGTCATTGCCTTTAAAGACTACAACATTATGCAAGGGGTATTAGCAAGTAAATGGGTCGGTTTACAGTATTTCCGAGAGTTGTTTATGTTCGATGAGTTTCCGAGAGTGGTGATCAACACACTCGTAATCAGCTTGATGAAGCTGGTCATCGGATTCCCTGCACCAATCTTGCTCGCGCTTCTGCTAAATGAACTTCGCCTTGCTATTTTCAAACGTTGGGTTCAGACATTTACGTACTTGCCGCATTTCATCTCGTGGGTCGTGATTGGCGGGATCGCAGTCGACTTACTGTCACCGAGCAGCGGAATCGTGAACAAATTGATTCAAGCATTTGGCGGAGAGCCCATCTTCTTCTTAACGAGTGAGTCATGGTTTCGCTGGATTCTCGTGTACACCGATGTTTGGAAGGAAGCCGGATGGGGAGCCATCATTTACCTAGCGGCATTGCTTAGCATCAATGAAGAATTGTTCCAGGCAGCAACCGTAGATGGGGCAGGACGACTTCGACAAATTTGGCATATCTCATTGCCGAGTATTCGCTCAACGATTATTATTCTGCTACTGCTCCGAATTGGTCATTTACTTGATGCCGGCTTCGAGCAAGTGCTCGTCATGTACAACCCAACCGTATACGATGTCGGTGATATCATTGATACGTACGTATTCCGAGTGGGATTAGGGACCATGCAGTTCGGACTGACTACCGCAGCGGGGCTGTTTAAATCAGTCATCGGTTGTGTGCTGTTAGTTATTGCAAATACGCTTGCCCGCCGAATGGGTGAGGAAGGAATTTACTAACTTAGAGAGGTGGTGCTAGTGTGATTCGTACTAGAGGAGAAACCGTATTCAGCTACATTAACGTGTTCATTCTTTCGCTCATATCGCTGTCGATGATTCTGCCGTTCATCCATGTGGCAGCCAAAGCGTTCAGCAGCGAAGCACATGTACTAGCCAAAGACATTTTATTATGGCCCAAGGGCATAACTACAATTTCATTCGAATACGTGCTTTCAAATAAACAATTTTATTATTCGTTCGGTAACTCGGTTTTCATTGCAATCGTCGGGACGATCATCAGCATGGCATTGACGGTGCTCGCAGCGTATCCGCTTTCCCGCAAAGGCTTGCCCTACACGCGCTTTATGATGTTACTATTCGTGATCACCATGTTCTTCAATGGTGGACTCATTCCGACATATCTCGTTGTAAAACAAGTTGGACTGCTCAACTCTTTATGGTCGCTCATTTTGCCAACTGCGCTGGCACCGTTTAATATGATTCTGATCCGCAACTTCTTCATGGGCGTACCGGACTCGCTAGAGGAATCTGCCCGAATGGACGGGGCGTCGAACTTGCGCATTCTGACTTCCATTTACCTGCCATTATCCGTACCTGCACTGGCTACCGTTGGCATGTTCTATGCAGTTGGTTACTGGAATGCTTTCTTTCAAGCGATGATGTACATCACCGACCGGCAGTTAATGCCGTTACAAATGTTTCTCTTACAACTCGTTACCGATGAGAAATCAGCTGATCTGGTTGTGAATGATGTATTTCGCGAAGTCACCCCGGAAACGATCCGGGCGGCGGCCATTCTGTGTGCGGTAGTTCCTATTCTGTTCGTGTATCCGTTCATTCAACGATATTTCGTCAAAGGGGTTATGTTGGGTGCAGTCAAAGGGTAATGGCCAACCTGCGAGCACACCCGTTATTTCTTATAAACAATTTAGGGGAGGTTATATTCAATGAAAATTAAAAAAGCAACGCTTGTGGGCATGTCATCTGTCCTGCTGGTTGGACTTGTGGCAGGTTGTAGTGGTAATAACGCAGCTCCTGCAAGCACTAGCCCTGCGACGACAAGTTCAAGTGGTGGGGTTAAAAACAAGGAACTGAAAGTGATGCGCATGTATCATCCAGCCATGGAACAATACAAGGGCAACGACACGATTAACGACAATAAGTTGGTCAACGTGCTGAAGGAGAAATCCGGGTACAATGTGAAATTTGAATCACTGCCGAAGGACAATCCCAACCAGAAGATTTCGATCATTTTAGCCTCAGGTGATGTCCCCGATATTATGTGGATCCCAGGCAAATCTGACTACTTTAAGTTAGCGCAGCAAGGGGCATTTGAGCCACTTGACGAGTTGGTTTCAACTAATATTCCTAATCTATCTTCATTTCTGCCTAAAGAAATTCTCGATGCCTCCAAGCTGGATGGTAAAATGTACGGCATCCCCGTACGTGTTGCCCAGAAAGTTGGCAACGGTCTTCTGGAACGCTCTGACATTCTGAAGGAGCTCAACTTGAAAGAACCGACTACGATCGAAGAGATGTATACGACGCTCAAGACTATTAAAGAGAAAAAGAATTTGGCGCCTCTTACTGGGGCTGCTGGCAATCCAGGAGCATTCATGGCATCCTTCCTGCCTTACGCATCTGCGTTCGGGGTAGGTACTTCCACGGTAAATAAAAATGGTAAGTTAGAATTCGCATGGCTGCAGCCGGAATATAAAGAGTACCTCACGACCATGAAGAAATGGTATTCCGAAGGCTTAATCGATCAAGAATTCGCTATCAATAAAGATATTAAGGATAAGATGATCAACGGCACTGCCGCTTTCGGTACGGTGTATTGGGGAGATGCGCTGACGATTGATACCTCAATCAAAGATAAGAAGACCGGAGGAACCTTGCAGTATATCGCTCCAGTTAGCGGTAAGAATGGCGCCTCAGGCTTCCAAGAGGAAGGTATCCCAGGAAACTACATCGTTATTCCGAAGCAAGCTAAGAATAAGGAAGGCGCTGCCGCTTTCATCAATTACATTTTGAATGGGGATACGGATAAATTTTTGACATACGGAATTGAAGGTCAGGATTACAAGGTGGATAACGGGCAAATCGTGCAGACGCCAGAACAGAGCAACAATATTCCTTGGCGGACATTGTACTTCTTCGGTGACAGTGATCCAAGTTTCAATGCGCGTTTGAAGGTCAAAGGATTCCTTCCGTACTATGAGCCGTTGCTGAAATTCAAACAGAATCGTGAAGAAACCGCATACGCACCTTCAATTGAAGCATACGATACCAAGTTTACAGAGCTGCGCAACTACACAGAAGAGAACGCCTTGAAATTCATTATGGGCAAAAGAGATCTAGGCGAGTTTGATAAGTTTGTGCAAGAGTTCAACGCCAAGGGTGGCAAGGCTGCTATCGATGCGATGAATGAATGGTTTACCAAAAAGAAATAGGTAGTTCAGCGAAGGGTCCCCAGAGCCATGGTTATGGCGGGGGGCCTTTTTGTGTCCAAAAGTGCAAAAAAGCATCCTTTTCCATAGAATTTACCTCGAATAGGGTATATAAATGCAAAAAGGCATCCTTTTGAGAGGGATACGTCTAAACAGCGCTGAAAATGCAGAAATAGATGCCTTTTTGCACTTTTTCATCCATACAAGCCCATTTTCCTCTGGAATAGATGCCTTTATGCATCTTTGACTACTGATGTGCGTAAGCGGGGAGCTCTTTGCAAGAAAGAAATCTCCTCCATAGATATATTCCCCAAAAAAATCGGACTTCCCTAAAGAAACCTGACTTACCGTAGTTACCTATTTCATGTAAGATGAATGTACATAGCAAATGTAGTCTTTCATAAAAGAGGGTCATGTAAATGAAGCTTGTACGATTATTTTGGGCAAAATTACAACCGAAAAAGATACGCACTCGATTCCTCGTTGCGATGATTACCCTAACGGTTATACCGTTATGTGTGCTCGGGCTCGTGTCCTACAATATTGCGAAGGATACGCTCGTTCAGAACCATCAACAGACGAATGAAAACCACTTGAGAACGGCAAGTGAAGTCGCGGATTTGCTGCTGCGCAATGTGATTAATATGAATCGTGTCGTTCTTTCCGATACGCAGTTGAGAGAGCAGTTAGTGGAAAGCGGTCGCAACGGGGCTGCTTCAACGATAGGTGTTCGTACCGTACAGCGACTCGAAAATATTGTGACGAGTAATCTGGTGGATTCGCAATATTTCGATTCCATCTGTTTATTTGACCGGGATTTTCATTCGATTTGTTATGGGAGATCGGAAAGCGCCGGACTCTATGGAACGAACCAAACCAGGATGAATATTGCGAAGACCGATTGGTATAATCCCGTTATTGAGGCGAGGGGGAAAGAAGTTTTCTTCAGTTATAATGTACTAGATCCTTTCACATCCAAAGAGTCGTTCTCCAGTGTGAAATTGCTGCGCGATCCCGACAATTTAGAGAGTGAGCCTCTTGGCCTACTGGTTACGAATATTAAAAAGAGTATGTTTGAAACGGTTATTCATGAAAGCGATAACAGCTCCTTTTTAGTCATGAATCCGACTGGTTCTAGCGCTAGCCTGGTTTACGTCAAACAATTTGAGGGCTTGAATGATGTTTCTACAGAAGCAGGTATAGCTAATTTGATGCAAAACCTAGAACATACAGGGTACTTGAATACGACATATACCAATCAAACAACAGGTTGGACATTCATGCACATTATTGAAGCCAAAGAGTTGCTTAAGCAATCGAATCGAATTGGCGTAGCAACCGCAATACTTTCGGCAGTAATTGCCTTCATTTCACTCTTATTTGCCTTTTGGCTGGCAAGGTCGATTACACGTCCCCTTTTACAATTGAAGAAGATGATCTTAGAGTGGTCGACAGGGGTACAACAATGGATTGGAAATTTCGAAGCGGATGAAGTAGGTGCAATTGGAGAAACTTTTAAGCGGATGGCGAATGAGAATGTGCAATTGGGTGAACGGCTGATTGATTCGCAATTGAAGGAAAGAGAAGCTGAACTTAACACGCTGCAAGCGCAAATTAAGCCTCACTTTCTGTATAATACGTTAGATTCGATCTATTGGATGGCTATTATGCACGATACACCGGATATCGCCCAAATGGCGGATTCTTTATCAGAGAGCTTCAGATTGAGCTTGAATAAAGGGAAGGAAACGATCCCCTTCTTCAAAGAGTTAAAGCATATTGAGCACTACATGACGATCCAAAATATTCGATTTAACCATCGTTTTACGTACATTGAGAACGTAGATCCTTCATTAATGGGGATTGATATTCTGAAATTGCTGCTTCAACCTTTAGTTGAGAATGCGATTTATCATGGCTTAGAGCCGAAGATCGGTGCTGGCACCATTCGATTGACTGCGCAAAGGGAAGGCGCGGATGGTATTATTTTTACAGTAGAAGATGATGGTGTTGGGATTGCTGATGTATCGTTAATTGAGCAAGGGTATGGGTTGCGGAATGTTCGGGAACGTGTGATGTTGTACTATGGCAATCAAAGTTCTTTTACGTTCACAAGCGAGCCTAATGTTGGCACCAAGATTGAAATTCGGATTACATGGCATAGGGAAGGAAAGTGATCAGGATGCGTAAAGCCGTTGTTTTTGACGATGAATTCATCGTGCTCCAAGGTTTCCAAACGAGGGTAGACTGGGCTGGGCACGATATTGAACTTGTGGGTACGGCGGCCAATGGGATTGAAGCGCTAGCCCTATTTCGCTCGGTGCGTCCTGATATTATTTTCACAGATATACGTATGCCAGGCATGGACGGGCTGGAACTTCTGGAGATCATTACGAAAGAAGCGCCGGGTACGATTTGTATTGTCTTTAGTGGGTTTAATGAGTTTGAATACGTGAAACGAGCGATTAATATCGGTGTTCTCGATTTTATTGAGAAACCGATTACCCTTCGGAAGATCCAAGATGCCCTTCTCAAGGTTCGGATACAAATGGATAAACAGAAGGAATTAATGGAGAAAGCGACATTGGATCTATTGCTCATGGGTCCGGAGGCCGTCTCTAAATTCCTGTCTACTTGTAGAATGGAAGCGAGTCGTATTGTGGGAGTTACCGTCTTGGCTAGTTCATCAGATAGGGTGGCGTTTGGCGGAAAGGATGTTTATCCGATGATTAGTGTGCGAAATGGCAACGAATATTTGAAGCTTGTTCTACATGTGAAGGATGATGCAGAATCATTTCAAGCTGATATGAACACATGGGCAGATAACGCTGCCGGTGTTTCGATGGGCTCAGGAAGAACCTATCTAGAGCTTGCCGACGCTTCAAAGAGCTATAGAGAAGCTCAAAGTGCGCTGCGATATGGGATGTATCTGGAGGAAGAAGGCTGGACTCGTTACGAGGATCTAGCGGAGAGCGGGGACCTGCCCGATGGCTTGACTGCGTGGGAGGAGCTATTCGTATTCTACATACGAACCTGTGATACGAAGGGTGTAAATCAACAACTGGAACAATTTAAACCGTCTTGTGAAGCGAAAAAGTTAGAGAAAAGATTGCTTGAATTGGAGATTCTCAAACTCGTTTATTTGGGTTGGGAAGCAGCCAAAGAGGCTGGGGTTGATATGTCGCTTATCATGGATACGGATCAGTTTCCGCATGTTCAATTGCGACAATTAGCCACTTTAGATGACATAGTGAAGTGGTTCCGTGATCATATTACTCGCATCATGCAGGTGATGGTCGATACGCGTCAGAGGATTAAACATGCGTCTGTTGACAAAGCTGTGCAGTATATGGAGCGTAATTATCAGCGCGATATTTCCTTAAAAGAAGTAGCCGAGCATGTGGGGATGAACGCCACGTATTTTAGCTTGCTTTTTAAAGAGTCGAAGGGGATTAGTTATATTAAATTTGTGACGAGAATGAGAATGGAGCAAGCCAAAACGCTGCTGCATGAAGGACTGCTCATTAATGATGTAAGTGTACAAGTCGGTTATTATCATTACAGGCATTTTACGGAAGTGTTTAAGAAGTACACGGGTGTTACACCAGGCCAGTATCGAGAGACGCACAGGAAATCATAAATCGAACGGAGGGAGCTGTGTTAGGGGGATGAAAAGGTTACGTATACATGTCCTCATCGTGATGATTTGCCTGGCTATAGTTGGCTGCAGTTCAGGGGGAAATCCGACAACTGGGATGAAGGACGAAGAATTGACCACGATTCGATATTTAACCTCTAACTTAGAATCGGAGGGAACGGTCAAGGTAGTTACGGATATCAGTGAGGAATATACCAAGGTAAATCCGAGTGTTAAGCTCGAGTATTACTATGTAGGGCAATCAGGCTTGAGACAACGCATTCAACTGCTTGCGGCCAGCAATGATTTGCCAACTATGTTTTCATTTGAGTCCGGCAGACCGCTTCGGAATTTGAAGGGTGAGGTGCTCGACCTTGAGCAAACGTTCAAGGATTTAGGTATCTATGAGAAATTAAATCCAGTCGCCGTGAATTTGTTGAAACAACAAACACATGGTGAAGGTCTCTATGCGCTCCCGTTGGAGCTCAACATTGAAGGATTTTGGTACAATAAGTCCCTGTTTGCCAAGCTGGGAATGGAAGAGCCACGTACTTGGGATGATATGTTGCGAGCGGCTGACCGTTTTATTGACAATGGCATTCAACCTTTCTCGGTTGCAGGGAAGGAGAAGTGGCCGATTACTAGGTTAATCGGTGGATATGCCGTTCGAAAGTACGGGCCAGATGTGATGGAAAGCGTAGAGAATGGCGTGATGAAAGTAACAGAGCCAGGGTTCATCGAAGCTGCTCAGACCGTATATGAGATGAGTAAGCGAGGTTACTTTGGAGGGGATGCGAATAAAATAGATCTGCAAACTTCTATTGATTTATTCCTTCAAGGCCAAGCGGCCATGTTCTACTCGGGTAGTTGGGAACTGCGAGATTTCAATAATCCTGTTCGTAATAAGCTTGGCGCGGATGGGATCGGTTATTTTAATATCCCCTTGGTGAAGGATGGCATTGGCACTTTGGATGAGTTCCCGATGAACGCAGGATTAACGAATTCGTTCTCGAAGGCAGCATTCAATCCGAAGGTGGGCGAATGGATGAAGACCGTATTTAGTGAATATGGGGATCGGGCTATGAAAGATAACGGACTCATCACAGGGTTCAAAGTGGAGCATATGCCTGCGCAGGTGCCTCCACTGACACAGATGGTTCAAGAGAAGATTGAATCTGCTAAACGAGCGATATTGTGGTTTGAAGCGGGTTTTGATTCTAAGACGCAATCTATCGCCTGGGATAATGCTCAGCTGCTGATTAGCGGCGACAGGATGACGGCGCAATCGTACATGGAAGAGCTGCAGAAAGCGATTGATGCGCAGCAGCGTTGATAGGGTGGAATTTGTGGTGGGAGCGGATCCTATGGGATCCGCTTCTTTGCATGGGCTGAAAAGCAGATTTAGTCCGATTCCGCCGAACTAAATTGAGTTATTGTAGTGAAAAATGGCCAATAGTCCGATTTTGCCCACCTATTTCTCTATTTTTCTAGTATGAGAGTCGGTATGGCCGATTTAAGTGGGGTATTTCGGACTAATGCTGCCGGGAGACTCATCTTTAACAAGCTAGTCATGAGCCCGGAGAGGCATAGCTACGACTTTTTCACCAATAAGACCCAAAAAAAGCCGACGTCACCAAAGAATGCGGCAATTGCCGCAAGTTTAGAAAGCGCTTACGATACGTACGAATAGCAAAATAGATCAGAAAGGGATGAAGATGGCATGCACAAGTGTAATAGAAAAGGATGGTCTTGGCGTCAATGGCTGTTTTGTACAGGATTAATTGTATGTATAATCATGGCTTCTCAAGGGGAGCGGACACGTGCAGCAAGTTTGGTTAACGCTTCCTTAGATACGTCGAGCTGGACGATTACGACAACTTTGGATGACGGTAACCAAGATTTACGTGTAATCAAGTCAGCATTGTTCGATAACAATACGAGCACCGCCTGGACAAGCAACAAACATCAATCTCCTTGGGGGTTAGTGCTCCAGATTGACATGCAGACGCCTACGGAGGTCGATACGATCTATATTGATTCAGGGGCATCGCCCAATTATGGTCGTCAATACACCATTCAATCGGACGCGGATTGGTCATCGGTGCTGGCACAGGTTAATGGGCAGTCTGGGATTACGAAAATCACGATCCCCAAAACGAGAGCGCGTCTCCTAAATATTTTCCAAACGGGAAGTGCAGACACCCCTTGGACGGTTGCAGATGTGAAGCTAGCGAACGGAGAAGCCGCTTTTCCTGGTGATCCTGGATTGGAGGCGCGTTGCACACCAGATGCCTGCACACTATCTTGGACGGAGGTTTCAGGTGCAACAGGGTATCAGTTGTTTCGTTCTACAACCTATGATGGTGTGTACAACAAGATTAACGCCACTGCTCTTACCGCTAATAACTATACGGATGCTGGACTGGAAGCAGGCAAAGCCTACTTCTACAAAATAGCCGCAATAGACTCGTCGGGAGAGTCTGGCTTATCCAGCTATGTAGCTGGATTGACCGTGGAAAATCCGTTCGGACCGAACGTCCAACTCTTCGATCCGTCCATGTCGGCGGCCGATATTCAGAATGTAGCCGATTCGATTTTTGCCAACCAAGAGAGAAGTGAGTTCGGCAGTGCCCGGCACGCCATGCTCTTCAAGCCAGGGACGTATTCCAATGTGAATGTCAAGGTTGGCTTCTATACGCAAGTATCTGGCTTAGGACAGAATCCGGATGATGTGAACATCAACGGGACGGTTAATGTGGATGCCAAGTGGAACAATGGGAATGAGTTGGTCAACTTTTGGCGCTCGAGCGAGAATATGAGCATTACGCCGCCTAGTGGTTCCACGGCTCGTTGGGCTGTAGCTCAAGCAGCACCCATGCGGCGCATGCATATCAACGGTTCCCTAGATCTGTTCGATTTCGATTCATCGTGGAATGCTGGTTATGCGAGCGGTGGCTATCTTGCGGACTCGATTGTGGAGGGTTCGATTGCACCAGCCTCACAACAGCAATGGTTCTCGAGAAACAATGAATATAATGGATGGACCAATGGGCTCTGGAATATGGTTTTTGTTGGTGATTCAAGGCCGCCAGCAGGTGTATTCCCAGATGCTGCATATACGGTTGTCGAGAAGACACCGCTTATTCGAGAGAAGCCTTATCTGTACGTAGATGGTACAGGCCATTATCAAGTGTTCGTCCCTGATTTGGACACGGATACGCAAGGGGCAAGTTGGCAAGCAGGATCGACGCCAGGGCATTCGGTGCCACTGACAGAATTCTACATCGCTGATCCTTCGACTGCGACTGCGGCGAGTATTAATGCGGCATTGAGTGAAGGAAAGAATTTGTTATTTACGCCAGGTAATTATCACTTGAATGACACGATTCGGGTCACGAACCCAAATACAATCGTTATGGGACTTGGCTTTGCCACACTTATTCCCGACAATGGTCGGAAAGCCATGACCGTCGAAGATGTGGATGGAGTCATCATTGCAAGTCTACTGTTCGATGCAGGCAGTATGGACATACCCGCTTTACTGGAGATTGGAAATGCGGGTAGCACCAATAACCATTCGACGAATCCGATCTCACTGCATGACCTATTCTTCCGTGTAGGCGGAGCGCATCCCGGAAGTGTTGCTGCGGATCTTGTTATCCATAGCAAGGGGGTCATTGGGGATCATTTCTGGATATGGCGTGCGGATCATGGAACGGGTGCAGGGGGATGGCAGACCAACGACTCGACGAATGGATTGATCGTGAACGGGGATGACGTTACTTTATATGGTCTTTTCAATGAGCATCATAACGAGTACCAGACCTTGTGGAACGGCAACGGTGGCCGACTCTACTTCTACCAATCCGAGATTCCCTACGAGGTTCCGGATCAAGCAACTTGGATGAGTAAAGGTGGGACGGTGAATGGATACGCATCCTATAAGGTAGCTGATTCCGTAACTTCGCATGAAGCATGGGGGCTAGGTGTTTATTCCTACTTCCGAGATGCTAGTGTGAAACTGAATAGCGCAATCGAGGTACCAGATGCCGATGGAGTGAAGATTCATCACGCAACATCGATCTTCTTAGCGGGCAATGGGGAGATTACCCATGTCGTGAATGGAAAGGGAGCCACGGCTAATCAGGCGAACTACCGCCAAACGGTGACGGAATACCCTTCGGTTGGAGGAGTGGCAGGCGTCGCGGTTTCCCAGACTTCGTGGAGAGTGAAGGAACGCGAGTCCATTGTGTTAACAGCCACGATTCTACCTGAGCAAGCTGCGGACCATACGGTGAGCTGGTCGAGCAGCGATCCCTCCGTTGCAGCGGTGGATGGAGCAGGAAGAGTAACTGCTCTTCATGCGGGAACTGCGATTATTACGGTCACGACGAGGGATGGGAATCTTACAGCGCAAACGACTGTTCAAGTTACTGCCAAAGATCCTTTTCCTATTGTGACAGGTAAAAAAGGGATATCCTCCATCAAATATTTGTCCACGGCACCATCAAAACTGTCCGATTTGAATCTGGCATGGGCATATAATTGGTCGGTGGATTATGCAGGTTCTGTGGCAGGACTAGAGTACGTACCCATGCTTTGGGGACCTGGCGCAGTCTCGGATGATGCCATTGCGAAGCTGAAGACGGGCAAGAGCAGTGGAAGATTTAACAGCTTGCTTGGGTACAATGAGCCTGAACTGGTTGTGCAGTCCAATATTAGCGTAGAAGATACGATCAAGTTATGGCCACGCTTGATGGAGACGGGGCTAAGATTGGGAAGCCCCGCAGTGGCGTACACGTACGATGATTCTTACGCAGCCGGCAAATCTTGGCTCAGTGATTTCATGACCCAAATGAACGCAAAGCATTACCCGGTGGACTTCATCGCGGTGCACTTCTACCCGGACTTCACGGATCCTGATGCCGTGACGAAGCTCAAGAATACACTGACGTCCATTCATAATCAATATGGCAAACCAATCTGGATCACGGAGATCGGTGCCATTCCTTTCGGTACGACCCACCAGACGCCGACACAAGCGTTAGCTACGACATTCATGAAACGGCTTCTGCCAATGTTAGATGGATTAGACTTCGTGGAGCGATATGCATGGTTTGGAGACAATTGTTCCCACGACCAAGGATGTGCGTACACAACGCTGTATGATGCGTCGGATTCTCTCACGCCGATGGGCATCCTCTATCAAGATCCTTCAGCTGGGCCAGAATTAGAGCCTGCGGACCCGAAACTTCCGCGAACGGGTTGGCACGCGACGGCTTCTTCAACCGCATTCGGATCCTTGCCCGAATTTACCTTGGATGGCGATTGGGGACGACAATGGTCAACAACGGTCGGACAGGTTGGCGGGGAATGGTTCCAATTGGATATGGGCCAAGTGTACCTGACCAGTGGAGTGGAAATGGATGCTGGAGCTAATGCGACTTTTGATTATGCGCGTGGCTTCACCGTAGAGTTGTCCGTGGATGGGCAAGCATGGACCTATGCAGCTTCGGGTAATGGACTGTCCCAACAGATCAAAGCAACCTGGGAGCGACAATCGGCACGCTATGTGAGAATTACTCAGACAGGTTACGACGGTTTCTGGAGATGGACAATTAATGAATTGGATATCCAAGGTGTTGCTATTCAACCTGGATTATTGCTTTCCTCATCATTAGTGGGCCCTAGCAGCGTATATCCGGGTCAAGACTTCGAAGTTACGATCGGTGTTCATAATCTGCCGACACGCTTCACGACGCTGCAAACTGTTCTAGCGTACAACCCTGCGACAATCCAGTTCGATACGCTTACGAATACAGATGGCAGCTTATCTTTGGCGCAAAATTCCATCATAACGTCGCCTGCACACTTTGTCGTACTAGGCACTGCTGTCAAAGCTGATGCTGGCCAAATTCTAATCATCATGGCAAGCGATAGTGCGAATGAGACTATGGATCCCTCTAGCGATGTGATGACGATTCGTCTTCAAGCCAAGGTGGGAGCGGCTGCTGGAAATACGGTATTGTCGGTCACCTACATGACCGTAGCAAATGAAGGGATATCGTCAGATGTACCCGGTACTTCGTCCCAACTCACCATTGTTCATACGGATAAAACAGAGTTGATTACTCAGATTCAAACGGTACAGGGAATCCATGATACAGCGGTTGAGGGCACGCTGCCTGGTCAACACGTGGCAGGATCGAAGGCGAATCTGCAAGCAGCTGTTGACTCGGCCAAGGTTGTTCGAGACAATCCGGCTTCGACTGCTGGGCAGGTTACTGATGCTGTTAACGCTTTGCTTGCGGCAGCGGATGTCTTCCGGAATGCAGTGAACCCCGAAGCGCCGGTTCAAACGGAGAAAACTGCGCTGCACACAGCCATTACAGCTGCACAAAGCAAACTTAGTAAAGCTATAACGGGGACGAAACTGGGGCAATATCCAGCAAGCGCCATCAGTGCGTTACAACAGGTTATTCTAGCTTCCCTGCAGAGTGAGAGCAATGCTTATATCAGCCAAGGACAAGTGGATCAAGCAACAGCGCAGTTGAATCAGGCTCTTCAAGTATTTGCGGGACAGATCATCACCTTGGTAAGTGGTCAGACTCAAATTACATTAAACGACCTTTCGCTGCTTTCCAAATATTATGGCATACGTTCATCGGATGCTGGATGGAGCACGGTTCAATCGGCAGATCTCTTCGACAATGGCGAAATTGATATTCGTGTCTTGGCTGCTGTGGCTAGAATGATTCTCAATGACTGGTTAAGTCAATGAGAAAGAGCAGACAATTGACAAGTCGTTCATTTATCTTTTGTTTGGTTGTTTGCCTCATGCTAAGTTGGATGAGCGTTCAGGAAGCTAGTGCATCGGATGAACCTACGGTGCAGCTTCTTTCTACACCTCAAGCGGCTGTAGGAGAAGAGATTCAATTCGAAGTGCGAGGCCTGCAAGTCGAAGACGTTTATGCTTATGAATTAGTGTTGACGTTTGACGAAGAGCGACTAGCCTATGTCGGTGCAGACACACAAATAACTGGCTTCGGGGTTAGTCCGCTTGTGGAAGGGGGCCGGATACGTCTGGCCCACACGAAGATCGGTATGGCAGCAGGAGATAGTGGGAGTCTGATCTTCTACTCGCTTCACTTTAGAGCTATCGGTCAAGGCGAAGCAAAGGTGAAAGTAGAAAGCGTGAAGCTGGTCGACTCCAAGCTGGAAAAGCGGTCTGTGACCGGGAATGTCGAGCATACGATGCAGATCGATAGTGCCATTTTTCAAGACATCCAGGGACATTGGGCAGAGGCGGAGATCCAACGTGCAATTGGCATAGGATTCGTTAAGGGGTACGAAGATCACACGTTCCGTCCGGATCAGCCTGTGACACGTTCGGAGTTTGTCGTGTTGGTGAGCCGAGTGTTGGGATTGCAGTTGAGAGGCAACATGGAGCCGTTACTAATCACCGATCTCGTTGATCTGCCAGACTGGGCGAAAGCATCGATCCAAGCTGCATACTCGGTTGGTATAGTAACCGGCTATGAGGACGGGGCATTTCAGGGAGAACGGCTTATTACACGTACCGAGTCTGTCGTTCTCTTGACTAGAGCATTCAATCAGAAGCTGGCAAGCAAAACATCAACTGCCATTGCAGTCGTTTTCTCAGACGATGCAGCGATTCCGGCATATGCTGAGCGCATGATTCGTACAGCGGCAGGTATAGGCTTGGTAAAGGGGAACGAGGAAGGAGCCTTCCTTCCAGAGAATCCAACGAGCAGAGCGGAAGCTGTTGCTTTACTGCTCAGATTTAACGATTTAAAGTAGTTGCTACAACGTAACGGGCCTGCGGTTTTCCGCGGGCCCGTTACGTTATGTGGAGTTGCGCACATAGTGTACCCTGCTGGCCGTCGCAAGCTAGCGCTCAAATAAAGTGCGCAAGGAAGTTTTCCCGCAGACTTCACATCATTCTCCAAGAATTTCAACCCAAAAAAAGCCGACATCACCAAAGAATGCAGCGATTGTTGAGATCTGCGAAAACGCTTACGATACATACAGAAAGCAAATATCACTAGAAAAGGGATGAAGACACAATGGTCAAAGGGCAAAAGATGAAGATGTTACAAACTATTGGAGCTACAACAACAACGGCTGTATTAATAGGAGTTCTGGCAGGGTGCGGCAATAGCACAACAACAAGCAGTTCGGCAAGCCCAGCAGCAACCGGAGCTGCAAGTACGGCAGCAAGCACCGCAGCTGCATCTGTGGCACCAGCTAAAAAAGTGACGATTTCACTTCTCGTCGATAATGCGCAGGATACGGTTACGAGCGCCAAAGCGTTAATTGAAGCTTTTGAGAAGAAAAATCCTAACATTCATGTTGAACTCGAGACGCGCCCAGGTGGAGGCGAAGGAGATAACTTAGTTAAGACACGTCTCGCAACGTCCGAGATGACAGATGTCTTCTTCTATAATTCCGGATCGTTATTACAAGCATTGAATCCCGATCAGAACATTCTTGACGTAACGAATGAACCGTACATGCAAACAGTAATCGATTCCTTCAAACCGACTGTCACATACAAAGGTAAGATATATGGGGCACCAAACGGAGCTACGATGGGCGGCGGTTGGTTCTACAACAAGAAAGTGTACGCTGATCTTGGTCTCAAAGTACCGAAGACTTGGGCTGAATTAATTGCGAATAATGAGAAGATTAAAGCGGCGAATATAACGCCTGTAATCGCGCCGTACAAAGATGATTGGACTTCGCAATTGGTAGTTCTCGCTGATTTCTATAACGTTCAGGCACTGGATCCTAAATTTGCAGAAAACTATACAGCGAATAAAACGAGCTTCGCGAAGTCTCCGGCAGCGTTAAGAGGATTTGAGAAGTTGGAGGAATTAGCGAAGAAAGGGTATATGAACAAAGATTTGACAGCAACCAATTATGATACAGGTTTGAAAATGCTTGCAGAAGGTAA
Source organism: Paenibacillus sp. J22FR83 (assembly GCF_059691955.1). Taxonomy (NCBI): domain Bacteria; kingdom Bacillati; phylum Bacillota; class Bacilli; order Caryophanales; family Paenibacillaceae; genus Paenibacillus; species Paenibacillus sp. J22FR83. Next base: position 189,728 of record NZ_JCAUAM010000010.1, read on the forward strand.
AGGCGCACAATTACCCATGCTGACATTTGCCATCCCGACACTTGAACAGAATTTCCCGGACAAAATGAAAGATATCGGATTCTTCGCACAACCAGGTGATAGTGCAGATAGCAATGGATTGACGGTATGGATGCCAGGCGGCGCGTATATTTATAACAAAAGTAAGCATATCCCAGAAGCGAAAAAGCTTGTTGAATTCTCCATTTCACAAGAAGGTTTGGCGGCGACAGCAGCAGTTTCTAAACCAACAGGCCCTTATGTTGTAAAAGGGATTAAGCTTCCTGACAATGTGGCTCAGGTCGTGAAAGACATGCTTCCTTACTTCGATTCAGGCAAAACAGCACCAGCGCTGGAATTCGTATCTCCAGTTAAAGGGCCGAGTCTTCCGCAAATTACGGTTGAAGTAGGCGCTGGCTTCAAAACAGCAAAAGAAAATGCCGCTGTCTATGATAAAGACGTTGAGAAACAAGCAAAGCAGTTGGGACTTCAAGGTTGGTAATCGTCATATAGAGATAGACAAATAAATAGCGTCGGCCTTGCGATTCCCAAGCAGGGCCGACCTAATTTGTGGAGAGGTGGGAATGCGATGACAAAAATAATGAAGCGAACGTACACCTACGCATTCATTTTGCCCGCAGCGATCATATATTTCATCATTTTTATCATCCCAACGATCATGTCATTCTTCTTCAGTTTAACGAGATGGACATTGCTGGATTGGGAATTTATTGGACTCGATAACTTCATTACGTTCTTTCAAGAACCTGCGCTAACGATTGGATTCAAGAATACGCTCATCTACGCTGTCGTCACATGTGTGTTGAAGGTTGTACTAGGTTTGCTCTTGGGTGTTTTCTTAACTTCGAAAATAAGAGCTAAAAGCTATTTGAGATCGGTCATCTTTTTTCCGACACTATTAAGTACGATTGCGGTTGGAATTACCTTCAGTATGTTAATGCATCCGACACAAGGGGTGATTAATACGACCCTATCCGCATTTGGGGTGACGGGACCTGATTGGTTAGGAAGCAAGCAGATTGCGTTGCTCTCCGTTGCTATGGTTGATGTGTGGAAAGGTGTAGGCTTCGCAACAGTCATCTATATTGCTGGCATCCTTTCAATTCCAGAAGAATACTACGAAGCACTTCAGATTGATGGAGGGCATGCGTTTCATAAGTTTTGGAACATTATCGTTCCGCTGAGTCGACCTGCTACGAATTCTGTTATTATTTTATCCTTCATCGGCGGCTTACGATCATTCGATCTGGTGTGGGCCATGACAAAGGGTGGACCTGGATTTACGACAGACTTGATCGCTTCTATTATTTACAAACAATATCAAGGCGGATTCTATGGGCTAGCTACAGCGGGTAATGTAATTTTGTTCATCGTTGTAACGGCGCTTGCCTTCCCGCTATACATGTATCTCAACCGTTCAGAGGTGAATGTATGAAAACAAGAAGACACTTTTGGTTTGAGGCTTTATCGATTGGAGCGACGATTCTCCTATTTTGGATCCCTTTTTACTTCGTTATTGTGAATGCGCTCAAAGATAAACAAGAGTCCTCTCTTCTTAATTTAAAATGGCCTAGCACCACTCATTTCCTCGATAATATGCGGGAAGTTATAACCGCGAGAGATTACATGCTGCTTCGCGCTTTTTATAACAGTACATTGCTGACGGTACTTTCCATCGTTGTGCTGATTCTGGTGTGTTCGATGGCGGGGTATGTGATGCAGCGCAGGTCGGATAAAGCTACTCCTTGGCTTAATTTCTTCGTCTTATCAGGATTAATTATTCCTCCTGCCATTGTTCCAACAATATGGGTGCTGGATGGCCTTGGGTTATTCAAAACCATGACAGGGCTGGTCCTCGTCGAAGTCGCGTTAGGATTTCCATTTTGCGTGCTGCTGTACAAAGGATTTATGGCGGCCATTCCGAGAGAAATTGATGAAGCGGCGATTGTGGATGGTTGTGGCGGTGGGCAATTGTTTTTCAGAATGATTCTTCCGCTGCTTCAACCCGTTACAGCTACGATCGTTGTCACGTCGTCTGTAGGCATTTTCAATGACTTTACGAATCCTCTCTATTTCTTTCCTGGGGCCAAAAATGCCACTGTACAATTGACCTTGTATAATTTCCAAAGTCAGTTTGTCACGCAATGGAACTTGCTTTTCATGAATATTTTATTAATCACAATTCCACCGTTGCTGCTATTCATATTCTTCAATAAGAAAATTGTAGCAGGTATGACGGCAGGTTCAGTTAAGGGATAAGGGGCGTGTATGGCAGGATGAATATCAATCAAGCATGTGTAGAAGGGGCAGAAGCATTACGACCAACCCTACACGAGGCGGTCATTACGCCTGAAGGATCCGTAGATGTGTATGCTGATGATCAAGCGTTTCATGGCTGGAGCGTGCGGAAGGAACATCGTTTGGAAGAGATCCAAACGATGTCATTCGGCAAGGATGACAGCTTTATTCTGGATTTTGCCGATCACCGTGTGGGGTATGTCACTTTGGGGATTAAGGCTGTTGGCAGCCCGCCTGATGCTCCGCTGGGGCTTAAACTTATTTTTGGTGAAATGCCCTGTGAGGTAGCGGAGCCATTTGAACAGTATGATGGTTGGTTAAGCCGCTCATGGTTGCAAGAAGAAACGATCTATGTGGACGTACTGCCAGCGCTGATTACATTGCCAAGACGCTATTGTTTTCGCTATATGAAAGTGGTGGTGCTCGATACGTCGCGCAAATACAAGGTGGCATTTTCGGAGATTACTTGCACGACAGTGACATCAGCTGATCCTTCGATGTTGGATCCGTTGCCAGATCATGTATCTCCTGAATTGCGGAAATTGGATCAGATCGGTATCAGAACGCTAGCTGATTGCATGCAAACTGTCTTTGAAGATGGGCCTAAGCGTGATCGTAGGCTGTGGATTGGGGATTTGCGACTTCAAGCATTGGCTAACTATTACACGTTTCGTAATCATGATCTCGTCAAACGCTGCTTGTATTTGTTTGCGGGGATGAGGCTGGAGGGCGGGGAAGTCGGCGCTTGTGTGTTCGAGAAGCCTCATCCGCATGTGGATGATACGCTGCTGTATGATTATTCACTCTTATTTGTAGCCACACTCTATGACTACTATATCGCAAGTGAGGACAAGGAAGCATTAACAGAGCTATGGCCTGTCGCTTGGGAGCAACTGCAAATCGGATTGCGTCGATTGGATGAGAAGCATATCGTCAGAGATGATCCATCTTGGTGGTGTTTTATTGATTGGCATCCTGATTTGAATAAACAGACATCCGCACAGGCAGTGCTAATCTATTGTCTGAAGCGAGGCTTAGTATTAGCTAACGAGTTGAATCTGAGTGAGGAAAGTGCACAATTGAGAAGTTACGTCGAAGCAACATCCATTGCTGCATTAACACATTTGTGGGATATGGACAAAGAGGTGTTTATTAGCGGAGTGGACGCACAAGTTTCGTGGGCATCTCAGATTTGGATGGTTCTTGCTGAGATTAAAAGTCAAGCTGAGAATGCAGAGTTGTTGGAACACATGCTTCAATTTCCGCATGCGATTTCGATGAATACACCTTATATGTATCATCATCTGATTGAGGCGTTAATCTTGAGTGGTAATCAAGAGCGTGCTTTAGAGCAGATGAATTACTACTGGGGCGGCATGATTGCAGAGGGTGCAGACTGTTTCTGGGAGTTGTATAACCCGCAGGATAAGTCGTATTCACCGTATGGGAGCAATCTGATTAATAGTTATTGTCATGCATGGAGTTGTACGCCGACGTATTTTGTGCGGAAATATTTTATTTGACGTATTTCAATAAGTTCAGTCATAAAATAAAGGAGAAAGTAGTCGGATAAAAGAGATCATAATGGGAGTTATCTAACTAGCAAAGGGGGAAGAGGAACATGCACATCGCGCGTAAATTTGCATCAGTACCCTCCAAATTACTGGGTGGCCGCACGCAGGAACTCATGGATAAAAGACAAGCGTTCGTACCCAGAGGTGTTGGCAACAATACGCCTATTTTTGTTGAAAAGGCTGAAGGGGCTTTGATTTACGATGTGGATGGGAATGTGTTCATCGATTTTGCCGGTGCCATTGGGACCTTAAATGTGGGGCATTGCCCGCCTGAGGTTATCAGAGCTGTTCAAGATCAACTTGAAAAATATATTCATCCTTGCTTCCATGTTGCTATGTATGAGCCGTATCTGAACCTAGCTGAGAAATTGGCCCAAATCACGCCAGGCAGCTTTCCGAAGAAAACCATATTTCTGAATAGCGGTGCAGAAGCTGTTGAGAATGCTGTGAAAATTGCGAGGAAATTTACAGGGAAATCAGGCATTGTCTCCTTTTCGCGAGGATTCCATGGTCGGACACTCTTGGGCATGTCGCTTACAAGCAAGGTTAGACCCTATAAGTTCCAGATGGGGCCGTTTGCTCCAGCCACCTATAAAGCACAATTTCCGTATCCGCTGAATCGCCCCCAAGGTATGTCTGAGATCGATTATGCGCTTTTTTGTGTTCGGCAATTTGAAGATTTCCTTCTTACGGAAGTTTCACCAGAAGAGTTAGCGGCAGTCATTATGGAGCCGATCCAAGGTGAAGGTGGCTTTATCGTGCCTCCGAAGGAATTTGTGCAAGGTGTATATGAGATTTGCCAAAGAAACCATATTTTGTTCATTGCTGATGAAATACAAACAGGTTTCGGACGTACGGGAGAAATGTTTGCTTCGACGTATTACGAGATTGAACCTGATTTGATAACGATGTCGAAATCCATTGGAGCAGGATTGCCGATTTCGGCAGTTACTGGGCGGTCGGAGATTATGGATGCACCTGCACCAGGTGAAATCGGTGGAACATATGGCGGCAGTCCACTTGGTTGCGTGGCGGCACTGGCGGTTATTGAGAAGATGGAACGCGAGAATCTCGTTGAACGATCACGCGTTATCGGTGAGACAATCCGCAGTTTCTTTACGGACTTGCAGAAGACGATTCCACAAATTGCGGAGGTTAGAGGGTTAGGTGCGATGTGTGCGATTGAATTCGTGCATCCTGATACGAAAAAACCAGATAAAGCGAATGCAGCGGCGATTCAAAAAGGCTGCTATGAAGCCGGCGTGATCCTACTAAGCGCCGGGGTGCACAGCAATGTGATCCGTTTTCTGACCCCACTTGTCATTTCGGATGAAGAGCTTGCGGAAGGGCTTGAGATCATCCAACATGTTATAATTGAGCAATATGCCGAAGAGAGAAAGTAGGGAGTACAGATGAAGAGGCATTTGTTTATTAACGGACAATGGAAAGAAGCTGCTCGATACGAAGCACTTTACTCACCCTATTCAGGAGAGTGGATTGCAGACGTGGGGTATGCGAATGAAGCCGAAACGGATGAAGCGATTGGAGCTGCACAAGCAGCTGCACCGATCATGGCTCAAATGCCCGCGCACGAACGTACGACTATTTTATATAAAGTTGCTGAATTGTTGGAAAAACGCAAAGAGGAGCTCTCCCGACTAGTAGCTTTGGAAGCGGCTAAGCCGCTCAAGACCGCGCGAGGTGAACTCGCCCGGACGATTCAAACGTATAAATTCGCTGCGATGGAAGCAAGTCGAATTCATGGCGAAACGGTTCCGTTGGATGCAGCGCCTGGCGGAGAAGGACGCATTGCATTTACCCAGCGCAAACCGCTAGGTGTGATCGCGGCGATAACGCCATTTAACTTCCCCTTTAATCTGGTAGCCCATAAAGTCGGTCCTGCGATTGCGGCGGGGAATACAATTGTCCTCAAACCAGCAGGGCAAACACCACTTTCCGCCTTGATGCTTGCAGAAATTTTTCAAGAAGCGGGATTTCCGAAAGGGGCATTGAATGTTATTCCAGGGCCAGGTTCGGTGGTGGGAGAGAAGCTCGTGAGAGACCCCCGGGTGAAGGCAGTCACATTCACGGGCAGCCCTGCAGTCGGGATTGCGATGAAAAACAAAGCGGGTTTAAAGCGGGTTACCCTAGAGTTAGGATCGAATTCAGCTTTAATCATAGATCAAGCCTATGAGTTGACTGATGAGTTGGTCAGTCGTTGTGTACTCGGTGCCTTTTCATATAGTGGTCAAGTCTGTATTTCCATTCAGCGAATATTTGTACATGCGTCACATCATGATGATTTTATGCTTCGATTCAAAGCACAAGTGGAGAGATTGGTGATTGGTGATCCACTTGATGAGACAACGGATGTGTCTGCGCTAATTAGTGAGAGGGATGTTCGTCGGATGCAAGATTGGGTGGATAGTGCAGTGTCCAAAGGGGCTGTAGTGATTACGGGAGGCAAAGAGTTGAATTCTCGCATGTACCCTCCCACCATTCTGACGAATGTTGCTGCCGACGAGCCTGTTTCTTGTGAAGAAGTGTTCGGGCCGATTGTTACGGTTTCCTCGTTCACTTCATTGGATCAAGCCATCCAGGATGTGAATCAATCTCGATATGGATTACAAGCAGGTATCTATACGAATGATATTCGTGCCGCGATGCAGGCTGCCCAGCAGTTGGAAGTAGGCGGTGTGATGATTAATGATTTCCCCACGTTCCGTGTGGATAACATGCCCTATGGGGGTGTGAAGGAAAGTGGTTTTGGACGGGAAGGCATCCGCTATGCGGTTGAGGAGATGACGGAGTTAAAGTTCATTTCAATTAAGTTATAGTCGTGATAAAAGCACCCTTTGGGGTGCTTTTTGTATTGATATGCGGTGATGAGGCTCTCATAGAATAGCTGAAGATAACTTCGTGAAGCTGCACGAACCAATTAACTGGAAAATGTACAGCTATTTCAGCTGTTTATCCTGGTTTTTCAGGAATAACTGGATAAGGTACAGCTAATTTAACTTATTTCGAGGCAATTTGCTTAAATGGTCCGAATTAGCTGGATGAAATCCAGTTATTTCGAATAGTTCAGCTTTTTCAATGAGAATAGCTGCATAAAATCCATCTAATCTTGAAGCGCCATACGGAAGCAGGGGGAAGTTTTCTCAAAGCTGTACTACACATCGGTTGGGTTTGAATGACAGACTCATTCTTTAGAATAGGGCGTAATCCCCTTTGAATAGAGGTTGGCGAAACAGAAAATAATCCGACAAATACTAAAAAACTGATGGTTGATCAAGGAATAGTAAAAATTTATAATCACATCATACAACATGTTGTTTGATAATCGAAAGGGAATGTTAATAAGTAGGAGTGGTTTGAATGTCAGCAAAACAAGTTAGAATTTTAATTTTTGGTGCAGGTGTCATCGGGAGCATGTACGCGATTAAGCTTATTGAAGCAGGGTTTGACGTTAGTCTGTTTGCTCATTCTAATAGATTTAAATCATTAAGAGAAAATGGCCTGCAATATACAGAAAAAGGTACAGTTAGATCCATCCAAGTGAATGTCATTGATACGCTCGAAAATGACGATATATACGATTTTATTTTCGTTACCGTTCGTTATGATCGGTCCGAATCAGCGTTGTTAGCGCTAAAAAATAATCAAAGCAGACATATAGTTACGATGACTAATAATTCAATTGGATTTTCTTCGTGGCTGGATATTGTAGGGGATAGACTTTTGCCGGCTTTTCCCGGCTTCGGCGGACAGATTAAAGATGGCGTATTGCATCCTCGATTTCTACCAAAGATGATAGCGGCAACTGCATTTGGAGAAATAAACGGTGAAGTGACAGAACGCACTGAAAACCTTGCAAATTTATTTAAAAGAGCAAAACTTCCCTACGTTATTAAAAAGGATATGTTAGCATATCTAATCACACATTCCGTGTCAGACATTGCCATGTTGAGCGTTTTGTATGCTGAGAATCAGTTAACTGACAACAAAACAGCCAGAACCAGAAAGATGGCAAGCCAAATAACAGTCACTTTAAAAGCTTATCTAAGGGAAATACAAAAAGCTGGCGTTTCAATTGATCCGCCAATGCTTAAAATAGTGCTTAAATGTCCAAACTTATTTTTGAATCTTTTCTTTATGACATGGCTGCGAACTAAAATGGTTAGGGATATGATGTTGCCGGATTATGCGAATAATGCCAACAAGGAGATTGTGCAGCTGAGTAATGATTTAATGAAATTTTTAAGTCAAAACAACAACATCGGAGGTCCCGAGGTGGACTCCAGGTTAAAATGAAAAAAAAGAAGAACCGGCAGAAATGCCGGTTCTTCTTGCTCAATCCTATATTTACACGCGAGGATCTTTATGTTAAGATACAAAGACTATTGGCCTCATTTAATATTCATTGCATAGTTATTACATTTTATCTTTAATTAAATTTTAGCATGAAAAACGGCAGGTTGTCAAACATTATTTTATTTTTTTCACACAAGATCTCAAAGGAGCGTGTTCGTGAAGATGATAAAGGCAAACGAATGGCAGCAAGAACAAGAACGATTAGACCTCGTTACAGATAAATTACGTTCTGCAATCGCAGAAATTGAACCCGAAGTTGTCGGGCTGCGCGATCAGGTGACGGACTTCCGCAAACGTTTCTGGGAAGAAGTGTCGATCAACACGAGCACGCATGAAGATTTCGAGGAAGCATTCTATAGTATCAGACAGCAAGAAACATTGTTATCGGAGCGGGAACGGAGTCACCAGCAGCGGATGCAGCGGTTGAAGAGCATGAAGCGGTTGTTGCCGTCGCCGTATTTCAGTCGAATAGATTTTCAAGAAGAGGGGATTAGCCTCAGCGAATCCATTTATATCGGCGTTTCGTCATTTGTAGACGTTGACGGCTTAAGCTTCCTGGTGTATGACTGGCGAACACCTATCGCAAGTATGTACTACGACTACTCCCCCGGAGCTTCGGCCTATGACACGCCAGGAGGTCGAGTTGCAGGGGAAATGACGCTGAAGCGGCAGTATCACATCGGTGACGGCCAACTCAAGCGTGTGTTCGACACGAGTGTAACGATCGGCGATGAATTGCTCCAACAAGTGCTCGCGCAAGGAGCAGATTCGCAGATGAAGAGCATTGTAGCGACGATTCAGAAGGAGCAAAATGCCATCATTCGCAACGATAAAACGCGTATGCTTATTGTGCAGGGAGCGGCAGGCAGCGGTAAGACGTCAGCCGCGTTGCAGCGGGCTGCTTATCTGTTATATAAGCACCGCGACAAGCTTAAAGCGGACCAGATCGTGCTTTTTCACCCAATCCGATGTTCAATAGTTATGTATCCACTGTTCTTCCCGAGCTAGGTGAGGAAAATATGCAGCAAACGACCATACAAGAATATTTGGTGTATTGGCTGGGATCCACGTTACAGCTGGAAAGCCCATTCGAGCAGATCGAATACATGCTGACATCACCCTCTTCGCAAGCGTATGAAGCACGACGAAGTGGAATTCAGTATAAAGCATCCGAAGCTTTCCTCCATGCCTTGCAGCAATACGCGGTATGGTTGGTGAAAGAAGGCATGCTGTTCCGGAGCATCCAATTCCAGGATCGTGAGTTGATAACCGCGGAGGGGATCCAAACGCAATTTTATAGCTATGACCCTACCATCCGTCTAGCTAATCGAGTCCTTCTTTTACAGGAATGGATCCTGCAAAGGCTGACTTCGCTCGAGCGCAAGGAACAGAGAGCACATTGGGTACAAGATGAACTCGATTACCTTGATAACGAGCAATACGCCGAAGCCTACAGAGAGCTGCTCAAGAAGTATAAGCAAGGGGAGGAAGTAGTCCTCCATATGAATGAGCAGCTGCTGGATGATTATGGGCAGTTTCTTGGCAAGGGGGAAGACGAAGATCAAGATATTGGTTTTGCCATGCAGGAAATAGAAGAGCTGCTTCGGAAGATGATCGTGAGCGGGCACTATAAGCCATTGCGGAATGATGTTAAGCGATTTAAATTTATCGATATCATCGGATTGTACGATCAATTATTCAGCGATGAGGCTGCGTATCGAAGCATGACGAACGAGACTGCGGTACCCGAACAATGGACGGAAATTTGCAGGCAAACGAAGGAGCAGCTGAGTCGAGGCGAACTGTTTTATGAGGATGCAGCACCGTTCTTGTGTTTGAAAGAGCTCGTAGAGGGGACGCGGAGGAACACGAATGTACGACAAGTATTTGTCGATGAAGGACAGGATTATTCCCCTTTCCAATTCTACTTTCTCAAGCAGCTATTTCCTCGTGCTAATATGACAGTTCTTGGCGATTTTAGCCAAGCGATCTTCCCGCAGGCGACCAATCTATCCGAGGTGGATTCGCCACTAATTCGGCTATATGGCCAAGAGGAAACGAATCTGATTCGTTTAATTCGAAGCTATCGCTCCACCCGCGAGATTGTGGAATTTACGAAGGCGTTATTGCCTGACGTAGAAATTGTACCTTTTGAACGGAGTGAGCAGAAGCCGCGTCTCATTAAGGTGAGCAGCCCTGCAGAGAGAGTTGAGCGAATGCTAGTTCATCTAGCTGAATTAAAGGCAGAGGGGTTCACGTCGATTGGCGTTATTACGAAGACCGCAGCTGAGAGTCGCGAAGCCTATGAAGCGTTGCAGTCTGCGGGTTCTGTGGCTATGCGGCTGATCACGAAGGAAACGTTGACCTTTGAAAAAGGTATTATGATCATACCGGCATATCTCGCCAAAGGTGTCGAGTTCGACGTCGTATTGATTTATGATGCATCCACACGCGTGTACGATCGCGAGAGTGAACGAAAGTTATTTTATACCGCATGTACGCGTGCGATGCACCGTCTTCTGCTTTATACGACAGAGGAATGGACACCATTTATTCAGTCACTGGATGCGAATTTATATGAAGCAGAGGGTTAATAGGCAGGGTAAATTATGACTGAAATATGAGTGATCCGTCAGTGTGAAGGGGTTTTATTCAGCGTCAGTTTGAGGTACGATAATTAATGGGGTTCTTCCCCATGAAGTGAGGTAAGCTGCATGCGCAAAAACGGAGGGGACACTACTGGATAACTTTGCATGCTTATATGTTGTGCGTGGTGAGCCCTATCGAGCGGGCACTTGCGTGAATTTGAATGAGGATGAAACGAACATCGGCAGGATATCGCATGAGTTAACGCCAGACTTGGCGTTTACGAACGCTTTTATTTCCCGAAAGCATATCATCATCCGCAAAGAGCAAGACAAGGCGGTGCTCTACGATTTGGGAAGTCGCCACGGCACTGAAATTAATGGTGTACAGCTAACACCGCATACCCCATATCCGTTGAACAATTTTGATATTATTAGGCTTGCCAAAGGGATGACCGTCATCCATTTCTCTTATATGTTTGCCGATCAGACCCTTGAAATCGAACCGCTCAGCATCACCAGACAGTTAGAAATTCCTAAACTTCCATTGGAAATCAGTTGGGAGAAAAGAGAGTGTGTGGTGGATGGCAAGCGGATCGCGATGTCCGAGAAAGAATATTTATTGATTCGTGTGCTGCATGAGCATGCCAATCGACTCGTACCGCTGGAGGAAATTAAATCCAAGGTATGGCCGGAAAGATCGCCGGGGGCAGCCGGTTTCTCGGATGTGTCTCTCGACGAATTGAACGCCTTGGTTTATCGGGTACGCAAAAAGTACGGAAAAGACACCTTTCTCATTAGTGCCATTCGCGGCGGGGGTTATATGCTCGAATCCGATTTGAAATCGTCATAACGAAAGTTGGGAACCCTTCATGAAATATATACAAACGGAGTACTCAGGCCCACTGAACGGAACGGTACGCATACCTGGAGCCAAGAATAGTTCTCTTGCCTTACTTGCAGCAGCTTGTCTGGCGGATAATATCGTAACATTAGAGGGAATTCCACACATAGATGATGTCCGTCTTATTGCGGATATAGGCCGAGATATCGGCCTTAAGTTCACGCAGTCAGGTGGACAGGTCACGATAGATCCACGCTGGATTCACAGTGCAATCATTGATCCCGGCAAAGCATCGAGCTATAGAGCGTCTTATTATTTCGTAGGCGCGTTGCTGTCCAAATTCGGCAGAGTCACGATCGGATTGCCGGGTGGAGACGATTTCGTTTCAAGACCGATGGATCAGCATATCAAGGTGTTCCAAGCGCTTGGCGCTCAAGTCCGCATCTTCAAGGATTACTATGAGGTTGAAGCGGCAGAGTTGAAGGGAGCGGACATTTACTTCGATACCATTACCTCCGGTGCGACGATGAATGCGATGATGATGGCTGTGTTGGCCAAAGGGCGAACTCAGCTGCACAATGCGGCTGTGGATCCGGAGGTCTGCGATACGGCAAGATTCCTGAATCAGCTCGGTGCACGTATTTATGGGGCAGGCACGGATCGCATTCGTATTGAAGGTGTTCCTTACTTGAATGGGGGCATCCACACGGTCATTCCAGACAGACTCATTGCCGGGGCTTTCTTAATGGCAGCAGGGCTCAATGGGGGACAAATTACTGTTCAAGATGTCATTCCGGAACATCTTGGCTCCTGTCTAGCGAAGCTAGAGGAAGTCGGACTGCATGTGGAATGCGGTGAAAACAGTATTACCGCTTATGGGAATGGATCTCTGAAAGCAACGCGCATTCGTGCAGGCATGTATCCAAGCTTTGCTACTGATCTACAACAACCCATGACCGCGCTCTTATTGCAGGCTCAGGGCAAGAGTATCGTTACCGACCGTGTCTATCCCAAAAGGTTCGCTCATGTTCCACAGCTAAGGCGGCTTGGCGCGGAAATAGAGATACGCCAAGAATCAGCATTTATTCGCGGCGGGCTCCCCTTGCGAGGGGGCTGGGTGCACGCGACGGATGTGCGTGCCGGTATTTGTATGCTGATGGCCGGTTTCACGGCGGAAGCCAGCACATGTATTACAGGCGTCGAGCACATCGAGCGCGGCTATGAGGACGTTATTGGCAGCTTCAGATCGATCGGTGGTAAGCTCTCGATGCGCGAGCTGGATGCTCAAGAGATCTCCAGCCGAATTCACATGCAAGGATAATCGTTAACCCTTAGATGATTCAAGCTAACTCCCTTAAGGATGGTGTCTTCCCCTTGATGCATTCAAACAATCAAATTGAGAAGTATCTCGACCGCATCGGTTTTCAAGGTTCGCTCGATGGCAGTGCGAAGACATTAGCCCATCTGCAGGAACGGCATCTGCACACGGTTCCCTATGAGAATCTAGATATTCTCGAGGGAAGAGCGTTATCGCTTAATCCCGAGGATCTTTACGAGAAGATTGTCATACGCCAGCGCGGTGGCTATTGTTTTGAAACCAATGCCTTATTCGGTTGGCTGCTTCGCGAGCTCGGCTACAAGGTGACGGATTTGGTTGCCCGCTTTTGGCGGGATGAGGCCAATCTACCTCCCAAAAGGCGCCACCATGTCTTGAAGGTAGAGGCTGAAGGAGTCAACTACCTGTGCGATGTTGGAGTGGGCGGAATCGTTCCCCGCAGGCCTCTTCTATTCGTCGAAGGTGTTGTCCAACAGCAAGGTGATGAGAGCTACCGACTCGATAAAGATCCCCTGGACGGCTGGGTGCTTTGTGAGCAGAAAACGAAGGGGTGGCAACGCATCTACTCTTTCACAGAGGAGCCTCAGCTGCCCAAAGACTATCTATTTGCGAGTTTCTGGTGTGAAAAATCCCCGGACTCAATTTTCAACAAGGTTCCAATCGTTGCGATACGCACGTCAGAAGGAAGGCATACGCTTGCCGACAAAGAGTTCCGTGTATTCAGCGCTACAGACGTGCAAACCTACTCGCCAGAGACGGATGAAGCGTACAAAGAAGCTTTATTCACGTATTTTGGCATACGGCTTGCCTAATATAGCAAACTTGAGAAGGCAGCGGACCTTAAGGGTTCGGTTGCCTTTTTACGTAACTACCCCCTGAAATCGACGGAATTCGACGAATTTGTATACCAGTTATTGCATAAGGAGTGAATTACGATGGCGAACAATTACAAACGCTTCATTCATAATCAATTCGAAAAAGCGAAGTCCACCGCATCCGAGTTCATTTCTCCAAGAAATGCGGAACAAGATGAAGACATGATAGAGCTCGACCCTCGCTATGTGGATAAGCTGAAAGAAACCGCTGATCTACAGCAAACCACTGTAGAAGCGATCGTGAATGGACTCATTGCGCAATATTTGGCAAGCGCGACTTACGAACTAACCCCCATCTCTGTGGATCAAAAGGAAGCAAACCCGCTGCTATACTTGGACGGTATTTGCAAACAAGAAGATTAAGGAGGTCTGATCTATGGATGATCACTTGAATATTCAGGATGCCATTTTTCTGGATGAAACAGCTCTAGCTGCTCTAATGAACCCTAAAGACCCTCGATATATTAAAGCACGATCGATGTTTCTGGATTTGCATGATCTTGAACGTAATTACATGACGACGAATTCCATTGTATTCGATCTCCACGAATGGCTGCGTAATGAATATAGTTATGAGCAGGCGGAATATTTTCTGAAGGCGATTGAGAAAGCAGTAAGTAGAGGGAAATTGGCAGTCATCTCAAGCGGCCCTGAATTTGAGGGGGAATCGCGCAGATTGTTAATGGACAGGCCCGAGCTCCGCTTCTCACTCAGCGAAGCCCTTACGGCTGTAACCATGTCGTACTATCAGGTGAAACGCATTTTTACTTTTAATCGCAATTTCATGATGCTAACGAATTTGGATAAGGACATTCGTATTATTCCATCCTATCATTTCGGCAATTAAGGTATAACAGGATTAGTACGAGCAATAGGTTCAATGCCTGATGTGATAGCAGTCACTTCCATCTGATCATTATAAGCGACCACATACCAAGGTGCTGAAGCCGATTCAGCCCCAACGCTAATATCGATTTCCCAGGGAGCTTCATAACTGGCACCGAGGAGTTGATTGCCTTGGTAAATTGCTATTGCAAACGGCGGTTTCCCCTCTTCATGCACCAGCTTAGGGTAGACAAGAGCGGTCTGCTGGCCAGTAGGAAGAGAACTGCTCAAGACAGGTGTATAGCGGTATGGAATGGGATTTACCCCTGGCTCTACTTTACTCAGAAACCAATCGGATGCAATCAGCCGTTGATAATATCCGTCCATAAATGGATTTTCCCCGATGTCATAGACATAGCTTCCATTCGTTCGAACCGCCTGAGCTCGGCTGAAATTAAAGTAAGTTATTGCTTTTACTTGAGGAAACAAGCGCGGGAGGTAGCCATACATGTAACCCAACTGGCTCTCTGCCCAGCTCCAGTAAGCTTGGTTAGTTGGCAAATACGTATGAGCAACAGCACCCTCAGAAATCATAATAGGTTTATGGCTATATCGTTTATAGAGAGGAGCGAAGGTATCGATCACGGTACCTTGGAGCTGCTCTTTTTCTGATGAGTAAGGCGTGCTATACAAGGAGAAACCAACCCAATCTACGTAGGCATCGCCTGGATAGTAACTATCAATCGTATCTGGCGGCCAGAAGTTAGGCGACCACACCATGGCCACATTCGGTGCTTCTTCAGCCATAATGTCATGAATCAGACGGAATTTCTCGATATATTTCCGCGGCTCGCCATGCCACGGTACCCAAGCTCCGTTCATTTCCGAAGCGTAGCGGAGGAAAATAGGGATGCCGGAGGCCTTCGCTTCACGCGCGAAACGGCGAACATATTCATCATCCTGCACGTCGTCTAAGCCAAATCGCGGTTCCCATCCGATCTGAAGTGCGCCGTCAAGTTCCTTCACCCTTTCCGCTGTTCGCGCGGGGAAATAGGTATTGGTATCGGTCTGCACCTTGCGCCATCCCACATATGACAAATACAGCGCGTGTTTGCGGCCATAGACATCTTCAATCTTCGTGACATCGTAGCCAACTCGCCGATCTGCCCCGAGCATGCCGATATAAACCCCTGATGCAGGCTCATGTTTGGCAAGCGTGGAAGTTACAGGGAGGGGAGATGCTGTTGGTTTAAGTGCTTGGTCTTGTATCGGAACACGGAGATAGAGTTCCATATCTGTTGAAGAGGCCTGGTTACTGGGCCAATTAGATGTAAGTGGAAGTACCGAAGGAAGACCAGCATGGTAGGCATTGATCCGCTTCCGATAGGCCGCGGCGGTCTCAGCATGTCCAGCTTGTTCCGATTTCTTCTCTTGGTTGAGCCAATAGGTTAAGGTATCTGGCTGCTTAGGTCGTGAAGAAGGAGCAACAGCCAGAGGAGAATCCAGCCTGGCAATGGCATCAAGTGAATTGGGACCGTGCATATTGCCGTCGGTCTTCATGACAAGCAAGGGAATCGCGATACAGCTTGCCAATCCTAGAAGGGCTGTAAGCCCCCAAGCAACTTTATTTCGCATGATACAGGTTCCTCTCATAGGGGGATTCCTCTTCATTGTATGCCCAAACTTGAAGGGCGGTCAATGGCGTATAATCGCCTGTCCGCACGACAAGTAAGAGATGAAAAAAGCGGGTCCCCGCGCATATATCGCTTAAGGGACCCGCTTCGATGATGAGGCATGGACAGCCATTATCCTTGCTTAGTTTGAAGGCGAATAACGTTCCAAGAGGCTTTGGCTAGGTTACTCTTGACATGTCCATTGTCTAGGACGGATAGACCGCCATGATGCGGCTTAACATGATGTGGGTTAGCCTTCGTGTTTACGGCTTTCAAATCATCGTGCTCTAGCACGATGTGCTCAATCAAGCTAACATCACCGAAGCTGCGGATATCCAGATCGAGCTCCATAGTCTCGGAGAGATGGCGGTTGACGGCAAAAACCGTAATTTGGCCTTGCTCCTCGTTGTATACGCACACCGATTCCAAGTAAGGGACATCTGTATAATCTTTGGCATCATATTTAGGTGAAGAATTGACTGTATGAAGGACAGTGCCTCTGCCGTAGACGGAAGCATGAAGGAATGGATAATAGGTCGTTTGCAGCCAGAGCGGGCCGCCTGTTTCTGTTGTAATCGGTGCAATAACATTAATCAATTGCGCCATGCAGGCCATTTTGACACGATCCGCATGCTTGAGTAACGTAATGAGGAAACAACCAACAGCTAGTGCATCTTCATGCGTATATACATCTTCAAATTCAGGTGGAGCAATCTGCCAACGCTCTTCGGCGCGACTTGATCCAATGGTATGCCAGACGTTCCATTCATCCAAGGAGAGCATAAGTTTCTTCTTGCTGCGCTTCTTGGCTTTCACATAATCACAGATGGCTGCGACACTGCTAATGAAACTATCCAAATTAAGCGATGAGGCCAGGAAATTGGCTGTATCGTTGCTATTATTATTGTAATAAGCATGGAGCGACAAATAATCAACATTCTCATAGCTCAAATCCAGAACAGTCGCTTCCCAATCTGCAAACGTACTCATACCGCTCGAAGAGCTGCCACATGCTACTAACTCGATACTTGGATCTACCCAACGCATTACTTTGGCCGTTTCATTCGCGAGGCGACCATACTCAACAGCGGTCTTCGTGCCGATCTGCCAAGGCCCATCCATTTCGTTGCCCAGACACCAGGTTTTGAAACGATGCGGTTCCTTATAGCCATGGGAAATGCGCAGATCGCTATAATAGGAGCCAGAAGGATGATTACAGTATTCAATCAGATTTCTAGCATCGTCGATACCGCGTGTGCCAAGATTAACCGCCATCATCACGTCAGAACCAACTAACTTCGCCCAATCAGCGAATTCATTCGTGCCCACTTCATTCGTCTCCGTTGTCCACCATGCTAGTTCTAGCAATCGTCTCCGGTCTTTCTTAGGTCCAACGCCATCTTCCCAATTATATCCGGAAACAAAGTTGCCACCTGGGTAACGAATAATCGGAACTTGCAGCGCGCGGATAGCTTCCATCGCATCTAGTCGGAAACCATTCTCATCTGCCGTAGGGTGACCGGGTTCATAAATCCCGCCATAAACAGCACGGCCCAGATGTTCGATGAAGGATCCGTATAGACGAGGGTCAATTTGAGCTAGAACAAAACTTTTGTCGATGAGCATTTGTGAACGTAAAGTCATGATTAATCGCTCCTTATATTTAGAATTAGCTTATTTATGAATTCTAATGTTGTTGATTTCACCTTTATTATGTACGATAATGAAGTTGGTCTTCAATACTTATTTTTCAGGATTAATAAAATTACGTATTCTAAAGGGTGTGAATGAATGTATCTCAAGACAGATGCTGCTTCGCTTCAAGTGTATGAGGCATTGGCGAGTGAAGTTCGCCTGAAAATCATAGATAAATTATTCATCAAGGAAATGCACATTAAGGAACTAGCAGCCGAGCTCTATCTCAGCAATGCCATTGTCAGCAGCCATGTTAACAAGCTAGAGCAAGCAGGACTTGTAGGAAGTAAGATGAGGCGTGTTAACGGCGGAACTTATAAATATTGTTTCGTGAATACGTCCTATTTGCAGATTAAGCTATCTCCAGAAAGAACCTCCTTGCATAAATGCAAGGAAGTGTCCGTGCCGATCGGACATTTCACCGATTATGAAGCGTGGCCGACGTGTGGGCTTGCTACCACCGAGAAGGTCATTGGCAACTATGATAATCCAGCGTATTTTATGGATCCGGAAAGGGTAGAGGCTGGTATTCTCTGGTTTGGCAAAGGATTTGTCGAGTATAAAGTCCCCAATTACTTGTTGAAAGATGACAATCTGAAGGAGATAGAAATTTCACTGGAAATTGGCTCGGAGGCTCCTCAAGTGAACGAAAACTGGCCATCCGATATTTGTTTTAGGCTTAATGAAACGCAGCTTGGTGTATGGACAAGTCCTGGTGACTATGGAGAGACGAGGGGGAAGCTAACACCAGAATGGTGGCACTCGGACGTGAATCAGTATGGGCTGCTGAAGGTTCTTCGCATTACGGATAGGGGGACATTCATGGATGGTCAACGTCTTTCGGATATCAGCATCACGGACCTGCGTGTTGATCCAAAGTACTGGGTGTTTCGAATAAGTGCGGAGGATACGAAACGTGGGCGAGGTGGCTTAACACTTTTTGGCAAAGGATTTGGTAATTACGAGCAAGACATTAAGATGAGATGTTTTTATGAGTGAAGGATAGGTGCTGTTCTATGACTTTCCAAGATCAAATAAGATGGTGTATATGAACTTACTTGAGGAGGGATTGCGTGAATTGGTCACGTAAAGAGTTGAAGAGCAGAGCCAAACAAGTACTTCGCACATCCTATTGGAAAGCATTTCTGGTCAGCTTGCTGCTTGCCATTGTTGGAGGCGGGGTTCCGAGTTGCAGTAATTGGGGCTCGAGCAGTGGGTCAACATCGTCGTCATTCAACTTCTCAGACTGGCATCTAGGCATGGAGGACATTTCGGATGGTGTCGGTGCACTCATTCTTGTTATCATCGTCATTGTCGCAATTATTGCTGGTTTGTCAGCGATAGCGTTCAGTATCTTCGTATTGAATCCGTTTAAAGTGAATGCACAGCAATATTTCAAACAAGCCTCCCAAGGCGATGTTAATATGAACTATTTGCTTTACGCATTTGGGAAAGGGCGATATTTAGGCACGGTTGCTGCCATGTTCTGGAGTGCTTTGCTGAATTTCTTATGGTATTTATTGCTCATCATTCCAGGTATAGTAAAGTCCTATGCCTACAGCATGGTCCCGTATATTCTAGGTGATAATCCGACGATTGGTCGTAAAAGAGCCGTGCAGCTCAGTAATCAGATGACACGAGGCCATAAATGGCGGATGTTTGTACTGGATCTATCGTTTATTGGGTGGTTCATTCTTGGGACCCTAGCGCTGGGCGTAGGTGTATTGTTCGTATTACCGTATTATAATTCTACCAAAGCAGAGTTATATGTGGCATTGCGTCAGCAAGCGTTATATGATGGACTCAGCACCTCGGAAGAATTACATGTACCCATCTCATAAGGAGCTGATTGTTGTGTCTGTCCAAGTAGCGGTGAATAAGGCGCAAGCAACCACGACGATGTCCAAGCATTCGATTACAATGATCATGGGCATGTGGCTTATCATTGGTTTGTTTATTGATGGTTTCGCCCATAACCATGGTGCCGTAGAAACTTTTTTTACACCGTGGCACGCGATTCTTTATTCTGGCTATTTGGCTTGTGCGATGTGGATCTTTATGATGATCCGTTCGAACAAAATCAGCGCGCAATCCCCTACATGGTTCGCAGCGATTCCCGTTGGCTACAAGCTCGGTGTCGCCGGTGTCATTCTGTTCTTTGTAGGTGGACTTGGTGATATGTACTGGCATACCGTGTTTGGTATTGAGAAAAATATCGAAGCCCTGCTCAGCCCAACGCATCTTCTGCTGCTGACAGGTGCCTTACTGATACTAACAAGTCCCTACCGTGCGATCAGCGCTGCTGAAAAGGGTACAGCACCAACATTTCGCCAATTGTTGCCAGCGTTAACTTCCATAGGGCTAACCTTTACGGTGTTCGCCTTCTTCCTCATGTACGCCTGGTCCTTTCGCCAGAATCTATGGATGGCCAGAGGGGAAGATGCCATTGGCAGAGCTGTAGTGGATTTCCTCCTTACTACGATGATTCTTGTGATTCCATTGATGTTCGTCCTGCGTAGATGGAAACTTCCGTTCGGGACGGTCACGTTCTTCTTTCTATTTGAGTCGATGTTCCTATCGGTACTGGACGGGTTCCGGGACTATAGCTCAATTATCATCCTGCTAATTAGCGGTGTGATCGGCGATTTATTATTTCGAGAGATCAAAGAGCGGGACAAGGCAGATTGGCGGTATAAGGCCATCTTCTTTGTACTACCGGTCTTGATCTGGGGGTTATATTTCGCACATTTGAAATTATTCGAAACGTTGAACTGGACACCAGAACTTTGGGGCGGATCCATCTTCTTATGTGCCCTGTCCTCACTCGGTTTAAGTATTCTTGCAGGACCGGTTTCATCCGACAAAACCGAATGAAGATATTGCTGTTGCCCTTAGCTTGCTTCGTACTACTCCTATCCGCTTGCGGTTCGTCAGCTACGACGGTTGATATGTCTGATACCTCCGGGATGTCGGGTATGACGATGTCATCATCGGTTACACATCAGCATACGAGCGATGCGATTGCTCATTTTGCAGTGGATTCACCCCATAATGTACCCAAAGAAATATCCAACATCACGATACTGGTTCAAAATAAATGGAATCGCCCCATCGAGAAATTCGATGTCATGCACGAGAAACTTATGCACCTTATTGTGGTGAGTAAGGATTTGTCCTACTTCGAACACTTGCATCCGACTTATGTAGGCGCTGGTCGATTCGATATTCAAACATCGTTTCCAGCAGGAGGTTACTATCAGCTTATTGCGGATTTCACGCCAACGGGCTCAGGGGAAAGTGCGCAGTCCCATTGGGTGACCATTGACGGGAAGGTGCCGAAAGCGGTTAAGCTGATCCCGGATAAAAGTCTAACGAAACAGGTCGGTGACAAGGAAGTCACCCTAGCTTTCGATCATCTCATGGCAGGCATGGAGCTGGACATGGTGTTCTCGTTTAAGCAGGCGGGGGCGGCCAAAACTCCTGTAACGAATCTACAGCCCTATCTGGGGAGTGTCGGACATGTCGTTGCGATCAGTGAGGATGGGAATGATTTCGTCCATGTGCATCCCACGGATCCAGCAGCGACTTCAGGGCCAACCGCGGCGTTCAAAATTGTATTTCCGAAGAAAGGGATCTACAAAATTTGGGGCCAGTTTCAGCAAAATAACGAGGTGTTCATCGTCCCTTACGTCATTCATGTAAATTTGTAATATAAAAGAAATATAGTCGTCATCTGCCATACATGTTAGTCGGTTATAATAAAAGACGACCCCCTTTTAAAATATAAACCTTTAGACCCGCGGCCCGTTGCTGTGGGTCTCTTTTTGTCTATCTATGGTACAATAGGAGGCATACATCGAATAGGAGTGAGAAGAATGACTGCAAGCGTGAACGAGCAGGAGCTTTTACAATTCATCATCGGCAAGACAAAGGCGGATCCCAAGCAAATTGAGTTAGTTCTGAAGCATGAGAAAGCCTATATCGCCAAAGTAGAACAAAGTTCGAAAGGTGCTGTAGATATCGACAGTGATGATCTGATTGATCATATCCTTGGCCGTCCAGACGTGAAGCTAAGCGAGCTTGCGGTGGATACGATTCTTGAAGCCGAGATGGAGTACTTGATGAAAAATGGCATGGCTGGCTACATGGACTAATGTTTGCTTTGAGAACCCTCACGTAGAGAAATCTATGTGGGGGTTCTTTTGGTGCGCTTGGCATATTGGCTGCATCAGTCAAGAAATGCCGATGGTAGCCTGCCTAGAATCGCCTATGACGCGAAATAACTGGAATTTCTCCATCTAAATTCCGTGAAAATCGTGCTTTTGGAGGAATAACTGGATTTTATGTAGCTTATTTTACCCTATTCGATTGGGAATCAAGAATTAGAGGGAATTAGATGTACTTTTTCCATTTAAATGCAAATATTGAAGGAAAATCGCTGAAATAGATGTAGTTTTTCCAGTTAAACGTGTGGGGGAGGAGGAAGGGGGAATGAAAGAGTAGCTAGTTGAAGTAGGAGGTAAATGTGGAGATAGAAAGTGATGTAGCAAGGTGAATGTAAGGGGGAAGTGAGAAGTAACAAGTGAGCCATGTAAAATGAAATTATGTTAACTTTAAAGTTAATTGAATAACATGTATTGACTTTATTTTGGAGTGATTGCATAATGAGTTTAGGAATTATCACGTTATTTAGTTAACTTATAAATTATCCAATGGAGGTTTTCCTTTACAATGAGCAACCAACCGAGAGCTGAATATCCTAGACCGCAATTTGTACGAGATAGCTGGATTAACTTAAATGGGGAATGGCAGTTCGAGTTCGATGATGCTTCCGTAGGAACGAAAGAGAAATGGCACAGGGGGGATAAAGCGTTCTCAAAGACGATTCAAGTACCTTTTGCTTTTCAAAGCCAATTAAGCGGAATTGGTTCTAATGAATTTCACGATATCGTGTGGTACCGCCGCGAGCTTGAAATTCCGCAGTCTTTTGCCGGTAAACGAATTCTGCTTCACTTCGGCGCGGTGGATTACCTTGCATCGGTTTGGGTAAATGGCATCCTGGTGGCGACTCACGAAGGTGGCCATACGCCATTCCATGCGGATATTACGGAAGCGCTTCAAGCGGGGACGAATTCACTCGTGGTGAAGGCCGTAGATTTCAGCAAAGACGTAACGCTACCGAGAGGAAAGCAGTATTGGAAAGCGGATTCTGCTAGCATTTTCTATACGAGAACGACAGGAATTTGGCAAACCGTGTGGCTCGAGGCTGTTTCGGCAAACGCTTACTTAGATAAAGTGAAGATGACGCCAGATATTGATGCAAAGCAAATCGAAATCAAATATGAAATTGATGGCATCGACGCGAATTCGACGTCCAAATACCAACTAAAGGTTGATATTTCTTTTAAAGGCGAGCTAGTTTCTGAAGATGTCTATGGCATTAGAAGCGGGACGGGTGCTCGGAAGATTCGTTTGAATGATTTTAATGATCATGGGCTTGGCGGATGGTGGTCACCGGAGAAACCGAATTTATATGATGTTACGTTCACGCTGCTAGTTGATAATGAGGTTGAGGATGTTGTAGGAAGTTACTTCGGTATGCGCAAGGTTTCGATCGAGGATGGCAAGTTGTGCTTGAATAATCGTCCTTATTTTCTGAAAATGGTGCTGGATCAAGGCTACTTCCCAGATGGAAATTTGACTCCTCCGAGCGATGATGCGATCAAACAAGATGTTGAGCTTACGAAAGCAATGGGCTTCAATGGAGCTCGTAAGCATCAGAAACTGGAAGATCCAAGATTCCTGTACTGGTGTGATGTGCTTGGGCTTGTTGTTTGGAGTGAAGCGGCGAATGCCTATGAGTATTCGGATAAATATGTAGGCCAATTTACCAAAGAATGGGTCGCTTCGATGGAACGGGATTATAATCACCCGTCGATTATTGCCTGGGTACCGCTCAATGAAAGCTGGGGTGTCCCGAACATCCAAATTGATAAATTGCAGCAGCAGCATGCGTTGACGATGTATCATTTGAGCAAATCGCTGGATCCAATGCGTCCCGTTATTTCGAATGATGGATGGGAGCTAGTGACGACCGATTTATTCGCCATTCATGATTATGAGTGGAGAGAAGAAGTCCTCACGGAGCGTTACAGCTCCAAGGAGAAAGCTGTTCATGCGATGCCGGCGAATCGACGTTTGTTTGTAGAAGGGTTCCCTTATCAAGATCAGCCGATTCTTGTCACTGAATTTGGTGGAATTGCCTACAAAAAGAGTGAGTGGGAAGGCTGGGGCTACTCGGGTGCAGATAATGACGAAGACTATGAGCAAAAGCTGCGCGCTGTCATTCGTCCACTCCTGAACTCAGGTGTTGTCCAAGGATACTGCTATACACAATTGACAGATGTTGAACAAGAGATCAACGGGTTGCTTACTTACGATCGCAAACCCAAAATCCCTGTGGAAATCATCAAAGCAATTAATGATCGTAAATAACTAATGAAGCCGAGGCTATTGCAGCCTCGGCTTTTCATGATGATTTCCCCTCATGTTTCAGCATTCGTCGGAACTCTCGCGGGGAAAAGCCTGTATAGGTCTTAAATAACGTCGAGAAGTTATGCTGCTCAATCCCGACAGCAAGAGCGATGCTGCCAATAGGTTGATCTGAAGCTAGCAGTTTTCGTGCTTTATCTATTCGCAAGCGCTTCATGTATTGGATAGGTGAACAGCCTAAGGTGGTATGAAAGGCTTTAATGAAGTAATTGGGATGATAATGAGCGATACTAGCGAGCTGCTCGACAGTTATTTTCTGATCCAGATGTTGTTCGATATATTGAAGTACATAATGCATTTTACGTGTTGCAGATAGTGGATCGGCGATTTCCTCAAAGTTCTGGTCAAGGAATTGACTCAGCAAACTAAGAAGTGACGCTATAGCTTTGAGAATCGAAGCAGGGGATGGATCATCATTGGATAAGATCATGTGTTGGAACCAAGCCTCGATCTCAGAGCAATCCAGCTTATCTATGCACACGGGAAAACGATACATCTCGAACAAATCTCGATTCCCGACACGTGCTGTGAAGTGACACCAGTATTTATGGAAATTCAATCCACTGTCAATTGAAATCTTCTGAGCGGAATGGCAAGGAAGTAGTATAAGCTGGCCTGGATGTAAGTTGTACGTTACCCCTTCCGTTTCCAACACCCCTCGGCCACTCACAATGTAATACAATCGGTTAAAACTATGGACTTTGTTGTCACGTTCCCAATCATCGCAGATGTATTGTTCTTTGGAAACGATTACATCAACATGCAGATTGGTCAGTATGCTGCGCAATGAGTTTTCCAAAACCTCGACTGCCATGTAAAGCCCCATTTCTAAAAACAAAGTTAGTTTTCACTACAAATAGGTTAGCAAAATAGAAGATTCATGTAAATAGAAAAGGTACGATGTAGAAAGAAATAGAAAGCGCAACCAGAATTCATTGACCTCATTCGAAGAAGAAGTGATATCATCCGAGTTATGAGAGGAGAATGGTTTATGGCAGGAAATCGAGCCGTAGTCTATGTTGAATCAGGTAAAGTAGAGGTAAGAGATATTCAATTCCCAGGGTTAGTTCTGTCTGACGGACCAGGTGTGAACCCGCTTAATGTCGGACGTAAGTGTGAGCATGGCGTTATTCTAAAAGTGGTAACAACCAATATATGCGGAAGCGATCAGCATATGGTGAGAGGAAGAACGACTGCTCCGAGCGGTTTGGTACTCGGCCACGAAATCACAGGTGAAGTCATTGAGGTTGGACGCGATGTCGAATTCATTAAGAAAGGCGACCTCGTATCCGTTCCATTTAACATTGCATGCGGTAGGTGCCGTAGTTGTAAGGAACGAAACACGAACGTATGTCAGAATGTGAACCCGGATCGACCTGGTTCAGCTTATGGCTATGTGGATATGGGAGGTTGGGTAGGTGGACAGTCCGAATATGTGATGGTGCCCTATGCGGACTTTCAGTTGCTCAAATTCCCGGATAAAGCCCAAGCCATGGAGAAGATTACTGACCTGACCATGCTCTCCGACATTTTCCCAACGGGATATCACGGTGCTGTCAGCGCAGGCGTGCGCCCAGGATCAACGGTTTATGTGGCAGGGGCTGGACCAGTCGGTTTGGCTGCTGCACATTCAGCACAGTTGCTGGGAGCGGCAGTGGTCATTGTAGGTGACTTAAATCCAGAGCGGTTGGCTCAAGCGCGCAGTTTCGGATGCGAAACCGTCAATTTGAAGGAGCATCCGAACCTTGGCGAGCAAATCGATCAAATTTTGGGCGTGCCGGAGGTAGACTCCGCTATCGATTGTGTCGGTTTTGAGGCGCATGGCCATGGCCATGCACATGGCGAAGCGCCTGCTACGGTGCTCAATTCCATTATGGAAGTTACTCGCGCCGGCGGAAAGCTTGGTATTCCAGGCCTTTATGTGACAGGCGATCCTGGTGCAGTGGACGCAGATGCGAAGAGTGGTACGTTGAAAATTCGTTTCGGCCTTGGCTGGGCTAAGTCCCATACGTTTGTTACCGGACAAACGCCGGTCATGCAGTACCATCGGGAACTGATGATGGCTATATTAAGTGGCAAAGCGCAAATTGCCAAAGCGGTAAATGCGACTGTGATTTCACTAGATGAGGCTCCTGCAGCTTACTCGGAGTTTGATCGTGGTGCATCTAAGAAATTCGTCATCGATCCTCACGGATTGGTAAGGAAGTAATTTGAGAACTAAAGCGAATTAAATTAATTAGAAGGAGCCTCATATGAAAACAGGAAATCATCAATTTATGACGGAAGTTGTACAAGGGTGGGGCAAGCTGCCCGAAGGAAAATCATTCGGATATACGCACGGGATCGTTGTAGACCAGCACGACAATGTCTATGTCCTTCACACAGGACAAGAGAATGTTACCGTATTTAATCAGTCTGGGGAATATCTGCGCTCCTGGTCCGCAGCGGGTATAGCAGATGGTGCTCACGGCTTTTATTTACATGTGGAACAGGGCGAGGAATTCCTCTATCTGACCGATGTGAATCTAGGAACAGTTATAAAGACAACCCTAGAAGGAGAGATCGTCCTACAGATTCAACCTCCACAACTTCCGGAAGTATACAATGAAGAGAAGAAATACAAGCCGACAGACCTTGCTATAGCGCCGAATGGGGATATCTATGTGACCGATGGGTACGGTCAACACTGGATTCATCGTTATGCAGCGAACGGGGAGTATATCACATCCTTTGGGGGAACAGGGAGTGAGCCTGGCAAATTTAAGTGTCCACATGGCATCTCAGTGAAGCTTGGTGGGGAGGAGCCGCTGCTTTATGTAGCGGATCGCGGTAACTTCCGCATTCAAGTCGTAGATCTTGAGGGCAACCATATTCGATTCGTTACGAATGATATGGATATGCCGTGCAGTTTTTATTTTACCGGTGATTACATGCTGTTCCCTGACCTTCACAGTCGTGTTACCGTTTTCGATAGCAAGGATGATACGCTTGTCGCTCATTTAGGTGAAGACCAGCAAGCATATAAGCAGCAGGGATGGCCGAATTTAGCGAAGACCTATTATCGCGACGATCGTTTTAGTTCTCCACACGGGGTGTGTGCTGACTCTCATGGCGATGTGTATGTGGCTGAATGGATTTCGGATGGCCGAGTAACTAAATTGCGTCGCGTTTAAAGTTAGAGAATAATAACGGGCATTTTGTTTGGAACAAGGGATTTCTGGGTAAGTGATTTCTAATCTGTGCGTCTTCAGGCAGCTAAGTGGAGACGCAATTCACGAACCCAGGGAGGAATGAAGTATGCAATGGAGAGGCAGAGAAGGAAGCGGGAATATTGAAGATCGCAGGGGCATGTCGACAGGCGGCAAGGGGATGATTGGAGGCGGACTCGGGCTGGTCATCGTAATCATTATTACGCTGCTAGGTGGCAATACCGAGGCTTTACTTGGCGGCTTACAGGGCACCTCACAGCAGCAAAGCACCTCTTACTCGGAATCTGCCCAGGAAAAGGAGATGAAGGATTTCGTCTCTGTGGTGCTGGCGGATACCGAGAAAGTGTGGGCAGAGGAGTTCCGCAAGGAAGGTTTGACCTATACCAATCCGAAGCTTGTCCTCTACAATGAACAAGTTCAGTCAGCCTGCGGTTCGGCATCTTCGTCGGTGGGGCCATTTTACTGTCCTGGAGATGCGAAACTGTACATTGATCTCAGCTTTTTTCAAGAGCTTAAGGATAAGTATCAAGCGCCGGGCGATTTTGCAATAGCCTATGTCATTGCTCACGAAGTGGGACATCATGTACAGACGCTGCTGGGGACGACCAAGAAGCTAGACGCGCTTCGGCAGAAACTGAGCGAGAAAGATTATAACCAGTATCAGGTGCGCTTTGAGCTTCAAGCCGACTACCTGGCGGGTGTTTGGGCGAACCACGAACAGCAAATGAACCTGTTGGAGATGGGCGACGTTGAAGAAGCGCTGGGTGCGGCGAGTGCCGTCGGCGACGACAGGCTGCAGAAGCAGGCACAAGGTTACGTCGTGCCAGAAAGCTTCACCCACGGTACGTCCCAACAACGTGCGAACTGGTTCAATAAGGGTTATGACACTGGAACGATTGAAGGCGGAGACACGTTTAGTGCTTCCAGTCTGTGAAATGAAAACCTAATAGCATGCAGCAGCCTAGGACTCTATTTGCTCGTCCTAGGCTGCTGCTTTTTTTGACTAACAGCTTCTCGGTTACTCCTCCGAATGATCAATTCTAATCACGATTACATTGGATAACACGGTCCCTTTATGAACAGGGACATTCACTTGGTACTCGTACGTTGCAGGAACTTGAAGTGTGAGACGTCTTACATTGGAATGATGAATGATGGACGCATCATAGGTGATTTCAATGGTGGAACGAGATTGTAGATTGCCTAGGAACAAAGGCTGTTTCACATTGACCTCTTGGATGAGAATGCCATTTACCCGCAGGGATCCTGCAATAAGCGTATTGAGTTGTGAGATCCAATCGAGTAGATTCACTTGATTCGCGGCTAAATTTCCAGTATTGGCAACTAGAATTTGATAATGAATCGTTGTACCAGGTTCAGCTTGACGAGGCGTAGCTGAGAGTAGAACATCCACAATGGGCAGTAGGAGCTCAACACTGACTAGATTAGAGAGCATTTGATTAGAGACGATGCGACCATCCGGCAGTACATAGGTAAATAGGACATGAGCCTGACTAATAAGCAGTCTCTGATCTAGAGAAATAGCAAACGAGCTAACTGTGATTTGGAATCTCACCAGGAATGACGCACCAGGCTGTAACGTGCCAAGTGAAATGGAGCTTGGAAGAACTTTCTGACTATAGGGAACGCCATTGATGGTAAGACTTCCAACGACATAGAAACTGCCTTGAGGAATGAAATCGGAAAGCTGAACCTCTGTGGAAATATTGCCATGATTGGTAATGGTAATCTCGTACATTAATGTATCTCCAAGCGTAGCTTGAGGTTCTAACACAGATTCAACTACAGTCAGGGCAGGATCATACACGTGAATGGAGATCGTATTCGAAACGATTTTCCCTTTGCCATCTTCGTTGGTATACGTGAGCACAGCTGAATTGATAAAACAGTGGGACGTAGGTACATGCATGATAGTCACTTGAAACTGAAGAGAGATTTCCGAATGCGCAGGGATCTCTCCAAGTTTAATACCTACATTCGGATTTGCGGACGGGTAACTAACTCCATCGATTTTGACAGTTCCTGGTACAAAGGCAACCCCAGTAGGTAATTCATCTTGAAAGAAAGGATGATGAATGGGACAAGCTTCGTTATTCTTGATGGTGAAATAAAAGGTGACGGTGTCGCCAACATACGTTGAAGTAGAGCTGGCATGTTTGGTGAATTTTATTTGAGATTCTTTGAACGGAATGATAATTGTATTGGATTTCGAGCTTCCTGAAACATCTCTCCCTCCAGCTGTATGGAAATGATACACGGTAGTGGCTTGATTCTTCAGTTGCCGACTAGCTGGTATTTCTAAGACGATGACTTGAAAGGTGACTTCAATGGTTTGGCATACATGTATAATGCCTAGTTGGATGCCCTGATCGGGTCTAGCCATGGGCAATGGAATATTATCAACAATGACGCTGTTTGGTATGAAGGCTGTACCTTCGGGCATGTTGTCAAAAAGGGTAACTTGTGCATCCAAGTTACCCTTATTGGTGATCGACAACGTATAAGTGATGATCTGGCCGAGAACGGCCAGATGGGTGTTTGCCTTTTTGAGCACTGTAATGATTGGACCAACCACAGGCGTATCTACGATGTTGGAGTAGGAATGACTGGTGGAGGTGCCCGAACTAAATCTGACGACAGATTGATTAATAAGGTGATTGGTGGAGTGGGAGTCGGCCGTCATACGACCGTCACCTCAAATGTAACCGTAACAGATCCACCGGCAGGAATAGAACTGAGTGGTACACCTGTGCTCGGATTCAGCGCAGGCTTGGAAACACCGCCTACAGTGACACTTCCTACGATAAAGCTGGTTCCAGTTGGGATCGGATCGGTCAGCACCACGTTATTGACGGTTTCAATACCATTGTTTGTAACGACGATGGTGTACAAGATTGTATCGCCGACAATAGCGTCAACGGCGTCAGTGCTTTTCACTACTTTTACGTTAGGCGCTGATACAGGAATCACTAAAATATTGGACTGAACAGTGCCGTTTAATAGACGGCCATCTGGTGGTGAGAATGTATAGTTGGCTGTCGCTTGGTTAGAGAGCAGTTGAGGGGATGGCAGCGCATCTACGGTCACTTCCAAGGTGATTTTGACATCGACTGAAGCACCTGGAGCTATCGTTCCCGCGTCAATACCTGTGGCTGGATTTACGCCTGGTTGTGTTACCCCGTCGATAATAACACTGTTTGGAACAAAGGCGGTACCTGTTGGGATCGTATCGTACACTGTTGCAACTGCTGGGAGATTCCCGGAATTATGAAGTGTTAAGGAATAGATGATTGTATCTCCAACAGTAGCATTGGTTGTATTCGCGCCCTTGAGTACAGAAAGGATCGGCTGGTACACAGGGATAATAACCGTGTTCGAGAATGCTGAAGCAGAGAAAGCACCCGAGGTAAAGGTGACAGACGATTGATTGCTAAGTTGCTGAGATGTAGGCAATGCCGTAACTGTGACATTGAAGCTGACCGTTATCTGGCTGCCTGCAGGAATGGAACCAAGTGAAATACCATTCGTTGGATTCGCAGTAGGTGCAGTCACCCCATTAATCTTCACGCTGCCAGTTACGAAGCTTGTGAAAGCTGGAAGTGGATCAAAAAACTGTACGTTATTTATCGTTGTGATTCCACTATTCGTAATGACAACCTCATAAGGAACAACATCACCTACAACAGCATCTGTTGCAAGAGAGGATTTGGATAACAACACATTCGGTGCTGAGACAGGTATCGTTACAGTGTTCGAAGTGACAGATCCGTCGATGATACGCCCATCAGGAGGGCTAAATGTGAAATTGGCCGTTGCAGTGTTAACGAGCGTTTGAGGCGTTGGCAGGGATACAATCACAACACCAAAGGTAATGATGTCCGTAGCACCTGGTTGAGAAGTGAACGGTATGCCGACAGAAGGATCAGCTCCAGGCTGGGTAATGCCGTTAATAACAACGCTGTTCGTTTGGAATGTTGTACCGTTAGGGATGTTGTCAATGAGCGTTACAGCAGCTGCAATGTTCCCTGAGTTCTTGACATTAATCGTGTAAATAATAAAATCGCCGATTGTTGCGTTTGTTGAATTGGAGCTTTTGACTGCGGTTAGAATCGGTTGATAGACCGGTGTTGTAATGGTATTGGAGAAGGTGACCGCTGAGAAAGCTCCGGAAGTAAAGCTTACAGACCCATAGTTGTTTAATTGGGCGGGGTCAGGCAAGGAGGTGACTCTCACATCGAATGTAATCGTAACGGTCGCACCAACTGCAATGGTACCTAGCGCAATACCTGACACAGGATTCGGCGGAACAGGTGGCGTTGGAGCGCCGACAATGACGACACTGCCAGGGATGAAAGCCTCTCCAGAAGGCAGCGGATCCGAGAATACGACATTATTAATGGGCGCAATCCCGTTGTTCATAATGACGAATTTATACGGAATGATATCGTTCACGACAGCATCAGTAACCGTTGTACTTTTGGCAATGCTAACGTCAGGCGATGATACCGAGATCGTAACGGTATTCGAATTCACACTGCGATTGAATGGACGACCATCCGGAAGCGTAAATGAATAGTTTGCTGTCGCTGTGTTCGTTAAGACCTGCGGGTTAGGCAGCGAATCGATAATGACAGAAAAAGTAACCGGTACCGTCGTATTGGGAGCCACTGTACCGATGGAAAAGCCTGTCGCCGGATCAGCTCCTGGCCAAGGTACGTTGCCAACAAAGACACTGTTAGCTAGGAACGTCGTACTCGCTGGAATCGTGTCCGAAATCGTAACGTCAGCCGCGTAGTTTCCTGTATTGGAGACGTTTAGCGTGTAGACAACGGTGTCGCCAACAGTGGCATTCGTGCTGTTCGCGCTTTTGAGCACACCAACGACAGGTTGGTAAATAGGCGTGTTAACCGTATTGGAATTGGTAGTGCTTGATAATGAGCCAGAAGTGAAGGTGACAGATGCGAAATTATTAAATTCCGCGGGGCTTGGGACTGAAGTAACAAGGACCGAGAAGGATACGGTAACAGTAGCTCCAACTGCAATTGTGCCAAGGGAGACACCAGTCGCTGGATTCGGTGGAACGACAGGTGTCGGTGCACCCACGATGACAACACTTCCGGGAACGAAGGTTCCGCCAGCGGGAATTTGATCTGAGAAAGATACATTCGTAATGGGAACAATCCCGTTATTCATGATGCTGGTACTATAGACGATGGTATCTCCCACAGTGAGAGCTGTAGATAGCGTGCTTTTGTTTACAGCTACGTTAGGCGAAGAAACTGGGAATGATACGGTGTTGGATGTCGCTGTTCTCGTTATCGTACGCCCATCTGGCGGAAAGAAGGTATAGGTAGCTGTACCGGTATTGCTAATGACTTGCGGGCTCGGCAACGTATTGATGAGTACCGAGAAGGAGACTGTCTTGGAGCTGCCTGCAGCAATCGTACCGGCATTAATGCCTGTGATCGGATCAACACCTGGCTGAGGTGTACCGTCAACAATCGCACTGTTCTCAACGAAAGAGGTTCCTGCTGGAATCGTATCGGTCACAATCACATTCGCTTCCAGATTGCCTGTATTCGTCACAAGTATGCTATAGAGGACGGTATCACCAACAGTGGCATTCGATGTGTTGGCTGTTTTCAGCAACGTCAGATTCGCTTGCGTGACGGGTGTGACAACATTATTGGAAGAGGAGGAGCCTGAGAACGTACCGGATGTAAAGCTGACACTAGATTGGTTAATGATTTGTGGCGTTGGCATTGTGATTTTCACCTCAAATGTCACGGTTACCGGCGTATTGGGAGCCAGTGTTCCGATTGGAATACCGGTGGACGGATTCGTGTTCGGCGATGGTACACCGTTCACGATGACGCTTCCGGGAATGAATGAAGTGCTTACATCAGCAATGCTAGTTAAAACGACATTGTTGACGTTCGCAACACCTTGGTTGGTGACGACGATTGTATACTTAACCGTATCACCTTGAATCGCAGAGCTGACATTACTTGTTGTCATCACCGTAACGTTAGGGGCGGATACGGGAATGATCACCGTATTAGAACTCCCTGTTCCGGATAATGTACGGCCATCGGTGAGCATAAACGTGTAGCTGGTTGTTGCCTGATCGACGAGCTGTTGTGGACTTGGCAAAGAAACGACATCGACCTCAAAGGTAACGATTTTCACGCCGCCAACAGGAATTGTGCCCACTGGAATACCGTTGACTGGATCAACGCCTGGCAGGGGGACATTATCCACAATACAGCTGTTCACAATAAAGGTAGTACCAGCGGGAATGTTGTCAAAAATAGTGACATCCGCTGCAATACTACCCGTATTGCGTGCTTCAATGGTGTAAGTGACAATATCACCAATAACGGCTAGTGACTCGCTCGCACTCTTGAGAAGAGACAGAATAGGTTGTTCCACTTGTGTAGTGACAGAGTTAGAGAAGGCAGCCCCCGAGAAAGATCCGGAGGTAAAGCTAAGACTGGCGTGGTTGACAGCTTGAGGCGGACTAGGAACCGATGTGACAGTAGCATTGAAAACAACCTGTGCCGAGGCACCTGGACTTATGCTGCCCAGCGTGAAACCGACATTGGGATCTGCTGTAGATCTGGGAACCCCATTAACGGTTACACTGCCGGCTTGGAATGTAACGCCGGTCGGCAGCGAATCATTGACCACCACATTGTTCACAGTAACAACACTATTATTGAGAATATCAAGCGTATAAATCAGTGTTTCACCAACTGCTGCATATAACAGGTTCACTGCCTTATTAACTGTTACATTAGGAGCAGAGGCAGGAATGTCAGTCGTATTGGAAGTGGCACTGCTGGACAAAGTGCGTCCATCAGGCGGTTGATAAGTGAAATTTACGGTAGCAGAATTCGTAAGTCTTGGTGGAGAAGGCAAGCTTTGCAAGATAACTTGGAACGTAATCGTAGCCGTTCCAGATGGAGCCAGCGACCCTGTGGCAATTCCTGTTGCAGGATTTGAAGCTGGACTCGAGATGCCGTTAATCGTAACACTGCCAGGCACAAACGAGGTTGATGGGGATATGAGATCAACCACGGTGGGTTGAATGGCAATATTTCCTTGATTGTTCACGGTGAGCGTGTAAGTGAGCGTATCACCGACGGTGGCATTTGTACTATTAACGGACTTGCTAATCGCAGCCTGTGCCCTGTAAACAGGGGTCGTTGTTGTATTGGATAACGTGGTTCCGGCAAAGGTACCTGAACTATAGGAGATACTTGCCTGATTTGCCAACTGCTGTGAGGCAGGCAAGGAAGTGACAGTTACTTGGAAAGTGACGGTAACTGAATTGCCAGCACCAATGGTGCCGACGGCGATCCCGCCGTCTGGGGTGGCAGTCGGCTTAGAAACGTTGCCTACGAATACACTGCCAGGCACAAAGACAGCACCAGCAGGAACAATATCCGTCATAATGACATTCGTGACGCTCTCCACACCCGAGTTCGTGATGACGGTGCTGTAGGTAAAGGTATCGCCTACGACAGCATCCACGACTAGCGTGCTTTTGACAGCTCCAACGCTAGGCAGTCGGACAGGGATGGTGACGGTATTCGATTCCGCAGTACCTGGTATGGTTCGACCGTCTGGAGGTTGAAACGTGTATGTACTATTGGCTTTGTTCACTAGCTGTGGCGGTGAAGGAAGTGTGTTGATTAAAACAGCGAAGGTGACAGTTGAGGTGCCGCCAGCGGCTACGGTTCCAATGTTGACACCAGTAACGGGATTAGCTCCCGGGACGGTTACGCCGTTAACTTGAAAGCTATTCGGCACGTAGGACGTACCAGCGGGAATATTGTCGGTAATGGTGACATTAGCGCCGATATTTCCCGTATTGGCGACTTGCAACGTATACGTGACTGTACTACCCACAGAGCCATTGGCGGTGCTGGCAGACTTCACGATGCCAATTTTGGGCGCGTAAATTGGCGTTGTTACGGTATTTGACGGAATTACGCCAGTGATGACATTACCGCCTGCAACACTTTGGAAAGTAAAGGCGGCATTCGCCGTATTCCCGATCTGCGAAGGCGTTGGAATACTGGTAATCGTTGCTTTATACGTGACGATAATAGAGGAGCCAAAAGCTAGCGAGCCGAGCGGAGCACCTGTCGTAATATCGAAGGTGGGCTTTGGTATACCAGCTACGGTGACACTCCCAGGTACAAAGGTGGAACCTGTCGGCAGTATATCTGAAAGGACGATACTAGCAGCACTAGCAGTTCCCGTATTGCTCGTAGTAACGGTATAGGTAACGGTATCTCCTAAGACGGTTCCAGCAACGTTCGCGCTTTTGGTGACATTAATTTTGGGCGCATTAATGTCTACCTGAATCCCATTGCCATTCACGACATAGGCGTCCCCTGAGGTCGTTAATTGCAGTACAGCTGATGATTGATTGTTAATGAGCCGCGCCGAAACATCAATATTGGTGATGTCCCAACCTTGCCGTCCAGCACTAATATTCGTACCTGGTGCGCCATTTATTTGATTGGAACTTCCGAAAGTACCTGTGGTGTTCAGATTTCCTGCGTCATTATTAATTTGGGAGGCAAAGAAGTTATTGGCAAAGTTGTTGGGTCCAGACAATGCGACTAATGAACCGGTTGTCGGGCCGAATAACGCTTGGTCCCCGGTTCGATTGGCATCTCCTTCCTGGGCGCTAAATAAGGCTCTGCCGCCTAGAGCACCCGTTACTGGCGTAGCGAATCCGGTAATCGTGGTATTGACTGGCGGAGATGTCGATTGGACAAGGACAGCACCCACCCGCAGCGACATATTCCGGAATGGCAAACTGGTGTTCTGATAAATGACAGCGAGTGTCCAACCAGCATGGTTGGCCGTGGAATCACCAGGAATTACGATCGTTCCAACGACATTTCCTGTTGTATAAGTGCCAGCCATCCCTTGTTGAACGAGCGTCGTGACGTTAGCGGATCTGACATAGCCGAGTGCCCCGCCACCTAAGTCAAATTCATTCTTTGTGGCATTGTCTGGCGTAATGGAGCTGGTTCCTGCCGGTGTGGTAAACGTGACGGCATTGTTAATAAACGCGGTTAAATTAACCGTGCCATTCACATAAGAACCGCCCCAAATCAACTCAGCATACAAAATGGTACTTCCAGCAGGAAGGGTTAGGATGGCAGAGGAATTGTTGAGCGTATATAAACTGGTTGTTCCTGATGGATATGTTCCATATTTGAGGGCTGTGTTGGTCGTGGTAAAAGCACCGATGCTGTCTTGTGTTCCCGGTACGCCTTCCGTATTGGAACGGCTTAGGCCAAGTGTATTTCCGGTGAACGTAATCGCGCCAGTTGCGTTGAGTGTGGCCCTGACGACGAGAGCTATGATCGTCACCCCCCTAGTATTTGAACCGTTCATTACTCAGATTCGAGTAAACGGTGTGGTGATGGAAAGTAAAATAGGCCGATGGTTTTAAGATATGAGAGAAAAGAAAAAATGATAACAGCAAATGAAAAATCTTACTTGCGTGAGGAGGTTTTCTTTTTAGGAGTTTGGGTTGGTTTTTTTGAGGGTTTAATCGACGCATGGCTAGACATCGGGAGCACAGGTGTTTCCTTTTTTGATTGAGGGATGGGGATGACCTCGAGCTCTTCGACAACCTCTTCCGTGTCGGGTGATTTCTGACGACGTAGAGAAGGGACCCAGCTCGGTTCATCATACTTTTTCTGGCAGATGCGATGCCAATCATCAATTCGCATGTCATTTTTAACGACCACGAAATGATACATAATCTCGCTTATTAGATTGGGTTGCACGTACTGCAGCATATCTAATTCGTCCTGCTCATATAACGTTGTTGAAAAAGGCGGCTCATAGAAGAACTCCATGCGAACGAGGCGGAAATCGAATGGCGCGATATGCTCAAGGTACTCAGGCACAGGGGGGCAAATCGGACTGCCTGCTGGTTGAAGAAAGGTATTCGTCAAATAACGAGGCGTATATTCATCAAATTTGTGCTTCAAATAGGGATTCGATATATGACGGAAATGATGAGCATAAGGGGAGAGTATGCACACAATCGCTTTGTGCGTACAAATCCGATAAAGCTCAGACATGACAGCGAACAAATCAGTTATATAGGGAAGACTGCGACTAGCCATGACAAATTCCACGGAATTGTCGGGCAATGGAATGCCCGCGTTGATGTCACATACCAAATCAACGCCTGGTAACTGGACGCGATCAATGCCGTAGAAGTTCAGATGCTTGTGGTGACCGCAACCAAGATCGATATGCATAGCGTTTCCTCCTTCCAAGTAAAAAAATAAACTGTCCTATAATCTATGTACAAGGGCCTTATCAGACAATGCGCTTGCCTAAGGAAGGAAAATATTCAGGTCGCTGTACAACGAAAAAAGCCGTCCCTCCAAAGCGGAGCAGACGACATTTGCGGTGTTTACCCTTTGACAGCGCCAATCATGACGCCTTTCACGAAATACTTTTGAACGAACGGATAGAGGATCAGAATCGGAACAGAGGCAACCATGATGGTGGCATACTTGATCGTTTCCCCAATCTGGTGTTGATCGGCAGCATTGGCACCGGAAGACATCATATCCGTGTTATTGGCTATTAATATTTCCCGAAGAGTGAGCTGAAGCGGGTACAGTTCACGATCTTTCAGGAAGATCGAAGCCCAGAACCATCCATTCCATTTCTCAACCGCATAATACAAGATCATAACCGCGATAACGGGCATGGAAAGCGGGATAATAATTTTAAATAGGATAACGAAGTGGTTAGCGCCGTCCATTTTGGCGGACTCTTCCAAACTCTCAGGAACAGCCATAAAGGCGGTACGCATAATAATTAAGTTAAACGTGTTAACGGCGAATGGTAAAATGGTGGCCCACAAGGAGTCGATGAGTCCGACGCCCTTCACGACAAGGTACATCGGAACAAGTCCACCGCTGAAAAACATCGTGAGAATGACGATGAAAATAAATACTTTGTTCCACATAACATTTTTACGGGAGAGTACATACGCCCCTAACGCAGTGACAATAAGGTTGGTCGTAACACCAAAGACGAGAATAAATAGGGTGTTGCGGTAGCCTTGTAAGATCGATGGATTTTTAAATACATTTTGATAAGCTTCCAAACTAAAGCCCAATGGGCGATAAAGCAAGCCTTTATGGGTGATAAGCTCCGCACCGTTGCTAATGGAAGCGAAAGTGACATAGATGAGCGGATAGAGTGTTACAATCACTAACAAAATTAATAGAACATGGTTCACAGCGTAAAACACGCGGTCTGAGTAGCTCGTTTTCATCAGAGTCCCTCCTTCACTACCATAAGCTATTTTCACTAACTCGTTTACTAATTTTGTTGGCCGTAATGAGCAACGCTAAATTGATCACGGAATTGAAGAGACCAACAGCAGCACTATAGCTCCAACCAAATTCGAGCAAACCTTTGCGATAAACGAAGGAAGAGATAACATCAGCTGTATCGTAGGTACTCGGGTTGTAGAGTAAGATGATTTTCTCAAAGCCGACGTTGAGTAAATTCCCCATTCGAAGAATGAACATAATCGATATGGTTGGAAGAATACCAGGTAATGTGATGTGCCAAATGGATTTGAGCCGTGAGGCTCCGTCCATTTTCGCAGCTTCATATTGCTCTTGATCAATGCCCATGAGTGCTGCTAAATAAATGATGGATTCCCAGCCAATTTTTTGCCAAATTTCAGATAATACGTATATGGTTCGAAACAGCTCTGGCTTCTGCAGCATCGCTGTATCATTCGCGCCAAAATAAGTCAGTAACGTATTCACTACACCGCCGTTATTCGTAAAATCTTTAATCATTCCGGCAATGACGACTAGCGAGATAAAGTAGGGCATATAAGTAACCGTTTGCACAAAACGTTGGAATCTTTTATTCGCCAGTTCATTAATGAGAACAGCTAAAATAATCGGGGCAGGAAATTCAAAACATAACGTATAGAGCGAAATCAGAACCG
Organism: Paenibacillus sp. J22FR83; assembly: GCF_059691955.1. Taxonomy (NCBI): domain Bacteria; kingdom Bacillati; phylum Bacillota; class Bacilli; order Caryophanales; family Paenibacillaceae; genus Paenibacillus; species Paenibacillus sp. J22FR83. Next base: position 229,638 of record NZ_JCAUAM010000010.1, read on the forward strand.
TATTTTTGAGAATGCGCCAAAAATAATAACTGGTGAAGAAGTCATGGAAGTTTTGGAATCCAATCCATGGGCTGCCGAGAATCCCTTTGATGGGGGTATATTCCTTGAAAGCAATGATGGCTCCATACATCGGCGCATAGTGGAAGATAAAGTAGTAAGCCAGTACGGGAACCATCATCAGGTATAAATATTTATTCAACAGAAAATCGCGCTTGAAGCGTACAGAAAAGTTAGCCTCCACTGTTTTACGCATCATATCTCTCCTTTCGTCGAGAACATGGAAAATATATGGGAGAGGAGCTTGTGCTCCTCATCCCCATGTTAGATTCTAACGTTTGTTATAACGATCTAAGGATGCTTTCTTGATTTCGATGGCACGGTTCAATTTTACGGAATTGAATTTCTCCATATACTTGTCAAAGCTTTCAACCGGCTCAGTTCCCAAGATGATTTTCAGCGTCATTTCATCCACAATGGTGTTCAGATCTGTCATGATTTTAGCAAGCTCTGTACTTTCTTCCGGTGTTGCTGTAATTGGCGGCAATTTGTGTTTATCTACATCGGTTTTGGACCATGTGGTTAAAGCATCTCGTTGTGTTTGCAAAGCCAAATATTGTTCGATATAGCGTTTATCCTGAATGAAAGGACCATTGTAGTTACCGCGGATATACATGGACATGGCTTGTGCTGGAGCCAATTTATCCGGATTTTTCATAAGTAAATCTGTGTATTTCGGATAGTTATTTTCCATATTATAGGAAACGCCAGGAGTTCCGAAGTTGAAGAATAGAGCGCCTTCGGTCGAATAACCATAATCAAGCAGCTTAGCGGTAGTTTCAATGTTCTTGGAAGTAGCTGTAATCGCTACAGATCCGCCGGGTGCATTCGCAGGGTCCTTTTGACTGTACATCGCGATGTCACCTTTTTTGAGAACGGGATATGGAGCGGCGATCAGCACACCTTTAGGATCTTTAGCTGATATAAGCGGCTGCCATTTACCAATCCCGCCACCTGCATTCCCTACAGTTACACCCGTAGCTCCTGACGCGATGTTCGCATCTAGGGATTTGCTGTCTGCCGTTGCAAAGTTCTTATCAATCAAACCTTCCGCATACCATTTGTGGAAAGTCGCAAGGAAGTCTTTGTACCCTTTCTCGGCAGGACCGAACTTGATCGCGCCTTTATCATCCATGTAGAAATCACGTGTGACACCGAAAGCACTTGCGAATGCACCGTTAGCCAATTCGTTGAATGGCCTAGGAACACTAACGACAGAGAATGAAGCTGTAGCACCTTTTTTCTCTTTGAAGGCTTTGAGCGTGGTGTACCACTCGTCAATCGTTTGAGGAACAGGAAGTCCTAACTCATCCAACCAGTCTTTACGTACGATAGGTCCTTGGAAAACGCGCAGCAAATCGTCGCCACGGATGAATGGGAATACATAGTAACTGCCGTTGTCCGTTTTAACTTGCTTATCAATTTCGGGATGTTCTTTGAGATATTTCTTCAGGTTCGGTGCAAATTTATCAATGGTATCATTCAATTTGAGAATGTACCCGTCTTTGATTGCTTTTTCAGGTCCGCCTGGGAATTTACCTTGGAAATCATATTCAATCATATCCGGCAAATCACCAGTTGCTAGCATGACGTTGATAGCTTGATCTGCTTGGTTGGTCGGCGGTGCAGTAAATTTCATAGTAACGCCGGTGACTTTTTGCCAATTTTGAAAAAATGGCGTATCGGCATGTGTACCTTTGACACCTGTTAAATTCCCAGTAACTTCACCCCAGTAAGTCAAGGTTTTGTCTGTCTTGAGCGGATACGTAACAGCTGCTCCTGCGGCTGGTGCTGTTGATGCTTTAGTCGCATCTGCGGACGCTGCTGGACTTGCCGTACTTGTCGTAGAAGAATTGGAGGAACAGGCAACAACTAAGCTTCCCATTAAAGACGTGGTAACCAACATGGTGAACATTTTTTTACTGTTTCTTTTCATGTGTGGACCTCCTCAAAGTTTGGTGTCAAACCTACTGACAACAATCGTGACTGGTAATTCGCCAATTAAGCTGGCAGACGAGCTGACTCTCATAGAAATGAACCAGTAAAACAGGCTTCGGAAGTCTGTGATGGTTGTTGCCTGTGCTATGTCTTAACTATATGGTAGCGCTTACATGAATGGAATCTCGAATATATCCAATAGCATCTAGATAAATATCGAAAGAATCTACAAAATATCCAATTCCTTCGTGAAAAAGGCCAATTTCTATATAATCAGGCCCATTTTTCATGAAAAAAGAGCGGTTGCCCGCTCTAATCTCTATCTGTCCCTCCTGAATTCTTCCATTATTTCATAATTATTTCTCAATCATTTCCTTATATTTACCTGGCGTAATTCCTTCGACCTTTTTGAATACACGAATAAATGCATTAATATCGTTGAAACCGACCCCATATGCAGCATCACCAACAGATTGTTCTTTTCCTCGCAGCAATTGCTTGGATTTCTCAATCCGCACTTTATTGATCCGATCTAACAAACCCTCACCAACGTAATCTTTGAAAAGTTTGGATAAATACGTAGCTTTGCGATCAAAATGGCTGCCAATCATCGTTACATTCAAATTCACATCGGTATAGTTATGTTCAATATACGTGTTGACTTGCTCCACAAGCTGTTGAAGCGCTTTCTGTTTCGTAATCGAATTCGCATGTTGGCGCTTCGCAGCGGTATATGCACAGACTTGCGCAAGCATATCATCGAGTTGGAGCTCCATGTCTTGGACGGTCTTCGCATTCAAGAGACGATCGAGCTGTTTCGGATTGCGAATAAAGAAGCTTTCCTGCATCCCGCCTGTGTCGTTAAGGCTTTTCATGATCGTCGAGACTAAGCCCATCATTAAACATTTGGTTAGCGAAACGGAAATGCCTAAGCCTTCATAATTTTTCTCCATAACTTCGCGAAGAATTTGGCGAGCATCTGCCAGTTCTCCGAATTTCAAGGCATTAAGGAATTGTTGCTCCACGGCCATTGGATAATAGTAACCTGATGGATTATCACAGTGTGTATGAGGCTTGAGATCTTGGTAGGCGAGAATTTCATGACCGCCCATGACGAGTTTGTAAGTCATCGCATCTAAGGCTTCCAAGAAAGCCTGCGGAACACTTGAAATGTGCTTATTCACGTTACTGATTGCGATCGTAAGATGGATATCATAGGTGGAAGCAAGGAACGATTGAGCCTCACCTGCAATCCGCAGTAATTCCTCTTTGGCGCTGCGGCCATCTTCCATGGACAGATTCACTAAGCACGCAAGGGTATCATCGATTTCTGCCACATAGCCGCGGTGCTGTTGGGAGACTAATTCTTCAACCACATTACTTACGATGAATTGAAGCAGCTTCCACTTCTCCTCGTCAGACGTGTTCGTAATTCTATCGAAGAACGTTTCGCTTTTATCAGTGACGAAGAGCATGACGGCAAATTCTTTCCGATCCAGCTTCATATCAAAAGTTGTTAAAGCTTCGGCGATAGGTATTTTACCATCCAATTTCCCTTTCAAGAGTTTCTCTACAAAATGAGATCGCACAATATGCCGATGCTGCTCGACTTTACTTTTGAAATCAGCCATCTCAATTAATGTGCTATCCACGGCTTCCTGAATGAAATGAAATTCATTGTAGGTTTTGCCGGATTCGAGAACCTGTTTCTTAGAAAAAGCGTGTACCAAGCGCCGAACAGGATTGTAATTTCTTCGAAGGAAGAAGAAGGTCAGGATACCGCCACCTAACAAGCTAATCAGCATACTCAGGTAAGTCAGGTTGCGTATGTGTGAGGCCTTCTGCCAATAAGTCGTGCTGGGCATGATCGAGACGTACTTGAGCTTGGAACGAGGTGATTGAATATTGAATACTTCATATTTCTCGCCATCGTTACTTTTAAAATAAAAATTCGTTGCAAGATCCAAGTTGGCATATGGGAAATCGACGGGCATCGTGCCCTCCGTACTGGAAGCTAATACTTGATTTTGTTCATTAAGAATAAGTACGTGGCCTTTATTGAAGATTTCCATATTCTGAATGGCACCGAGAATGCGTGATTGATCGATCATGATCACATTCGTTGCGAGTGGTTGGCCGTGTTCCATGGGATAAGTGCTAATGTAGGCAACTGTTTTGCGAAGGCTATTATCGTCGCCAATGCGGTACATCGGGATGAATCCTTTGAAATTACTCCGTGTTATAATTGATTGCCAGGAAGAGAAAGGGAAAGCATCGCTTCTGTGAAGCGTATCGTATGCAAAATCTTTGGAACGGACGGTTGTTGGGAGAATGACAGACTCATTCTTGTTCAAGTACACATAAAAAGAGTCGATCAATGGATAAGAAGTTTTGTACAAAGAGAAGCTCTTTGCAATCTGATAGGTATCATAAGGGAGATCTTTCGGAAAGTTTTCATATTTATTCGAATAGAGCAACTCTTGTACATTCACATTCCATGTGATTTCAAAGTTGAGCTGTTCCATGGCTTTGAATTGGTTGTCCATGACTTCGCGGACTTGCTTAAGCAAGGAATCATTCGCTTGTTGGATTTCTTCCTTTAATGTACGGTTGGACTCAACATAAACTAATAAACCAATGACGACAGGAAGCAGGAGGATGACAATATAGGAAATTGACCATGTTAAGACGATACTTTGTCCATTAAAAATGAGCTTTTTCCGCATAGGCAAGGCCCCCTTGGCATTCTACTTTTCATTTTGAGCACTGAGAAGTAGTTATGAATGCGCTCTCATTCTATTGTATTGCCTTTCCTTCGTCTTCGTCAACGAGGAAAGGAGCTTTTTTTCGATAGGTTATTCTAAGGTTTTGAATCGCTGTTTACCAAAGAAAAAATAAAATAAAAATGAAATGACGGAGTACACAACGGCTGTGATGCAAAAGGCGTAGGCATATCCGAAATAACTGCCGTATCGGAAGACAAGGCCTGTACTAATCGGAGAAGCAATAAACCAACCGAGGTTGAATACGGCTTCACCAGAGCTTGAGGCAAGCCCGCGAAGCGAGCGATGGACGTAACTCATTTTGATCGAATTGTAAAAAGGATTGGCTGCGTTCATGAGTGCCTGGCGGAACAAATAACCACCGGACGATAAATAAAGGTTGGCTGAAAAAGCAGTGATGAGCAGAAAAGGAATCGAACTCAGTTGCAAATACACGACCGATTTCACTTCGCCATAACGCTTAGCAATCATGGGTCCGATTAGAAAGGCTACGCCAGTAGCCGCTTGTCCTAAGGCGACGATGATGCCGATCGCGGATTTGGATGCTTCAAAGCGATCCTCGAAATAGACGTTGAGATAGGGAACGATCATTCCGCCGCCAAGTGAGGAAAGTAATCCGAGTAAACAGAAGATCGCGATGACTTGAATCGACGTTTTGTGCTCACGCCAAGTGGCTCTCCAGCTCACAGATTGGCGGTGCGGAGCATCGTCTTCCTTCTCGATATCGCTCCTTTCAAAAAGTGACATAGGAATAACACCAAGTGCTGCAATAGCGACGCCAATGAGCAAGGTATACCGTAAGCTATGTATTTCGTCGAAGCCAATTAAGAATTGGAAGAAATCACAAAGCACACCACCAATTGCGATACCAATGACATTGGCCAGCATAACTAGCGCCATATTGAGGGAGAAGAGATGAACCCGCTGCCCAGGTGTTGAGTTGTTGGCCATGAAGGGGAGTATCGTCGCGGAGACGACAGCTAGCGCCATGCCACCTAAGAAGGCGGAAATCAGCATTCCTTCGTGAACTTGAATGAGTGATCGTGCGGTCAATGCGGCAATGGTAAAAATGAGACCGAAAGAAATGACGCGTTTGGGACCGAAGCGATCATTCATGATACCTGCCGGGATGAGGATAATGGCCGCGGCCAAAGCGGTCATCCCTACGATGCTGCCTACCATTGTTTGCTCGTAGCCCAAACTTCTTACATAGAGGTTGTACACAAGTCCGAACATGCTAATGCCTAAGTTCCAAACAAAATTAAACCAGAAAAATAGCTTAATATTGCGGCTATAACCTGCGAGTTGAACCTTCCATTCACGTAGTAAATTAACCATGCGATATTCCTGCCTTTGTATTTTGTGTCTAAATTGCAATCGCTTTGTCTATTCTACCACTGGTAAATACTTTTGAACACGGGAAAGACTTGATATCTTGGCCGATCTGTATAATAATAAGTAGTCTAATCTACGAAGCAGGGAGCACATAATTGAAATGTCTACAACAACGAGTATTGTAACGGAAGAACAGAAACCGGAAGTTGAACAGATTGAGATTTGGAAATGTAAAGCAACAGAATGTAAAGCTTGGGTTCGCAAAGAATTCGTGACAGAAGCATTACCAACTTGCCCGCTTTGTAAAACACAAATGGTACGAAGCTACAAGCATGTGCCGGTAGCAGCTAAAAAGGGAAATAAAAAGTTCCTTGTAGGAAAGAAACGGTTTTAATCGGAATTATTGAAAAAACCTCTTCTACTAAATAAAAGTCAAGATCGAGAGCATCTTCAGCGAGGCGTGAAGAGTGATGCTCTTGGTCTTTTTTTTTGGAAAGAATAGCAATAGACAAGCATAGCATGGTAACGAGGGGGAGATGCTGTGATTGGGCCTAAGATAAATGTCAGTGATGATACAGAAGTCGTACTGAAAGAGTTGCAAGAAAGAAAGATGAAGTGGGACCATATGAAAAAGAGGCAACCCATGCTATCGATCGCGACTGGAGCGGTCTTATTGCTCGTTGTCTATCTGTTATACCAGCAAGTCATCGTTCGTTCGGGTGGTAATGCCATCATGATATTGGATTTACTCATTTCGAATAAACTGCTTTGCGGCTTGCTGCTCGCATGTATTTCATTATTTCTATATGCGTCCAATCGGTCGCGCGAAATGGAGAAAGCGAAGAGTAAATATGAAGATTTACGTATCGAAACGATAGAACGATTAGAAGCTTCCTGGTTGAAAGATGTGAAGTCCGAGGCAAGGGATCAAATTTCGAGCTTTCTTTCCAAGGAGCATGATATTAATATAGTCTATAAGAATTAATTTGGTAGAGTAAGGGGAAACGGATGCAGATGAGATACACTTGTCGATATGTAGATGAAATTAGTCGTGTGAATTGGGAAGAGTTGCAAGTTGGTTATTTGCGTGATGTGGTGTCCGCGGATGTTCCGAGGTTGGAAACACGTTTTCGCGCATGCTGGACTGCGGATAGTCTGCACATTCGGTATGAATGTGAGGATGACCATGTGGTTGCAAACATGACACAGCGTGACGAACCTCTATATGAAGAGGATGTTGTAGAGGTGTTCATCGACCCATTCGGAGGCGGCACGACGTATTTCGAGTTTGAAATCAGCCCGCGCGGCGTGTTGTTCGATGCGTTGATCCATAATAAGCTGGATGGGAACATGCAAGTCGATACCTCGTGGATTGCTGAGGGGTTCCAAGCAACGGTAACAGAAAGACCCGATGGATCCCAGGTGTATGAAGTGCGGATTCCCTTCGCGGATTTAGATGACGCAGGGGTGCCGCACTCCGGAACGGTCTGGCATTGGAATGTTTTCCGTATCGACGATGATCGCAACGGCGTTCGGCATTATTCCGCTTGGTCGCCTACGGGGAAAGTCAATTTCCATGTTCCACAGCAGTTTGGGGAGCTGGTATTTGTTAAGGAGTGACTTGCAACTGCGGAGCTGCTGAAACTACTAGCCATTCGTCTAAATGGCTCGTGTAAGCTGTATTAGTCCGAATTTGCCCACTTAATCTGACGATTCGCAACAGCAACACACATTTAGTCCGAAATAACCCATCTAAATCACCCAAACCATCCCCTTCACAGGGAAAAAGGTGATTTAAGTGGGTATAATCGGACTATTTGCCGTTCGTAGCGAGAAATTCTCGATTTAGTTCGGAGAAATCGGACTAAATATTCTACTGTAGTCGTGGGGGCGAGCTCCATAAGTTGTGTTTACCTACTATGGTGGCCACCTGAGGTACCCCAACTAGTTACAATATAGCTACTAAAAGAGCCACCTACTACAACAAGTTACAATTTAGCTACTTAAGTGGCACCTACTCTAATAAGTTAGTTTGTAGCGACGAAAGAGGCACATAGTGTAACAAGTTGTCAATACATGGATAGTCGAAATAATCGACTATCTGCTGCCCGCCAGGCCGCGCCACCCCCGAGATAGTCGAAATAATCGACTATCTGCTGCCCAAAAGGCCTCGCGACCCCCGAGATAGTCGGAATAATCGACTATCTGCTGCCCACCAGGCCGCGCCACCCCGAGATAGTCGAAATAATCGACTATCTGCTGCCCGCCAGGCCGCGGCACCCCGAGATAGTCGAAATAATCGACTATCTGCTGCCCGCCAGGCCGCGCCACCCCAGAGATAGTCGAAATAATCGACTATCAACTGCCCGCCAGGCCGCGTCACCCCACAGATAGTCGAAATAATCGACTATCTCGCCCGTCAGGCCACCCCATCTCACACCACTCGCAACACTTCGTGTAGCTGCTGCCAAGCCCAATCCAACTCATCCTTCGTGATGACAAGCGGAGGCGCCAAGCGAATGATGTGCTCGTGTGTTTCCTTGCACAGCAGGCCTTTATCCTTCAATGCTTCGCAGAATGGCCGGGCCGGGACCGTCAAATCGATCCCGATGAATAAGCCGCGGCCGCGAATCTCTTGAATGAGCGGGTTCTCGATTTCCTGAAGCCGCTTCAGGAAATAAGCCCCCAGTGCATCGGAACGCTCTGCGAGCTGTTCCTGCTCGAGCACTTCAAGTGCAGCAATCCCCACGGCGCAGCCGAGTGGATTGCCCCCGAACGTCGAGCCGTGCGAGCCCGGCTCGAACAGCTCAAGGACCTCGCGATCTCCGGCCACGGCCGAGATCGGAAAAACACCGCCGCCAAGTGCTTTGCCCAGCACATACAGGTTCGGCGTGACGCCTTCCCAGTCGCTGGCAAAGCGGCGGCCCGTGCGGCCGAATCCCGTCTGGATTTCGTCCGCGACGAACAACACCTGATTCGCCTTGCAGAGCTCATAGCTGTCCCGCAGGAAGCCCTCCTGCGGGATGACAATCCCAGCTTCGCCTTGTATAGGCTCAACCATAAACCCGGCCGTGTTCGGCCCAATGGCCTCACGTAACGCATCAACATCTCCGTATGGAATCATCCGGAATCCCGGCGTGAAAGGGCCGAACCCGCGCTTATATTCCGGAGACGAGGAGAAGGATGTAACCGTCACGGTTCGGCCATGGAAATTGCCTTCGCACACAATAATCTCAGCTTGATCAGCGGGTATCCCCTTGACATCATAGCCCCAACGACGTACCGCTTTAATCGCGGTTTCAACCGCTTCGGCCCCCGTATTCATAGGTAAAATCATCGGTTTACCTGTATATAACGCCAATTTCTCATAGAACTGTCCAAGGATCTCGCTATGAAAAGCTCTTGAGGTTAACGTAACTTTGCCTGCTTGTTCAACTAGTGCATTCAATATATGTGGATGGCGATGTCCTTGATTCAGAGCAGAATAAGCACTCAGCATGTCCATAAATCGCTGACCTTCGGGGTTCTCCACCCAAACACCTTCGGCCTTGGAGATCACCAGCGGCAGTGGGTTGTAATTACGTGCACCGTATTTTTCTGTTTGCTTAATGATATAGGAGCTCTGATTATCCATGGGAATTCCTCCTGTCATTAGGTCCTAGCTTCTTCAGGTTGTACTTCATTGTATTCTAGATTAGCGTACGATGACTTCCTGCGTATATAATTGAAAAATAGGCGAGAATTTGCAATCTGTGCATATCCCTCATTTTTAAGCAAAAAATAACCATGGACTTATGGCCGTACCGGGTTGTTCCGAACTTCCGTTTTGAGAATAAAAATGAAGTGAAAAAGGATGGTAGTCGAATGACGTATCGCATCGAGAAAGACTTTTTAGGAGAAAAGCAAGTCCCATCTCATGCCTATTATGGTATTCAAACGATGAGAGCAATTGAAAATTTCCCGATCACAGGCGTTACCATTCATGTTGAGCTCATAACAGCGTTAGCAGAAGTGAAGCGTGCAGCGGCACAAGCGAATATGGACACCCACATGCTGCCTAAGAAAATTGGTGAAGCCTTAGTACAAGCAGCAGAAGAAGTGAGCAAGGGAAGCCTCGTAGAGGAATTTATCGTTGATTCGATTCAAGGTGGAGCAGGTACCTCGATCAATATGAATATGAACGAAGTGCTGGCCAATCGATCTCTAGAAATTTTGGGTGAGTCCAAAGGAAGCTACTTCCATTGTAACCCGAACAACCATGTGAATATGTCTCAATCGACGAATGATGTCATTCCAACCGCGATCAAGATAGCTGCCTACCGCTTGTCGGAGCAATTAATAGAAGCATTAACTTCCTTACAAAGTGCTTTCGCACGGAAAGAAATTGAATTCGATGATGTGATCAAAATGGGGAGAACACACCTCCAAGATGCCGTGCCGATCCGAATGGGTCAGGAATTTGGCGCTTATGCGCGAGTATTGATGCGCGATATCAATCGTATCAAGCAAGCGATGCGAGGGCTTCTCATCGTTAATATGGGAGCAACTGCCGTTGGTACAGGTCTCAATGCCAAGCCGGAATATGTGGAGCGCGTGATGTTCCATTTGAAAACAGCTGTTGGTATTCCTGTTGAAATCTCGGAACATCTCGTCGATGGCACACAAAACATGGATGCATACACCGAGCTATCTGCATCGCTCAAAGTATGCGCGGTGAACCTCTCCAAAATATGCAATGATATCCGTATGATGGCTTCCGGACCGCGCGCAGGACTAGGTGAGCTGAAGCTCCCGCCTAGACAGCCAGGGTCGTCCATCATGCCAGGTAAAGTAAATCCGGTGATGCCTGAGGTTGTCAATCAAGTGGCCTTCCAAGTCATTGGCAATGATCATACGATCTGTCTTGCTTGTGAAGCGGGACAATTCGAGTTGAACGTCATGGGTCCAGTCTTAGCCTTCAATCTCTTGCAATCACTCAAAATATTGCGAAACGCAGCCAGCGTATTCGAGCGCTTCGCCATAGAAGGTCTAGAAGCTGACCGTGAACGGTGTAAGAATTACGTGGAACAAAGCTTCGGTATCGTAACCGCATTAAATCCGCATCTGGGCTACGAAGTCGCCGCGCAGTTGGTGAAAGAGGCGGTGCGCACGGGTCTAACGTTAAAGGAACTCATTTTGGAAAGAGGACTTCTGACAAAGGAAGAGATTGAAGAAATCTTGAATCCGATTCAAATGACCACGCCAGGTATCGCTGGCGACAGACTGCTGCGCCCCGCAGATTAAGGCAACAACGAATAATACCCCCATCTCAATGGATGAGAACGGGGGTATTGGTGCGTCATTGTATCTGTCTTTCAAAAAAGATAATTCGATTTCCAAAAGGATCAGTCACTGTGACTTCTTGTGTGTCCCAAGGTGTCTTGTGGATGCCGGGGCGAGAATATTTCGATTTTAGCGCTGTCAATTGGCTGTGAAAGTCTTCGATATCTGCCATTTCTACGCGAATCGCTGCTCCAGGCGTGCAGTCCCCGTGATGTTCGGATAAATGGATCGTGAGTGTATCCAAGGTGATTTCCATGTAAAGGGGCATATCAGGTTCAAAACGGTGTTCCCAAGCCACAGTAAACCCTAAATAATCAAGGTAAAATTCCCTGGCTTTCGTCTCATCAAACATTCGGAAGATAGGTGTTGCCCCTTTGATAATTGGAATGATGATTCCCTCCTACACAATCGATTATAAAATTTGATCACCGAAGAATGAACTGATAAGGCTTAGGGCGAGTTCAGAGGTTTTGTTACTTTCATCCAGTAACGGATTGACCTCAACGAATTCAGCAGACGTGACAATGCCGGCTTCATGCAGCATTTCCACAGCGAGGTGAGCTTCGCGGAAATGAAGACCACCTTTGACCGTTGTTCCTGTCCCAGGTGCCTCGATGGGATCTATGGAATCAACATCGTAACTAAGATGAACGCCATCTGTTCTTATTTTAATATAATCAATCGCTTCTTGCATCACATGGGCCATCCCTTTGCGGTCAATATCATACATCGTATAACATTTGATGCCCAGCGAACGAATCAGCTTCTTCTCGCCTTCATCCAACGAACGGGCTCCGATGAGCACGATATTCTCAGGTTTCACCTTGGGGGAGATCCCGTTGATCTGGGTTAATAAGGGATGCCCAATGCCCAGGCTAACCGCAAGTGACATGCCATGTATGTTACCCGAAGGGCTTGTTTCTGGTGAGTTTAAGTCCGAATGGGCATCAATCCAAATGACCCCTAATTGCTTGTAATGAGAAGCTAAGCCTGCGATTGTGCCAATGGCAATACTGTGGTCGCCACCGATAACAAGTGGGAAATAATCTTGGGCCACGACGTCAGATATTTGTTGGGCCAATCGCGTATTTATATCAAGAACTTCTGCGAAATACTTGAGATTTGTGATATCCACATGTGCATCTAAGGGTGTTAGTTTCTCAGTCAGATCTAAATCTGAAACATGATCAATGCTATAGCCCATTTGTTGTAAGGCGGGAAGTAGTCCTGCTTCAAAAATGGCGTTAGGTCCATGACTTGCACCTCGGCGACCTGCTCCTAGATCAAAGTTGACACGGATTGCAGCTATTTTCGGTGGGATACTCATCGGATCAACTCCTTCTGATGGATGATTGTGACAATAAATCCTCCGGCCCACACTCCTTTGACTAACATTCCTAATCTGTGTGTAACCATCCTATTATAGGATATGAAGTTATGATTTCTTTGTTCTTGGGTAAATTCCTTTTAATAGCTGCGTACAATTCGCAGAAATTGATTAGTTCGACCAAGAAAGTTAAACTTAGAGTGATAAACTAAACGCTGAAGGTAGGTTACCATGTTAATCAATTTGGTTTTAATCGCAGTACTGATTGTTCTTACCGCTTTTTTTGTCGCGACAGAATTTGCCGTAATTCGGATTCGTCCAAGCCGCGTAGATCAAATGGTTGCAGAAGGCAAGAAAAATGCACTAGCTGTTCAAACCGTTACCTCCAATCTGGATGGCTATTTGTCCGCGTGTCAACTCGGGATTACAATTACGGCTCTAGGTCTTGGTTGGTTAGGTGAGCCTACGGTCGAGAAGATCCTCGGTCCCTTATTCGAAGGCATTGGTGTAGGTGAAACACTCTCACACATTTTATCGTTTGGTATTGCTTTTTTATCCATTACCTATATCCATGTTGTTCTTGGTGAACTAGCGCCCAAAACGTTAGCCATCCAGAAAGCGGAAGCGATTTCCATTCTAACAGCTCCATTCATTATTTTTTTCTATAAAGTGATGTATCCGTTCATCTGGGTTCTAAATGGTTCAGCTACACAGCTTGTGCGCATATTTGGCGTCAAACCAGCAAGCGAACACGAAGAGGCTCACTCCGAAGAGGAAATCCGTATTATTTTATCAGACAGCCTCGAAAGTGGAAAAATCAATAAGACCGAGTATGGATTTGTGAATCGCATTTTCTCCTTCGATGAATTGTTGGCCCGTGAAATCATGGTGCCGCGTACGGATATGATTTGTCTCTATGCGGATAAGCCATTGGAAGAGAATATGAACATTATAATCAAAGAGCAATACACGCGTTTTCCCGTTGCCAAAGAGAGCAAAGATCATATCATTGGTTTCGTGAATACGAAGCAATTTTTCTTAAGTTACATCTCGAATCCAGATTTTAATTTCAAAGGCTTGCTGCAACCGATCATGACCATTCCCGAAGGAATGCCTGTGAAGTCCTTGCTCAGAAAGATGCAGCGTGAAAACGTACATATAGCTTTACTAATGGATGAGTATGGCGGAACGTCCGGATTGATTACGATTGAAGATATTCTCGAGGAAATTGTCGGAGAGATTCGTGATGAATTCGATAAAGATGAAATGAAAGAAATTGACAAGCTAGCGGAAGGACACTATGTAGTCGACGGCAATGCCTTGATTATTGAGTTAAATGCTAGATTGGGACTTGACATTATCGACGAGAATGTGGATTCAATCGGTGGTTGGCTATACAGTAAGCAGTCCGAATTACAGATTGGTGAACAATGGGAGTATCAGGATTGGACATTCATTGTACGTGAAAGAGATGCAAATCGAATTCGCAAAATTGAGCTATTGAAAAATGAACTCAACTAAACGCAAAAAAGAGGGTTCCCCGCCACAGCAGTGGCTCAGGGGACCCTCTTTTCGATTAGAACGCCCAGTTTCCTTGACGGAAAATCGGCACGATGGTGCCATCAGCGAGTTCACCGTCAATATCCATCTCGGCGGAACCGATCATGAAGTCGACATGAATGAGACTGTCATTCAGTCCTGCTTGCAGTTGTTCTTCTTTGGACATCTGCGTACCGCCTTCAATACAAGTCGGGAAGGCGCGGCCGAGGGCCAGATGGTTTGAAGCATTTTCATCATAGAGTGTGTTGAAGAAGATTAAATTTGTGTTCGAAATGGGAGAGACATGCGGCACAAGCGCGATTTCGCCCAAGTAATGTGCGCCTTCATCCATCTCGATCATCGCTTGTAGGGATTCATAACCTTGCTCCGCTGTGTAGTGAGTGACACGACCCTGCTCGAAGGTGATCGAGAAATTATCAATCAAGCTGCCTTGGTAGCTCAGCGGTTTGGAGCTGCGCACGGTCCCATTGGTTCCCAAACGGTTCGGGGAAATGAACACTTCCTCTGTCGGGATGTTCGGGTTGAAATCGAAGCCACCCCTTTCGTTCGTCGCGGAACCGCCTCGCCAAATGTGCTGCGGTGGAAGTTTCACAGTAAGTTCTGTGCCAGGAGCGCGATAATGGATTTTGTGAAATTGCTGCTGGTTCAATTGTTCCCGTTTGCTGCGTAGCGTAGCGTTGTGATCCTGCCACGTTTGAACAGGATTTACTTGATCTACACGGGTAGCTTCAAAGATCGCATCCCACAGGGCAGAGACGGCAGCCTGATCTTCAAGATCAGGGAATACCTTTTGCGCCCAAGCTAGGGAAGGGGCAGCTATGATGGACCATGTCATTTTGTAAGAGGACATGTATTCACGCCATTTGACCAGCAGAGGACCTGCCGCTTTCGCATTCGCTGAGATGCGTGCAGGATCCACATCCTTCAATAGCTCTGGGTTGTCCGCGTCGATCCATAAGTAGGCACCGTTGTTCTCAGCTAATTCGGTTAGTGCTTGCGCACGCCATGCTGGGTATTCATTGAATGATTCAGCGGGGGCGTGCGTATAGCGGATTTGGGTGCAGATTTCATCCTGCCATTCAATATGTACATGCTTAGCGCCAGCTTCGTATGCTTTACGAGTGATGAGTCTTACGAATTCGGGGTGCCCAATTGGCGCATTAATCCAAAGCGATTGACCGGATTGAATGTTGAGCGCTACGCGTACCGTAAGCTCTGCATATTTTTCAAGATTTTGCTCAAACGTCATTAGAAAAATCCTCCTTTTTCACCTTCTTGCTTGAAGTGTATCCTTCTGTTCGTCGACTGTCAAATAATTTTTACCGTTAGAGATATGATGGGTTTCACAATGTATCTGTGATGTCATTGCATGGAATTTTGACATTTGTTTACACTAGTGGCAGGAGGTGAATTGCGTTCATGCGCTATGAATGGCTATTGGGCTTGTTGCTGCTTGCCCAGCCCAAAGAATTGCCTTTTCAATTATCAGATAACCCGAATGGAGAGAAGATGGCTCAGATTAAGCGAGAATCAGTTGCGACCCATCTCTTGGATGTTCCGTTGGTTGATACACAGAAGTTAGATCGGCTTGCCGAGCAAATAGACAAATCTATTTACCGAAAGCCGATAAACGCCACCATAAGTGACAGCGGGGGCATTGTGAAAGAGGTTGCAGGCGCTCGGCTGAATCGACGCGCTTTTCTCAATGAATTCTATGGTCAATTCTATTCAGAGGGACCGATGAATGTGGCATTACCGCTGCAAACTTTGTATCCAAAAGTAGATAGTGAACTGCTTGCCAGCATACGAGTCCGCCCCATTGGCTATTATGTTACCTATTTTAATTCTCGCAATAGTCATCGCGTAACGAATCTCAAATTAGCCACGAAGGCGATCAATAATTATGTTGTGCAGCCGAATGAGACGTTTTCATTCAACCGTGTTGTAGGTGTTCGAACTCCGGGCAAGGGGTATATGTCAGCAAAGGTGATTGTACGGGGAGAATTCTCCGAGGGAATCGGCGGCGGTATTTGCCAAATATCTTCAACACTCTTTAATGCAGTTGATCGTGCAGGTCTTACCATTATCGAAAGATACTCCCACAGCCGATCGGTCCCTTATGTCCCACATGGAAGAGATGCTACGGTGAATTGGGGAGGGCCTGACTTTAGTTTCAGAAATGATTATAATCAGCCAATATTAATTCGCGCGCACGTATTGTCTGGTTCGGTCCATATCTCCATTTCTTCTTCGGAGGGGGTAAATTTCAAATCCCGTCATGTTCCGGGGGCAACAGAAGCGATTCCAGAAGAAATTGAAACGAATTCAAATGTTAAAAATCCACTCCCTTAATTGCTAGGACCCCTTCTCGAGGTCAAGATATGCATATTTTATGAAATAAAAGCACGAAATCGCAAGATTTCTGAGCTGATTTTTTGCTAATATAGATGGCAGATCATTCAGCTTGAGAAGGGTGGAAATTTCTTTATGAAAACGTTTTTAGACGAAAATTTCTTATTGAACAATGAAACTGCCGTACATCTTTTTCATGAATATGCGAAAGAACTGCCGATTATTGACTATCACTGCCACTTAAGTCCTAAGGAAATTTATGAAAATAAACAATTTAACAACATCACCGAAGCTTGGTTATATGGTGATCACTACAAATGGCGGATGATGCGTGCCAACGGTATTGAAGAGTCCAAGATTACAGGTGAAGCTAGTGATTATGATCGCTTTGTCGCATGGGCATCCACACTTCCTATGGCGATTGGCAATCCGTTGTACCACTGGTCCCATATGGAACTTCAAACCTATTTCGGCGTGTACGATATCATTAATGAGGCCAATGCTCCAGCAATTTGGGAAAAAGTGAATGCCAAGCTGGCTGAAGGTGGATCCCGCGCGAGAGACCTGATCACAAACTCCAAAGTAACGGTTATTTGTACAACGGACGATCCTGTGGATTCCTTGGAATACCACATCCTTATCAAAGACATTGAAGGATTCGATACGCAAGTATTGCCTTCTTACCGTCCGGACAAGGCGCTCGAAATTAATCGCGCTACGTTCCTTCCGTGGATTGCACAGCTTGAAAAAGCAGTAGGCACACCAATTCGCACCTATGATGATTTATTGGCTGGTTTAGAAAGCCGCGCAGTGTTCTTTGACTCTGTTGGCTGTAAAGTATCTGACCATGCTCTCGATTATGTTCCTTTTGCGGCAGCGACTAAAGAAGAAGTTGACGCGATCTTCGCGGCAGGTCTTGCTGGTCAATCTGTTAGCTTGGAAGACGAGAAGAAGTACAAAGCATTCACGCTCATCTTCCTTGGCGGCATCTACAAGAAATTAGATTGGGCGATGCAGTATCATATCAACGCGTCCCGTAACAACAATGGACAAGCGTTCGCTAAGCTAGGTCCAGATACAGGATTCGACTCCATTGGTGATAGTCCTGTTGCTGGTGCGTTAACAGGACTGTTGTCCGCTCTTGCAGTAGCGGATTCCTTGCCACGTACGATTCTCTATTCCTTGAACGCGCGCGACAACGAGATTCTTGCTTCCTTGATGGGAAGCTTCCAAGGCGATGGCATCGCTGGCAAGATCCAATTGGGCGCAGCATGGTGGTTCAATGATACGCGTGATGGCATGATCTCCCAAATGAAATCCCTAGGCAACTTCGGCTTGCTTGGCCGTTTCGTTGGGATGCTAACGGATTCCCGCAGCTTTTTGTCGTACACGCGTCATGACTACTTCCGCCGCATTCTCTGCAACATGATCGGTGAGTGGGTTGAAGCGGGCGAGTTCCCGAACGACGAGCAACTGTTGAAGCAGTTGGTTCAAGGCATTTCCTACAACAATGCGAAGCAATATTTCAGTTTCTAACTAACGAACCTTTGTGTGAGCGTGAGCTTGCACGAAGGTTTTTTTTATTTGTTTGAAAGGCTAGCGGTGGGTAGTCAGTGGAGAGGCGGGAGAGGAGAAGAGGGAGTAATGGGGACGTTTGTGAGAAGTGGAAAGGTCTGGTTTAGCGTGAGAGTAGATAGAATTGTGTGAGTAGAGACTAGTTCGCTAGGCGCCAACCAAGCAACCCAGCAACCAAGCAACCCAGCACCCAGTAACCCGCCAACCTTCCAGCAGGTGGGTGAGGAAGAGATTAATTTGTTGAGGGAGCGGCGGAACGTTTGTGAGAAGTGGAAAGGTCTGGTTTAGCGTGAGAGTAGATAGAATTGTGTTAAAAGCCCTCAGCCCGCCGACTACCGCCTTCCAGCGGGTGGATGATAAAGAAACTTAATTTGTTGAGGTAGTAGTGGGAGGTTTTGCGAATAAATGGATTTTATACAGTTAATATCATCGTTATTTCACGGAAATGTGAAATAGATGGATTTTATGTAGTTAAATCAGTGGGAATTAGCTAATGTGACCCAATCTGGTTAATTTAGCTGTATATTTTCCATCTAAATGGAAAATTTGGAGATTTATCTTCGAAATAACTGTAGTTTTTCCAGTTAAATGAATCATTGCTGCTGCTAAGAACCTAGTTAGGTGGTTCCAAGCACACATCTGCTGATTTTCGCGCGCATCCACTAGCTTAGTAACTGGCTGAGCAACCCACCACCCATAAACAAACTTCCCCCTCACATCTGAAGTGAAAGGGAAGTCCATTTACATGTGATCAAATCGTTAAGAAGATAGCGGAGTTTGCATTGATCGCGGTAACTTTCACACCATATTGGTGCGAGGAAAGTGTCCCATTATCAACATGGGTTACCGATGTAATGCCTCTAAGTACTAGGCTCCATGCAGCTGGGCTGCCTGTAGGCGTGAACTGAATGACTTGCCCGTCACGATGCGCCGTGAGTGTAAACTCAGCTTTCGTTGTCGGATGATAGACGCGTGAAACGGCCTCTTGTCCGTCTGCCAATTCGAAGAGGTGGAACTCGCTCCTTGCCATGTAATCGTAATCTGGCTTTTCATCAACAGTCCCGATCGCTAACAGTGTGTTAGCTCGAACGAGGAGAGGGATGCTCATATAACTATGATACTCTTTATACCAACGATTGCCTTCTACAACTTCTCCTGTTAGCAAATGCGTCCAAGTTCCTGCAGGCAAATAGTAGGACACGATGCCAGATTCATCAAATATTGGCGCGACAAGTAGCGAATCCCCAATCATATATTGGCGATCTAAGTGATCGCACGTCGGATCATCACCGAATTCCAGCAGCATTGCGCGCATCAATGGCAAGCCGAGTTTGGAGGCGTCAACAGCTGTTTGGAATATATAAGGCATTAATCTGATTTTGAGCTTCGTGAAAAAGCGCAGAACATCAACCGCTTCGTCATCGTACATCCACGGCACGCGGTAAGAACGGCTGCCATGCAGCCGACTGTGACTGGACAGCAGTCCGAATGCAGCCCAACGTTTATAGAGGTCAGCGCTGGAGGTACTTTCGAATCCTCCGATATCGTGACTCCAGAATCCGAATCCAGAGAGCCCTAAGGATAATCCGCCTCGCAAGCTTTCTGCCATTGATTCATAGGTCGCGGTAC
The DNA here is from genome assembly GCF_059691955.1 of Paenibacillus sp. J22FR83. Lineage (NCBI taxonomy): Bacteria > Bacillati > Bacillota > Bacilli > Caryophanales > Paenibacillaceae > Paenibacillus > Paenibacillus sp. J22FR83. Next base: position 249,516 of record NZ_JCAUAM010000010.1, read on the forward strand.
AATCACCGCCCCAGTGAACAGGGAATTGTTGTCCGCCGGCTGTCGCGGAACGTGCGAACAAGGCAGCTTCGCCCCTGCCAAGCTTCTCTTCCAATACATCGAATACCACTTTGTTGTACAGCTGGGTATAGTAATTGTGCATTTTGACAGGATCAGAACCGTCATAGTAGACGACATCCGTTGGAATGCGCTCACCGAAATCCGTCTTGAACGAGTCAACACCCATATCGACAAGCTTTCTTAGCTTCGCAGCATACCACTCACAAGCAGCAGGATTCGTAAAGTCAACGATACCCATACCAGGCTGCCACATATCCCACTGCCAAATATCTCCGTTTGGTTTTTGCAATAAGTAACCGGCTTTCATGCCCTCTTCAAACATCGGGGAACGCTGCGCGATATAGGGATTGATCCATAGGCAGATCTTCAAACCTTTGTTCTTGAGACGCTGCAGCATCTGCTCGGGCTCCGGGAAAATTCGCGTATCCCATTCGAAATCGCACCAGTGAAATTCGCGCATCCAGAAACAATCGAAATGGAAGACATGAAGCGGGAGTTCACGCTCAGCCATACCGTCAATGAAACTAGTCACAGTGGATTCGTCGTAATTCGTTGTGAAGGAGGTAGTTAGCCAGAGTCCGAATGTCCAAGCTGGCGGCAACGCAGGCTTTCCAGTTAATGTCGTGTAGTTGCCCAATACTTCCTTCAGATTGGCTCCGCCAATCAAGAAATAGTCAAGATACTCACCTTCTACACTGAATTGCACCTTAGATACTTTCTCAGAAGCCACCTCGAAGGAAACATTCTCTGGATGATTGACGAATACACCATATCCTTTATTGGTGATGTAAAAAGGAATATTTTTATACGATTGTTCGGAGTTCGTTCCGCCATCTCGGTTCCAGATATCTACGCTTTGCCCGTTTTTGACAAAAGAAGTAAATCGCTCGCCGAGCCCGTAAACGCTCTCACCAACGCCGAGGTCTAATTGATCTCTTACATAAGTTGTAGCGTTATCCGAGATTACGTACCCAATGCCCTTGAGCCCGCTGGAAGTAAGCTTGCGACCGTTATAATCAAACGCCAGATGCCAAGGTTGATCTCTTCGAATGCTGGCCCTTAGGTTGCCGCTGGCTAAGCTGGCTTCATGGGTATTTGCCTCTATATGGAGGGAGTGGTTCTCATCTGAATTGAGCGCAAAGTAGGGACCGACTTGTTTCTTTCCCCGATGATGATAAATTTGTACACGAATAACATCCTTCAAGGGAGAGCTTAATTTGACTTCAATTAATGGTGTATCTAATTCACCAGAACGGTCAACGATCGGTTTTGGCGGGCCGAAAAGAGTAAGAGATCGATCAGTTGTATACACATCATGTACTTCAACTGGACTAATAATTTGATACTCCTTGCGGGTCATCCATTGGCCATCACTAAATTTCAAAGCAACCAGCTCCTTGTAAAAATTCATATAATTATATTGATTTGGAAATATGCCTGTGATTAAAAGTGTAATCGCTTTATGCTATGATTGTCTTGCAGAATGCTGATGCGGATATATAACAATTTTGATATAAGGAGTATGACGCTATGAATGTGGAAGATTTGCATGAAGGTCGAATTCACGGCGATCTCATGTTCCCGCTAAGTGTGTACCAAGTCGAGAAAGTCAATGATGTATTCTTCAACTATCACTGGCATGAGGAAATTGAATTTATTTATATGACAGAGGGAAACGCGTCGTTTCATATAGGTTCGTCGTTGACTGAGCTTCAGCAAGGTGAGGCATTGCTCATTCCGAGCGGCCAATTGCATGCATGTTACCCGGCAGGTGAACTTCCCGCCTATTTTCATGCCATCGTTTTCGATTTGCAACTTCTAAGCAGCAGTGCCTATGATGTGATCCAAAGTAAATACATACAGCCCTGGATCGAGCAGCGATTGATCTTACCGGGACTCTTCCGTTCAACGGAATCGTGGGAACAGCAAGTGAGCTTGAAGCTCGTGGATATCATTCAACATTTTGAAGATAAATCGCTTGGTTATGAGCTGAAAATAAAATCGGATCTACTCGCGATATTCGCTGAGCTGCTGCCACATGGTGAGCTTTCTGCTGATCTACCGCGAAACGCAGCACAATCAAGCAGCATTGAAAGAATTAAGCCTGCGCTTCAATTCATGCATGAGTACTATCATCAACGGATTCTGATTCCAGAGCTCGCAGGGTTGATTGGGATGAGTGAGGGGCATTTCTGCCGTTTTTTCAAAGGGATCGTCAAAAAGACACCTATCGCATACCTCAACTTCTATAGAGTCGAGAAAGCGATGAAGTGTCTGGAAGATCCAAGGATCAAAATTATAGATGTTGCGAGTGAGGTAGGTTTTGAGAGTCCGAGTTACTTTATTAAGACGTTTAAAGCGCTTAAAGGGATGACACCGACCGATTATCGTAAATTGATCAAGGTCTCAGATGCATCATTTTCCGACATTGGAGCGGAGTCTGTGACGTAACCTGCTTGAATACACGTCCGAAGTGAGCGACACTGTCGAAGCCAGCTTGTTCAGCGATATGGATCACTTTGAGTTTGGTTTCTCGCAATAGTCGTTGCGCTTCGCGGATACGCAGGTTGTTTAAATACTCGACGAACGAGAAGCCAATCGTGTCCTTGAATGAGCGGCAGAAATAACTCGGACTAATGTGGAATTTCTCAGAAATCAGTGCAAGTGTCAGTCTTTCATTGAAATGTTCATTGATATAAGTGACGATCTCAAAAATCTTAGGATTATATGCCTGCGGATGCTCATCTAATGTCTCTGATTGATCCATGAGTCTTGAGCAGAATATGAGCAGCTGCGTGAGCAATGCTTTGCTATTTAGCACCCAACCGAGCAATTCTTGTTGTTTTTCCCGCAATAAGCTGAAGAGTAGATTCTCAACGAGCGTGCGATTTGCGCCGGAAAGCGAGACGATATAATGTTTTGGGCGAAAAGGAGATAACGCAATCGCGTAAGTTTCATCATCTTTCGTGGCGAGCCAGCGCTCTTCGAAATTGATTAAGATGCGTTCGTGCGGACGATCATCGGCGTCTAGTGTTTTGTGAAGGGTATGTTTATCGATCAGTACAAGATCGCCTTCCTGCATCGCATAGACGCGGTCTTGAATGAAATAATTGCGCTTACCGCTGAGTAAATAATAAATTTCATAATGGTCATGGAAATGATTCACTAGCATTGTGTAGGGTTGATCTCTGCGAATTCGTTCAATCTCGTAATGAAACAACATCGACACCCTCTCTGGTGTAAGTTCTGTCCTTCTATCATACAGCAAGATATGCAAGGAAATAAAGTGATTAAGTAATATTTGAATAGAAACGCAACAAATATTGTATTAATCTTGCAATATGAGATGAAATACTTTGTAAGCGAGAGGGGCAATAACAGATGAAAACACGTTATGCGATTGTAGGTACTGGTGGACGAGCAGAATTCTTCTATGGCTCCATGGTAAAAGATTTTAAAGATACATCTGAACTTGTTGCTATTTGTGATATTAACCAAACACGCATGAACTTTACGAATGACTTGCTTGCTGGCAAGTATGAGTATCATGCTGTTCCTACGTATAAAGCTGATCAATTCGAAGAAATGATTCGCACAGAGAAACCGGATGCAATCATCGTAACTACTGTGGATCGTACGCATCACACGTACATTATTCGCGCGATGGAACTTGGTTGTGATGTTATTTCCGAGAAACCGATGACGGTTGATGAAGAGAAATGTCAAGAAATTTTGGATGCAATTAAACGTACAGGCCGTCAGCTTCGCGTAACGTTTAACTACCGTTATGCGCCGCACAATACGAAAATTCGTGAGTTAATTATGGATGGAACGATTGGTGATGTTCACTCGGTTCATTTTGAATGGTTGCTCAACACAGAGCATGGCGCAGATTACTTCCGCAGATGGCACCGTGATAAACGCAATGGCGGCGGGTTGCTTGTGCATAAGTCAACGCATCACTTTGACTTGGTTAACTTCTGGTTGGGGACGCAGCCAGAGACTGTTTTTGCCATGGGAGATCTCATGTTCTACGGAAAAGCGAACGCAGAGAAACGCGGCGAAACGAAGTTCTACCAACGTGCTACCGGAAACGAGTATGCAAAAGATGATCCATTCGCGCTGCATTTGGATTCCAATGCGCATCTCAAAGGTCTATATTTGGATGCGGAGCATGAGGATGGTTACCAACGTGATCAGAGCGTATTCGGCGACGGGATCTCTATTGAAGATACGATGGGCGTAATGGTCAAATATAAAAATAAAGCGATTCTTACTTACTCCTTGAATGCGTATTTACCTTGGGAAGGTTTCAATGTGAATATTAACGGCAGCAAGGGACGTATTGAAATGAAAGTTGTCGAGAAATCTTACGTGAATTCCGGTGGCGACAAAGCGGATGAAGGTGCATTGAAAGCGAAAACGATCACGGTATTCCCGATGTTTGCGGCACCGTATCAAGTTGACATCGAAGAGGGCGTTGGTGGTCACGGTGGTGGCGATCCGATTCTATTGAAGGATATCTTCGACAAGCCATCCGATGATCGTTTCAACCGCGCGGCTTCCCATGTAGACGGAGCGATGTCCATTCTTACAGGTATTGCTGGTAATATTTCATTACGTACCGGGCAACCGGTTGCTGTAGATAAGCTTGTGAAATTTTAACCTGTGACGGAGGTTGAGCTAAATGTGGAGTCCTGATGCGAGCATGGAACAGCTCTATCGCGCATTCGAGTTGAAACGTGAGAAGAGTCGAACGGAATGGGCTGAACATGCAAAAGCTCATATGAAAAAGCGCTTGGCGGACTCCTTAGCGGTGACCATGGAAGAACAGGACGATCTTCGTCCTGTTCTTCTTGATCGTGTCGAGCTTGAGGATCATGTCCGAGAACGCATTGAAATCGGTACGTTTTGGGGTTTTCGAGTTCCTGTCTATGTGCTGCTGCCCAAAGGAGATTCTCATCAACGTGCTGCCGTACTAGCGCTGCATGGTCATGGTTATGGGAGCAGGCAAATTGTAGGATTGAACGCTGATGGAACTGAGCTTGAGGGGGACTGGGATCTTCATGGCAACTATGCCCTAGAGTTGTTGCGGCGTGGGTTCGTCGTAGTAGTTCCTGAAATTCTAGGCTTCGGTGATCGGCGGTTAGAGGAAGACCAGAGGGATGGGCAAGTTGGGAACTCTTCCTGCCAGGCACTTGCTTCTCACTTTATGCTATACGGGATGTCTATAGCTGGGGTTCGTGTGCATGAGGCGATGCGCGTGTTAGATTACGTCGTGACACGTGAGGAAGTTGATGCGAGTCGCATCGGTTGCTTCGGATTTTCGGGTGGCGGCCTGCTTGCCGCTTACACGGCCGTATTAGATGAGCGCATTCAGGCCTCGGTCCTTTGTGCGTTCACTAATACGTTCAAGCGCAGCATCATGGGCGTGCGGCATTGCATCGATAACTATCTGCCTGGCGCGCTCGGCTTCGCGGAACTTCCAGAACTAATCGGTTTGCTAGCGCCGCGTCCGTTGTTCATTGCATCGGGGAAACAGGATCCCATTTTTCCTGTAGATGGGGTGGAATTTGCGGTTTCCTATTTAGAGCGAGAGTATGAATTAGCAGGAGCGATCGAGCAATTTGGCGTACATCTCTATGATGGTGTTCATGAAGTAAACGGGAGTCAGGCGTATCCATGGTTGGTTGAGGTTTTGAAAGGGAAATAAGTGGATATTGAATCGAATAAAAGTGCAAAAAGACTACTGAAATCTATTTTCAGTAGTCTTTTGTTTTATAAGAGTACGGAAAGTCTCGCTGGAGGGAATCTTACACTTTCTGACGGACGATACTTTCAATGATTAATTTGTGTCCAACTACGACGCCTAGACGGATGACACCTGTTGTTCTTCCAGAAATGATGTGGCGATGTCCATCTGCAATGTTTGTTGCTATTTGAAAACGATGAAAATGATTCACGCCTACACCGATGTTGAGGCCAGTACGGCCCGAATAGGAATGACGATGCCCGTCAGCTGTTGTTGTAATGCCCTGGAATGTGTGACGGTGTCTGCCATCCTCTGGGATTACAATATCACTTAAATTGCCGAAGGAATGCCGATGATTCTGTACGCGTGACGTTAAGCCCTCCATGCGATGTCTGAACTGTACGGGGCCGCCAGATCCTTGTTTGACTCTTGCCATTAATCTATCATCCTTTCAAGAAGAGATGATATTAATATATTCAAATCAATGTGGACTGGCTTGGTCGTGAGGCTAGAACCATAAGAAATTTAGCAATTATTTGTTCTCCGTACCATTCAATCGTGGGGAATCATATTTGCGAATTTCTTCGCGCCAAGAGAGGAAGCCGCTTTCCATAGCTCTGATCAGCATTTCTGCTGTTCCAAGATTGGTTGCGAGAGGGATCTGTTGTACATCACAGAGGCGAAGGAGTGCTGTAATATCGGGTTCATGACCTAGCGCTGAGATCGGATCACGGAAGAAAATTAGCAAGTCAATGTCATCCATGGCGATCATAGCTCCAATCTGCTGATCCCCACCAAATGGGCCTGAACGGAGTCGAATCACATCCAACTTTGCTGCTTCACTAATTCTTTTTCCTGTAGTTCCTGTTGCATAAAGTTTGTGTTTTTGAAAAATATGTTTATAAGCAATTACGAAGTCCACGAGTAAATTTTTGTACACATCATGTGCAACGAGTGCAATGTTCAATCTAATCCGCTCCTTTTAATGTCAAGTAAGTTTACATTAATATTTGTGTTAAGATCAGAATATCGTAAAATAATCATAATTTCAATCATTTTTTTGATAAAATCAGTCAAATTGGTGTTTGTAGATTGAATTTTTATATTTTGTGTAATGTTATATGACATAAATTGAGTTCGAAGAGCTTCTTTCTAATTAGAAGTATCTGTGCTAACCTTTTAAGAAGATCAACAAAGGGGTGAGCTCGTTGAAACGCGTGCTGATTACAGGCTACAAAGCGAATGAACTTGGCATTTTCTCATTGAAGCATCCTGGCATTCCGATTATCAAAAAAGCGATTCAAAAGCGGATCATCGCCTTAATCGATGACGGACTCGAATGGGTTGTTGTGAGCGGACAATGGGGAGTAGAATTATGGGCGGCAGAGGCTGTGCTAGAGTTGAGAGAGCGTACCTATCCGGAGTTGAAACTGGCAGTTATTACGCCATTTTTGGAGCAAGAAGAGAAGTGGAGCGACGATAAAAAAGGATGCTACGCTAGCGTCATGCAGCGGGCCAATTACGTCAACAGTATAACGAAGACTAAATATGAGGGGCCTTGGCAGTTCAAAGAGAGGGACAAGTTCCTCCTCCGAAACTCTGACGGTATTCTAATGGTCTATGATGAAGAGACGGAAGGTTCACCGAAGTTTATGAAATTGCAAGCTGCTCAAATCGCCGCGCATCATTCCTATCCGATCATAACGATTAATGCTTTTGATTTGCAAAATGTAGCCGAAGATGAGCCCGGGGATTACAGCGGCGACATGCAGGATGACCTACCTGGGGATACAGTCAGTGGGGGGGATGAGTGGGCTTTTGATGATGACATTTAGTCTAGTTGATGAGTGGCATTTGGCGTCCAACCTCCTGCCATTTAGATGGAAAATGTACAGTTATTTGCCACATTTTTGCCGGAAATATTGATTTAGATGGAAAATATGTAGTTATTATTTCGGTTTTAACTTGAATCAGCCATTTAAGCTGAAAATAGCTGTAGGTTTTCCAGTTAATGTCCTAGTAGATGTGAATTCTCCAGAATTAGAAGGAGTTTTTCCAGTTATTGCTCAGCTGGAGCATCGGGCCAAGGGGATCAATAAGCAACAAATCCGAACCCACTCCGTACACCTTAGCTACTCAACAAATCCTAACTTGCCCCTTGCACCACAGCTACTCAACAAAATTCAAACCTACTCCATACACCATAGCCACTCAATAAATCCAAACTTACTCCATACACCATAGCCACTCACCAAATCCGAACTTACTCCATACACCACAGATAGCTAGTCCCCATCAGCAATTGCCGCGTGCTCACCTTCGAATCACAATGTGCCCAACGCAGACTCCCGAACATCCATCCAGCCAAATAAATGGAAAATATACAGTTAAAATACAGCATTCCACTCGGAAAATTGATTTAGATGGAAAATATGTAGTTATTAATGAGGAATTTACTTAAATCAGTCCATTCAGCCCAAAATAGCTGTAGTTTTTCCAGTTAATGTTCTAGAAATGCTGATTTTTGCAGAATTAGATGTAGTTTTTCCAGTTATTTGGAGTAATTGCCACGCTAGTCCGATTCAGGAATAATCCCACACATACAAAGATAAACGTGGCGTCATGTGTCCCGAGATTTCTCGTTTCATCGGAATACACCTGCTATTCAAGCAATCCCCTTTGTTTTGACTACAAATCACGCAAAATTCATTATTTTCACCACACTTAAACAAACAAAAAAAAAATTATTCAAAAATAAACAAAGATATGTTAAGATGAAACCATCAAAAACAAACACATACACATGGGAAACAAAACTTAGGAGGGTACTTACATGGTTGCGAATTTATGGGAATCTTCAAAAGCGAATGCAGTATCGAAAGGCGTAGAGGAAATTGTGTATCGTTCCAATTTATTAGGTACAGATCGCGCTGTATGTAACTGGGGCGGCGGCAACACGTCGTACAAAACGATCGAGAAAGATTTCCGTGGTCGCGATGTTGAAGTGATGTGGGTAAAAGGAAGCGGTTCTGACCTTGGCACGATGAAAGCAAAGAATTTCACAGGTCTTCGTATGGAAGACATTCGTCCTTTGATCGAACGCGACGAAATGTCCGATGAAGAAATGGTCGCTTACCTTGCCAACTGCATGATCGACAGCAAGCACCCGCGTGCTTCCATTGAGACGCTTTTACATGCGTTCTTACCATTCAAAAACGTTGACCACACGCATCCAGATGCGATTATCTCGCTTTGCTGCGCACACAATGGTCGTGAGCTTGCCCAAGAAATTTATGGCGATCGTTTCGTTTGGGTACCTTATGTACGTCCTGGTTTTACACTTTCCAAAATGATCGCAGATGGCGTTCGCAAAAATCCGAAGGCTGAGCTTGTGCTAATGGAGAAACATGGTCTAGTTACTTGGGGCGAAACGTCCGAAGAAAGCTACGCGAAAACAATCGCTATCATTAATGAAGCAGCAAGCTTCATCGAAGCTCGCGTGAACGAAGCGAACCTATATGGCGGTTCCAAATACGAAACACTTAGTGGCGAAGCACGCAAAGATCTTTTGGCTCAAGTTCTGCCAATCGTTCGCGGTGCCGTAAGCAACGAGAAGAAAATGATCCTTACCATTGACAGTGCAGACAATGTGCTTCAATTTGTAAACAGCCGTGATGCAGCAGTTCTTTCCCAAGTGGGAGCAGCTTGCCCGGATCACCTGGTTCATACCAAAATGAAGCCTCTATATATCGATTGGAATCCAACAACTGGCGACGCAGCAAGCTTAACAGAAGCACTAACAGCCGGCATCGAAGCTTACAAAGAAGAGTACAAAGCTTATTTTGACCGTAACAAAAATGAAGGCGACGTTATCAATGAAGCTGCTCCGCGTGTTATCCTTATTCCAGGGATCGGGATGATCAACACAGGCAAAAGCTGGGCAATGGCGCAAATCAGCGGCGCGCTTTACCACCGTGCGATTTCCGTTATGAGAGGTGCTACAGCTCTTGGAACGTTCGTATCCCTAAGCGAAAACGAGTCCTTCAACGTGGAATACTGGCCGCTTGAGCTTTACAAATTAACACTTGCTCCTGCTGAAGCTGAATTCTCACGTCAAATCGCGTTCATCACTGGTGGTGCTGGTGGTATCGGAAGTGTAACCGCTCGTCAATTCTTGAAAGATGGCGCGCATGTTGTACTTGCTGATCTTAACCTTGAAGGTGCACAGAAGCTTGCAGCAGAACTTAACGAACAATATGGCGAAAACAGAGCCATTGCTGTTCGCATGGACGTAACGAAGGAAGAAGAAGTGGAAGCAGCATTCCGCGAATCCATCCTTAGCTACGGCGGTATTGACATTATCGTGAATAATGCAGGTCTTGCGACTTCCAGTCCTTTTGACGAAACATCGCTTAAAGAGTGGAACCTGAACATGAACGTGCTTAGCACAGGGTATTTCTTGGTAGCTAGAGAAGCGTTTAAAATTATGAAAAAGCAAACAATCGGCGGCAGCATGGTATTCGTAGGCTCCAAGAACTCCGTATTTGCTGGTAAAAATGCTTCCGCATACTCCACTGCCAAAGCGGCTGAGATTCACTTGGCGCGTTGCATCGCGGCTGAAGGCGGCGAATTCGGAATCCGCGTGAACTCCGTATTGCCAGACGCAATTTTGCAAGGTTCCGCGATTTGGAACTCCGGCTGGCGCAATGAGCGTGCGGCTGCTTACGGGATCGAACCGGATCAATTGGAAGAGCACTACCGTAAAAGAACGACGTTGCTTGTTAACATCTTCCCTAAAGATGTAGCAGAAGCGATCGTGTACTTCGCATCGTCCAAAGCAGCTAAAACAACGGGCTGTATGATTACAGTTGATGGTGGCGTACCTGCTGCCTTCACGCGCTAATTCAACTAATAGGAGGCAACAAACCGATGAGCGACAAAGCCTACGCATTATTCGAAGAGCAACAAGCCCTAAGAGGCATTGATATAGCAGCAGTGAAAGCAAAGCTGAAAGCATTGAAAGTTGAAACACCTTCATGGGGCTACGGAGATTCAGGTACACGTTTCAAAGTCTACCAACAAACAGGCGTACCGCGTAATCCCTTCGAGAAATTCGAAGATGCTGCGCAAGTGCACAAACTGACGGGTGTTTGCCCGTCGGTTGCGATCCACATCCCGTGGGACAAAGTGGATGACTATGCGAAACTGAAGCAACACGCTTCTGATCTAGGCGTTTCCATCGGTGCGGTGAACCCGAACCTTTTCCAAGAAGATGATTACATCTTCGGAAGTGTAACGAACTCGAACGCAGCAATTCGCCGCAAAGCGACGGATCACTTGCTTGAGTGCGTAGACATTGCCAAAACAGTCGGCTCCGACGTGTTGAGCTTGTGGTTTGCTGATGGCTCCAACTACCCAGGACAAGTGGACATTCGCGCTCGTAAAGCATGGATGTACGAGTCACTGAAAGAAATGTACAATGCAATGTCACCCAACATGCGTATGTTGATTGAGTACAAATTCTACGAGCCAGCTTTCTACCACACTGATCTAGCTGACTGGGGGATGGCGTTCAATTTGGCGAACAAATTGGGCCCGCAAGCAGAAGTGCTTGTGGATACAGGTCATCACCCGCAAGGAACGAACATCGAGCACATCGTGACGTACTTGTTGGATGAAAATAAACTTGGCGGTTTCCATTTCAACTCCCGTAAATATGGGGATGACGATCTGATCGTTGGGTCTGTGAATCCGTATGAATTGTTCCTGATTTTCTACCAAATCATTGATGCTGCTAACGATAAGAATCCACAGATTCGTCAAGCTGCTGACAATATCGCCTACATGATCGACCAAAGTCATAACATTGAGCGTAAAATCCCAGCGATGCTGCGTTCCGTACTTAACGTACAAACGCAATACGCGAAAGCGCTTCTGATTAACCTTGAAGAAGTTCGTGCTGCACAAGCGAATCAAGATGTTCTTGGTGCCGAAGATGCGGTTCGTAAAGCATTTGAATTCGATGTAACGCCTCTACTTCAAGCAGTTCGTGAGGAAATCGGTGTTCCAGTTGACCCGATGAAAGCTTACTTGGCAAGCGGCTACGACGAGAAAATCAATGCGCGTGGCAAAGGTGGTGCAAGCTGGTGAGTAATCCATCGACAGTTCTAGCCTTTGATTTGGGAGCAAGCAGCGGCAGAGCGATCGTCGGGCGCCTTGATTCTGAAGCGGGCCGGATCACGATCGAGGAAATTCACCGCTTCTCCAATGATCCTGTGCAGGTGGGCAACCACCTGCATTGGGACATTTTACGGTTGCTTCATGAGCTGAAGCAAGGTATTTTACAAACCAAGCATCTTGGCTATTCGCATATTGAAAGCTTGGCAATTGATTCATGGGCAGTGGATTTCGGTCTACTAGCTGCAAATGGCGAGCTATTAGGAAATCCGTATCATTACCGGGATCATCACACAGATGGCATCATGAGCGAAGTCATGGATATTGTCGGCCGTGAAAAACTGTATGCCCTTACAGGGCTGCAGTTCTTGCAATTCAATTCCATCTTCCAGCTGTATGCGATCCAGAAGAACAATCCGGAATTACTTGACCGCGCGGCAACGTTTCTCATGATTCCAGACCTGCTTCGCTATTTCCTGACGGGTGAAAAGCATAGTGAATTCACGAATGCGACAACAACGCAGTTGTTTAATGCCTCGAGTTTCACTTGGGACGCTTCGCTCATCGAGCAATTACGACTTCCTGCACATATCTTCTTGCCACCTGTCGCTTCGGGTGCGCGTGTCGGTTCACTAAGTCCAGCTGTCTGCGAGGAATTGGATGTTCCTTCCATTCCTGTCATCGCTGTTGGTGAACATGATACTGCATCTGCGGTTGTTGCCGTTCCTGCGCTCCATGATGATTTCGCGTTCCTAAGTTGCGGAACGTGGTCGCTGTTAGGAACAGAAACAGAGACGCCCATTCTTACAGAACAAGCGCTAGCCTGGAATTTCACGAATGAAGGCGGCGTGTTCGGAACGAATCGGTTATTAAAGAACATTATGGGTTTATGGCTGATTAATGAATCCAAACGTGCATGGGATAAGGAAGGGAAATCAGTCGGCTTTGCGGAACTCGTGAAGCAGGCAGAAGCTGTGAAGCCATTCCAATTCTTCATTGACCCCGATGATGATATGTTCTTAAATCCTGCTCATATGCCGAAGCAAATCCAGCAATATTGTCGTGACACCAATCAGGCTGTGCCTCAAACCGACGGTGAGATTATACGTTGCATTATGGAAAGCCTAGCGCTGAAATATCGCTTTATTCTTGAGCGTACGGAGCAGCTCTCAGGCAAAACATACCGCGGACTTCACATCGTAGGTGGCGGCATCCAGAATGAACTGCTGTGCCAGTTTACAGCGAGTGCTACACAGCGTGAAGTATGGGCTGGACCTGTAGAGGGTAGTGCCTTAGGTAACCTTGTAGTACAATGGATATCATTAGGGGTTATCGCGAATTTGCGCGAAGCCAGAAAGCTGATTCGGAGTTCGTTCCCAGTCAAGACGTATCATCCACAGGATGAGGCGGGTTGGCAGGCGGCGTATGCAGCGTTTCTTAAAGTGGCCTCCCGATCGACGGTGAAATGAGGGGTAACGATGCTGGTAGCAGAAAGATGGCAGAGAATCGTTCAGTTGGTTAATGAAAGAGGAAGCATTCGCGTAACTGAGTTGAGTGAACTGTGCCAAGTAACGGAAGAAACGATTCGACGTGACTTGGATCGGTTAGAAGCCGATGGCAAGCTCATGCGCAGCCATGGCGGCGCTGTGAGCGTGAAGGAAGCGCAGACCGAAGTTCCTTTCTTGGAGCGGGAGACGGCGCACGCGGATTTCAAGAATAGCATTGCGAAAGAAGCGATTTCACATATTGGGGAGGGGGACCGCATCATTCTCGATGCGAGTACCACGGCTTGGTATATGGCCAAAATGATTCCCGACATGGCGATTACGATCATCACCAATTCGATGAAGGTTGCCTTGGAGGTTAGCGGTAAAGAGCGGATTCAAGTCATCTCCACAGGTGGTTTGCTTTCTCCGAAGTCCCTATCCTACGTAGGTCCATTATCCGAGCGATCCTTGGATATGTACCATGCGCACAAACTGTTTCTCTCCTGCAAAGGGGTTCACGTACAGCGCGGCATCAGCGAATCGAATGAACTTCAAGCGCTGATTAAGCGCAAAATGATTAGTATTGCTGATGAAACGTATTTGCTCGCAGACCATAGTAAGTTCGGCACGCAGGCGCTAACACAAGTTGCGGGTTGGTCGGACATTCAACATGTCATAACAGATCGGCTCACAAGCAAGGAATCGCTAGATCGCATTCGAGACAAGGGCGTGCAAGTCCGCCAATTGGATTAGCCGCGCACAGACGAACAGCCGTCCCACGTAAAGTGGGGCGGCTGTTTTCATGTTGGTGTAAGGATGCTACTCTTCACCCCTCATCCTCAGAAAGTAAGGGCAAGTGGAGGCGCACGAGTGTTCCTTCTCCTAGCTTGCTATCGATATCCCAAGTAAAACGATCAGTGAAATATAAATGCAATCTCTGGAGCACATTAATTAATCCGATACCAGATTGATTGGTTTCTCGTGATTCCTCTTCAATTAATCGCAAACGCTGTAATTGTTCCTCCGTCATTCCTGTGCCGTTATCGAGAATCTCAATATGCATATGGGTTCCATCGATATAGCCCTTAATCATCAATAAACCGTCAGCTTCCATTGTATCGAGGCCGTGGATGATCGCATTTTCTACAATAGGCTGCAAAATCAATTTAACCGTTAGGAAATGTTGCAATTCGGTTGAGACATCCCAAATGACAATGAAACGATTTCTTGCTCTTATTTTTTGAATCCGTAAGTACTGCTCCAGGTGGTCAAGCTCCTCTGACATCCGAACTAAACCGCTTTTTTTACTAATGCTGCCTCGGAAAAATTGTCCCAATGCAGTTGTCATTTCAACGATTTCGTTGGCGCCTTGTCTGAAAGCCATCCATTTGATGGACTCCAGTGTGTTGTACAGAAAGTGTGGATTGATTTGCTGCTGCAAGGCATGAAGCTGGGCTTCTTTCTCCAGGAACAGGAGCTCTTTCTCACGCAGTTTCGATTGATAATTTTCGGTAATTAACTCGTTCAAACGCTTGATCATATTGTTAAAATGGCGAGCTAGACTGGCAATTTCGTCTCGGCCTTTGTGATTCATTCGTGCTTCAAAGTTGCCCTCATTTACTTCGTGCATCAAGTCTTGCAGCTTTCGCAGCGGTTTGCTAATTAAACTGGAGATCAATGTTGCGATCAGCATAATCAGAATGCCGAATACAACGAAGAAAGCTGCACTGTACCACACGAGGGTAAGTACTTTCTTCTTCAATTCATCGGAAGGGACAATACCGACCATTTTTACCCCGAAGTAAGAGGCGGTGTCGTAGAAGACCATATACTTTTTGTTATGTGCATGTTTGAAATAGGAACCGCTCGTCTGTTGCATCATCGCTGCTACGAGAGGGTCTTCCTTCGTAAGTACATGCGAAGTAAGTTCGTCGTTGTCATGGGATAGAATCGTGCCGTTCGCATCCATCAGAAAGAAATAACCAGAATCTCCGATACGGATCGTTCGAAAGATATTATTCAGCATGTCCTGTTCCACATTGACAATCAAATAACCGAGCTGTGAGCCGAGATTGGACTCGCTGGAACTGCTAATTTTCCTGGCAAACGTAAGTACCGGTGTCATATACAGATTGCGATAGGTACCGATGAGCAGCAGTTCTCCCGAACTATGATCAAGCTTCTCAAAGACACGTGGATCGGTCTTCGATATTGGAACAGTGCCCGCGTACATCCCTGTATAGATTCGTTCACGGGTTTGATTGTAGAGCTCCATCGAGAGAAACTCTCTTTTCCGCTGCTTCATGTTACCGAATTGAAGTTCAAGCATCATGTTATCCGTTGGCAGTAAAGAAGTCGTTTCTGATTTGCGCATCGTTTGCTGGATTTCAGGATGATAAATTAATTGCTGCGTTAATCTGTCGTAATTCTTCAAACTGTAATTAATATTCCGTTTAACTTGTTGGATCGTACTTTCCGTAAGTTGAATGACCTTATTCTGATAGTTGTCATAATGTACGTAAGTCAGTAACAGGACAAACAGCAAGTTGGGTACAAAGGTGGTTAGGACAAAATATGCAATTAGCTTCGAACGCACGCGATAATTAGGGAAAACGATGCGTGGTTCAAGCGGCTCGCGTTCGTTCATTGCAGCAAATCCAGCGGATAATCCTTGTGATAATTCAAATAACGGCTTGGATAATGTTCCTGCAAACCAGAACGATAGGATCATGACAAATACAAGGGAGCCCAGCCCGAAAAAGAATAGGAAAGAATGTGTTCCATCCTGGCTTGTTAAGATCGATGCAATTGGGAATTCGCTCATGAGTTCAAATGGATAGGAAGATAGCTGAAAGTGAGTAACCAGCACTTTACTTCCATTTTTTTGAATGATGTTGTATGAAGTATCATCCGATTGCAGCGAGGAGGGGAAGTGCTCTTCATCCAAGCTGAAAGGCTTGTTGCTCCAAATAGGCAAGTGTTGATTGGTCAGCAATTGAAGTGTCTCATCCACATCAGAGCTATAGAATACTTCCTTCGCAAACTCGGGAATATTAAACGTCACCACCATCGTACCGATCGTTTCATTTTCCAGCCGGATGGGACGGTAGTACGCTATTTTTTTATGGAGCATGAGCGCTAATGTCTGTTCGTCCTTGTTCTTGATGAGAGGTTGATCCGAAGGGTTGTAATAAAACGGAACACCTTCTTGCTGCTTATAGAGATAGGCTGCGCTTTCATTTAACCAATGCGTAAATCTAAAATCGGTTCCCGCGTATTTGCCGCCATTATCGTATTCATACAGATAAACCAGATTGTTGTTACCTAGAATCATGATTTTGTCGATATAATCATGATAAAGTAACGTATCGTTAATTTCGCTCGTCAACCGCTGGACCCGTTGTCCGATTTGGATGAAATCGTTTTGCTGAAACGGTTCATTGACCGCTGTTTGTACCGAAGTGGTGTTTACCAACTTGTTCGTATTGGCATCTAAGTCTGCAAAGAGTGATTTGAAGTAATTGGCTGTTTGCTTGAATTCATTCACTTGGTATTCCGCTTTTTCTTGCACGATAAGACGACTTACGAAGGCTTCGGATAACCAATAAAAGGTTGTTGCTAGCATCAATGTGAGCAGCATCGAACAGAACATCAGCTTCTTACGAATCGAATGTTGATAGAGAAAACTTTTGATAAGCCGTTTCACACGTTCCATGTAGACACCGCTTTCAGTATGTGATGAAGGATTGACGGTACTCAAGCGGCGTTAGTTTCGTGTAACTTTTGAACGTCGTAGCGAAGTACTTACGGTCTTGATAGCCGACTAATTCACCGATTTCATATACTTTGAGATCGATGCGGCGCAGCAATTCTTTCGCTTTTTCCATTCGGCAGTTCTTCAAATAATCGATAAAATTAATGCCAGTTTCTTTTTTGAATTGAATGCTGAAATAACTGGGATTGAGATAAACGAGATCTGCCATTTGATTTAAGGTGATTTTTTCGCTGCTATGTTCTTCGATATATTTTTTTACTTGTTGGACTGCGGAATGTGAAGTCGTTTGCACGACGTCATTTAATTTTCTAATTTGCAGCGTAATGTCTGAAATTAAGCGATCCAGTGCGATTTTCAATTGAGATAAGGTTTGAAATTGTTCTACATATTCGGTAAATGGCATGTGAAGATTTGCCATCGTTTCAAATGAAGCGCCATGTAGATCTAATCTTCGTTCTAGCATTGTGAAGAGTGGCGTCAAGTATTTCAAGACCAGGGGGAGCTCTGCGCGTTCGGAGTCTAGGCCGCAACTGTCCCAGAAATGTTGGAAATACAGCGTGCTGTTACCGCTATTCCCCTCAAGCACCGCATCAAGAAGTTTGGTCTCAAAAGGATAGGGATATTCTTTGCGTTCAACGTGAAGACTGTCGGCAGGATCCCATTGGAACAACCCGCTGCTTT
This sequence comes from Paenibacillus sp. J22FR83, assembly GCF_059691955.1. Lineage (NCBI taxonomy): Bacteria > Bacillati > Bacillota > Bacilli > Caryophanales > Paenibacillaceae > Paenibacillus > Paenibacillus sp. J22FR83. The sequence goes on from NZ_JCAUAM010000010.1 coordinate 267,448, forward strand.
CGCGGAAAATATGGCGTTCCATAATGCTTCTCGCTTGCTTGTAGGAATCAGGGAAAGAGAGTAAACTCTGATAAACCTCACCTAAACCTATGATGGATCGACAACCCAGTTCCTGTTCAATGGCAACGATGATGTGCTCAAAAAGCAAGGAAAGTGTTTTACGTGGTGGAACCGTTGTCGCGTTCAGATTCAAGAAGAGGGCTAGTTCACCAGCTTTTTTCTTGAGCATATAGCTATGACATTGACTTGCTTCAAGATGACGTTCAATCATCGTGTTAGCCTTTGCCAACTTATTCACATCGGTTAGACCACCGTCGGCTTGGTCATGCCATTCGAACTTCACAGCTGCGCAACAATAATAGGTCGCGTTCATTTCAATTTCTAATAAGCTCATCTTTTCTTTGGCCTCATGATACTCAGGAAAGAAGTCTTCAAGTAATGACTGGAAGAAATGATCTCTGGCAGCAGGCAGGCTATTCGCCAACTGGTTCTCATAGGTTAGCAGCTTTTGCGACGATTGCCGTTCCGTATCCAATACAAGCTTTAACTTCATCATGCTTTCACTGAGGTGCTTCAAGTCCACGGGCTTCAACAAATATTCGGATACACCTGCTTGAAGGGCATCACGGGCATATGAGAATTCTTTATATCCGGACAAAATCACAATTTTGACATGAGGGTAATGGACCGAAATGGCTCTACTAAGCTCAATGCCATCCATGACGGGCATTTTAATATCCGTGAGGACGATATCGACATCACTGCGCTGCATCAGGTCGAGGGCTTGCTTGCCGTTGGCGGCTAGGCCAACTACCTGGAGCTGAAAGCGTTCCCAATAAAAGGAGTTTAAACCTTCCCGAATCTCGAATTCATCGTCAACAATCATAATTTTATAAGTATCGTTCATCGGACTCACTCCTTTGACTCTATAATAATCACGCATTCTTTTCATGTAAAGCAACTTATAGAGAACTTCCGATCAGAATCGACAACAGTCAAAAAGATCAAACCTAATCCAAAAACCATCCCCTATTTTTTTGACGCCAGTCACTCTACAATGAAACTCGTAGCTACACAATACATTCGGAATTACGAAAAATGGAGGCGCTTTTATGCAGGGGTTCAAGAGAAATTGGGCATTAATTAGTTTGTCGTCAATTGTTGGGTTAAGTCTTTTGAGCGGATGTGGTAGCGCTACCACGACGAAGAAAGAAACAGGAGCGGCAGCTTCTGCAAGTACGGCACCCAAAAAGGCTGATCCCGTAACATTGTCCATGTTCATTACTTCAGCAGGTCAGAAGGAATGGGAAGAGGGTACTCCTAACGATAAATTAAAGAAGCAATGGGAGACCAAAACGGGGAACAAGCTGGAACTTAACATTTTGCCAGGAACATTGGATGAAGCCATGAAGAAAATCGACATTGCGATGCTCTCCGGCGACAAGACGGATATTATCGGCCTTTCGAATCCAATCGATCAGAACAAGTATGCATCTAGAGATTTCTTGTATCCCATGAAAGATTTAGCGAAACAGGCTAATTACGATATTGATAAAATTTATGGAGATTCACTCACGAAATACAAAGATGAAGTGTACTATCTGCCAATGAATTTATCGATGTGGGCTGTCTTTTATAATAAAAAGCTATTTGATGAAGCAGGTGTTCCTTACCCAACAGGCAACTGGACGTGGAGCCAATACATTGAGACAGCTAAAAAATTAACGAAACCGGAAAAAGGTGTCTACGGTTCCTACATGCTTACCTTTGATAACTACTTATACTTGCAGGCTAGACAAAAAAATGTAGCAGGTTATAAGGCAGATGGCACTTCCAACTATGATGATCCTGCATTTAAAGATGCCCTTAAATGGTACAACGATCTGAGTGCTGTTCACAAAATTCAGCCGTCTTGGATTGAGTTTAAAACGAAGAAGCTGTCTAACCTTGGATTCTTAGAAGGCAAGTATGCGATGCATTTCATCGGAACATGGTACTTGGGTTCATTGAACAATTTCGAGAAATATCCGCGTGACTGGAAATGGGGCGTCGTTCAACCGCCAACACCTGATGACGGCAAAGGTAATAACAATATCGGGGTTACTTCCGCGCTTGCGATTAATAAGAAATCCGCGCATCCGAAAGAGTCGTTTGATTTCCTATCCTACTTTGCTGAGAATAGCTATAAAGAAAGAGGCGAATTCCCGGCTCAGAAAAATTTGAGCAAAGACGAAATGAATGCGGTTCTGAAAAATATCGCAGATAAATCGCAAGGCAGTGTAACTTCTGATGACCTTCGCAAAGCCTTGCTTGATAATGGACTTGGTTTCACACAAGAGAAATTGTTAGGTAGTGCGATGAGTGAGTACAGCAATATTATTATGCAGGAATCCGAATTGTTCTTTGCTGGACAGAAGTCAGTGGACGATGCTGTTAAATCCATTAAACAAAGAGAAGACCAAGCGATTCAAGCGGCTAGCAAACAATAATTGAGATGTGTTGGAGGAGGACATCCTGGTGGTGTCCTCCTTCCTACAAAGAGGAGAATGGAGCATGCTGCGGATTACGAATGAAGAAAAAGTTGCTTTCTGGTTTGTCACGCCTTTCGTGGCGGGATTTGCACTTTTTTATTTACTGCCTACGCTTTACGCTTTCGTCATTAGCGTATTAGATTACAACAGTTTTAAGAGCTTATCGGACTTGCACTTTGCCGGGCTTTCGAACTATATCGCTGTCTTGAAGGATCCCATTGCTTTAAGTTCTTTTGGAAGAAGCTTCCTGTTCATGATTTGTTATGTACCAGGAGTCATTATTGCAGCGTTGCTGCTTTCTATGTTATTTAATGCGACTTTTCACTTAAGAACATTAGCACGGACGTTGATTATGCTGCCATATGTAACGAATGTCGTGGCGATCGCGATTGTGTTTTCTATTTTGCTAAATCCCTATGATGGCGTTGTGAACAAACTGCTCGTAGCTGTAGGCGTGGAACATCCCCCATTGTGGCTGGGAGGCATTCACACTTCGCTGCCAACGATTGCTGGCGTTGAAGTATGGCATTCACTCGCTTTCCCGACTATCGTTTACTTGGCAGCTCTGCAAGGAGTGCCCAAAGATTTGTACGAATCGGCGGAACTCGATGGAGCAGGGCGATTTAAGAAATTTATGAGTGTGACCCTGCCTCTCATTTCACCAACGACTTTCTTTCTGGTCATTACCAACATTATCGGATCTTTTCAAAACTATGCCATTTTCCGAAACTTGACCAATGGTGGTCCAGGTACTTCGTCGCGTGTCATTTCATTGAATATTTACGAAGAAGCCTTTGCTTATAACAAATACAGTTTTGCATCTGCTCAAGCGATCCTATTGTTCGCCATCATTCTTGTTATTACGATCATCCAATGGAGGGGGCAAAAAAAATGGGTACATTATTAAAACCGAAACTAGTGCTTACCTACGTGATGCTTCTCATCGGCCTTGTGATGATCATCCCGTTCCTGTTCATGATTTCATTTTCGCTGAAAACACCGCTGGAGATGTCAGAGCATCCGGCCTCTCTTCTGATCAGCAACCCGTTTATGGGCAATTTCGAAACCATTTTCAAACACAAAACTTATTTCATCTGGTACTTAAACTCCGTTAAAGTCGTGCTAGGCGTTCTTTTGTTAAGAGGGCTGATTGTAACTATGGCGGCTTATGCCTTCGCAAGATTGGAATTCCGATTTAAAAATGTGATTTTCATGATCTTGATTGCCAAGATGATGATTCCATCCGATACGACCATTGTAGCGAGGTTCTTGTTGTATAAGTACCTTCATTTGAATAATACGCATTGGGCGATTATTCTACCGGCAGCTTTTGATGTCTTCTTCCTGTTCTTGCTTAGACAATTTTTCATTAGTATTCCCAAAGAAATATCCGAAGCAGCCATTGTCGATGGGTGTTCACATTACAAAGTGTACTACCGAATTATTTTACCGTTGGCCAAACCTGCGCTTGTCACAATGGTATTGTTTACCTTTCTCTGGACGTGGAACGATTTCGCCTCGCCCTTTGTATTCATTACGGACATGAAGAAACAACTGCTCACGGTTGGTTTATCCTACTTCCAGACCGAAGCGGGCGCTGACTATGCGCTGCAAATGGCCGGTGCCGCTGTTGCTGTACTGCCAACGATTATTCTGTTTATTTTTGCCCAAAAATACTTTGTTCAAGGTGTTGCGATGTCTGGAGTTAAAGGTTGAACATCTGCAGTTAACACGGAAGTAGTTGGAAAGGAGGTGAGTGAGGAGCACTCGCATATAAAGGAAACTTGCCTGGTGATAGACATAGCATCATCAGGCGAACTGCCTGTGATGTTGTTCTTCAATGGTAAGAGGAACAGCATTTTCTATGAAAAAATGTGAAAGCGTTAACAAAATTTGTGATTAATCAAGAAAAGGGGAATCATTCATGAATTCTGCCAAAAAATTACTAACAATCTTTGCGACCATCGTGATTCTGTTGTCCTTCCTAGGAACTTTGCCGAAATCCGCTATGGCTGCGGGTACAATCTATTACGTGGACTCTTCGAGACCGGATGACAGCGGGGATGGGAAAAGCACGGCAACGGCTTGGAAAAGCTTGACGAAGGTGAATGCGACAACGTTCACAGCTGGCGATCAGATCCTGTTTAAATCGGGAGGCACTTGGACCGGGCAGTTATATCCGAAAGGTTCAGGCGTGTCTGGCAGCCCAATTACAATCTCAAGCTACGGCAGCGGAAGTAAACCGCTCATTAACGGTAACGGACTTACGATGAATGCGGATGGGAGCGGAGGATCGGCTGTTTATTTGTACAATCAAGAGTACTGGGAAATTATGAACTTGGAAGTGACGAATAAGGGGGCGACCGCTGCCAAACGATTAGGTGTCAATGTGGTTGCCTCGGATTATGGAACGGCCAATTATATTCATATTTCCAATCTTACTGTACACGATGTCAATGGGATCAATACCGATAAGAAAAACGGCGGCATCGCTGTGCAGGCATTAGGAACTTCCGTATCCACGAAGTGGAACGACGTCCGGATCGAAGGGAATACCGTGTACACGGTGGATTCCACGGGTATTCAGACGCATTCCCGCTGGATGAACCGGGGCGGTATGGTGGATTCTGGTCCTTGGTCGGGCTTTACGAACGTGCTTATTCAATATAATACCGTGTATGATATCGGGCGTGATGGCATTCTGGTTAGAGTAAGTTCGGCACCCGTTATCCAGTACAATGTCGTTCATCATGCGAATATGCGTTCTGGTGCCGAGGGGGTCGCCATCTGGCCGTTCAATACGGACGATGCGCTCGTACAATACAACGAAGCGTATAGTACACATGGAAGTCTAGACGGTCAAGGATTTGACTCTGACTATGACTCTAATCGCACGATCATTCAATATAATTATAGTCACGACAACGAAGGCGGCTTTGTCCTCATTTGTAATAACGGAACAAGTAATTTCAACAATGGCACGATTGTGCGATATAACATTAGCCAGAACGATGGTACCCGTATTTTTCAATTAGCAGGTCCAGTCACCAATACGAGTATATATAACAACACGATTTATGTTAAGTCGGGAGTGGGCACAACGATCGTATTGATCAACGATTGGGGTGGCTATGCGAGTAATACGTCTTTCAAAAATAATATCATCTATAACTTAGGCAGCGGCGGATATATTATGGGAAGCAGTACGAACACGGTCTTTGATTCTAATGTTTTTTATGGCAATCACCCGTCTTCTGAGCCGAGCGATGCGCACAAGCTTATCTCTAATCCGCTATTCGTTAACCCGGGTACTGGATCAAGTCTGACAGGATTGGATGGCTATAAGCTGCAAAATGGCTCGCCTGCTATTGACAGTGGTGTTGCAATTAGCAGTAACGGTGGTAAGGATTACTGGGGTAGTGCAGTACCAGTGGGCGGTGTAACAGATCGGGGCGCATACGAAGGTATGGGGATCAGTTCCCAACCCGTAGTTACGCTATTTAGCGATAATTTCGAAAATGGATCCAGTAATTGGACGACTAGCGGGGGAACGTGGAGCGTTGTCACGGACGGCAGCAAAGTGTTCAATCAGTCCTTGGTTACGGGAGAGGCTCTTGCTTTTGCTGGGAGCGCATGGACGAATTACACCTACTCTTCGAGGGTGAAACTAAATAATGCGTATGCTAACGTAGGTATTCTTTTCCGTGTCACAGATGCAAACAACTACTATATGCTGCGGATCAACAACAGTACGAATACCCTTGATCTATATAAAAAGGTAAGCGGGACGTTGACCTTACTATCGAGTGTTTCGTTCAGCTCTACGATTAACACATGGTACGGCCTCAGCGTGAAAGTAACCGGGAACAATATCCTTGGTTCTGTGAACGGGACGCAGCTGATTAACTATACGAATGGAACAATGGAGCTGAGCACAGGTAAAGTTGGTTACCGCATGGCTTCTTCTACCGCTAGCTTTGATGATGCTGTGGTTACGCAGTAAAGTGAAATGCATGGGGGGGCGTGTCGCTCCCAACATATAGTTGCATTCCTACTTTTTCCTGATTAGTATATCCTTAATAACTAGTTGAAATGGGAAGGAGTATAAGGGATGCGAATAGGGGTTATCGCAGATACGCATTTATCCTACCGTGCCACGAAGCTGCCTAATGCACTTATTGCAGGCTTACAAGGTGTCGATCTTATCCTTCATGCAGGTGATTGGGTGAGTGAGCATGTCATTGAGCTTGTCGAGCAGATCGCACCATGTGAGTCGGTGGCAGGGAATAACGATGGGGAAGAAATTGTAGAGCGGTTTGGGAAAAGGAAATTACTAACCTTCGGGAATTTTCGAATCGGGCTTATTCATGGGGATGGTTTTCGTAAAACGACTGAAGAAAGAGCACGGGAGGCATTCGAGGCTGAACGGCCCGATATGGTGATCTTTGGACATTCGCACATCCCATTTCTCCAAAATGTACAAGGGACGATGATGTTCAATCCAGGTTCACCTACGGATAAAAGAAGACAGCCTCGCTACTCATATGGCATTCTCCAATTAGGGGAGAAATGGAAAGCAGAGCATTTCTATTTTGATTCTAAAGAATAATACTTAGCGTTGTATCAAGCACTTAAAAAGGGGCTACATCCCAAGTAGGTAATTTCTACTTGGGGGTAGCCCCTTTTTTCAGTTTCTACCGCACATACCACTCGCCAGACACCCAATCTGTCGATTTCCACTTCAGCACATCTGGATTGGCTAAATGCATGATTTCCTTCAAGAAATCAAGTTGCTCGAGATCGCTCATCGGTTTGAAGTTTTTGGCTATCGCGAGATTTTGCTCCAGTTGTTCCATAGACTCCATTCCAACGATAGCCGTAGATATCGGCAAAGACAATGTGTAGCGCAAAGCTTTCTCGTACCATGGTGCCAATTGGCCCAGCGCCATGACTTTCATTCCGATGATGGCAACACCTTGGTCGTTCGCCTTCGGGAGGAATTCATGAGCAAAGCTATAAACAAGATGATCGGCAGCGGATAGCGCAACAAGTGCGCTATCGAAAGGAAAGCGATCAATCGCCTCCAATTGGACATGAGGGTTCGTATGTCCACTGATCGAAATATGCTTGATCATGCCTTGTTCCTTCGCTTCAATTAAAGCTTCGAGTGCCCCGCCTTTGGCAAAGCACTGATCGAGCTCTTCCATTTTCATAATATTATGTAGGCGCCACTCTTCAACATGATCTGTCTGCAGCCGTTTCAGGCTGTCTTCGAGCAGTCGCAGGGAACCGTCTCGCGTACGGTCATTGGTTTTGGTTGCAATCCATACGTCGTTTCGACGATTATGCAGCGCCAGTGCTTTGCCTAATCGCTCTTCAGATTGCCCTTTCGAGTAGCTCGGGGCTGTGTCATAGTATGTAATTCCTTCGTCAATCGCACGATTCACAATCTGAATCGCTTCTTCCTCTGTGCAATTATGTTCATCGACAATACGCTGTGCACCAAAGCTTAGTATTGGGAAATGGGCTCCCGTCTGGCCAAAAGGTCGTTTTTCCAATCCAATCATTCCTCCTACAGTGGCATGCTGAAGTTATTCAATCCTATCGTTCCCAAAATGGATACCAAGACATACCAATTTTACCACAAGAGTTGAATTTCGAAAGAGAGCGATTTAAGAAGGAATTCAATGCAACCTTATCTAATTAAAAGGGAAGCGTTTCTCGTCAGGATTCGACCAAATTTGAACGAAATGATGAACAAGTGGGCCTTTCTGCCTAATATATTAACGAAAAAGGATTGTGGTAAATCGCAATTAATCATATTATGAATATAGGGCTCAGTTATTGTCGAAAGCTTGGTCAAACAAGCTGAAATACATAAATCGATTACTTGAAGAGGTGTATGAAGGATGGAAAAATCGTCAATTATTGGAATCGTGCTGGCTGCAGTATCTATTGGCTTTGGTATGGTGCTAAAAGGTGCAAGTCTAGCGGCATTATTGAATCCTGCGGCTGCATTAATCATTTTCGGAGGAACAGCTTCCGCATTGTTCATTGCTTTCTCGATGGAAGAAATCAAAAAGATCCCGGCCTTACTCAAAATTATTTTTACTGAACAGAAACTAATGCCTAAGAAAGAATTGATCGAGACGTTTATTAACTGGGTGAGCATCACACGTCGGGAAGGACTGCTATCTTTGGAGAAACAAGCAGAAGAGCTTTCTGATCCTTTTATGAAAAGTGGCATGCGACTCATTATCGATGGAAATGACCCTGATTTCGTGCGCGATGTACTTCTTGAAGATATTGCTGAAATGGAAACAAGACATAAGAAATATGCGAGTATTTTTACACAAGCAGGTACATATGCACCTACACTAGGCGTACTTGGTGCCGTTGTCGGACTTATTGCGGCACTTGGTAATTTGAGCGAAGTCGAGAAGTTGGGTCACTTGATTTCAGCTGCCTTCGTTGCAACCATGTTTGGTATTTTCTTGGGTTATGTTATTTTTCACCCTTTTGCTAACAAGCTGAAACAGAAGTCCAAGAAAGAAGTTGAAATAAAGCTGATGGTCGTAGAAGGGTTACTTTCCATCCAGTCTGGTGTGTCTGCGAACTCTGTGAAGCAGAAGATGATGATTTTTGTTGCGAACAAAGATCGTGCGTCATATGAAGAAGGTGCGGAGGGGGCTTCTGCACAGTGAGTAAAAAAAAGAAGCATGAGGATCATGAAGAACACGTCGATGAATCCTGGCTGATTCCCTATGCGGATTTATTGACTTTACTACTGGCCCTTTTCATCATTTTATTTGCATCAAGTCAACTTGACTCTAAGAAATACGATTCCATTATGCGATCGTTAAATAATGCGTTCACGGGTGGCGAAGCACCTTTCGCCATGTCGAATTTAATTCCAATTGATGATGCTGCGAATTCTACGAAAAATAATTTCAAGAATCAGAACCCGCCTTCCAAAGAAGAGAACAAGGTCGAGAGTCAATTAGCTGCTAAACTTCAGAAGGAAGAGAAGGATCTGGAAGAACTGAAGCAAAGCATGGATGCGTTCATTAAAGAGAATAACATGAGTGAACAGTTAACAACCAAGCTCGATAATGAAAAGTTGACGATTACAATCAGCGATCGAGCACTGTTCGATTCAGGATCGGCCACCATCAAGCAGGAGTCCCAAAAATTAGCCACATCGATGTCGAATTTGTTGGGGCAATACCCTGGCTATGAAGTCGAGGTGGCTGGACATACGGATAATATTCCGATTCACCGGGCAGACTTCGAGACGAATTGGGATTTAAGCGCGAAGCGTGCCGTGAACTTTATGAAATTGTTGCTCGTCAACACGAAGATCCAACCAGCTTCGTATTCCTCCGTTGGCTATGGCGAGTATCGTCCTGTCGTTGATAATTCAACAACCGAGGGGCGGGCTACGAATCGCCGTGTAGAAGTGAGCATTCTCCGTAACATCAAAGCAACAGATGAGATCGCGAAATAAATGAGAAAAAGGGCCGCAGACTAGGGCCCTTTTTGGGTCTTAAAGCCTTGCACGCCGTAACTGCGGCAGGGTTGAGAGAGGAATAGCGCCCCAAAAGGGCGCTATATTATTTAACCCCGACTAATTCTTTCTTTTCTTGACGCTGTTCCTCTTCTTTGTGTTCCGGTTGTTGTTGAGGTACGTCACGTTTCGGTTCAACTGCGTGTTCTACCAATTCCTGTTCAATCGCTGCAATTTGTTCCACGATTTGTTCCACGATTGGATCTTCTGTAGAAGGGATCTCTACTTCTACGATTTCATCCTCACGAACATCCTCTACAATCTGAAACTTACTAATTTCCTCAAAAAGCTGTTGAGCCAGCTCCAGAATATCATCAGACTCTTCGGCGATACGACGGATCGAAGCGTCCTGCCCAATGCTGGTCGAGTTCACCTCTTCGACTCCTGCCGCTGTTTCTTGCGCAATTGCAGCAACGAACTGAACAGAATCGACGAGGAGATTGTTTTTGGACTGGGCTTGTTCGATTTTCTGATGAATCTGTACAATCTGCTCACGGATGACTAAGGTCGATTGTTCAATTCTACTGAAGGAACCGAAAGTCATTTCCACGTGGCTGCTTTGCGTGAGTGCAGATTCACGCGCATCAACCAATGAAAGCTGCAGCTCTTGAATCTGCCCTTGCAGCGTCCCGATGATACCGCTGATCGTCTTCGACGATCCGTTCGTTTGGAGGGACAGCTCGCGTACTTCTTCCGCGATCACGGAGAAGCCGCGGCCGTGCGCGCCGGCTCTGGCCGCTTCGATCGCGGCATTCAACGCTAGGACATTCGTCTGCGTTGAGATTTCCATGATCGAGCGCACGATGGCGCCGATCTGCTTGGAGCTGGCGCTGAGCGTCTGCATCGCCGCATCGACCTTCTGCAGCAGGAGCTGCGACTGCGCAGTTGACGCTTTGAGCGCTTGCACGGACGCAGTACCTTGCTGCGTATCGAGGGCAGCTGCGTCGCTGCTGCGTTTCATTTCATGGGTATACGCGTTGATATCGCGAATCTCTTCTTCTAGTTCAGCTATGAGCATCGAGCTGCTCTCTGTTTTCATCGCTTGTTCGTCTGCGCCGGTCGATATCTCGTGAATCGCTTTGAGAATATCGGAATTCGCCGAAGCCGTCAGCTGGGAGAAGCGATGAAATTCATGCGAATGGGCAGATAGTGATGAAGCAATGCCCTTGGTTGCACCAAGCATGAGGCGAACTTGTCGTATCATCTGGTCAAAGTTATTACTTAATTGCCCGAGCTCATCTTTGGCAGAGGAATTAATGGTGTGGGTTAAATCGCCGGATGCAATACGTGCAACGGCTCTTTGCAGAACCGAAATCGGACGCGTGAATGAGGTAATGATAAGAAACGCGATAACCAAGGTAAGAAAGAAAACGAAAGCAGAAGCAATTAACATGATGGTACGGCTATTGTTGAGCGCTTTGGAAGAGTCTGCAATTGCAGCAGCAGCACCGTCAGCATACGTTATGTAGAATTTATCAACTAAACCAAAGATGTTATCCTTCAACTCTTGGGATTCACTATATAAGTACAACAGATTAATCTGTAGATCGGTTGGCTTCATGCTGGTGTCCTGAACCATTTTAGCTGCGGAATCGAAATTGTTTATGTAATCAACGGACGCTTGAATCAACTGGCTTCGCCATTTTTGCTGATCGGGCGTACTGGCCGTATCTCCAATCTTCTTGATGGAATCATTGTAGGGTTGACGTTTACTATTGTACTTCTCAATGAATTCCGGTTTCTTGGAGATCTCCAGACCAGAAGCAATGATATTCATCTCCTGAACCAAATTCTTAAGTTCTAGAGCCAACACCTTGAGCTCTACTTTATCGTTTTGTTCAGTCATATGCTGCTTAATTTGCGTCACTTGATGTAGGTTGAACAGGGCCACGGCCAAGAAAATGAACAACACGCCGCTGAAACTTGCAATTAATTTTGCACGCATCGAGAAGTTGGACAACAACATTTTACCCATATGTATACCTCCTATAAATAGACAAGCTTAGACATTATTCGTCTAATTACTTATTAATATAGGGGACTTCTATTAACTAAAGCGTCGAACTATGTAAACGATTTGTAAATTAAAAGTTTTACATTACGTTAACGTTTCGTGGGTTTGTAATTTACATTCGCTTGTTACCATAGGGAAGTAAGGTCGTTCGACACACAAGTAGATGGGGATCGAACTTAACCAAATCCAGCACATACATTCAAAGGAGGACATGTTAACTATGTTTAACTTCATGTCGAAAAAAGGAATTACATTTACATTATCCGCGGTATTAATGATGGGGACTTTGGTTGGTTGCGGCGCAAAAACAGAGACGAACAACGCAGCAGCAACAACGGCAGCAACGACAGCAGCTTCTGCTTCTGCTAAGCCAACAGATGCTCCTAAAACAGAGCTAACTGGTACAATAACAGCTTCCGGTTCCAGCGCACTTCTTCCATTGGTTAAGCAAGCAGCAACAGAATTTATGGAGAAGAACCCGAAAGTAACAGTTAACGTTACAGCTGGCGGTTCAGGTACAGGAATTAAGAACGTAGCAGACGGAACTTCCGATATCGGTAACTCCGACGTAGAACCTGCTGCTGAATATAAAGATAAAGGTCTTGTGGACCACCAAGTTGCTATCGCACCTTTTGCTTTCATCGTGAACAAAGATGTGACAGTTGACAACATCACGAAAGCACAAGCAACTGATATCTACATGGGTAAAATCACGAACTGGAAAGAAGTAGGCGGTAATGATTTGAAAATCGTTCTTGTTCACCGTCCGGACAGCTCAGGTTCCCGTACACTTGTTAAACAAATTATTTTGGATGGCAAAGAATTCACAAAAGACGGTATTACACAAGAAAATAGTGGTGCAATGAAAACAGCGGTTGTAGGTCAATCCGGTTCTATTGGTTATGTCGATACACCTTACATCGATGACACTGTAAAAGCTTTGAAAATTGATGGCGTAGCTTTCACAGAAGACAACATTAAAAACGGCACGTACAAATTGTTTGGTGTAGAGCATATGTACACAAAAGGTGAAGCTAAGGATCCTGCGAAAGCATTTATCGCTTATATTCAAAGCAAAGAGTTCCAAGCTAAACAAGTTCGTGACTTGAAATTCTTACCAGCTGACCTGTTGAAAAAATAAGATATCTCACCAAGAGCGTCCGCATATCCATGCGGGCGCTCTTTTTCTATGTCGAATGAGCACCGCGAAACTTTTACATTGCCTTAACAAATCATTTACGATCCAATGACATTCATATTCTATGATAATAGTAAGTCTTGTGTTAATGCAGAGAAAGGGGAATCACGAAGTGAATTCCATAGTAGATCAACTAACCAGCGCCAAAGCGGACGGAAGGAATCGTCCAGTCATCACCAAATGGACCCAAAGACAGCATCGACAAGATAAAATAATGAGGTGGTTGTTTGTAGGCAGTGCTGCATTGGTTTCTGCCATCATTTTCTCTATCATTGTTTTCGTTGGTATGCAAGGAGTCAAGACCTTTCAAGGTGTGAGTCCTCTCGAATTTTTCTTCTCAACCGACTGGACGCCTGGTCAAAATAAATTCGGTGCATTTCCATTCCTATACAGCACATTGATCATGACACTTGTTGCTGTTGTTATCTCCGTTCCGCTTGCTTTATCAGGTGCGTTGTTTATGGCGAAAATTGCTCCTAAATGGATGCGTGAGATCATGCGTCCTGCAACAGATTTATTCGTTGGGATTCCATCTGTTGTCTATGGATTGATCGGGATGACCGTCATCGTGCCAGCATTAGGCCGCATGACAGGTAATGTGGCTTACGGGATTTTACCAGCCTCTATCATCTTAGCCATTATGATTCTCCCTACTATTCTGTCCATTTCCGAAGATGCCATTCGTTCACTTCCTGGTCGTTTAGAAGAGGCTTCCTTAGCACTGGGTGCAACACGGTGGCAAACGATGTGGCGCGTACTCTTGCCAGCGGCAAGACCTGGTATTCTGACGGCCATCATCCTTGGGATGGGCCGCGCAATTGGTGAAACGATGGCCGTATTCATGGTAATCGGAAACTCACCTCAAATGCCCAAATCGTTGCTTGACTCCACCACAGTGTTAACAACAGCGATCGTCAAAGATATGGGAAATACGAATTACGGATCAACTTGGAATAATGCGCTCTACCTAATGGCGTTGGTTCTCCTTGTCATCTCCTTATCTCTCATTCTCATCATTCGTATCGTAGCTAAGAGGAGTGAACTTAAATGACAAGTAAAACAACGGATCGTATTGCGACCCTATACTTTTGGTCATCAGGCGTTATCATTATCGGGATCCTGGCATGGTTTCTCGTTCGTATATTAGGTGATGGCATACCTTATCTCTCCTGGCATTTCATTTTCGGGCAACCGGAAGAAATTAAAGCTGGCGGAGGGGTAGGACCGCAGCTATTCAACTCCTTCTATGTCTTGTTCTTGTCACTTGTGATTTCGATTCCTATCGGCTTATTCTCAGGTATTTACTTAGCGATTTATGCGCAAAAAAATTGGTTCACGGATCTCGTCCGAATATCTGTTGAGGCACTATCTTCCGTACCATCCATCGTTTTTGGTCTATTCGGATTTCTATTATTCGCTAATTTACTTGGGCTCAAATTCTCAATCCTTGGCGGCGCGGCGACCGTGGCGCTGTTGAATCTACCCGTCATGGTACGGGTTACCGAAGAAGCCATCCGCACTGTGCCTGACTCCTACTGGGAAGCAAGCTTGGCTCTGGGCTCAACCAAATGGCAGGCGATCCGCAAGGTACTTATCCCGGCAGCATTACCTAATTTAATTACGGGGATCACCTTGATTGCCGGTCGTGCGCTTGGTGAATCAGCCATTCTCATCTACACAGCCGGATTGTCCGTTTCACGCTTCTTCCCAGATTTCAATCCACTCAAAATGGGAGAAACGCTCTCCGTTCATCTCTGGTACATCGGTGCAGAATCGCTCGTTCCAGATGCGAAAGAAATTGCTAAAGGCAGTGCTGCTCTACTACTAATCGTTGTCTTAATCTTTAATCTGCTGGTTTCGATACCAAGTCGAATCTTACAAAAAAGACTTTCCGGGGGGAAATAACATATGGCTATTGCGACGAAGTATAAAATTAAAGCAGAAAAATTAAATTTATTTTATGGAGATAATCAGGCACTTCATGACGTAGATTTAAGTATTGAAACAGGAACAATTGCTGCGTTGATCGGACCATCCGGTTGTGGGAAGTCAACTTTCCTACGTACCTTAAACCGTATGAATGATCTCATTGATAGCGTACGGATTACGGGAAATGTAGCCGTGGATGGACACAATATCTATGGTCAAGATTCTGACGTCGTTTCGCTCCGTAAGCGTGTAGGCATGGTATTCCAACGCCCGAATCCATTCCCAATGAGTATCTATGATAACATCGCTTATGGTCCGCGGATTCATGGCATCAAGAAAAAGTCTGTGCTAGATGACATTGTGGAACGCAGTCTCGTACAAGCTGCACTTTGGGACGAAGTTAAGGACCGACTGAATAAGTCTGCAATGGGATTATCCGGCGGACAACAGCAACGTTTATGTATCGCTCGTCTACTCGCTGTAGAGCCAGATGTACTGTTAATGGATGAGCCGACTTCGGCATTGGATCCTATTTCAACCTTGAAGGTAGAAGAATTAACACAAACTTTAAAAGAGAAATATACGATCATCATCGTGACCCACAACATGCAACAAGCTGCGAGAATTTCCGATAGAACCTCTTTCTTCCTGAACGGTTATTTAGTTGAGACTGATCAAACCGATAAGATCTTCACGAATCCTAATGATCAACGTACAGAAGATTACATTACCGGACGTTTCGGTTAAAACACATAAAGGGAGAGATATTGACATGGATGCAAGACCAGGGTTTCATCAGTCATTAGCACTATTGCAACAAGAATTACAGCAAATGGGAGAAAGCGTGGAGGACTTAATTTTCAAATCCGTAGAATCCCTTGCCAAGCTGGATGAGAAAACCGCACTGCAAGTCATCCAGAAGGACGATCTCATTGATGACTATTTAACGACCATTGATGAGCTATGCTTACGTTTAATTGCACTTCAACAACCCATGGCTAGTGACCTGCGAATTATTGGAACCGCACTTAAGATTGCAACTGACTTGGAGCGTATCGCAGATCATGCGGTAGATATAGCGAAGATCACGATCCGTTTCGCAGGTGAAGAACTGGTGAAGCCGCTTGAAGTTATTCCACAAATGGCTGAGATCGCGATTGAAATGCTTCATGAGAGCCTGCAATCCTACACGGAACGCGATGTACATCGTGCAGCGTCGTTAGCCGAGAAAGATGACCGTGTAGATAAGTTATTCAGTACGGTGATGCAGGAACTGATGGGGTTGATGGGAACTGATTATCACAGAAATCGTCAATTGACTCATCTGTTATTTGTTGCGCACTTCTTAGAGCGTGTGGCAGATCATACGACGAATATCGGTGAAGGCGTCATCTATATGGTTACAGGAAAACGTAAGGATCTTAACGTGTAATAGCAATAAGGGCCATCTCTAGAAGTGATCTACTTCAGGAGATGGCCCTTTCTCATTTGGCGTGAAGCGGGAAGCGAATGATGAAGGTTGTCCCATTCGGGGTCGAACTCACTTCAATCGTAGCGTGATGTCTGGCAGCGATGCTGTAGCAAATGGCTAAACCAAGCCCAGTTCCTTCATCCTTCGTCGTGAAGAAGGGGCGACCAAGCTTCTCCAAATGCTCTGTCCGAATGCCACTACCTTGGTCAGCAATCAAGAGAACAACGTGTTCCGGTTCCTGATAGGTTTCAATGGATAGTGTTCCACCTATGTTCATGGCTTCAAGACCATTCATACACATGTTCAGAATAAGTTGTCGCATTTCTTTGTCATCCAGCTGTATCTCTGGACAATAGCCGAATTGTCCGTTCACATGCTTGCCTGACATAACCGCTTCTGCTTGAATGAGAGGCAATAAGCTTTCAATGATACGATTGATATTCTCAGGACGTTGATAGGATTGCTTATTTTTGGCAAGGGACAGATATTCCGTAATAATATCGTTGGCCCGGTCCAATTCTTCTAACATGATGGGGATATATTCTTTTTGCATATGGCGATCATTTTCTTGGAAGAGTTGAAGAAAGCCGCGGATGGTCGTCATCGGATTCCGGATTTCGTGCGCAATCCCTGCGGCCATTTCACCCACTAGGTTTAATTGGGCAAGGCGTGCCATTTCGGTTTCGAATCGAAGACTTTCCGTAATATCCACGGCGACATGCAGCAAGCAATTTTCATCTTCGATATCGATAATTTCTGTGGATAGCAGCGCAGTTCGAATATCGCCAGATTTGGTGACGTAGCGAACCTTTTCATTCCGAACAATATCGCCATATTTGGCGGGGTTATTAGCATCATCACGCATGATATTCAAGGCTGTGCCAATCACTTCGTCTCCATAGCCTGTATGCTGCTTCCAGCTCTCATTAACATCCAGATAGGTGAGTTCCGGTAATCGACGAATGGCCATTAAGGACGGGGAGAGGATGAACATTTTTTTGAAATGCTCTTGCGAGTTCATAAGTTTCTCGTGGGCATCGACGAGCTCTGAGGTACGTTCTTCCACCCAATTCTCGAGAAGTAAGTTTTGCTCGATTAATTTCTCTTCAGCTTCTGCAAGTTTGCGATTCGTTTCTTCTAAATCCAATGTGCGTTTATGTAAAAGCTCGCTTTGAGCTTTCAGCTTCTGATGGTTTAGATGCATATTGACGAAACCATCTACCTTCATGCGCAGCATTTTGGGATGAACAGGTTTAAATAGGTAATCAATCGATCCCACATGGTACCCTCGTAAGACATGCTCAATCGAGGTACTCAGGGCTGTTAAGAAAATAATGGGGATATCTTGACAAGCCTTGCGTTGCTTTATTAATTCAACGGTTTCAAATCCGCTAAGCCCCGGCATCTGAACATCCATCAAAATTACCGCAATATGGTCAGCAGGTTCTTTTAATAAATAGCGAAGTGCTTCCTCCCCTGATTGTAATGAAATAACGTCATAGGAAGAAGAGGCCAGAATGCTATTCAGAGCCAGCAAGTTTTCATAGCGATCATCTACCGCCAAGATTTTTACTTGTTGTTCCATCGGTTGTCCTTTCCGCACAAGATCTGCTATACGCACCTACAATCCATATCTCACCTTTTCGAGGAAAAAGTGTAATTCCCTCTTTTTTTCTTAAAGTCTTTACACACATTTTACATATGGTTAATCTTACCTGCCATTTGATCTGATAGACTTGAATTAATGCAGAAAAAGATAAGGATGATGGACATGCTTACTCAGTCAGAAGTCGCGATACAGTTTCGTAATTTGATAGAAGAACAACGGATTTCTTCCGTATATCAACCAATTGTATCCTTGCAAGATGGGCAAGTGATGGGGTATGAAGCGTTAACTCGCGGTCCAGTGGATGGTCCTTTTCATTCGCCGCTGGCGATGTTTCAATACGCGGAGGGACAAGGTGAACTGTATCGTCTAGAACGGCTAGCACGTGAGAAGGCCATACAAGGCTCTATATTGGAACACGCACAGCAATTGTTATTTATTAATATCTCGTCACATGTGTTAGAGGATCCTAGTTTTATTCCAGGTACAACGCTCGAGATTCTGCAGAAATATGGACTTCGTCCTCATAATGTCGTGTTCGAAATTACGGAAAGAAGCTCCATCGAGGATTTCTCGTTGGCCAAGAAAATTCTAGCTCATTATCGGACACAGGGGTATCGAATCGCGATTGATGATGCGGGAGCAGGATATTCTTCACTTCAAGCGATTGCCGAGCTGCAGCCTGATTTTATCAAAATCGATCGTTCTCTGATTGAAAATATTCATTTGAATAAAGTGAAAGCCTATATTCTCGAAACCTTCGTTACATTTGCTCAGAAAATGAACATTTCGTTGATTGCTGAAGGTATTGAACAAGTAGAGGAGTTAGCTAAAGTCACTCAGATGGGTGTACATTATGCGCAAGGCTTTTTACTCGGGAGACCGTCTACATCCGTAGCGACAGTGCAAGAGACACATAAAATGACCATATGGCAGCATCGCAACGTACAAGGAGGCACGATGACTTGGCATATTGGCGAGCTAAAAACACCTGTTGGCGTGTTCCATACGAAAGTGCAAATCTCTGAGATAGCGGAGTTTTTCAAAAGGAATCAAGAGGCTGTCGGGGTTGTCATTGTCCAAGATGATGAACCTCGCGGCCTTATGATGCGAGAGCGCCTATTCCAGCATTTAGCAGGTCAATATGCCTACTCCTTGTACTGGAACCGCACAATTGATAGCGTAATGGATGCTTATCCACTGATCGTTGACGAGTTAACGCCTGTGGAGCAAGTGTCTCAGCTCGCAACTTCACGTGCGATTCATCATTTATACGATCTTGTCATCATTACAAGTCAGGGGAAAATGGCTGGAGCCGCTTCCATACGAACGATATTAGAGAGTATTACGAATGTGAAGATGGAGTCAGCTCGCGTCGCGAATCCGTTAACAGGTCTTCCGGGGAATTTGCAAATTAATCGGGAATTGAACAAACGAATAACGGCAAGAGTACCCTTCCATGTGATTTATGCGGATTTGGATTATTTTAAATGGTACAATGATCGCTTCGGGTTTCAAAAAGGAGATCAATTAATTCAATATATGGCTGATTTAATGCAGCAAGCGATCGCGTTCTATGGAACTCCAACCGATTTTGTCGGACATGTCGGCGGTGATGATTTTATTGCAATATCCTCTTCACTATCGCCGAAACACCTGTGTGAGGAAATCATCCTTCGGTTCGAATCGGGAGTCCGTATGTTCTATGAGGGCGAAGAATGGGAGTATGTCGTGGATCGAAGTGGTCAGCAAGTGAAAAGCGAAGGGGTCACGGTGTCCTTATCTTTGGTCATCTGCAGTTGTGAGTCCCCTATTTCACTAGACTATATTTCTCAAACGGCGGCTGGGCTCAAGAAGAAAGCCAAATCGCATCAAGGCAGTATTTATTGTTTTCAAACCATTGGCTAGTCTTGTATTTAACAGATGTCAGAAAAGTTTCAAAAGGTATAGATTAATTGTTTAAATGAACGAACGATAATCACTTTCTGCTTGCCGATTCGCCTCTCTGAGATTTTCTTAATATTAGCAGGGTGAATCCAGACCGCATCCATCCCGGTAGAAGCAGCGCCTACCACATCGTTACGCCACGAATTACCAACCATCACACTCTGGCTCGCAGCCGTGTTCATCGATTTCAGGGCTCCCTCAAAAATCGCAGGATGCGGCTTTCGTGGTCCATCATTCTCTGTTGTAAACAAACGCTCTTGGTCGAACCAGGAAGTTAACTTCATTTTCTCCAAATTACGCTGCAGTCGATTCCGATTCCCGTTACTGATAATGGCTAGCTTATATTGACGCGAGAGCACCTCTAGTGTATCTTCTACCCCTGGAAATAAAGCGACGAAATGGTCTTCTTTCTCTTCGATTTGATGGAAAAAATTTCGCGTGAACGCGGTACTCACTCCCATTGGATAGGGATGGAGTGCTTTCATTAAACAAATATGCCGCAACTCGTCTGGCGAGATGGGACTTCGGATAGGTGTTTTGCGATGGCGGCTCCACTCAGCCTTATAGCTAAGCAGTGCCTCTTGCGCGGTCAGTTTCGAATCCTCTGTTTCCCACCGTGCCGTGAAATCCTGCATAACTTCAAGGAAAGCGGAGTCGAAGCATTGTCTGCGATCAAGAATCGTATTATTCATATCAAAAAAAATAAGCTTTTTACGTGTGGGTGAGAAAAAAGGACTCATACGGAGAACCTCCCTCTGAAGACCTGACCGTCCTGACTTGTAAAATATCGGCTCCTTACATGTTTATGTAGGGAACCGTTTTTTTATTTTAATTTCGTATGCTATGATTATGGAAGTATGTCTAAAATTGGGGTGAACTTATGGATAAGCTTATTATTATTGATGGGAACTCAATCGCGTTTCGTGCTTTCTATGCGTTGCCGCTGCTCAGCAATTCAAGTGGTTTACATACCAATGCGGTATACGGCTTTACGACCATGCTGTTGAAATTGATTGAAGAAGAAAAACCAACTCATTTTCTTGTTGCATTTGATGCAGGGAAAATTACGTTTCGGCATACAGAATATAGTGAATACAAAGGTGGTCGTCAGAAGACGCCATCAGAGCTTTCCGAACAATTCCCGTTAATTAAAGAATTGCTGAAAGCTTTCAAAATCCCGCAGTTTGAGCTGTCTGGTTATGAAGCAGATGATATTATCGGAACGTTGACGAAAGCGGCAGATGCAAGAGGAGAGAAAGTGCTTCTCGTGTCTGGGGATAAAGATATGCTCCAACTTGCTTCTGAGCAGGTTACTGTTGCGATTACCCGCAAGGGAATTAGCGAAATGGATCGCTTTGATCCGGAAGCTATTAAAGAGAAATATGGTCTTACGCCGCATCAAATCATTGATTTGAAAGGTCTGATGGGCGATACGTCTGATAATATCCCAGGGATTCCTGGCGTAGGTGAGAAGACTGCACTCAAAATGTTGCATGACTTTGGCACTGTGGAAGACGTGTTGGCGAACACTGCCAGTCTGAAAGGCAAGATGAAAGAAAAAGTGGAGGAGCATGCGAAGAGCGCTCTTATGAGTAAAGAGCTGGCGACGATCTATCGTGAGGTTCCAATGGAAACCGAATGGGAGTCGTTCCGCTATGATGGCTTTGATGGACAAGCGTTGTCCACGATGTTTCGCAAGCTAGAATTCAAGTCGCTGCTAGAGAAGCTGGATTTCGGTGCCGTTAGCGTGGAGGCCGAAGATCTCGTTGTCGAGAGTCTGGAAGCTGTTGCGGTTACAGAAGCGAATATTCGTGAGTTGATTGACAAATTAGATGATCACGCTGCCATTCATGTGGAAGCGGTTGGAGAGAATCCTCATCAAGCTGTGATGGTTGGGGTTGTCTGGTTTATCGATGATGGTGCTGACAACACCTCGTATTACGTGCCGTTTGACCTGCTGCAAAGCGATGCAGGCAAACCGCTGCGCGATTGGCTCAGCGACCCTTCCAAGAAGAAGCAGCTCTTCGACCTGCATCGCGCGCAGCTCGCGCTCGCCTGGCAGGGCATCCACCTGGCAGGGGTGGATTTCGATGTCTTGCTGGCCGCTTACCTCCTCGATCCGACGGATTCGAATCTCAGCTTGAGCGCCTTGTCAGCGAAGTACGGTCTGCCATCTGTGAAGGCAGACGAGGATGTGTTCGGCAAAGGCGCGAAGTTTCGCCTGCCGGAACTTGCCGCGCTTAGCGACCATGTGGGTCGCAAAGCGATGGCTATGGCGCGCATGGTACCCGTGCTGCGCGATGAATTAGAGAAGGGCGAGATGCATCGCCTCTTCTACGAGCTTGAACTGCCCCTCTCCGCCGTTCTGGCGGAGATGGAGATACGCGGCATCGCCGTCGATGCCGAAGGGCTCAAAACGCTCGGCGTGGAGCTTGGCAAGCAGCTGGACACGATCATGTCCAGCATTTACAAGCTCGCCGGCGTCGAGTTCAACATCAACTCACCGAAGCAGCTCGGTGAGGTTCTCTTCGAGAAGCTGGGGCTGCCAGCTTCGAAGAAGACCAAGACCGGCTACTCGACGGATGCCGAGGTGCTGGAACGTTTGGCCCCTTACAACGAAGTTGTGGGGCAGATCCTGCACTACCGCTCGCTAGCGAAGCTGCAGTCGACATACGTCGAGGGGCTGCTCAAAGAGGTGCGGCCGGAGACCGGTAAGGTGCACACCTACTACCGGCAGACGATCGCCGCGACGGGACGCCTCAGCTCCCAATTCCCGAACCTCCAGAACATTCCGATTCGTCTGGAGGAGGGGCGCAAGATCCGCAAGGTTTTCGTACCATCCGAACCAGGATGGTACATGCTTGCAGCGGATTACTCTCAGATCGAGCTGCGCGTGCTGGCGCACATCTCGCAGGATGAGAAGCTGAAGGAAGCGTTCCTTCAGAATATGGACATTCACACGAAGACAGCGATGGACGTCTTCGGCGTGGAGGAAAGTGCCGTTGACAGCAATATGCGTCGTCAAGCGAAAGCCGTTAACTTCGGAATCGTATACGGCATTAGCGACTACGGCCTGTCTCAGAACCTGGATATTACCCGCCGGGAAGCCGCTCAGTTCATTGAACAGTATTTCGCGGTGTTCCAAGGGGTTCGTCGATATATGGATGACATCGTCAAAGATGCTCGTCGTGACGGATATGTCACGACATTGCTTCAACGTCGACGCTTGTTACCTGAAATTACACATTCGAACTTTAATATACGTTCATTCGCAGAGCGTACTGCGATGAATACACCGATTCAAGGAACCGCGGCAGATATTATCAAGCTAGCAATGGTGCAAATGGCTGACAGATTAGCGAAAGAAGGATTAAAGAGCCGCATGCTGCTTCAAGTACACGATGAGCTTGTTTTCGAAGTGCCGGAGGATGAGCTTGAAACGATGAAGGAACTGGTGCCAGAAGTCATGGCGTCTGCTTTGAAGCTGGACGTTCCTTTACGTGCGGACGTTGATTTCGGTTTGACTTGGTATGATGCCAAGTAACAAGTGGGGAGCGGCGTGAACTGCCGCTCCCAATTTCAAGAAGGAGGTGAACACCTTGCCTGAGCTACCCGAGGTCGAAACCGTCAAACGAACACTCAATGCGCTCATTACAGGGAAAACGATCGCCCGTGTTGAGGTAAGGCTGCCTCGCATTATCCAGAAACCCGACGACATTCAGCAGTTTGAAACGCTCTTGCAAGGGCAAACCGTTGAAACGATTGAACGTAGGGGGAAGTTTCTGCGCTTCGTGCTCACAGACTATGTGATGGTTTCTCATTTGCGCATGGAAGGCCGATATGGCTTGTACGCAGGTGATGACTCGCTCGAGCTGCATACCCATGTGTTGTTTCGTTTTACAGACGAGAGTGAACTGCGGTACAAGGATGTGCGGCAATTCGGCACGATGCATCTATTCCCGAAGGGCGAAGAGCTTACGCAACCACCTTTGGTGAAACTAGGTATTGAGCCGCTGGATGAAGCTTTCACCCTTGAAGCATTTCGCAAGGTGATTGGGCATCGTGCTACGAAGATCAAGCCGCTCCTGCTCAATCAAGCATATATCGTGGGCATTGGGAATATTTATGTAGACGAGTCCCTCTTCTTGGCAGGAATTCATCCCGAACGGGAAGCTTCCTCGTTGAGTAAGAAAGAGCTCGGTTTGTTGCATGAAGCGATTATCCGTACACTCCAAGATTCCGTTGAAGTTGGCGGATCATCCATTAAATCTTATGTGAATGGACAAGGCGAAATTGGCCTTTTCCAGCATCAATTGAACATTTATGGCAGACAAACACAGCCATGCAAAACGTGCGGACAAGAAATTGTGAAGACCGTCGTGGGAGGCAGAGGGACACACCTATGTCTCACTTGCCAACCATTAAAGCCCAAGCGGTCGCGAAAGAAGTCTGAGAAATAGGCACGAGAAGCGTACCCTCCCCATATGATATGGAGTACTTAGCCTAGGTAACAGCCCATAAGGCCTGTTAGTTGGGTAAAACGCTTAGGAGGGTTTGTATGCTTCCTGTCATATCTCTGCTCATTTTGGCATTCGCAGTTTCTTTGGACGGTTTCGGTGTTGGTGTGATGTATGGATTACGCAAAATCCGCATTCCACTTATCTCAATTGGAATTATATCGCTTTGGTCTGGTATCATTATTTTTACATCGATGCAGATCGGCGTTTTGATGTCTTCCTTCATGTCACCTATGGTTGCCAAGCGTATTGGGGCAATCATCTTAATCGGCATTGGTGTATGGGCTCTTGTACAAATGAGACAAGGGCAGAAAAACCAAACGCAACAAGAAGCTCCTGCGGCAGATCAAGCCATGGTTAGCTCTATGCCCTACGAAGAGATTCGCAACTCGGGTTATGTGGAACCGGTGACGTTCGACACGTTGCAGCGGACCAAGGAGATTCTCAGTATTGAGTTGAAACGGTTTGGGCTTGTGATTCAAATACTGCGAACGCCATCTATAGCGGATGTAGATAAGTCCGGCAATATTTCAGCCTCGGAGGCTACCTTGCTTGGCTTAGCGCTTTCATTGGATGCCTTCGGAGCTGGAATTGGGGCTGCACTTATCGGTTTCGTGCCGTTATTGACGGCTTCTGTTATTTCGATTTCAAGTGGATCTTTACTGGCTGTCGGCTTACGGATTGGTTTCCGTTATGCCGAAATGAACTGGATGAAGAAGTTATCTATTCTCCCAGGCTGCGTACTTATTGTCATGGGACTTTTGAAAATGCTATAGTTCACTCACAATGAACCTTTAGGAGAGAAGCACTTATGAATATCGGCTTAACAGGTGGTATTGCCTGTGGAAAAAGTACGGTTAGCCGCATGTTGGTTAGCCGTGGTGCCCTTTTAATCGATGCCGATCAGATAGCTCGTGATGTCGTGGAGCCTGGCAGCCCTGTTCTTGAACAGGTTGCTGCTCATTTTGGACAAGCGGTGATTGGCCCCGACGGATCTTTGCAGCGTAAGAAGCTTGGTGAAATGATCTTTGGATCGCCTGAAGCGAGAAAGCAGCTAGAAGGCATACTGCATCCCCCCATCCGGGCGAGAATGCGTGAACTCATGACTTTGTATGAACGGGACTACCCCACCAAGCTGGTGGTGGTCGATGTTCCTTTACTCATAGAATCGAATTTGGTCTCGATGTTTGAGGAGATCATGGTTGTTTATATTCCGCGTCACATGCAGTTGGAACGTCTGATGCAGCGAGATGGCTTGTCCGAAGAGACGGCCCAGCTTCGACTGGACGCACAGATGTCAATTGAGGAGAAACGAAAGTTCGCCGATATCGTAATTGATAATAGCGGGACTTGGGAAGAAACCAACATGAGGGTGGAGCTGTTCTGGGTAGGGAAGGGATTGGCATGACGTTCTTTCGAAAAAAACGAATGTTTGCTCTTCTGTTGATCGCATTTGTCATGATTCTCTTCATGAATAGCGCAATTATAGGCAGAAAGCTATATCCCATCTACTATCAGCAGGAGATTAAGCAAAGCGCGGCGAAACACAATGTAGATCCTTTTCTTATTGCTGCCATTATTCGCGTCGAAACGAATTATAAATATCATTTAGAATCAAACAAAGGCGCAGTAGGGCTCATGCAGTTGATGCCAGACACCGCTGATTGGATTGTTGAATCCTCGAATTTAGGGCCTCATACACAAGAAGATTTGCTTCGTGTCGATATTAATATTTATTTGGGATCATGGTATCTAAATTGGTTAATTAAGCATTATAATGGGAATTTGGTCTACGCCATCGCAGCGTATAATGCGGGTCAAGGTAATGTGAATAAGTGGAAAAATAACAACGTCTGGGACGGTTCGGAAGATAAGATCCGTGATATCCCTTTCGGTGAAACTCGTCATTATGTGCAACGTGTTCTCTATTATTATGAGAAGTACACGAATCTTTACACGGAACAATGGCAAGGTGAAGGCGTTTAGCTCCGAATAAAACAAAGAAGCATTGGACTAGCTCCGAATGGAGCGCAAAGTCCAATACTTCCTGTTTTGCAGAGTCATTAGCGTGTGTTCTTCAAGATTACTTGAATTGACCTGCTAGAGATTGTTCTGCGATTTGCACCAGGCGACGAGTAATGCTTCCACCAATAGAGCCAGTGTCACGAGAAGTCATGTTGCCATAGTAGCCATCTTGTGGGATAGCAATACCAAGCTCTTGAGCTACTTCGTACTTCAACTGATCCAAGGCTGCATTAGCTTGTGGAACGACTAAAGTATTACTGCTTTTGTTTGAACTCATGTCTGTTCACCTCCTTGTCGGTTGGTAAATCTATTGTGTGCAGAACCTCGAACTTCAAGACATGTAACATCTGGTAATGATATTTCCAAGTGAGAAAGGAGATGAAAGCGAATGAAATGCCCATTCTGTGACCATTCTGGTACGAAAGTGCTTGATTCCAGGTCTGCCAATGAGAATAAATCCATTCGGAGGCGCCGTGAGTGCGAGAAATGCGCGAGAAGATTCACGACTTTCGAAATGGTAGAAGAAACACCGCTAATTGTGATTAAAAAAGATGGAAGCCGGGAAGAATTTAGTCGAGAGAAAATTTTACGTGGCTTAATTCGTGCTTGTGAAAAAAGGCCCGTTTCCATGGAGCGTTTAGAGATGCTCGTCTCCGAAGTCGAAATGCAGCTTCGTACGACAGCACATGCTGAAGTCGATAGCCTTGGCATTGGTGAAATTGTGATGGAGCAATTGTACCCCGTCGATGAAGTGGCCTACATTCGCTTCGCCTCTGTATATAGGCAGTTCAAAGACATTAACATGTTTTTGAAGGAGTTAACGCAAATATTGGGAAAGCATGACGTCGGGCTGCTCCGCGATAAATAAGCAGCATATGTTCGAAATAGAAGCCGCGTTGTCTCATGGATGATTTCATGAGGCGGCGCGGCTTTATATTTGTTGGTTTACTTTTAACCTTATGAGCTAATACGTATTAATTGTTGTCGTCACGACCAAATTGTTCGTTGTTGAGGTAGAGGAGGAGGAAGCAGTGAACGATAATGTTTCTAAGCAGACTGTCACTCCAATAGTGAGTCCCGTGTTTATCACTAAACTAGCTGTCGTTAATGTCGTTAAGTAGCCTAAGAGAAGGGCACCATTCACGAATACATTGTAATACCCGTTGCTGCCGGGAACCGTCAGGCTATTGGCTGCCAAGTTAGCTCCTGTGTCATCTCGAAAGCTGGAGGAAAGGATCGTCGTCACGCCTCCAAGAATATTTCCCAATACGACATTGGCCGTGAAACGTTTGACAGCTGGAATAAGGGTTGTAGTCGTTGTAGTCGTAATACTTCCTGTCACGACACTAGTCGCCGTTAAATGAAGGGGAATCAAGTGTTCGCTCATGGTTGTCCTCCTTTCAGGGAGAGTTGTGTGTTACTCTAGTAATCCTAGTATTTCATATATATTATGTTCGAAATAGCTAGTTTGCTTGGGACAATTAGATGGTGACACGAATTGATTTGTTTTTTTTCGAAATGTGACAAAAAATAAATAAAAGACAGCGCCAAATGCGCTGTCTTTCGTTGTTTCATCAGAGAAAGTCAATCATGACGCGCCCTCATGAGTATTTGAAAAAAAATTATTCTAATGACATCAACCGACTGTATTTTTGAAAGCGATAAGGCATAATTCGGTTATTGAGTGCGTTTGTCCAATTCACTTCGAAGAAAATGAATAAATCGGATGGCTTCATCGCATGTTAATACGTTACCACTGAATGAAAAAGAGAACATGTCCATAATACTATCATCAGGTAGATGCAAGTTGTCGATTAAGTGTTTTACGTCTGTGTTCATATTGCCGTCAATGACCATTTTATTCAAGTTGAAATTCCTCCTTTGTCGAACTGCCATTATCGGATGGAGGCGGTAGCTGGCTGACATATTGGATTGGGGTATGGGATATCATTGCCAATTTAGTCCCTTTAGCTTTGCGTCACCACTTTTCAGCGGTTTTGCCCTTATCAACCGATAACGTCTTATGAAAACTATATCACATGTTCGGTTTAACGTGCTATTAATTACATTAATTCGAAGGATGGTTGAAGCATATGTCCGTCAAAAGCGCAAAATTAAGTAAAATTTCACACGAATTGGATATTGTTAAGGTAGCAGAGGCGCTTGGTCTTGATCAGGCTCGTTTACTCGCATATGTTTATAATCGACCAGAGGCTATTCACGCATATCTGGCGGATGAACCGGCAACGCCTTCGGATGCGTCCTAAGCATATGTGCTAACATACATACGTCTTACGTAAAAAAGCACCGCAACAGGGAAGTTGCAGTGCCTACATGCAAAGGATTACACCATGATTTTACAAATATCGTTCGTGAATTCAACCGGATCTTGCAGCGGCAGGCCTTCAATGAGAAGAGCTTGGTTGTACAAGAGCGCTGTGTAGAGATTCAATTTTTCTTTATCCTTTTCAAAAGCATCCTTCAAGGAAGCAAATACGTCATGGTTAACGTTGATTTCTAATACTTTCTCTGCCTTAACGTTCGGGTTATTCGGCATCGCGTTCAAGATTTTTTCCATTTCGATGGTTACATCGCCATCTGTGGATAAGCATACTGGGTGCTTTCTCAGACGCTTGGAAGCTTTGACGCTTGATACTTTGCCTGCCAATAAACCATTCATGTAGTCGAAAAGGTCTTGATTTTCCTTTTTATCCGACTCAGAATCGTTGGCGTTATCCTCTACATCAATACCCAGATCCCCGCTTGATACTGATCTGAATTCCTTCTCTTTGTAGGTCATAATCATCTTGATCGCGAACTCATCAATATCATCTGTGAAGTAAAGGATCTCGTAGCCTTTATCGGTGACAAGTTCCGTCTGTGGAAGTTTATCAATGCGTTCAATGGACTCACCGGAAGCATAGTAAATGTACTTCTGATCTTCTGGCATTCTCGCAACATACTCGTCCAATGTAACAAGTTGTTTCTCTTTGGAGGAGGAGAACATCAATAGATCCTGCAGAAGCTCTTTATGCGTGCCGTAGTCGCTGTAAACACCGAATTTAAGCTGTCTGCCGAAGGACTTGTAGAATTGCTCGTATTTCTCTCTCTCGTCCTTCAGGAGGCTTTGAAGCGAGCCTTTGATTTTGCTGGAAATATTCTTCGCAATTAATTTAAGCTGACGATCGTGTTGCAGCATCTCACGGGAGATGTTGAGTGACAAACTTTCGGAATCAACCATCCCTTTTACGAAGGAGAAGTAATCAGGAAGCAGGTCCGCACATTTATTCATAATGAGAACGCCGTTAGCATAAAGCTCAAGGCCTTTCTCGTATTCTTTGGAATAGTAGTCATAAGGCATGTTTTCAGGGATGAAGAGGATTGCTTGGTAAACGACCGCGCCATCGGCACTCACATGAATATGCTTAAGCGGCTTGTCGAAGCCATAGTGTTTCTCATGGTAGAACTTCTCGTAATCATCCGGCGTAAGCTCGCTTTTGTTTTTGCGCCAGATCGGCACCATGCTGTTCACGTGCTGCTCTTCTTGGAAGTCCTCGTATTCGCTCTCGCTGCCTTCTTGTAGACGTCTGCTAGTGATGTCCATTTTGATCGGATAACGGATGAAGTCGGAATACTTCTTGATAATCGCTTTCAGGCGATACTCGTCCAAGTATTCGTCATAGTTATCATCTTCGGTATTCGCTTTGATTGAAAGGACAATCTCCGTACCGATTGAATCTTTCTCTGCTGGTGCAATGGTGTACCCGTCTGCGCCATCGGATTCCCATTTGTAAGCTGTGTCGCTGCCAAGAGCTTTACTCGTTACGGCGATGTGATCAGCGACCATGAACGCGGAATAGAAGCCTACCCCGAATTGGCCAATAATGTTGTGGCCGTCTTTGCTTTCGTTCTCTTTCTTAAAAGCAAGAGATCCGCTCTTCGCGATAATCCCCAAGTTGTTCTCAAGATCTTCTTTCGTCATCCCGATCCCCGTGTCGCGAATCGTTAAGATACGTTTGTCTTTATCAGCTGTAATTTTGATGAAGTAGCTATCTTTGTCAAAAACGAGCGAGTCGTCTGTAAGCGCCTTGTAGTAAATTTTGTCAATCGCATCGCTGGAGTTGGAGATAAGCTCTCTTAGAAAGATTTCACGTTGTGTGTAAATCGAATTGATCATCATTTCCAAAAGACGCTTGGATTCGGCTTGAAACTGTTTCTTTTCCACGGATAGATCTCCTTTCGATATGTACCAGGTTGATAATTAGCACTCGCACACTGTGAGTGCTATACACTAACTTTATAACATCCCTGAAATTCAATGTCAATTAGCATGGAGAGAAAATATGAGAAGTTGCGGGGAGAATTAATTTGTGATGGGGATTAGGCGGCAAGTGGTAACGGGGGAAGTATCGCTAGACGGCCGTGTTAGGTGAATGAGGAGAAGGGATATGGAAGGGAATTGAGTAGTTGGTAATTAAGTGACTGGGGGATAACTGGGTAAATGGTTTGCCGTGGGGGAGCTGGAGAAGAAAGTTGAGGATAGTAGAGTAGGGTGATGCGGGAATGGGATGAGACGAGGAAAGTAAAGTAGGGTGAAGCGGGAGTGGAATGAGAATATGTGAAGTAAAAGAGCTTGGGAGCAACGAATGATAACATACAGGTCAAGATAACATGCTGGTGAAGCTGCAAGTGTGGAAGCAACGCCAATGAATAGCTGGCCCTCAATTCTAATTGTCAAAAATGCAAAAAAGCACTTTTGGAACACGGTTTTCGGTCAATTATTCGAAATTGATGCAAAAAGGCATCTATTTGATGAGTTTTAACGTGATATCCGAGAAAATCGATAAAAAGGATGCCTATTTGCACTTATTTCCCAATTTTGGAGGTGATTGAGGAGAAAAGGTTGTATATTTGCATTTTTGGGGAGAGGGTTTACCCACCAGCCACTGCTACCGCGACTACGCAACTAGTCTTTTCCATATCCCACCACATCGCACAACCATCTCTACTACTTACCCTCACGTTTTCATAATCCACCAGTATCTATCGCATTCGTCACACATCGCAACTAGCTACCTCGCCACCAGTTCTTCCATGCTCCCACTCCACACATCCCCGCCACTCGCCTCCCAGACTCCAACCCAACCCAACCCAACCCAACCCGTCACCTCGTCACATCAAATGAATATGCTCCCGTTTTACTAACTCGTACCGAAGGACGTGTTTGCCTTCTGCTCCGGCGTGCGGGATAAACCAGCCTTTGTCGCAGAGGGACTGGAGCACGCGGACGGACGAACGGTAGTTGATAGATAGATGCGTTCTTACATCAATTGGACGGATTGGCTGCGCGAGCGTGTAGGCAAGGCGAATGATTTCCCGTTCCATCACATTATCTAAGCGGACAGGCGAGGTGCTAGTCTGAAAGCGACTAATCAACATGCGAAGTAGTGTAAGGCAGAGTTCAGGGCGATTGGCCACATCATCATATGAAAATGAAATCACCTGATACCCCATCGCAGCCAAAAAAGTTTCTCGATTAAGCTCATTGCAGTATTTTTGCCTGTCCATGTCGCGCACGTGAGGGCCGTATCCTTTGATCTCGATGATCAATTTCACAAAGGAGGTAAGCCAAGCAAAATCACAGAAATACGAACGTCCGCGCCAATCCAATACTTCGAATTCGGGGTGCAACTCATCGAAATTGCCACGGAGCTCCCACCAGACGCTCTGACAGAATAGTTTTTCTGCCTCCTGATGTCCGCGCTCCAATCGGCCTCTACGTTCTCCGGTTCTCTGGTTCAAATGGTTCTGTATCCATGAAGCATGGTCGTGGTCGAAACTCATAGCATCAATCCCTTCTTGAAAATGAAAAAAACGCCCCTGTGCCATATTAGAAATGGACAGGGACGTTCTTCGTCTCTTACCTATCAGTATAATGGAAATCCGCCGATTGCACTAGGGAACATTTATAGACCCGATGTCCTCCCAGCAGCCTCACGAATATCGGTGCTCTCCAGTATTGCCTTCTCATATCCACTTCTCGCGACAGTGATCATGGCACGGCCAATTTGCTCGGAATCGATGACGGAATTCGGAAACCATTTGTGCAGAAGTGGGAAAATTGGGCTTAAGATGACGATGAAAGTTTGGTATAGTTTGGTTTTGGATTTAACACCGTTTTTCGGCAGTATCGCGCCAGGACGGAACATGAAGGCTGATTTGAATGGAAGCCTGAGGAGCGCATTTTCCGTTTTGCCTTTGACACGTGCCCACATGCTGCTGCCTTGTTCAGTACTATCTGTACTGGCACCTGTCACATAGACGAAGGTCATCTTGGGTTGGATTTGGACCAACGTTGTGGCGATCGACATGGTCAAATCGTAGGTGATCGCATGATACTTTTCCTCGCTCATACCTACAGATGAAACACCGAGACAGAAGAAACAAGCATCAATACTTGAAAGCTCATCCGTTAATGGGGATAAATTGGTGATTTCCTTGAGGACATGTTCACGGAACTTCGAATGAGTCTGCTGTGTGTCGCTTCGACCAATCGAAACGACATTGTTAACTTGAGGATCACGCAAACACTCACGCAACACGCTTTGCCCGACCATCCCCGTTGCACCAAAGATGAGAACGTTCATAGATGGGTGCCACCTTTCGCAAATAAATTAAGAGAGCAGAACGGATAAGAGACACAGTATCGTGTTAATCATCATGATGCTGATTTGTAGGGGGTGCTTTTTGACAGTGGTAATAAAGGTAATCATGGCAGGACTTGCAAGATAAGACTCGATATACGTTTTTCCTGATATTTGAATAATACCCGCGAACGTTAATGAATTGGCACGCATAATCAGCCATAGCCCTGGGTTCAAAGTAAGGCAAACAATGAGCAGCGGAGTAGTCAAAACAGCGAGATGATAAAATCCAAGGGGCTGCTTAAATTCGTATATGACAAAATCCCAGTTCCAAAGCGTATAAGCGATGGCCCAGAAAATCATGGCTTCATTAACGGTGATGTAATAACTTCCTAGCCATGTTCCCGTGATGACGAATGACGTTGCGATTAGAAGAAGTCCCGAAATGACATTGTAGTAATTCTTGTTCTTCCAATCAGTCAATGTCGCTTCCAAAATGTTAATCCGCAGCAGCCACACGATAATTGGCACTAGCCATTCACTAGGGAAGTATCCTACGAACGTCAATACAACTAATACTCTCCCAATGACCAAGGTTGATAGTTTTAATTTTTCGAAGAAGTCTGATCGTAAGGTAAACAAAATGCAAATCGGGATAACAACATTAATAATTCCATTAGCGTACAGAGGTGAGAAGGCGGTAAGTGTGGTGCCGAGGGATAGAATAGCCAAAATGATGAGAAATCCGGTCCATTGGGGCAATTTCAATAGTCGTTCTGTCATATACTTCCAACCCTCATTCTAAATAGATTGATGCTAGTATCATACTAAACTTAAATGGTTCTCGTATAGATGCATTTGTTATGGAATGCTGCCCTTCATAGGCGGTGTAACTTGCGATAGGAAGATGGCGTCATTTGTATGCGTTTTTTGAATACACGGCTCAAATAAAACTCATTCTCAAAGCCGCACTGCCCCGCAATTTGCACGAGGGTCATGTCACTATCGAGCAGCAGTTTTTGTACATTCTGGATACGGAGTGCCGTTAAGTAATCGATCGGCAGAATGCCGGTCGATTTTTTGAATCTACGGGTAAATTGCACCTGTGTCAAACCGAGTTCACTCGCGATATCTTTCAAAATGCAGGTGGAACCCGCTTGTGCTCGCAGGCGTTGTGCAGCCTCTTCAATCAGAGCATCCCTGCTATTCGTTCCAGTAGATGTCCAAGGAGAAGCCGATGCGGGGCTTGCCGAATAAGCCTCTTCCACAACCAGCATCCAGAGGTCTGTAAGCACATGTTGACGCAGAGACGAGGCGACGGTGCTTTCATGCTGAAACCATTTTTTCAAGTAGGCATAGTTCGAGGACAACCGATGGAGATCGTGAATGGTTTGTTTTCCTGATGGCATGGAGTTGGAAGTAGACAGTGGACAATCGGCCTCATCGACCCAATCCAGCAGCAAGACGTGAAAGGATAAGGGCTGAATGACTTCCCTCCGAAAAATAACCCCAGGTGGACATACGATTAGATCGCCGAAGGAAGCTGTCCCCTCTTGTTCTTGAATCTGGTAGGAGAAGCTCCCATTCTCTACTGCAAATAGCACCCAACATTCATTCGCATCTTCGTGAAGTTGAAAGGCGACCTTTTCTTTCCAGTACATGTGACTGAGCAGCTTAGGTCGTGCACCTGATGCTTCGAAGGATTGCATATGCCGGCCTTCCCCTCTCATGTTTTTTCGTTTCTTGTCTCTTCATCATAATGGAAAGGCTTCCTCGAAGATAGCTTGATAATGAAATTTTGTATAAGTTTATGTTAATAGTGTGCATGGTTTTAAGCGCTGCCAATCTTTTAAAATAAAGGTAATCACTAATTTCCATGGAGGTTATCGTATGCGAGAGGAAATCGTAATTAAAGATATTACGGTCGTTGGAGGCGGACTGTCAGGCGTATGCGCTGCCATAGCCGCTGCAAGATTAGGTCAGACGGTCGCATTGATTCAGAATCGTCCCGTACTCGGGGGGAATTCGTCAAGTGAAGTCCGTGTGTGGGTGTGTGGTGCAACGGCGCATGGCATTAATCGGTACGCACGCGAAACGGGGATTATGGGGGAGTTGTTCGTAGAAAATCAGTTCCAAAATCCCGATGGGAATCCTTATCTTTGGGATATTATCGTGCTGGAAGCTGTACGCGCTGAGGCGAATATACAGCTTTTCCTTAACACCGATGTGCATGAAGTGGAGGCGGATGGGGATGAAAGCAATCGAATCATTCGTTCGGTTACAGGCTGGATGATGGGCTCGGAGCGGCGCATTCGTTTCGAGAGCGAGGTGTTTCTAGATTGTACCGGTGATGGCCTCGTTGGATTCTTGGCGGGTGCCAAATTTCGTGTCGGCCGCGAGGCACGAGAAGAGTTTCAAGAGGAGTGGGCGCCTGAGATCGCAGATGACATTACACTCGGGAGTACGATTTTATTTTATACCAAAGACGTGGGTCACCCGGTTAAATATCATGCGCCAAGCTTCGCCAAAGACATCGTGGCGACTTCCATTCCGATCAAGCGTGTCATTCGAAGCGGCGATTCGGGTTGTCATTATTGGTGGATTGAGTGGGGCGGCGAGCTGGATACTGTGCATGAGAACGAGCGCATTCGCGATGAATTATGGTCGGTTATTTATGGGATTTGGGATTATATCAAAAATTCAGGGGAATTCGATTCAGCGAATATGACGCTAGAGTGGGTAGGGGCGTTACCTGGCAAAAGAGAATATCGCCGATTCATCGGAGACTATATGCTGAATCAGAATGATATTCTGGCTCAAAAGAAGTTCGAAGACACCGTCGCTTTCGGCGGTTGGTCCATCGATCTGCACCCGCCGCAGGGGATGTATTCGACGGAGAGCGGCTCCAAGCATCTGCACGCGGATGGCATTTATCATATTCCGTTTCGCAGTCTCTACTCCGTTAACGTGTCCAATATGCTGATGGCAGGACGAAATATAAGCGCATCGCATGTGGCCTTCGGAACGACACGCGTCATGGCGACTTGCGCTGTAATAGGAGAAGGGGCTGGAACTGGTGCGGCGTTATGCGTCCAGAAACATATTACACCGCGTGAGCTATATCAGCACCACACGAAAGAACTACAACAGGTGCTGCTAAGGCAGGATGCGGCGTTGATTGGCATTCGGAATGAAGATGGGCAGGATCTTGCGAGAATGGCCAAGCTGAAGGCATCCTCAACGCTAACAAAGCTGAGCGTATCGCATGCTGTGGAGCCTAGGCGATTAAGCGATGATGTCGCAGTTCTATTTCCAGTTGCGCCGCAGTTGGAGGGCTTCGAACTGCTGGTTGACGTGAGTGAAGCAACGACGATGATGCAAGTGGAGCTGTGGGAGACGGGGCGGGCCGAGAACTATGTGCCTGCGACGATGATCATGCAGACCCAGACAGCAGTGCAAGCTGGGGAACAGCAGTGGATTAGCTTCCCGCTGTGTTGGCAACCTGACGAGGAGCAGAATGCGTTCGTGATTATCAGAGCGAATAAACACGTTGTTGTGTACCATTCTGATCAACAGCACACGGGAGCAATTGCTTTCGTACGAGGTGCGAAGCCGATTGTTGATCCGAAGCTGGAGAATCATCAACCGGACCAGCCTGTCGTCCAGTGGAGTATGAAGAATGGTGTAGATCGCAAGCCAATCTGTTTCCGACTTTCGTCAGAAACGAACGCGTTCTCCGCGGATAAGGTAACGGATGGGTATTTGCGACCGTATGGAGCGCCACATCAATGGATGTCGGAGCCGATGGTGCCAACGAAAGAGGAGTGGGTGGAACTGAGTTGGGACGAAACTCAAACTCTGCGGTATCTACAAGTAACTTTTAATGATAACGTGCACGAGGATTTAATTAATCTTCACGCATTCAGGACGAGTGAGGAAGTTAGACCGGAGTTAGTGAAGGACTATCGCCTGGAAGCTTGGATGGGTGGTGATTGGGTGCTTCTACAGCGTGTAACGAACAACCGTAAACGGTCAAGTAGATTGCAGTTGGAGGCAGCTTTAGCGACGGATCGGTTGCGACTTGTCGTGGAGGCGACGAATGGCTGCCCGTGTGCTGAGGTAGTTGAGATCCGGGTTTATGGTTAAGCAAAGCATTCTAGGAGAGTGTGTCTAGTTATTAGATGTTAGAGCAGATTTGCTCTTCCGCTTCACGAGATGAATTAGCATCACGATCGAAACAGGGAGTAGGTATCCGATAGTTCCCCACAAGGGATGGATAAAGGATACTAAATTGCCCCAGAAAGCTTCTCCTTTCACAGGGGTAGTAAAGGATAGCAAACAGCAAATCATGGTGATAGGTAAGATGAGTAAGCGGTTATTTTGTAAATTAAACAAGTGGGTGAACGTCAAATTTAAGGCAAATATAACGATTGCAGCTTTCATATAGGAGGCTACAATCAGTGAAATACCGATGAGAGATTCAATACGCTGAAATAACTCGTAAAATTCAATGGTTCGAGCTAACTGAAACATCGCATATTTACGCTCACCAGCGATAGGTCCGTAGGTCATAATGGTGCATAGCGTGACAGTAATCAAGCTTAAAGCGTTGATGGATAGAGCTAGAAATAAACCACGTTTCAGTGGTTTATTTTGGTTTGTGGAGACAAAGGGAAGAATCATGCTGAAGAGAAAGATTTCAACATACGGAAACCCGTAAGAAAAATAACTTCCAAGTAAGATAGGTTTGAAGCCAAAGGGAATGACAGGCAAGAGGTAAGAGGGATGATAGTTGAAACTTGCCAAAGCTAAAATGAGAATGACATACACCATGACCATAGCTGAAAGTAAAACAAACATCCGTGCCATGACGTCAATGCCCATTCTGACAGTAACATAAATCAGTAGAAATATGAGTGAGTTAAATACATAGATGGGCGTTTCTCGCATTAGCGTTGTGGTCATGAATAATCCTATATCAATAACAATACCCGTAGCCATATGGAACTGAAAGGAAATGAAGGGGATTGCGAAGAGAACTGTCATCCATGTGCCAACCGTTTTCTTACTATATTCAATAAAGGTCAAGTCTGGGTATTTTCCGTGCATATACAAGATACAACCTAGAAAACTAAGGCTTAATAGGTAGGAGAGGATAAGTGATAGCCAAGCACCATTATTGGCGTAGCTAATTAAAGGTTGAGGAATGTTAATGATTGAAGAACCTGTTAAATAGATAAAAAACAAGACGGACATTTGGCCAGAACTTATTCCTTCATCAATTCTCATTGTATGCCCCTCCTTTCCTTAATCTTCCTGATTACTGCAGTTAGTGAGGAGTGACATGTAAGAACGCAACAATCAGACGAGCAGGTTCGCCAAGTAAGAATTCAGCTGTATCATAGAGAATTGGCCAACGTAATTCTAAAACAAAAATACTGCCAAGATAGAGCGATATCGCAATGAAGAAGGCATAAACAAGTTTGGCGCGGGCAGTTTCTTTTTTGAAATTGACCAAATCAAATAGCAGTAACGGGACACAAGTGATGAGTAGGAGTATCAGCTTTAGCATCATAGGTAATCTTGTCCTCTCGTTGATATCTTCAGTTACTCATTTGACTAGAGGTTTACCGCCGCTCATTCCTGAGTTAGCAACCGTCACATCAACTTCGATGTTAAATTGAACGTCTGCAAATCGATCTCCCCAATCTTCTTTCCATGCAAGCCATTGATGAGGATTTTTGGCATAAATCATGTTGCCGATGCCGAGGGCATCTAGTTTTTTTGATTGTAGATGATGAATCAATGTAAGAAACTCATTCTTAATTTGGTTACTTAAACGAGTTTTGTAAGCAAGTTCTTCTTGGGCTGTGTTCGTATTCGAACAGCTTAATTCCCCAGCAGCTCCGGTTAACTTGGCTTTGATATTCACGATTACCGCTTCATTCTTAAGTGAGGTGGTGACTTTCGTACTTCCCTGGGAAATCTCGAATGCTTCCTGCAGCGCGTGATCTCCCTCACCATTGTTCCCTTCACAAGACGTAATGATAATACCACCTCGAAATTGATGATTGAGCAAAAGGAAGGCTTTTAATTCATCTGGTGGAATAATATCAGCGATTTTTTGATTTTTGATGACAACGACGCCGGCAATGTTCGGAACACTCCCACGTTTTTCATCCAAATATAAGTAAGGAATTTCTGCAACGCCCGTTTCGCTTTTCATTTGAATCATAACTTTCAAGATGTTCTGATTCATTGATTTAGCAGCGAATCGCGAAGATCCCTCATCCATTGAACGCAATTGTTGGCCTAAGGTATATTCAATAAACGGTTCTAATGATAAATACGCACCGGCATTCCCTTTCGTCACTAAGAGTAAATTG
This sequence comes from Paenibacillus sp. J22FR83, assembly GCF_059691955.1. Taxonomy (NCBI): domain Bacteria; kingdom Bacillati; phylum Bacillota; class Bacilli; order Caryophanales; family Paenibacillaceae; genus Paenibacillus; species Paenibacillus sp. J22FR83. The sequence continues at coordinate 307,283 of NZ_JCAUAM010000010.1, forward strand.
GTTGGTCGGGGTTCATGATCTCGTCTGAAAAAATCAAGGATAACACCTATATCATGTGTCTTCAGCACCTCATCACTTACAAGAACGGCACGCATGTGATCCCATTTGGCTTTTCGTCCTAAGTGGATGGTGACGTCCCGAATAGCATCAAAAACATTCTCGCCTTCTGTCTTAATCGTGAACGAGGATTTCGTACTAGTCCCCTTTGATAATGCACTGCTGCCGCTTGGCTTGTAGAAAAGTGTGGTTAATTTGATATTGCCTTCGTCAGATAGATCCAGCGAAACCGCTTGTACGAAGGCGTATTCGACCAGTTCAGCCTTGTTCCAACAGCCTGTTAAAGAAAATAATAACAGTCCAGATAATGTCGTCACCATTAACCATCTCATGTTGTATTTCCTTCTTTCTCTGTCATGCCGTTACTTTTTGGAACGGTTAAGCCGATGTCGGTTTCGCGGTGAGCGAAGGAGAACCTTTAAGGGAGCTCGTACGAATCCATCCTTTAATTGATTCATGATTAGAGGAGCCCATGGCGTCAGATAGGGCTGTCCCAGAGAGCGTAGGCTAACTAAATGTAGAAAAATAAACAGAAAGCCAATCATGAATCCGAATCCCCCTAAGCTTGCTGCAAGGAACATGAGGGGAAAGCGCAAGATACGTAGAGAGATAGCCATATTGTAATTGGGTAACGAGAAAGAAGCGATACCTGTCAATGCCACGATGATGACCATGATGGGGGAAGCGATTTTGGCTTCAATAGCTGCTTGCCCAATGACAAGAGCTCCGACGATACTCACAGCTGAACCCACGGGTTTAGGCAGACGGATACCGGCTTCCCGCATGATTTCAAAGAAGAATTCCATCAATAAAGCTTCGATGAACGCGGGGAATGGGATACCCTCACGGGTATCTAGAATGGCTAGCAGCAACACAGTGGGAATGAGCTCTGAGTGAAAAGTTGAGATAGCAATATAGAGGCTCGGTAATGTAAGAGCCATGATGAATGCGAATAGGCGAAGTAATCGAATCAGTGAGGAATACAGGGAACGAATGTAGTAATCTTCACTCGATTGGAAAAACTCGATAAAGAGACCAGGACAGATCATAATGGACGGAGAACCAGAGGTAAGAACAATGATTTTCCCATCAAGCAGAGCAGCAACAGCCGTATCCGTACGTTCGGTATGTCGATATTGTGGAAAAGGCGAATACGTAGAGTCCTCAATTAATTCTTCGATATAGGCGACTTCCAAAATTTCCTCTTGAATGGAAGATTCGAAACGGTTTTTAAATTCTGATAAGGTTCGCGGGTTTACAGTTCCTTCTAAATAACCGACGGCAATCTCGGTCCGTGTTTCTCCGCTTGCCACGAACTTCTCAATCTTAAAATTACCGCTTTTCAAACGATTCCGCAGTAATCCTAGATTAATTCTCAGGCTCTCCACCGTAGCTTCTTGAGGTCCCCTAACTACCGGTTCGTTCATGGGTTCGCCAATTTGTCTAGATTCTAAAGTAAGCGCATTAAAGCACAGCGCCTTGTTCCACTGATCCAACAAAATCACAACTTGTCCAAGCAGGATATTCTCTTCTACAGTTGGCAATTGATCAATAATTGTCACGTTTCGAGAAGAGACACCATGATTCTCAATGAATGAAATCAGTTTGTTCAGTTCAATGGTAGCTGCATCAAAGCCTGCCTCTTGAAAAACAAGATCTTGAAGCACGTCCTTTAGAAAAATCAATTCTTTATCGTTTATGAGTGAATCGCAATAGACAACAAGTGCTCCGTATTGCAATTGGGCACCAAAAAATCGAGGCAGATAGCAAATATCGGAACAATTCGCAAGTTTTTGCTCAATCCATTTTCTATTTTCCTCCAAGGATAATGTCAGAGGGAATTCGACTGAAGAGGGAGGCGGGCTAGCCGTTGGTGCCAGCGGAGGTGCTGATCTCCTACTCTTCCGTAATAACTTTTGTATATCCATACAAAATTTCCTTCTATTATTTGTTAGGTATGCAGGTTTATTATTCCAATTCTCAAGGGAATTATGTGTGTGTTTCGGTGATTCTAAAGTAATGAACGCTGAAATCCTCTCATATACCAATTAGGATGAGTTACAACGTAGTTCACCTTAATAAAGGGGGATGACCGCATGGATACTCCGAATAGGAATCAACCCGCGTATGGCAATGTGCCACAGCCGATTCGACCCGATGGTGCCGGTGGGATGGATACGGGTCCGCGGGACATAATGCGGGATATGGAAAATCCTAACATGTTGGTTCCGCCAATAACAGATTCTGGCTTGCTTCCGAATTTGAAATTCTCTTTCTCAGACACATCGATGAAATTAAATTTCGGGGGCTGGTCGCGAGAAGTCACGGTCAGGGAATTACCCATAGCGACAACGATGGCAGGGGTAAACATGAGTTTGACACCTGGTGGTGTTCGCGAATTGCATTGGCACCAACAAGCAGAATGGTCTTACATGATAGTAGGTTCAGCTCGAATTACATCAATTGACCAAGAGGGGCGGAATTATATTGCCGATGTAGGTCCAGGGGATCTATGGTACTTCCCGCCGGGACTTCCACACTCCATTCAAGGATTAGAGCACTGTGAATTCTTGCTTGTATTCGATGATGGTAACTTTTCGGATTTGAATACGATATCCATCTCCGATTGGTTCTCACGAACACCGAAAGATGTGCTATCTGCCAATTTTGGCGTTCCTATCCGTGCTTTTAACAACATTCCCAAAGAGCAAGTCTACATCTATCAAGACAAGGTTCCTGGTCCCATTGATAGCCAGAAAGTTCAGTCTCCTTACGGGACCATTCCCCTAAGCTTTAAGCATCAACTGCTCGCACAAACTCCGATTAAAACGCCAGGAGGGAGTGTAAGAATCGTTGACTCAACGAATTTTCCGATATCCAAAAATATTGCTGCAGCGCTTGTTGAGATAGAACCGGGTGGAATGAGAGAGTTGCATTGGCATCCGAATAATGATGAATGGCAGTACTATCTGACGGGTCAGGGGCGTATGACCGTTTTCGCTGGGAATGGTAATGCTCGTACGTTCGATTACCGTGCTGGTGATGTTGGTTATGTGCCATTTGCACTGGGACATTATATACAAAATACCGGTACGCAATCCCTATGGTTCCTGGAAATGTTTAAGAGTGATCGGTTTGAGGATGTCTCGCTAAACCAATGGATGGCGCTTACACCTCGCGAGCTGGTGGGTACGAATTTGAATGTCGGCCCTGAAGTATTGAATGCGCTGCGGAAGGAAAAATGGCCAGTCGTCAAATATCCGGGGTTCTCTTATTACCCGAAATAGAAATGCAAAAGGCTATCTCCGTAGTAAATCTACGAAGATAGCTTTTTCGCATGTGAAGTTAGCCTTTCAATCCCGAGCTGGCAATGCCCTCTACGAACCACTTTTGACATACTGCTACGACGATGAGCAGGGGAACAAGCCCCGATACGGAAGCTGCCATGGTGAGTACATAATTCGTACCAAACTCCTCTACATAACTCGTTAAGCCAAGTGGTATCGTGTACAAATCTTTCTCCCGCAGCATGATAAGAGGGTTCTCATACTCGTTCCAGTGCCAAGTAAAGGAGAGGATTAAGAGCGTGACGAGTGCAGGTTTGGTTAAGGGCAAACAAATTTGCCAAAATGTCCGCCAGTAACTGGCGCCATCAACGCGCCCTGACTCCAATAGTTCACCAGGGATGGTAGTGAAAAACTGACGCATCAAGAACGTGCCGAATACCCAAAATAAACCTGGTAAAATAATGGAAGCGTGTGTATTAATCAACTGCAACTGATCGAATAAGATAAAGCGTGGGACAAGTAAAACCTGACCTGGAATCATCATCGTAGACAAATAGAGTAGAAACAGGAAGTTGCGGCCTTTGAAGCGTATCTTGGCAAACGCGTAGCCAGCCATGGAACTCGTCAATAGATTACCTACAACGGTAATGCCCGTGATTTTAATCGAATTCCAATAGAATAAATAGAAGGGATCTGCGCCCGCCCAGACTTTCTTATAATTCTCAAAGTGCCATGTATTCGGAATCCAATCAATCGGATATTGGAATACTTCGCCATTAATTTTGAAGGAAGTCGATATCATCCATAGGAAAGGCAGAATCATCACGATGGAGATCGCGCCTACGAGGAGAGTGACGAAGAGCTTAAGCCAGAAACTGCCCTTTCTCATGTTGGCAATGGCTATTTTCCGTGAGGATTGCGTAGATACAATAGTAGTTTCCACAGTAGAATCTCCTTTCCAATTAGAAGTGCTGCTGCCAACGTTTCTGGCTTTGCCATTGAATGATGGTAACGACGAAGATGATGGCGAATAACACCCAAGAGACGGTAGCGGCATAACCCATTTTGTAGAAGCGGAATGCGAGTAAGTAGATGTGATAGGATAATACCATTGTCGAATCTATAGGACCGCCTTGTGTCATAATGTTGACGGGGCCGAAGATTTGGAAGGAGCCGATAATGAGTGTTATGGCAACGAGAAAGGTGGTTGGTGTGAGCATCGGAATGGTGATTTGGAAAAACTGGCGTACTTTCGAAGCCCCATCAATATCGGAAGCCTCGTACAAATCCTTGGAAATGCCTTGCAGTCCAGCTAAGTAAATGACCATGGCGTACCCAATCGTTACCCATACCTGCATGATGATAATTGCAAAAAGAGCAGAATTCGGGCTCGACAACCAGCCTGGGGGATGATCAATGCCAACGGATTTTAGCACTTGGTTGATTGGACCATCGGAAGCACGGTACATAATGCTCCAAATGACGGATACGGCAACGAGCGAACTGACGTAGGGCAGGAAGATCAACGTGCGCAATGTTTGCTTGAAGAACACATATTTGTTCAGAACGACAGCAAACAGGAGTCCTATGAGAATGGAAGCGGGAACGCTGACCAGGGTGAAGATTAAGTTGTTTTTCAGCGCTTTCACGAATTTGGGATCACTGCCCAGTGCTTTGAAATTATCGAAGCCGACCCATTCGATGCCTGCGAACCCTTTGAGATATTCCCAATCCACGAATACGAGATAAAGACTGAATAGGATCGGCAGCAATATAAAGATGAGGTACCCCGAGAAGTTGGGCAAAATGAATAGGTAGCCAGCAAGGTTTTCCCTGAATTTGGCGTTATGCCAGAAATGTCTTTTCATTCGTAAGCCACCCTTTCGAAATCATGTGTTAATGTAACTTTACCAAGCGAGTGAGTGAATTCCTATAGCGTGAACGTGACCCTTTCTGTAGTTTCATTGAAAAAACCTCCAGCAAGAAGATGCTAGAGGTTTTCGAAGTGCTGCGTATTATTTTTTGGCGCCTTTGATCGTCGTGTCGGCACGCGTTTTCATCGTTTCTATGGCTTTGTCAATTGGTTGAGCACCAAGCAGATATTTCTCCATCTCGTCTTTGAAGATCGCTCTAAGTTCGGTTGGAACAGGTACGTTGTAGGATGTTGGGAATGTGTAGTTGCCAGCCAGCAGCGCTTTCAAGGAAGCTTCGTCAATCAGATCTTTCGCATCTCCAATGAGGATGGAGGCGATTTTACCAGCATCGGCTTTTTTGTTCGTAGGGATCCGGCCGCCTGGAACCATAGCCATATTACCTTCTTGTAAATACCATGAGATGAATTTAAAAGCAGCTTCTTTGTTTTTGCTGTTTTTATTGATGGACATGTAATCACCCATACCGCCACCTGGGTTAATATTGCCCCCAGCAGTGAATTGCGGATATGGAGCAAATGCGACTTTGAAATCATGCGGGAAGCTCTTGATGTCTTTAATATAACGAATGATATAAATTTGGGAAGCCATCATAGCCGCTTTGCTTGTCAGAAGTTCATTCTGTACAGTAATTTTACCAGCAACCGCTTCGGAATACTTCATCATGACGCCTTTGTCTTCCAAGCTCTTCTGCATTTCCAAGCCCTTCTTCACGGCTGGGTTGTTAAAGTTGGATGTACCATCGGCAGCGATGACCCAGTCTTGCGGTTTGGCCGTTTGCAGGACGGTATCACCGAACCACCCAAGAGCCGGATCTAGCATAGTCCCCTTCATAGCTCCTTTGTTAAGCTTGGTGGCCATTGCACTGAAATCATCCCAAGTCCATGCGGTTGGCAGTTTCTCGCCGGCTGCTTCTAATGCTTTCATATTGAAAAGTACTGCACCTAAGTTCTTATTCGCTGGCAGATAATAATATTTCCCATCTGCGAACTTCTTGATATTCGCCGCTCCGATAATTCCCTCAACATCAAAGCCGCCTTTGGCTATAAGGTCATCGAGTGGTTCCGCCATTCCTGCTGCTTGTCGTTTCGTCATGTAGGCATCGCCGTAGTTCATATAGAGGTCAGGTGCATCGGTATTCGAGAGCAGGGCTGTTTCCAACTTCAGGTTACCTGGATCATCATTCACATAGCGTGTATATTCGACCTTAATCGTAGGATTCGCTTTATTCCATGCATCAACGGCATCTTGTGGTCCGCTTTCTGGCGGAACGCCTCCCCAGAATTTAAGGGTAACTGGTTTCTGTGCTTCAGGTGTTGGAGTAGTTGCTGCTACTGTTGCTGCAGGTGCGACGGACGCAGCTGCGGAAGGTGAAGCTTCAGGTGTTTTGGAGCAACCGGTTACGAGAACGCTTACAGCAAGGGCGATTGATGCCCCCATGCCAAATACTTTTTTCATTTGTTCATCCCCTTTTCTTTTGGTAGTTAAATCGTAATGCAATTTTTCCCAAAAAGACACGGAGTATTCTTTACGAAGTAAGCATTATTCTATGATGTTCGATGACCGAAGACGAGCTTTCGAAATTCGGTAGGGTACATGCCTTCCATTTGCTTAAAGCTGCGGCTGAAATGATTGGGATCGGCATAACCAATGAGCTCAGAGATTTCGAAAATTTTGTAATCTGGATTCTTGAGCAGCTCGCGGGCATTTTTCATGCGAACATTGGTCATATAATCAGTGATCGTTTTGCCAGTTTCTTTTTTGAACAAAATGCTCAAATAATTCTCGGTATACCCAACGGTGCTAGCCAAATCAGCTACTTTGAGCGGTAAATTATACTTCTCCATAATCTGACGAATCACAAGTTGAATCTCAGGTCGGAACTTCTCCTTCCCATGCTCGCGCTTGTAGGCTAGGAAGACGGGGAGCCATCCGATGAACCAGGTAGATAATGCCTGCACGGTTTCAGCATTGCGAATGACATGGTAGGGATACTGCTGCTCATGCAGGGTAACCGAGTAAATATCGCCGCCTTCTGCCTTCAAGCAACGCGCGAAAATATGAAGCAAACGCAGCCACTGCTCTCGCAATAGGGCGGGGGGAATATTCTTATTGCGGCAGAGCTCCTCGGTCCATGCCATAATTTTCTCGCGCAAGCTGATTTTGTCGCCTTCTTCAATACGTTTCGTCCAATCCTCTTCCTGCCATGGCTCAGATAAGGTTGGAGGTGCAGCCTGCAAATGATCATAGTAAACGATGCAGGAATCCCCATAGTAGAATCGGTAGCTTAAGGCATGATCTGCTTTTTCATAAGCGGGATGGAGCGCAAAGGTATCCTCGTAGGAAGGGGAAACACCAATGGCCAGTGAGATTTTCAGAAAAACCTGTACGGCATTCTGCATTTCGACTAGCATGTTCGTGTTCATTTGGCCTGTCAGGACGCAGAACTTCCCAACTGCCATCTCAACCAGCTCTCCATTGCCATATTTCTTGAGAATCTCATTGAGAACATTTTTCACCGTATAGGTCAAAAGTCGATCGCTCTGGAAGCGATTATTCTGCGTTAACTCCTCATAGGCATCGATCTGAATCGCGGCTGCAGTCAAGGGCGCTGTGAAAAGTTCCAGCTGGAATTCATGCCAGACTTGTTCGATTTCTCCGCGTGATACATGACCTTGGAGGAGCTCGCGCAACCGTTTTTCTTTGACCTCATTACTGTATTGATTTACTTTCTGCTCGAGTTGTGTTCGGGCATTCTGGCCTTGTCTCTCCTTATGCAATTGATCCCGGATTGCGCGCAGCTTCTCCATCAGCTCGGATGGGTTAATTTCTAGTTTCGTGACATATTCTATGGCGCCTAGGCGTAATGCCTGCTGGACATAGTTGAAGTCGTTATGGTTGGATAAAATAAGACAAGGCATCGCTGGCCAGCGTTCCCGAATTCGGCGCAATAATTCAAGCCCATCCATCTCCGGCATACGAATATCGGTAAGTACAGCATCGCAGGCTTGCGATTCTAGTATTTTCAAAGCCTCCAATCCATTAGAAGCTTCTCCAATAACCTGGAACTCGTCGTTATCTCTAGGGATGATTGTTTTAAGGCCAATACGCACAAGGATTTCATCGTCAACGATCAGAATTCTCAGCATCTGTATTCCTCCTTTTCAAAGGCAGCACCAATCGTAGTCGGACTCCTTCGCCTTCCACACTTGAGATCTGCATACCGTATTGCATGCCAAAGTGGAGCTTGATTCGTTCGTTCACATTGCGTATGCCGATACCGCTGAACTTCGCGTGAGGCTGGTTGAGGGAAGACTCCACCTTCTCAATCATCTCCATACTCATGCCCACTCCGTTATCTTGCATCACAATATGCAAATTCCCACCAACCTCTTCAGCTTGAAGTTCGATAAGAAGCGGGAACCGATTACCATGGATAATGCTGTTCTCTACGGCAGGCTGCAGCGTAAATTTCAACACTTCACAATCCAGCAGTGTTTCAGGGATGCTATAGGTAAACGTGATCTGATCATGATACCGAATTTCTTGGAGCGAGAGGTAGACCTGCAAATAGTCCAGTTCTTCTTGCAACGTGACGAATTCTTGTTCATTCCGCATGGTGAAATTCAGCAGTTTCCCCAGTTTGGTAATCATCTCACTGATATGATCTGCGCCAGAGAGCAGCGCCATCCATTTAATAGAGTTGAGTGTGTTGAGTAAAAAATGCGGATTAATTTGCGCTTGAAGCGCCTGGAACTGAGCTTTCTGCTTGCGGCGCTGCTCATCATATAAATCTGAAATGAGATCTTGCAGATGCAGCACCATGCGATTGAAGTAATTGCCGAGCATGGCAATCTCGTCTTCGCCTTTTATCGTAACCAGCGTATTAAACTCCCCTTTGCCCACCTTGGTCATGGATTTGGCCAATTGCTTGAAAGGACTCGTTACTCGAAGCATCAGAACAATGAAAGCGATGGCAAATAAAAGGAACCAAGCGACAACCCAAGTGATGGATTTGTCTTTTTCCCGACTAAGTTGTGTAGCGAAATCCTTCTGATTCATGAATTGGACGAGCCGCCAACCTAACTGTGGCACGTAAGCGTCATTGATAAAATAGACTTGGTCTTTGATTTTCACCTCTTGAATGCCATTTTCATTGGTACGCACATGCTGGAGGGCATGATTGGCTAATAAATCTGCGGCGGCATGATCACCGATTAAGAGCTTTTGGTCTTCATCAATGAGGGCAGAGGTTATACCTGAAGCTTGTTGGTGCTGGATTTCGACATTCGGATAGAAGAAAACGGGAATTGGTACGCTAATGAAAAAGACACCATAATTACTCGTGTATTCGCCATTAATTTGTCTCGTCATGACGATTAAATCTTGCTTGTTCGTAGATGAAGGAAGCGAGTAGGGAACCGTCCAGTAGGGGAAGCCATTGCGTTTAAGCGTTGGTTCATACCAGCTTTCCTTGTAGAATGTTTCGATCTTCGTTGGTGTAACGGCAGACCATGTGGTATGCGTAAACCCTCTATTGTCATATAACCCAAGTTGTGTAGTACTGTCGAGAAGAAGATCTTTGACGTTGGACATTTTCTTGTGCAGATTCGTGAGCTGAATGAAGGAGAGATAATTATTCGACCAATCTGCAGGTTCTTTCAGGAATTTCTCCGTTTCCGGATCGTTAATAATCAAACTGGAAGCAGTGATCATGCGAACGGCCATCTCGTTCATGGCTGTAGCTTTCTGGGATACGGCGGCTTGATTGGATTGGTTGAGCTGGATTTGCACAATATCTTCGGATGACTTATAGAATCGGTAGAGAATGATCACAACGGGAAGTATGATCAGGAAAAATAAGGAGATCAGAATCTTTCCGCGCAGAGTCTTAATTGGACTGCGAAGTTTCATCGATGTCACACCATGCCCTCAACTTCTAGGATTAGGAATCCCCTCTATCATACAATGACGGCAGTTATCCTGCTAGAGAGAGAAGGCGGCAGCGTGGCATTTCAAAGAATATGCCGTATAAAACAAAGAATATGCTTGGTCATTTGATGGGGGATGTGGGGAAGCAGGGAGTTGGAAGGTAGTAGTCGGAGGGGATGAGAGCAGAGAGCAGAAAGTAGGCGGAAGGTAAAAAGCAGAAAGGAAAAAAAAAGAGGCGTGAGATACGCTCACCACCTCAGGTAGGCTTATTGATTCGCAGCGTTTGGATCCATCCAGAACAATTCCCATTGATGGCCGTCAAGATCTTGGAAGCTGTGCTGATACATGAAACCGAGATCGTTAGGGTCACTATAAAGTGTACCTCCAGCGGCTACGGCTTTCTCAATGAGTTCGTTGACTTCTTCACGACTAGAGAAGCTTAAAGCAACGAGTACTTCTGTCGTTTTCGTAGCATCGGAAATTTGTTTTTTCGTAAAGGTTTGGAAATACTTCTCGACCAAAAGCATGACATAGATGTGTTCACTGATCACCATACAAGTTGCATTTTCATCCGTAAACTGGGGGTTGAACGTGAATCCCATAGAAGTAAAGAAAGCGACCGATTTGTCCAAATCTTTTACAGGTAAATTAACGAAAATTTTATCTGATTGAATGGCCACGATAGAATCACCTCAATGAGTTATTTGGTAGTACCTCCCCTATCATAATGGATCGCAAATTAGCACGTCAAATGTTGGAAATTAGATAGCGTGAACGGGGCGTTTGAAACAAGCGATCATTTTCCCATCCGCTGGCGCAACAGTGATAAGTTCCCAACCATACCGTCCCCAGTGAGATAGCGCTTCATCTAGTGACCAGCTGCTATGTTCAGACATTGTTGCTCCCAGACAATCGGCCAAGGAGACATCGGTGGCGTATTCCCATTGCGTTGTTTGGTGAGAGGTTTGAGAAAGATTGCGAACTGCAGGACGATCCCATCTAACCCGTGTAGTGGCTTGGGATAATGCAGATAAGATATCTTCTCTTTCCGTAACTTGCAGCAAAAGCAGCTGAGGTGCCCGTGGCACGAAAAAGGATCGATGCGAATGATAGACTTGAAGAACCAAGGTGCCGACAGGCTTGCCTTCATGATCATGAATGAGGTACCAAGCGCAGCGTTCACGCTCTTCGGGTGGGCCCCAGTTCTCGACCGAATTATGACGATTAAAACCAGCTTTAATCTGGTAGCCTCCTTCTTGAAAAGGTTCAATAACATGTGCCATGAAGTCTTGGATCCAGACACCATACGCACGATCCCCGTATTGGTTAAACATCGCAATGAGTTCAGTTTGTTTATTCTCATATACCGATTTCCATGATTCGGATAGCTGGCTTTCAGCTTTTCGGAATATAGGATCGATTAGGTTGTTGGTCATAAAGGAACACCATCTTTCATTTTATCTAACGTTGTTAGAATTTTTATTTAATGATGTTAGATTAATTTATTGTGGTATAATTGTCAAGAGAAAATGGAGGTCGAACATGGCGCGTAGACGAATTCATCCCCTACAAACGGAGGGGACCAATGAAGGACGAGGGGCATCCGATGTACACACCCCACTAGATCGTGAACGTATTATTCAAGCTGTCCTAGCGCTGTTGCGTGATGAGGGGATAGGATCAATCAGTATGCGAAAAATTGCTGATTCCCTAGACGTTAAGGCAGCTTCTCTGTATTACCATATCAAGGACAAAGAGCAATTAATGCATCTGCTTGCCGAGCAAATTAGTTCTGATGTGAGATTGCCAGATGAAAGTCTGGATTGGCAGGAGCAACTTCGCGAGTGGGCGATCCATTTCCGACTCGTGCTGCATCGGTATCGAGATGCGATATCGATCATGAGTGCAACGATGGCTGGCAGCCCCAAACGGTTAGCGCATATCGAGTTTCTATATCGATTATTTGCCCAATCAGGCTTCCGTGATCCGCACATTCCATGGTTCGCCAGTATGATTAAGAACTACATCTATAGCTTCGTCGAAGAGGAGAATCGCTTAACGGCAAGAGCAGAAGCAGTTGAGTCAGTAGACACAATCGGCGAAACCCCAGCAACACATATTCAGTCGTTGTCCGCGGAGCACTATCCCCATTTTGTTCGACTGTTGCCCTATACGACAGCAGTCAATTGGGATGAAGAGTTCCTGTTCGGACTCAAGGTGTTAGTCGACGGTTTCGAAGCTCAGCGCAAGTAGGCCGCATTGTGTGGAAATTCTCCATAAACTAGTTGGATCAAGTTGCCACTTTAGTCGTTATGAAGAGTGTAAATTGCAAATGTGCAACCTTTTCAATCGAAATGACCTCTCTATCTGAAAAAGTTGCAAATAAGCATCTATTTTAGTGAATACTAGCCATCTTGGAGCATTTCGGCGCAAAAGGATGCTCATACGCACGCATTTATCGATATGCAGCCATTTTCCTCGAAAATGGTTGTACTTTTGCATCTTTGGGCATTCCACCTTACGCGGGTATGGGGGGAAGGGCTAGAGCAGAGCAAGAGCTGAGCTGTACCGCTGATTGGGAACCGCCCGCCGCCGGGCGCGAGCAAGAGCTGTACCGCTGATTTTCCTCAGCGGCAGCTCTTACGCCAAAAAAGGAGCAAAGCACAAAACGTGCTTTGCTCCTTTTTGGATTTTACCCCTCATATGCTTGCTTAAGCGCAGCGATGTCTAGCTTCTGCATGCCGAGCATTGCGTTCATCGCACGGGCAGCTTTTACGCGATCCGTCGAGTTGAGCAGTTCCCCCAAGATGCTGGGAATGATCTGCCAGGATAGGCCGAATTTATCCTGTACCCAACCACAGCGCTGAGGCTGGCCGCCTTCAGAAAGTTTTGCCCACAACGTGTCGACTTCTTCTTGCGTTTCGCAGTTTACGTATAGTGATAGGGCAGGTGTGAATTTGAAATGTGGTCCGCCATTTAATGCCATATACCGCACTCCACCAAGCACAAATGTTCCTGAAATAACTCTTCCCTCAGGCCCAGAACGATGGATACTTTCGATTTCGGAATCGCTGAATATGGACGTGTAGAAGTTCATTGCCTCTTCGGCATTGCCGTCGAACCATAGGAATGGAGAGATTTTTTGCATGTCAGCAGCTCCTTTTTATTAGGTATTGTAACACAAATGCTGATGAATTCATGCGGATCGCAGCTGAAACTGTAACGCATCTAACTCCCAAACCAAGGCGATGCCAACACAACGGCTCCGATAAAGACGAGCTGCAACATAACCCGAATCCCTAATCCAGGAACTGGCTTGCCGCCAATCGTCAATTTATTGCGAGCCGCGAAAATGTTTGCGGGGAACATAGCGATCAGCATGAGGAATAAACAGATGGATGCAGTCAGCGACATCACGGGAATGAGAATCCCGATGGCACCGGCAATTTCTAAGTAGCCGGTAATCGTTACGATCAAGGCGGGTCTTGGGAACGAGGGAGGGACCATGCGAATGAGATCTGGTCGTCTTTTGCCCCAATGTGCAGAGGCTGTAAGGAGAAACATGATAGCGACTGCGCCTTGCAGCGCGGTGTGCCAATCATCGAAATAGGACCACCCCAGAGAACCTATTCCTAGCAAAACAAGAAAAGATGACAACAACGCAACAAATGGTGCCATGCGAGTACCTCCTTTAGAGATTATTTGGATTGGCTTTTCAAAATGGTCGACATAAATGTAGACACCTCAGTGGAGAACTGCGCGGTAGTCGAAGCAAAAGACGAGCGGACGCGCAATCCCAAGGATAGCAGGACGAACATTTCAGCTGTCTGTTCAGGGTCAATGTTTGCCATAATGACACCATGAACTTGGCCGAGCGTGATCCAGTTTTTGGCGAATGATACGGATCGTTCATAAAAGTGCTGCAGTACGTCCGCTACAGTCGGATCTTCTTCCTTGCCTAGTAAGTATTTGAGCACTTTATTCGTAATCTCATGGGGATCTTCTAGCGCGATGAGATTCTGAGAAATACGTTGCATCGGTCCATCAAAAGTCTTCGTTGCATGTTCCGTCTCCCGCATAAATTTCGAATTCGTTTCTTCGAGTCGTTCATGAAGCACCATTGCAAATATTTCATCCTTACTCTTCACGTAATGAAAGATAGCTCCTTTGGAAAGTGATGATTGGTCTATGATATCTTTCATCGTGATGGCGTGGCAGCTTTTTAACCTCAACAACTGTTTCGTCGCTTCGAGGAGCTTACGTGTGGTAGTTTCTCTGCGTTCCTCATTCTTCATAAAGTCTAATCCTCCACTTCTTGCTGGGGAATTCCCCCAATTCTATTCTATCTTCATTATATAAACAGACCGTCGGTTTGTAAATAGGCAAAAACAAAGACGCCACAGGAACCAAACTCCTAACAGCGTCATTTCTAACAGATGCCCGACCGCAACAGCACTCTTACCCCTGTAGTGTGTGTATACCCTATAATTGCAGCACGATTCATCCATTCAAACGCACTTCTCTGCTTTGGAAATTGGCTCGATATTGACCAGGTGTGACGCCAGTCCATTTCTTAAATGCATTTTGGAATGCGCTGGGTTCTGAGAAATGCAGTACATAAGCGATGTCACCCACGGAGAACTCCCATTTGCGAAGATAGCCCATGGCTAAATCTTTGCGGACTTGAATCGTGAGATCGTTGTACGTTGTATTCTCTTCTTTTAATTTATGCTGAAGGGTTCGTGCGCTCATTTGGAGGGATTCGGCAGTTTGTTGCAAAGTTGGGAAAAAGGAAGGCATGGATGTGCGTATCCACTGGATAACTTGCTCCGTAAATCGGCTAGATTGTGTAAGCTCTCGACTCGTTTCTTGTGCGATATTCTCAAATATGCTCAGTAACTTAGCGTCGGAATATAGGACAGGATACTGGAGGACATCCTTGCTAAAACGCAAATAATTGCTGTGCGCGGCGAAGCGGGGGATGCGTCCAAATACGGGCTGATAGGGAGCTAGATCGGCTGTTGCTTCATGATGAAACGCTACCTCCAGTAGAGGAATTGCTCGGTTGCTGAGTCTGCTGATCAATCGAAATAATGAGCTTGCCATATCTTCAATACAATGACGGGACATCTCTCCCTGACCGGGATGCTGAAGAAACATGGATACCCGTACATCATCACCTTCTACGTCCCAATCCAAATTAAAGCCACTGCAGAGCAGCACATTATATCGTTGGTAAGCCGTTAATGCATCGACGACGGATCGGGAATGCATCATGACATAGCCAAGGATGCCCATATCGGCGAATTCCATGATCTGACCTTGATGTAAACCAAAATGGGAATCCTCCGTAAACTCGGCTGCGGCAATGGTTAGTCGCTCCAATTCTTGGCCTGAGATGCGTGCCTCTACATCCTGGAGAAGACTTGCGTCGAACGAAGCATATTTACAAAATTGCTCTGAATCAAAGCCTTTTTGCACCACCGTCTTCATAATGGGATATACCATAGAAATGGCAATACCTTTGCTTTTCAAGTTTAAATCTCTCCTTTGCGTAAATCAGCAATTGGTTTGCGTGTTTCATCATTCAAATCAAACCGTAATCATTCTATGCTGATTATAGTCGCAAATAGGGAGGAAATCATCTTGAAATCGAATATTCTTATTATTAATGGACATCCAGATCCACTGAGTTACTGTGCAGCCCTAACGAACGCATATATCGGTGGGGTTTCACACACGAAGGCCGAAATTCAGAGCATCGACATTCATGCTTTAACATTTGATCCGAATCTGCAGTTTGGTTATCGGAAACGTACAGAGCTTGAGGCAGACTTGTTACATGCGCAAGAGCTCATACGCTGGGCTGATCATATCGTCTTCGTTTATCCAACCTGGTGGGGAGGGATGCCGGCGTTGATGAAGGGTTTTATTGATCGAGTCTTCTTGCCAGGTTTCGCTTTCAAATATCGTGAAAAGTCTGCGCTATGGGATAAGCTGCTCGTAGGGAAATCTGCCCATCTCATCGTCACAACAGATACACCAGGATGGTACAGTCGATGGATTAATAGGCATGTAGGTTACCGTGTAATGAAAAATAATATCTTGCGGTTCTGCGGAATTACGCCTGTACGACTAACGGAGATTGGACCGATAAAATCATCTTCAGTTGAGAAGCGAGCCCAATGGTTGGAGAAAGTAAAGCAGTTTGGAACGAAGTTAGCGTAATTATTTGTGCTTGAAAATCAATTAGTTGAATTAGCAAGAGGGAAGTCCCTAAGGACCTCCCTCTTGATCTTACCAACCTAACGATGTTCCACCAAATCAATTGCTCCTAGAATTACATGAGCAACCCCAAAGCCAAGCACACCAACACCAAGAAGCTTATATTTGCTTTTTAGCATAGTAGCACCAGATGCAGAAACGACAGTTCCGAGAACAGCAGGAATCAATCCCTCGCGCATGAACATCACTCCTCCAAGTTTGTTTGGGTTAGCAAGACATCTTAGTTTGCGTTAAAGATATAAACATATGCAGGAGATACAGAAATTTATCCCTTGGTTATGGTGTATGTGCAGGGAGCTCAGCAAGCAGGGCTTTGAACCATTCCTTGGCAAAAGTATGAGAACGGATGCCATAATCGAGGGTCTTGATTTGGTACGAAAGAATTGCTGCATAGGGTTCTGGGACTTGAATGTTCTGGAGCCCTTCATCCATATGCTGGAGTTCTTGTTCAACTTGTTCAATCTGCATAATAATTTGTTGAAGGATGGCACGTTTATCTTGATCGGATTCGATTAATCCCAGAAAAAACACTTTCGCTAAGGCTATCGATTCTAATCTGCTTGTAGGTATTTCTGAACCCATCCACGTAAAGAAGGCTTCTCGGCCTTTCTCAGAGATCACGTACACCTTCTTGTTGCGCCCGCGGTCGACTTCCTCCTCATAGCCAATATCACCCTGAAGAAGCAATTTTTTTAAAGCCGTCTGCAAGCTGCCATAACTGGCACTATAGAACAAGGCAATGCCTTGTTGAAATGCTTTATTAAGCTCATACACAGTCTGATTCTTCATAATTAATAAACCCAGAATGACAAATTCCATTTAGCGAGTCCCCTTATTCCTGTTGACATCCAACATGTCTCTACATTACGATTAGTTATATTACTAATAGTAACATTATTCATTGGTGAATACAATTGGTTCTAAGGGGGATTCACATCGCGATGTTTGCACGAAAGTCATGGAGCCATGAGACAGTCTCACAACATCTTGATTCTTACTTCACGAAAGTAAGCAAGAGCAGTCGACATCAGACAGGTGTGCAAGTAATGGTGGACAGCCGAGGATTTACATATCGGTATGCCGCAGGGCAAATATCAGCAAGCAATGGCGCAGCGATCGCTCCTAATCAACCTTTTCATACTGCAAGTATTGGAAAAGTGTTTACCGCCGTGTTAATTATGAAGCTGATAGAGAGAGGGGAACTCACGTTAAATTCGCCTGTTGCGACTATTCTGCCACCGTCTGAGTTGGAAAATCTGTTCGTACATCGCGGTGTTGATTACAGCAATCAAGTGACGGTCAAACAACTTCTTGGGCATACATCAGGGGTGGCGGACTATTTCGAGGACCCTGTCATCCACAGGCCGAAGTTCATTCAGCGAATTGTTGCCAATCCGCAGGAATCATGGTCACCGGAGAGTTTACTTACATTTTCGAGGAACAACCAACGAAGCTTCGGACCTCCGGAGGGGCGTTTCCATTACTCGGATACCGGTTATATCCTGTTAGGAAGAATCATTGAGTGTACTACGGGAAAATCCTTTCACGATGTTCTTCATGATGAAATCTTTCTTCCACTGCAAATGAACGATTCCTATTTCATGTTCTATTCGCAGCCAAAACATACACCCGGAGAACCTATTCAAGATATTTGGTTGAACAAGGTAGAAATCAGTCGCCTTCCATGTTTAAGCTGCGATTGGGCAGGCGGAGGCATCGTCACAACACCTGAGGATCTGCTGCTTTTTCAAAAAGCGCTCTGGCACGGAACATGCCTGGATACAGCTTCCTTACAAGCGATGACAACTTTCACACATAAGTTCCGGAATGGCATTCAATATGGTTTGGGGATGATGGAGCTTCATTTCGAGGGGTTTTTCTTCTTACTCCGAGGTTTACCGAGGCTTCAGGGCCACAGTGGGATACTCGGCACGCATATGTTCAGCCATCCAGAGACCGAAACGCATATCGTGATGAACTTCGGTTCGAGTACAGCTGTTGTTAGAAGCTACAGAGCTTTGATTGAAGTGGTGACAACGTTGAAGAAGATGGGAGCATGGGGATAGAGATGACAGAGGGGGAACGGACACAACAAGCGCAATTGAACTAATCCCACCATGCGATCATCGAGTGTGTCCGTTAGCCCATTCAAGAATCAATCTAAACCAAGCCAAGAGCTATGTCTGAATCTACCAAGGCAGTGTCTCCGATTTATGAAAGAAACCACCAGAGGGACCATCAGCAGGTAATGTCGCTAGATATACAGCAGTCTCAGCACCTTCATGAATTTCCATCTGGGCAGCGGGGCCACCCATGTCTGTTTTTACCCACCCCGGGTGGCAAGCGTTCACCTTTAAGTTGGAGCCTCGAAGTGCAATGGATAGCTGCGCGGTCCACGCATTCAGCGCTGCTTTCGATACCGTGTACGCAGGTGCAGCAGCACCAGCATACATCTCATTGGTTAGAATGGTGGTCATCGACCCGAGGATGCTGGATTGATTCACAATGCGTCCCTCAGGACTCGCCTTCAAAAGATGCAGAAGCGCTTCGGTTAACGCATGTGCACCAAATATATTAACGTCAAAAGTACGTCGCATGACATCGGTGTTATTGCCTTCATGGTCCAAATAAGTGCCCGCATTATTAACAAGAATATCAAGCCTTCCGTATGCCTGCTCAATCTTCGCAACAACCTGCCCAATATGCGCATGATTCGTCACATCTAATTCGATCGGATAAGCTTCGATTTCTTCAGCACGCAGCTGCTCCGCAGCGCTCTCTGCTTTACGCACATCACGGGCTCCAAGTAGTACAAGGATACCTCGCTGGCCAAGTTGGCGGCCGATTTCTAAACCTATTCCCTTATTTGCTCCTGTAATTAATGCAATTTTTTTCGTCATTTCATGTCTACCTCCTATGATACTAGTTATATACCAATCGGTACAAAATGGGTAAAAAAATGCTCATTCGAGCACAGTTAATATCTCCGTTACCACACTATCAACGTACGATCGTTCTGGCCGTGATTTCATCGTAACCGAAAGGCCAATAGCTGAAATCGTCAATAAACGCGATACGGCAACTGCATTTAACGAAGGCGAGAGTTCCCCCGTTCGGATTCCCGTTTCAAGAATTTGTTGGATCATTTCGGTTAGCTTCACCTGGAAATCCTTCGTAATGTTAGCAAAAATTTCGTCGTGAGGTGCAAGCTCCACCATCGTATTCATGCATAAGCAGCCTAAGTCAGGATTACTCCCACCAACACCTTCAATGATCCCTTGGAAATACAAGCGCAGCGCTTCTTTCACTGAAACTGCGTTCTGCATCCTCTTGTGAATAAAAGAGAGGCTCATGTCTGCATACTTGTGAAGCACAGTTTCGAACAATTCTTTCTTTCCCCCAAATGCTGCATAAAGACTGGGACGCTGAATGCTCATTTGAGTAGTCAAATCACTCATGGATGTCGCTTCATATCCTTTTTCCCAAAAAACTTGCATGGCTGCAGCCAATGCATGCTGTTCATCAAACTCCCGCGGTCGAACCATGTGGTGATCACTCTTTCTGTACTCATCGGTACAAAATGATCATATAGCAAATATAACCAATCGTCAACAATGAAGTGTGCATTTGTTACATTTGTTTGCTATGTTGTAAAGTGACGATCTTTCATTTCTTTAAGGGGGACACATGAACTTATGTTGAATGAAGAATTCGAACGGCAAGTTGGCAATCTTGTTCATAAAGAATATCCTGCGTTAGTAGGATTAACCGTAGCTGAATTTACACAGGAATTAGAACCGCTCGAGCATATGATTTCAGAAATGAGTCCAGTCCAAATGGATATTGAAGCAAGTAAGATTCCTTTTGTCATTGTGATTAGGAGTGATTGGTTAGATCCTGGACAGGCGATGCAGGCAGTGGAACGAGAAGGGAAGCAGGGGTTCAGCGTCATGGATACCCAGGAGATTAATCGCTTTCAGCCTATTGAGGGAATTGAGCTCCCTAAGGGGAGGGCTTATCTATTGTGGGATATTGATACGGGCACAAGCACATTAAACGTGACACCAAACGCAGCATTGGCTATCATAGCGCAAGAAAATCGTTCTCCGCTCACTTTGGAAGAGGGGATTAGTGTGATTACCCATTTTCCTGATAGGTTGCGCAAAAATAATGGCTTCTCACTACTCGGTTCTCGTTGTGGCGACCGGAGAGTCACTGCGCTATGGATTAGTGACAAAAAGCCAAAGCTGGGCTGGTGCTGGGCAGGAAATCCACATACGTGGCTTGGCTCTGCCTCGTGTCGTTCGAGAAGCTAAACTATCTTCATAATCTTTCCGTCTTGTGTGCAAAGATAAAGCTCGCCTGCCGCATCCGTTCCGAATGACGCAATATTCAAACCTGATTTGAGTAAGGTTCGGTTCGTGACCGTTCCATCTTTCAGTTGAGATATCGCCCAAATGTTTCCTGTCCCGTAATCTGCGTACACATACCAGCCATTAAGTTCAGGGAGCTTCGCGCCCCGATACACATAACCGCCCGTAATCGATACACCTTGATCACGACCATAAGTAAACAGAGGCTGCTCTAAGCCAGTTTTAGTGCAGCCTGTCTTTGGTTCGTAGCATTCGAAACCTTCTTGAATACGCCACCCATAGTTTTTGCCTTTTTCTATGAGATTAATTTCTTCAAATCGATTCTGGCCAACATCAGCTGCCCAGAGCTTTCCAGTAGCAGTATCGAAACTGAATCGCCAGGGATTCCGTAGTCCGTAGGCATAGATTTCCTTAGCACCCTGGCTAATAAAAGGATTATCGGCAGGGATTGCATAGTGAAGACCAGTATCCTGCTTGTCTACGTCGATACGCAGTATTTTGCCTAGCAGTGACTGAAGATTCTGGCTGTTATTCTGCGGATCTCCGCTGCTGCCACCGTCTCCCGTTGCAATGTACAAGTAACCATCTGGGCCGAAAGCGAGTTGCCCGCCATTGTGATTCGCATAAGGTTGCTTAAAAGTAAGTAGCACTTGCTCGCTAGCAGGATCCAGCAGGGCAGAATTGGTAGACAGTGTCTTGTAGCGAGCGATGACCGTATGGGTTTCCGTCGTATAGTTGACATAAGCCAAAGTGGGATCCTTCGGATGGAAGGCCAATCCTAACAAACCTTGTTCGTTTCCACTATCATTGACACGATCCGTAATATCGAGAATGAGAGAGGGCTTATCTTGTGGTTTCTCAACGTTCACACTAACGATTTTACCCGGTTGCTCGACAATGTATAAGAGTTGTGGTGAGTTGACACGATGCTCAATGCCTACAGGATGATCGAAGTTGTTGGGTGCGAACACTGCGTTCAGCGAAATGCTATTCGATGTCGCAATCGAAGTTGAAGTCGCGGTGGAAGGTTCTGAATCTTGAGACCATAGGCAGGCGGGTAGTACAAGTAGTAAGATTAGGCTCATACAAGCAAGATGATAACGTTTAATCATAATCAACCTCCTTCATGAAGACGATTTGGATGAAGGGATGATTGCACATTTACGTGGATGCTTTCTCAATCCCTTTTCTCAAGAACCATTTATAATAAATATGAGATATTAAAAATGTAGCCGAAAGGGAGAGCCAAGTCCAGTACCATTCCCAATGGATGTAATGGATTAAGTTCGTGTACCGCTCAATTATCACTTCAATTATGGTCATCCATGTAGGCCAGAATAGCTGCCAACCAATTCTTATCAGTCTGCTTTTATTTTCTGGATACCTTAGTATATAAATCACACATGTTGCAGGAAAGATAAAATATTCGAAAGAAAAGCTTGTCTGCGTTGCAATTTTAAATCCGCGAACAGGATATTCAATCAAATGAAATTCGACAACAGCTAATCCAATCGGCCAAGTGATGAGTTGTTTAAATAAGAAAACGATATTTGCTTCTCTAATTTTATTTCGAGGTGTGAATAGAACTAAGAGCAATATGGCTCCAAACCACGCGGATATTAATACGATTCGATCTACCACAAGTATTCAAACTCCTTAAGATGTAATAAGTTCTAGTATGACCTTGCTTTCGGCTACACAAACCTGTGAGTAGTCGTTGAGTATTCCCCAATTAAATACGTCTGTGCATGGGGATATTCTGAATTATTTTGAATACATATTACTTCATCATGATGAATCTTGTATGTGAGGAGAATGCAGAAATGATCGTTATTTATGTACTGATTTTAATCCTATTGGGTTATATGCTTTTGATCTTACCTACACAATGGCTAAAAATTGAACGGATCCATTATCCGCTGGATTTACATTTGAAAATCCTTCAGATTAGTGACTTGCATGTAGAACGATTAAGAATCCGTCCAACTAAGATTGCATCAATTATCCAAACTGAAAAACCTAACCTTATCTGTATAACAGGCGATTTTACCAAACAACGCAGGAGTCTCGTCAAACTTGAAAAGTATCTAAGAGCTATGACAATTTGCAATGTACCTATTTATTGTGTGCTCGGCAACCATGATTATCAGCAAAAAAATGTCATGGATGTCATTAATTTGCTAAGAAAGTATGGGTTACATGTATTAAGAAATGAATCAGTTCATTTAGATCAGATTGAACTCATTGGCATTGATGATTATGATTCGGGTAAAAGCGACATAGAAAAATCGTATCAAAATGTTGATCTAACTAGACCTAAAGTCGTTATTACGCATGATCCTAACATTGTTCTTGATTTAAATAAGCCCTACGATTATTTAATGGCTGGACATTTGCATGGGAAACAATTTAATCTACCATTTCTATTTAGACTGAAAGATGCTGGCAAGTTGCCTCGCATGGGCATATATAAGGGGCTACATACAACACAATACGGAGCTTATTACATATCCAAGGGAATTGGGCAGACGGGTATCAATGCAAGATTTTTAGTTAGAAGTGAAGTGACGATGCATGATTTGTAGAGTTGAAAAGATGGATGGAGCTGGGGGCGAGAAGGGGGTGGCAGAACGTTTGTTTCCATTTTTGAGAGATCTATGTTAAAATTAGGAAGAAGTTTTATTCCAAGGGAGGAGCTCGTTTTGAATATGGATGCCAAAAGTAGCAGTACGCCATTGATTACGCCGCACCTATGGTTCGACAAGGAAGCGAAACAAGCCGCAGAATTTTACTGCGCAGTATTCCCTCATTCCAACATCACAAACACGACGGTTTTGTATGAGACACCTTCAGGCGATTGTGACCTAGTATCGTTTCAAATTTGGGGACAGCCATTTATGGCCATTTCTGCTGGACCGCTTTTCAAGATCAATCCTGCAATCTCATTTATCGTGAATTTCGATCCCTCTCGGGACGTGAATGCAGAAGCTATGATCGACGAAGTGTGGAACAAGCTGTCTGAAGGCGGAACCGCTCTTATGCCGCTTGGTGAGTACCCATTCAGCAAAAGGTATGGCTGGATTCAGGACAAGTATGGTGTGTCTTGGCAGCTTATGCTGACGAATCCGTATGGAGAGCCTCGTCCTGCGATTATCCCTTCCATGTTATTCGTGGGCAACAACTGCGGCAAGGCGGAGGCAGCCCGTGAATTCTATCTTTCGGTTTTCCGCCATTCTCAACCTGGCGCTCTATTACGCTATGGTCCTGGTGTGGAACCGGATCAGGAAGGAACGGTAATGTTCTCCGACTTTATGCTGGAAAATACGTGGTTTACGGCAATGGACAGCGCGTACAAGCACGATTTTCAATTTAATGAAGCCATTTCACTTCTAGTCAATTGTGAGACACAGGAAGAAATTGACTACTATTGGGACAAGCTCTCCCATGTGCCTGAGGCTGAGCAGTGCGGCTGGCTCAAAGACCAATTCGGTGTGTCCTGGCAGATATCTCCCGCCATCATGGATGAGATGTTAACTGGGGGCACCGAGGAGCAGCGGGCTCGTCTAACGGACGCTTTTATGAAGATGAAGAAGTTCAATATCGCGGAATTGCAAAGGGCATTTAACGGGGATTAATGATGAGCCCATATGGGTTGTTGAATAAATGGTTTGAGGATCTTTTCCTCAAACCATTTGTTGTATGTATGGAGGGTAGGGGATTACTTGCTCTGAAATTATAATTAGAGATCCAGCTCAAGCCATGTCGTGTTCAACCATTCTGCAAATAACTCTTTTTCCTCGAACTGTGGATAATGAGCGGACTCTTTAAAAATAACAAGTTCTTTCTGGGGTGCTTTCAACGTATTGTAATAGTTCTTTGCCGCATTTACGGATGTCATATAATCATACTGACCCATAACAAAATAAAATGGAATCACTAATCTATCGACAACGTCTGTAAGCGGTTTTTTTGACTCTTCCTCCAATAAGATTTGCTGCGAGATTGAAACTCCTTTCAAATAACGAATGACATCAAGTAAATTATATTCCCGATTAAGAAGAAAGCCTGTGTAATAATCCCTGTTATCGTTGATTAATCTAGCTGCTCCGCCGTATTTCCGTATCATATCTCTCGGCGTTAATTGATTACCCCGTTCAATCGAATCACGAAGATGTTCTAATCGTGCTACATCTTCTAAATTGCCTGTTTGCTTTGCTTGTACGAGCGTATAGGCCAAACTGTCCAGTTCGCTTTGCACATGGTCAGCCACCTGCCCAATACCGATGTAAGCAACAAATTTATCTGGTGTTTTAGCCGCAGCTTTCATTCCGATATATGTACCGAAAGAATGGCCAATTAGCAGCAACTTCTCTTGTCCCAGCAATTCTTTTACGTAATCCGTGAGCTCAAGTAAGTCATCTACAAGCAAGTCTGTTGATAAATTGGAGTAGTCTTCAAAGAAATGATAAGATTTCCCACTGCCTCGTTGATCATAGTGTACAATTGTAAAATTTCTCTCAAGCAAATCTTGATATTTCCGAACATACGGAATTTCAGAACAGCCTGGACCACCATGAACAAAAATTATGATCGGATTGTGCTTGTCACTGCCCCTGATCATTACTTCATGCCCTGTACCATTGATCTCAATTTGCTCTAGTAAACTTATGCTGTTGTCGCCTTTAATAGCAGGCGTCCAAGTAGGGAACATCAAGCCAATAGCAACTAGCAGTGTGACGATCATCATACTTATCACAGTTATTTTTATGCCTTTTCTATTCAAGGGGCAACTCCTTCTTGTGCCAATACAAGAAAATTACTAATTATTATGATCTTCTATCTATGTTTATCATATTTATGGCAAATATATTGACGCTATTCTAGCAAAATAATGGTATATGCTCAAGGATATTGGCCGGAAGTTTATATACATACAACTGTCAGTAGCTTCATGTTATAATTAATCCATATGAATGGGGGATTTGTATGAGAGATTTACTTGACCCTAAGAACGATTTTGTCTTTAAACGAATATTCGGGAGCGAAGAAAATAAAGATTTACTGTTGGCTTTCCTAAATCATACTTTTCAAGAAGCAGGTGAGCAGCCACTTACCGAAATCGTACTTATGAATCCATACACTGATAAAGATTCACCTCATGATAAGCAATCCATATTTGACATCCAAGCAAAAACTGTAGATGGCAAACTGATTAATATTGAAATGCAGTTATTCAATCGATATGACAATGAGAAGCGTACTTTGTATTATTGGAGTAAGCAATATGCGAGTCAACTTGAAGAAGGACAATCCTATAAGAAGCTTAAGAAGTGCGTAACCATTAATATTCTTAACTTCTCCATTATACCTAATGAACGTTATCATAATGTTTTTCATTTGCGAGAAGATTTTTCTGGCGTTCCATTATTAGATGACCTAGAAATTCATTTTCTAGAACTTTCCAAACTGAGTTATCAAAGGACAACAACTACTGGAGGGTTATTGAATTGGTTGCTTTTTCTTAAAAGCGACAATACTGAAAATTGGGAGGTGCTCAAAATGCAGGAACCTGAACTTGGTAAAGCAATGACAGTTTTGGAGTTTCTCAGTCAAGATGCGGAATCTCGTCGACTTTACGAAATGAGACAAAAGGCTTTACATGATGAAGCTTCGTCTATGGAGGGTGCGAGAGAAGAAGGAGAAAAACTAGGCGAATTAAAAGGAAAACTTGGAGTAGCTAATAAAATGCTGGCAAAAGGAATGGACATGGAGTCCGTTTCGGAATTAACAGGACTTTCAATTGAGGAACTTAAGAAAATAAGTCAAGCTCATTAACTAATAATAGCTGTCAGGGGAATTTACCTTGGCAGTTTTTGTTTTTATTCGTTATTGATTGAGCTTTTGGGTATCAATTTTACCGAATGTTACTAGATTGTTACCTCGGTAATGAAATGTCGTATTAATATGCAAATTTGTCTCATTAATAATCAACGCTAAAGGTGTAAGAGGTATTTCAAGGCAAAATACAAAACCGCTAAAAGAGGGTTTTTATTGCGTAGTGGTTGAGCCAATAGGCTGCCACTTGCATGGCAACCCATGAAAGGGATGTCCGAATCCTGATTTAAATGGCTGATGAAGTTTACTCAAAGAGGCCTTTTAGCGGTAGATTCAGACGCCGTGCTCCTCCGCTACGCTCCGTCCGCGCGGGCGAACCCCTCAGAGGTTCTCACCCCCATACGGCTCCAAAGAACGAAAAAAAGAACATGTCCGATGACATGTCTTGGAGCCTCTAGGCTGACACTTGGATGGCAACCCGACAAGGGATGTCCGAATCCTGATTTAAATGGCTGATGAAGTTTACTCAACGAGGACTTTTAGCGGTAGATTCAGACGCCGTGCTCCTCCGCTACGCTCCGTCCGCGCGGGCGAACCCCTCAGAGGTTCTCACCCCCATACGGCTCCAAAGAACGAAAAAAAGAACA